>JAPPMP010000005.1:43645-91162 GCA_028819005.1 Acidimicrobiaceae bacterium
GGCGGTCACGCCGTCGGGGTTCCGGCTATGCCCGGCGACAGCATCGCAGCCGGCGGTCACGCCGTCGGGGTTCCGGCTATGCCCGGCGACAGCATCGCAGCCGGCGACAGCACCGCTCTGGCATCGTACGAACGGGGTGTGATCATCGTGGGTCCCGATGCCGGCAGAGGAATCAAAGCGCAGAATGAGGTCGTCACCGCAGCGTTGAAGCTGAGCGCTGCCACCGCATGGCCCGTAATCGGTGAGCCGATCGCAGGCGCCCGCCGTGCCGGCGACGATTCGGTCGGGACCGTGATCGCCAACGCAGACCACATCCTTCGCCACGCCGCCGTTGCCGAGGAACTTCGCCCGGATGTGGTGATTCGGCTTGGAGGAACCCCGACCACGAAACCCCTGAGGCTGTGGCTTGAAGCTTGCCGACCCACCCATGTGCTCCTGATCGACCCTGCGAACCGCTGGAACGACCCCTCGTTCATGGCCACGCGTCATGTTGCGGCCGACCCGGCGGCAGTGCTGAGGGCGCTTGCGGGCTCGGTGCGGCGAGAGTCGACTTGGCGCGACCGTTGGAAGGAACTTGATCTCATCGCCGCTCAAGCGATCCGCAACGAGATCGGGCAAGGTCCGTTGCTCAGCGCGCTCGTCACCTCGGTTCTGTCCGAGACGGTTCCCGCCGGGACTCTCGTGATGGCGTCCAACTCGATGCCGGTACGCGAGCTCGACTCGTTCGTCCCGACAGAGGGCCCCCGCATTGATTTCGTCGGCAACCGCGGCGCCGGCGGCATCGACGGCATCACCTCGACTGCGCTGGGCCTGGCGTCGCAGCACGACGGTCCCGTGGTGCTTTACATCGGTGATCTCGCCCTGCTGCACGACCTCGGCGCCCTCTTCGGGGCGGCTCGCTGCGGCCTGCACCTGACAGTCGTGTGCGTCGACAACAACGGAGGAGGCATCTTCGCGTCGCTTCCGATTGCGTCTTGCGGCGACGAGGTGGACTTCGAGACGCTCTTTCGGACTCCCCACGGACTCGATCTGGCTGACTTCAGCGGCGTCGGCGGAGTCCGCATCAAGGAGGTGGCCTCAGCTTCGGAACTGGCCGAAGCGCTGCGCTCAAGCTGCGAGCATTCCACGCCCGGTGTGGACGTTTTACTGGTCCCGGTGGATCCCGACGCCGACCTCGCCCAACACCGAGCCATCGCTGAAGCGGTCGAAGTTGCCGTCTCCTGAGCATTGTCGGGGCATGGACGCTCATTCCGCAGGCACAGTGACGGTTTCTGCCGGGTTGGACCTTCATGTCGAGCGGCGGGGGAGTGGACCGACTGTGGTTCTCCTGCACGGCTTCACCGGTGACGGCACCACGATGGCAGGCTTGACTGAGCGGCTGGAGGCTGACGCTGAGGTGGTTGTTCCCGACCTGGTCGGTCATGGTCGCAGTTGTTCGCCTCCAAGCGTGGGGGACTGTTCCGTAGAAGCGATGGCCGCACAAGTTGCCGCGGTCGGCGAGGCGTCCGGGAGCGGCGCGTTTCATCTCGTCGGCTATTCGATGGGCGGCCGGGTGGCGTTGACGCTGGCTTGTCGACGTCCGGAACTGCTGCGCTCGCTCACGCTCATCGGCGCTTCGGCAGGTCTGGCCACAGAAGCTGAACGGCATGCCCGCCGACAGTCCGACGAGGCGTTGGCGGCCAGTATCGAGCGCGACGGTCTTGAGCGGTTCGTCGACGAATGGATGGCTAACCCGCTCTTTGCCACGCAGGCACGCCTCGGAGAGGACTTCATGGCAGCTTCGCGCGCGCAGCGGTTGCGCAATCGGGTGGAGGGGCTGACGCGAAGCCTGAGGGCAGCCGGCACCGGATCGATGGCGCCGCTGCACGACGACCTCAGCTCATGCGCTGTTCCCACGGTGTTCGTCACCGGTGCCGAAGATCCGAAGTTCACCCAGATTGCAATCGAGATGGCCGCCCGAATGCCCCGGGCCGATGTGAGCGTGATCCACGGCGCAGGCCACGCAGCGCACCTGGAGCAACCCGACGCGGTTGCAGCCATCGTCCGCCGACAGATGGACTCAGGCTGACCATGGGCTTGACCAGCGAACTGCGCGACTACCGGCTGAAGCTGGCGTCGCCGTTGAAGACAGCGCACGGAGAGGTCACCCACCGCAACGGTGTGCTGTTCTCGATGAGCGACGGGTTCCACACCGGCTGGGGCGAAGCTGCCCCGCTACCCGGCTGGTCGCGAGAGTCCCTGGGCGACTGCAGGAAGGCTCTGGGGTTCGTTGCCGGTCGGCTGGGCCGACTCGAAGGAGTCGACGATCCCCGCGTGGCTGAGACCCTCAAGGAACTCGAGGCTCGGCCCTGCGTCCGCGCGGCTGTGTTGGGAGCGCTCCTCGATCTCGCTGCCAAAGGCGACGGCGTGACTGTCGCCTCCCTTCTCAGCAATCAGTTCGCTGCTGCGCCCAAGGCTAAGTTGCTTCGTTCGGTGTCGGTCAACGGGTTGATCTCAGACGGTGAACCCTCCGGGGTTGCTGCAGCGGCCGAAGATCTGGTTGGGGGGGGGATCTCGGCTATCAAGCTGAAGGTTGCGGCCGCGGACCCGCAGACTGACGTCGCCCGTGTGTCGGCGGCGCGGTCAGCGATCGGCGACGATGTTGATCTGCGGCTCGACGCCAATGGCGGCTGGGACGTCGACACCGCCGTCAGCACGCTGCGGGAGATGGCCGACTTCAACGTGGCCTTCTGCGAAGAACCAACCACCGGCATCGAGCAGATCGCCGCGGTCGGTGCTTCAGGTGTGGCGCCGGTGGCGGTCGACGAATCGGCCGGCAACCTCGGCGAGATCGCCGCTGCGCTTCGGACGAACACGATCAAGGTGGTGATCGTGAAGCCTCAGGCCCTGGGAGGTTCCGATTTCGCCATGGCAGCGACAGCTCTCGCAGAGGACTTCGGCGCCACCGCAGTTGTGACCACGATGATCGACAGTGCGGTGGGAGTGGCCCACGCGGCCCATCTCGCCGTGGCCGCCCTGCCGCTGGAAGTTCACGGTCTGGCCACCTCAACCCTGCTCGTCGATGACGTAGGCCCCCGGATCACGCTCAAACGGGGGAGACTGCACCTCCCCCAAACCCCCGGCCTGGGCGTGTCTCCGGTCGTCTGAGGCCCGTTGTCCGAGGCCACTGCCTGAGACCAGATCCCGGTCCATTGGAACGTCCGCGAAAAGCGAAAGTCCCGCTGTTGCAGCCGTTTCATTCCCGCTCTTGTCCGCTGCGCTCACGGGCCGCTCGGGCCACGGCCTCGCACCGTATGGACCGCATCGTCTCGCCTATTCGCTCGGCCTCATAGCCGAACACCCAGGGGGCTATGGTGGAGCGGCCAGCACTCCCGGTACGCGCCGTGCTCATAGCCGAACACCCAGGGGGCTATGTCGATCATGTCGGCGCATCCCCTGCGCGCCGTGCTCATAGCCGAACACCCAGGGGGCTATGGTTCGGGGATGGAATTGCTTGAGCGTCCGGAAACGTTGGTTGGGGGAATCGACTTCGGTGAGGGGCCGCGCTGGCACGACGGCCGCTTGTGGTTCTCGGACTTCTACCAGCACGCGGTGAAGGCGGTCTCGCTGGACGGTTCGGTCGAGGTCGTGCTCGAGACGCCGGGCCAGCCGTCCGGGTTGGGCTGGCTTCCAAACGGCGATCTGCTGCTGGTGTCGATGCTGGACCGGAGACTGCTTCGCTATGACGGCGCCGATTTGCACGAGCATGCCGATCTGTCCGGCGTGGCGACATTCCACTGCAACGACATGGTTGTGGATGCCCGCGGCCGCGCCTACGTAGGCAATTTCGGCTCCGATCTCCATGCAGGGGTGGAGCTCGTTCCGGCCGCGCTGGCCCTGGTGCAGCCCGACGGCACGGTGGAGGCCGCGGCTGCCCATCTGAGATTCCCCAACGGGTCGGTCATCACTCCCGATCAGGGCACCCTCATCGTGGGCGAGAGTTTCGGCGGAGAATTCCAAGCGTTCGACATCGGCGAAGCCGGGCGCCTCTCCAACCGAAGGGTCTGGGCCGAGGTACACGGCACCGCGCCCGATGGTTGCTGCTACGACGCCGAGGACGGGATCTGGTTCGCTGACGCGATCGGCTGTGCGGCTCTGCGGGTACTCGAGGGAGGTGAGATCACCCATCGAGTGGAAACCGAACAGAGCTGCTTCGCCTGCATGTTGGGCGGAGAGGACGGACGGACTTTATTCCTGGTGACGGCACCCGATTCTCATCCGGATCTCGTGGGCGGGACAGGTCAGGGCCGCATCGAGACAGTCCGCGTCGAGGTCCCTGGAGCGGGTTGGCCATAGGCCCGAGCGGTCGCTGCCGAAGGCGGCCGGGTGCGTCCGAGCATTGCGGGGCCGGATTGTCGGTTCGGGTTTCGCTGGTCGAGGGTGTCGCCGTAGGGTGCATGTCCGTGGATCTGATCATTGTCCGACATGCCCGCCCGACACGTCACGAGGTTGAAGGTGAACACGAGACCGCTGATCCGCCGTTGTCAGGACTCGGCCACCAGCAGGCCGAGCGAACCGCCGAATACCTGAAGAGCGAAGGAATCGACCACATTGTGGCGTCGACGATGAAGCGTGCGCACCAGACGGCGATGCCGTTGGCTGAACTGCTCGACCTCGAAATCGAACTGATCGACGATCTCAAAGAATCGGACCACAAGAGCAAGGCGTACGTGCCGGTGGAGGAGATGGACGCCGACGGCGAGGACGTCGCCAGATTCCTGGAAGGTGGCATGCGCGAGAACCTCTTCAGCGACGGTTTCGAGGCCTTTGAGGAACGGGTGCTGCGTGGTTTCAATCATGTGATCGACTCCAACCGCTCCAAGACGGTCGCGGTGTTCTGCCATGGCATGACGACGATGGTGTACCTCAGGTCCATAATGAAATTCCCTGACCCGCTGGCGATGATCGTCGACTATTGCAGCATCACCCGGGTGCGGGCCGCATTCGTGGGTGTCCGGTCGGTTCGGTCCATCAACGAGACGCACCACGTGCGGGACCTGATCGATTGGTGAACAGGTGATCGTGGCCAAGTCGACGAAAGCCGAACGCTGATGAAGGCTGTCGGCGATGCCTTGATCTCTCACCGCTATCCCCTCGACGCCGCGTCTGAGGCGTTCGCCGCGGCCCGTGACCGCTCCTCGGGGGCGATCAAGGTTGTCTTCGAACCGCATGGTCCAGATCTCTAGACTGCGGGCACAGCGTGAATCTCGAGCCGGCGTTCGGATTCCGTCGCGGTCGCCACCGGCCCAAGAACTCTAGGCTGCGGGGCACAGCGTGAATCTCGAGCCGGGCAACCTATGATCTGATCGTGTCGGGCATGGTCTCTCTGGTCGTGATGGCGGCGGGACTCGGCTCGCGGTTCGGCGGCGCCAAACAGCTCGCAGCCGTCGGCGCTGACGGTGAGGCCTTCATCGACTTCGCGATCCGCGACGCGGTCGAGGCCGGGGTGGGCAGGGTCGTGTTGATCGTGCGCAGCGACATCGAAGACGATGTGCGGCGCCATATCGGTGACCGCCACGGCGAACTCGAAATCAGCTATGTGCGCCAGGATGAGCACGGTCCTCAGCGAGCCAAACCTTGGGGCACGGCTCATGCGGTGCTGGCTGCGGCCACGGAGTTGAGCGGTACGTTCGTTGTCTGCAATGCCGATGACTACTACGGCCGTTCCACCTATGAGTCTGTGGTCGCCGAGAGCAGCGGGCTCGAGGCCGGCGAGGCACTGCTCGGGGGGTTTCGCCTGGAACGAACCCTCCCGGAGATCGGCGAGGTCAGCCGGGGCATTTGCACGGTTGAAGCGGACGAACTGGTCTCGCTCGTTGAAACCCATGGCATCGGCCGGCGCCGGGACGGCTCGATCACCGCAACCGACCCGCCCGGACTGCTGGCCCCCGATGCGGTTGTGTCCATGAACTTCTGGGCTTTCGGCGAGCAGATCTTCGACCATCTCGAAACCGAGTTCGAGAAGTTCATGCGTGAACACGGCAATGATGAAAAAGCGGAGTTTCTGCTTCCCTCGCTGATCGATGAGCTCATGTCGTCCGCGGATCTGAAGGTGAAGGTGATCCCCACCGACGAGGCGTGGGTCGGAGTCACCAATCCGGCTGATCTTGAAATCGCCCGGCGCCGGATCAGCGAACTTCGTGCAAGCCGCTAGTGGCGGGGCTCCGCAACCAATGCTGGGGTGTGCGGCATCAACGGGTAACCTCTGAGACGCATTGTCACATCTGAGCGAGGCTGTTAGAGCCACAGGAGAGCGCATGCGTGGCATCATCGCCGCCGGGGTCCACGTTCCATATCACCGTCTTGACCGATCAGAGATCGCGGCGCTGTTCGGCAAAGGCGGAGGACAGGGCACGCGCTCGGTGGCGTCCTACGACGAGGACACCACAACCATGGGGGCGGAGGCAGCTCGCAACGCTCTGCGCAACGCGGCAGGCGTCGATGTGGACTCGCTGTGGTTCGCCACGTCCACGCCCGCATACCTCGAGAAGACCAATGCCACCGCTATCCACGCAGCGCTTCGTCTGGCGCCGTCGGCGGGTGCGCTCGACATGGGCGGCGCGCTTCGCTCAGGCATCGGAACGCTGCGTACGGCGCTGTCCGGCACGGGTACTACCCTGGTGGTGTCCTCGGACATTCGCGACGGCATGGCCACCTCGGGCGATGAAGCGGCGGGCGGCGATGGGGCCGCGGCGCTGCTAGTCGGCGACGATGCAGCGGGCACGGTGATCGCTGAGTATCTCGGTTCGGGCGTGGCCACCGATGAACTTCTCGAACGCTGGCGGATACCCGGCGCGCCTCGTTCGCGGGTTTGGGAGGAGCGGTTCGGCGAGGTCGCCTACGCGCCGTTGATGCAGGAAGCGTTCGCCGCGGCTTTGGCCGACGCCGGCATCAGCAGCGACGGCGTTGACCACTTGGCATTGACCGGAATGCACAACCGGGCCGTGAAGCGCAACCGGGCTCGGTTGGGGGTGCCTTCAGAGAGAATCGTCGACGACTTGGCAGACACGGTCGGCAATACCGGCACCGCTCATTGCGGCTTGATGCTCGCGTCGGCGCTCGAGGGTGCAGGCCCCGACGAGGCAATCGTGCTAGTTGTGCTTGCGGACGGTGTGGAAGCCGTGGTGCTGCGAACCACCGAAGCGATTGTCGACCATCATGTGTCCTCGACAGTTTCGGCGCAGATAGCCGCGGGTGGGTCGGTGAGCTACGGCAAGTATCTGTCGTGGCGGCAGATGGTTGCGGTTGAGCCCCCGAACCGACCGGCGCCTAATCGCCCTTCAGCGAGTGCCGCCCACCGTCGACAGACGTGGAAGTTCGGTTTCGTGGGAACCCGCGATCGTTCCAGCCGGATGGTTCATCTCCCGCCGGCGCGGGTGTCGGAGAAGGGCGGTGCGGTGGACGACATGGAACCGCTGGCAATGGCCGACACCGAGGGCGCCATCGCCAGTTTCACGGTCGACAAACTGGTGTACTCGCCGAGTCCCCCGGTGGTGTTCGCCGTGGTCGATTTCGATGGGGGAGGACGCGCACCGCTGGAACTCACCGACGTGTCCGCCGACGAAGTCGAGGTGGGAGGGCGGGTCGAACCGACCTTCAGACGGCTCTACACCAGCGACGAGATACACAACTACTTCTGGAAAGCAAGGCCCGTTCGCAGCGTCGGCGCAGCCAGCGCCGGCCCGCCACGGGAGGATTGATGGGATCACACGGAATCAAGGACCAGGTGGCGATCATCGGCGTGGGCTGCACACCCTTCGCCGAGCACTGGGATTCCTCGCTCGACGACCTGATCATCGACGGGGCTCAAGCGACCTATGCCTCCGCGGGAGTTACCCAGGACGACATCGACGCTTTCTGGTTCGGAACGTCACAGTCTGCGGCCTCCGGTTTGGCCATGGGCAGTCCGCTCAAGATCCACGGCAAGCCGATCACCCGTGTTGAGAACTACTGCGCGACCGGGTCTGAGGCGATGCGCCAAGCCGCCTACGCGGTGGCCTCGGGAGCGTATGACCTGGTGATGGCCTTGGGCGCCGAAAAAGTGAAGGACGGGGGCTATCAGGGGCTCAACGCCTTCCCGATCCCGACCGACGGCACGCAGCGGACCCTCACCGCGGCGGCGATGTTCAGCCTGATACTTCCCGCCTACGCAGCCAAGTACTCAATCGATGAAGACGATCTGCGGTACGCGGTAGCCAAGATCGCCGAGAAGAACCACTACAACGGCGCCCGCAACCCCCTGGCCCAGTTCCGGCGCGAGACGTCGGCGGAACAGATCTGCCAGATGGCGGCGGTGGCCGGGCGCCTGTCGGTGTTCGACTGCGCGGGCGTGGCCGACGGGGCCGCTGGTGCGATCATGTGCCGAGCCGAAGACGCCCACAAATATTGCGACGACCCTCTGTACATCAAGGCGCTCTCGGTTGTCGCGGGAACCGGTGCAGGGTCGCTTGATCCCGACTACGACTACACCACGCTCAACGAGTCGAAATGGGCGGCCGACGACGCCTACGCACAGGCCGACGTCGTCGACCCCGCGGCCGAGATCGCCATGGCTGAGGTGCATGACTGCTTCACTCCGACCGAACTGGTGTTGATGGAAGACCTCGGTTTCTCCAAGCGGGGCGAGGCCTATCGTGATGTGCTCGGCGGCGCCTTCGCACTGGACGGGCGGCTACCGGTCAACACCGATGGCGGCCTCAAGTCCTTCGGCCATCCGGTGGGGGCGTCGGGCCTGCGAATGCTCTACGAGGTCTGGCTGCAACTGCGAGGCGCCGCCCCCGGTGATCGCAGAATCCCGACCAGTGACCGGACCCTCGGATTGACCCACAACTTGGGTGGGTACCCCGGCGAGATGGTCAGCTTCGTAGGCATCTACGGCACCGAACTCGGTTGATCCGTGGACCTGGAGCTGTTCTTTGGATCGAAGTGCTTTCGTTGAGATGGTTTAGATGGAACCGCAAGGGAGGTGCACATGATGGATTTTGGCAGCGAATCAGTTTCGATGGGAACCGCGCTCTTTCGCCGGTGCGGCTCCACCGAGTTTGGTCAATAGAAACTTGATCTAGCCCGCTCCAACTGGAGTTCTTCCGTGCCGGTCGTATTATGAGCGGCGGGAGCCGAGTGGAGGTGCGCATTGATATCAGCGATCTCAACAAATGATGTCGACGAGATCGTTGCATCCACTATTCGAGTCGCTCGACTGGGTGAGGCCGATCTACGTCGATGCCCTTTTCGCGGCCCACCCAACGCGCGGTCCCCCGTCGTGCTGTCTCCATGTAGGCCATCGGCCGTGCGCACACCTTGACGCCTGTTTCGTTTGCCCAGCGGGCCATCTGGATTTTTGTGGCCCGCTCCAGATCGCCGCCGCTTCGCATGTCGGGAACCGCTCGGTAGACCCGAACACCAGTGAGCACCCTTCCAGGATCCTTGCTTTGGCCCAGATCGCAGAGCAGTTCGCCGACTTTCAGCGGGTGGACGTGGCCGACCTGGGCCGGGGGATCGGCACGTTCGAAAAACGAAGCGCGGGCGCGGTGGTACACATCCTGATAGTCGATGAATACAACAACGCGGTCGCCAGGCACGAGAACAAAAAAGTAGCCCCGCCATGCCCTGGAACCAGGGCAGGCGGGGAAGAATACGGCCAATGTACCAGACGTGACGGAACTCGAACAATCCCATTTGTAAAAGATGGAGAAGCGTCAATGTAATCGAATCGGCACCACTGCGGTGCAGGCACTGACCCACTGTGGCATTGCGTCTGCGGCGAGGGTCACGGCTACGATCAGCACCCGAAGCTTCAAGGGGGAAATGTGGTCCTTCGTCCACTTGCCGGGATTCAAGTCGTCGACCTGACCGTTGAACGCGGCGAACTCTGCGGTCGGATCCTGAGCGATCTCGGGGCCGAAGTCGTCCGAATCGAACCCCCGGGCGGTTCTCCCTCACGCACAATGGCGCCGATCGACGGTGACCATTCGCTGTTCTGGACTTTCCGCAACTGCGGCAAGCTCAGCGCGGTGATCGACATGTCCGATGATGACGACCTCGATTCGCTCCATAGGCTCATTTATGCGAGCGATGTGGTGATCGACTCCGCAGAGCCGGGAACGCATGTGGACCCTCGACTCGACGCGGACGGGCTCTCGGCAAACAACCCTCACCTGATCGCGGCTTCCATCACGGCCTATGGCCGAACCGGTCCCTGGGCCGGCCGCGACGTGCCCAACGCGGTTCTCGAAGCGACCGGCGGGATGGCCTTCAAGGCAGGCACCCACGAGGGAGGCCCGATCCTCCCGCCGGGCAACATCGCAGACGACACCGCCTCTTTCACCACGGCATTCGCGATCCTGTGTGCTCTTTGGCAGCGCAACAACACGGGCGCCGGCCAGGTCATCGACGCGTCGGTCAACGAGTGCGTGGCCCAGATCACGGACTGGTCGCTGTCGAACTGGAGCCGCTCAGCCGACGCCGGCCAGCCGTCGTCAGAGCAGCGAGCTGGACCGGGAGTCGTCTACACGATCATCCCGTGCGCGGACGGATTCGTCCGGCTGATCGTGCTGAGCCCGCGCCAGTGGCATGCCATCCGCTCCTGGCTGGGCGAACCCGACTATCTCCAGGATCCCGAACTCGACACCTTCATCGGACGTCTGATGATCGCAGACGCGGTGCTCAACCCCCTGTACGCCGAACTGTTCTCGACCATGACCATGGCCGAAGTGTCTGAACAGGCCCAGGCACGGGGGATTGTCTGCACTCCGTTCTTGAAACCCGGCGATGTGCTGGTCAATCCGCACTTCGAAAGCCGCAAGACCTTCGACGACGTGACGATCGACGATGGCCGGACCATGAAACTGCCCTCGGGTTGGTTCGAGATCGACGGAGAGCGCTGCGGGCCGACGGGCCGCCCTCCCATCGTCGGCGAACACACCCGGGATGTGTTCGCCTCGTTGTCCAGGACGGGTCCGGAGATCCGCGACCAGAAACTGGCCAGAATCGCCCACGAGTGGGAGCAGTCAGAAGCTGACCCCCCGGAAGGCAAGGCGCTGCCTCTGAGGGACGTGCGAGTGATGGACTTCGGGCATGGCGGGGTCGGCGTGGAATGCGGGCGGATGTTCGGCGAGTACGGCGCCGATGTGGTCAAGATCGAGAGTCGCAGCTACATCGACTTCATCCGGGCCGTGCTCGGCGGGGAGATGTCCCCGTCGTTCGCCTCGTCGAACCGCTCCAAACGGAGTCTCGGCGTCAATGCCAAGACCGAGCGAGGACTCGAGCTGTTGCGACAGATGGCCTGCGGCGCCGATGTGGTCATCGAGAACAATTCCACCGGAACAATGGAGAACATGGGGCTCGACTACGACGTGATGGCCGCAGAGAACCCCGATGTGGTGATGGTCTCGAGTCAGCTCATGGGATCGCGGGGTCTCTGGGCCGACTGGTTCGGATACGGTCCCAATACCCAGGTGACCGGCGGTTTGGCTCACCTTTGGAACTATGAGGACCACCCCGAACCAGCGGGCAACCAGGCGATCTACCCCGATCATCTCGCGGGTCGAGTCTGCGCTGTGGCGGTGATGGCCCACCTCCTCGGCCAACGGCTGGACCGCGCAATCGGCGGGGCGCACGTCGAGGTTTGCCAGGTCGAGCAAGCGGTCTCCACGATCGGTGATCTGCTGGCGAAGGAGTCACTGGTCCCCGGTTCAGTTCAACCCCGAGGCAATCATTCCGACCACGGTTCGCCCTGGGGGCTGTACAGGTGCGCCGGGGACGATGACTGGGTTGCGATCTGCGTGCGCGACGACAGCGAATGGCAATCACTGGTCGAGGTGATGGGGTCACCGGCTTGGGCCACGAGCCCAGAGCTCGTCGACGAGCAGGGCCGGCGTGCCAACGAAGCCGCCGTTGACGAGAAGATCTCTGAGTGGACCGGCGCCATGTCCAACGCGGAAGTGGCCGATGTCTGTCTCGCCGGGGGAGTTCCCGCGGGGGTCATGCACACCGCGAGCTCGCAATCCACCGATGCTCACCTGCTGGCCCGCGGCTACCTGCACCGGATGTATCAGCCGCCGATCGGCAACATGATCTTCGAGGGCGCCGCATTCCATGCCTCAGCCATGGACGGCCCCGACATCTTCCCGGCTCCGGGGCTCGGCGAGCACACCCGCGAAGTCGCTTCGGAATGGCTGGGTCTCGACGACGCCGAGATCGAGGATCTGGTGGCTGAGGGAGTGCTGGAGATCGACCTGGCAGCCGGCGACTAGCCGGCTTCGGAGTGGGTGACGGCGGGCTCGCCCATCCATTCCCGCAGAGTGTTCTTGAGTTTGGTCTGCTGAATGAACAGGTCCTGTTCGGCGGGAACGTCCCCCGCGGCCTGTGGCGCTTTGAGGTAGAAGCTCAACCATTCCTGCACGCCGAACTCACCGGCCCGTGCGGCGAGGTCCATGAACAGGGCCAGATCCAACACGATCGGGGCGGCGAGGATCGAGTCGCGGCACAGGAAGTCGATCTTGATCTGCATCGGATAACCCATCCATCCGAAGATGTCGATGGCGTCCCAGCCTTCCTTGTTGTCGCCGCGCGGCGGGTAGTAGTTGATCCGGACCACATGGTCGACGTTTCCGTAGAGCTCCGGGTAGGTCTCGGGCTGCAGGATCGTGTGCAGCACCCCCAACTTCGACTCCTCCTTGGTCTTGAAATTCTCGGGGGCGTCGAGCACCTCACCGTCGCGGTTGCCGAGAATGTTGGTGGAGTACCATCCCCGCAGTCCCAGCATCCGAGCCTTGAGACCAGGGGCGATCAGGGTTTTCATGAGGGTCTGACCGGTCTTGAAGTCCTTGCCGGCGATGGGCACGCGGTTGCGATGGGACAACTCGATCATGCATGGCAGGTCGGTCGACAGGTTGGGGGCCCCGTTGGCAAAGGGCACACCGGACTGCAACGCGGCGTATACGTAGATTTGGCTGGGGGAGATGTTGCCGTCATTGTTCTTGAGACCGTTCTCGAACGACTCGATCGTGGCGTGTACTGAGCTCGGTTCTTGGAACGCTTCGGTTGACCCGCACCACACCATGACCAAGCGTTCGCAGTCATTCTCGATGCGGAAGTTCTCGATGTCGGACATGAGTGCCATCGCCTGATCCCACATGTTGGCCTCGGTTTTGACGCGCGCTCCGTCGAGGCGGCTGACCCATTTCTGGTCGAACACCGCGTCCATGGCGATGATGCCCTCCATCTCCGCGGAGATGGGGGCCAGGTCGCGTTCTTCGAGGACTCCGCATGTTCGGGCCGCCTCGAGGGCATTGGCCGAGATCGGATCCCAGCCGCCGAACACGATGTCGTCGAGGGATGCCAGGGGCGCGAATTCGCGGATCAGGGGATTGCGGTTCTCGTCTCGGGTTCCAAGGCGAATATGGGCCGTCTGGCTGACCGAGCCGAGGGGAGCGGCGCCGCTCTGGCGGGCGGCGAGCACACCGGCGGTGAAGGTGGAGGCCACGGCGCCCATTCCGGGGGTGAGCACTCCGAGCTTGCCGGTCGGCGGAGCGATGTCACGAGCAGTCATCCCCTGATCATAAGCAGGCCGTGTGAGAATCGGGTTCGCTGCTCGAAGTGTTGCTCGGCACGGGTTCGCTCTAGAGTCGCGACCATCACAACAGCCGAACCGGACAACCAACCTTGGAGACCGCGATGAGCAACGCAGCGAAAGCCTACGAACTTCTCAAAGCCAAAGAGGGTTTCGATGAGGGCCACGGCGACTGGTTCGAGATAACCCAGGAACAGATCAACCAGTTTGCCGACTGCACCATCGACCATCAGTTCATCCACATCGATCCCGAGCGTGCTGCGCCCGTCTTCGGCGGAACGATCGCCCACGGATTCTTGACGCTGTCGATGCTGACGTATCTCACCAGCTCCATTGAGCAGGACCTCCCACCGCTCGACGGTGTGATGATGGGCATCAACTACGGCTGTGACCGGGTGCGGTTCTTGAATCCGGTCATGTCGGGGAGCCGTGTTCGAGCCGGCAGCGTGATCAGCAGAGTGGAGCTGAAGGGAGCGGCGATCAACACAACCCGCGTGATCACCATCGAGATTGAGGGAGTTTCCAAACCCGCGTTGATCGCCGAATGGATCGGCCGGGTCGTTTTTGACAGCTGATTGCTGGGACTTTGAGATGAACCACCAGAATCACCCAACACCAAGGGAGCAGGGATGAACGATTATCCGATCAGAGTCGGTTCCATGTTGTTCACGATGGTCGACCCAGAGAAGGGCTACGAAGTCGAATACAACCGCTGGTATGAACGCGACCACTTCTATGCCGGTTGCATGATCGGCCCGAAGCTTTTTGCGGGGAAGCGTTGGGTCGCCACCAAAGAACTGAAGGATCTGCGCTTCCCTCGCGGCGACACGCCGGTAGCCAGTCCAGTTGAGGCTGGTTCCTATCTGGCGATCTACTACGTTCTCGAAGGAGGCCACGCGGAACACTTTGCCTGGGGAGCGGACCAGGTGGTGTGGCTCTACAGCAACGGCCGGGGCTTTGCGAACCGGGTTCATGCCCACACAGTTCTGTTGGAACGCCCTGGTCACCACTATCGCGACGCTGACCCCGTCCCGGTCGAGCTGGCCTTGGACCATCCCTACAAGGGACTCGGAGTGGTGGCGGTCGACCCTGCGGCGGGTGTGAGCGAGGAGCAGTTGGTGGCGCATCTCCAGGATGAGGCCCTGCCGGCGCTGATGGAAGACTCTCCGGTCGCGAGCATGGTGTCGTGGCACTACCAGGACTCCGGCAGCGGCGACACGGACCATGCGCCGATGGATCTGGGCATGCCGCCAGGACCCACCGACCGCCAGCTGCAGTGCTTCTTCCTCGACGACGAACCGACCGCTGTATGGGACCGATTCCATGCCTACGCCGACGATCTTGCGGCGAGCGGACTCGGCGAGGTCGTTTTCGCCGCGCCGTTCCTGCCGACCATCGTGGGGACCGACGCCTACACCGACCAACTCTGGTAAAGGGGCAACACGATGATTCTTCAAGGCTCGACGGTAATGGTGGTCGGGGTAGGGCCGGGACTCGGCAGGTCGTGCGCAGCTGCAGCTCTGCGCGACGGCGCCAACGTGATTGCGGTGGCCCGCAATGTGGAGCGCCTGCAGGCAACGGCGACCGAACTCGACGCCTCAGGCGATCGGATACTTGTCGCCGGTGCCGACATGATGGATCTGGAGTCGCTCAAGTCAGCGGCCGGCACCGGCTTGGAACGCTTCGGCAGGCTCGACGCGGTGATCAGCGTTGCAGCGATGGATGCAACAATGGGGACGTTCGCTGACCTCGACGATGAAGGTCTGCGAACGGTGCTGGAGGTCAACGCACTCGGTGCTGTCAATGTGGTCCGCTCGGTCACACCCGCACTCGCGGCGAACGAGAGCGGTGGCTCGGTCGTGCTGATCGGTTCGCAAGCCTCCCTCAAGCCGGTGCCCGCGATCCCGCAGTTCGCCTATGCGGCCGCCAAGTCTGCGCTGCTCGCCATGGCCCGGAACATGGCGTCGGAGCTCGGCCCGCAAGGAATACGCGTCAACACTGTCATTCCCACCTGGATGTGGGGTCCGAACGTGCAGATGTATTGCGAGTGGCAGGCGTCGGAAAGAGGCGTCACTGCAGAAGAGGTGCGCGACGAGATCGCGCAGGGCATGGCGCTGCGGGTCATGCCCACCGACGCGGATGTGGCCGAAGCGGCGGTGTTCTTTGCTTCGGACCGGGCTCGGATGATCACCGGGCAGCGCCTTTTGGTGAACGCCGGCGAGTTCTTCGACACTTAGGCCCAACGCTCAGCCCAGACACGCATTGGGGCTTGTGTGACGACTATCGAAACGCAAGCGAAGCATTCTCGATGGTTCCCGTCGAGAATATCCGCAAGTTTCATTATATTTCAATGCAACGAATGTGCAGTTTTCCCCAGTTCGTTACTTTTTCATTGCGGTTTCTTTGCTTAAATGTTGAACAAGGTGCGGATTCTGTATTACTGTTGTGTCTGGGTTCGAGGTCATCTGGGCGCAGGGCCGGATGCTTCAGACTCGGGAACTTCATTCCCGTCCCCCTCCAGGGAAAACAGGGTCCGGTTGGCGTCAACAGCTAGCCGGACCCGAGTCCCTTTTGGCTTGACAGCACTGGAATGGCGTTGGTGGCAGAAGATCCTCCACGACAACGCGGCTGCCATCTACGGCCTGTAATCCGGGAGCGGTCGACTTTTGCCCGTTTGCGCGGCGTGCATAGAGTGGCTTCATGGCTGCACTTGATTTCCAGGCGTTCGACGCCGACAACCACTACTACGAGGCGGAGGACGCCTTCATCCGCCATGTCGACCCGAAGATGCACAAGCGGTGCATGCAGTGGGCCGAGATCAACGGGCGCAGACGCCTGCTCGTCGGAGGCAGGGTCAACCGCTTCATCCCCAACCCGACCTTCGATCCCGTGGCCCGACCGGGCTGTCTTGACGACTACTTCCGGGGCAAGGTGGCCAAAGACGACATTGTTGCCGCTTTCGGCGAACTTGTGCCGATTCCTGATGAGTACCGTGATCGCGACAAGCGACTAGCGGTGATGGACCGTCAGAATCTTGAGGCGTGCTTCCTGTTCCCGACCCTCGGGGTGGGGATGGAGTCATCGCTCGACCACGACACCGAAGCGGTGCTGACTGCTTTCGCGGCGTTCAACAGGTGGATTCACGAAGACTGGGGATATTCCTACAAGAATCGCATCTTCGCGGCGGGATACATCACTCTCGCCGATGTCGACTGGGCCCTCGATCAACTCGACTGGATGATCGAACGGGATGTGCGCGTGGTCAACATGCGCCCGTCGTCGGTGCCGGACTCCAGAGGTGGACGCCGTTCGCTCGGCGATCCCGCCCATGACCCGTTCTGGAAGAAGATGAACCAGCACGGTATTACTCTCGCCATGCACTCCGGTGACGCCGGCTATGAGTTCTTGAGCGACTACTGGGGGATGACCGCCGAGTTCGAGTCTTTCCGCCAGAATGCCTTCAAGTCGCTGCTCACCTACTCGCCGATAAGCGATGCCTTGGCTTCGTTGATCGGGGAGGGCGTGTTGAGCGAGCACACCAATATTCGGGTTGCCACCATCGAAACCGGCTCAGAATGGGTTCAGCCGCTGTTCAAGAAGTTCGACAAGACCTATCGACAGCAGAAGCACATGTTCGCCGAAGATCCGATTGAAGTGTTCTGCCGACAGGTCTGGGTGTCGCCCTATTACGAGGACGACCTGTTGGACTTGCGAGGCAAGGTCGGCGCAGACCACATGCTGTTCGGCTCGGACTGGCCGCATGCTGAGGGCCTCCCCGAACCCACCGACTTTGTTCACGATCTGGAGGGCTTCGACTCCTCGGAGATCCGCAAGATCATGCGAAGCAACGGATTGGCGCTGACCCAGCGGGCTGTTTAGCAGGCCGTTCAGCGGCCATCGCCGCGGAATCGCAACAGTCCGTAGCTGCGGATCGGCAGGGTCTGTCGCCTGGTGCGTTCTCCGGCCGCGACGGCGACGCCGAGCGCGCCCAGAACGGCGATCGCGACCGCCACCCAGAAGAAGGTCCACTCGGGTCCGTAGTTTTCGAACAGCCATGGGGCTGTGAGCGCGCTCACCCCTGCGGCGAGTTGGCCCGTTCCTGCGGCGAGTCCCTGCCCGGTGGCACGTTCGCCGTCCTTGGTCGAGATGGCCATGAGCGTCTGAGCGGACGGCATTCCGAGGCCGTTGGCGGCTCCTTCGATCATGGCCAGGCTCATGAGCAGCAACGGGACGGTGAGATGCCCGTAGACCACGGTGAGAGGGATGACCATGGCCAGCGCGCTGACGGCGATTCGCATCGGTCCGTGGCGGTCTGCGAGCCGCCCGCCGATGGGCGCGGCGATCATGAACGGCAATCCGTAAAGCACCAGGCTGATGCCGATGAATGTGGTTGACGCTCCTAGGTCTTGCAGGAAGATCGCCCAGATCGCCTCGTACATTCCGGCCGGCATTATCAGCGCAGCGCTGAAGATTGCGGCGGCCAGGGCTTCTCGACGCCGGCTGATTCTCGCCATTGTCAAGAGCATGTCGGCTGCTGTTCGCAGCACTCCGAGCGGAGGTTCTTCAGGGACCACCTCGTTGACATGGGTCGTTGCAACCGGGCCGACAAGCAGTGTAAGGGCAGCGGCCAGGCAGTAGAACGGGGCATCAAGCCCCCAGGCTGCAACCAACCCGGCACCCACACCAGGGCCGACCATCAACCCCGCGGTCTGGATGCCGGCGAGCCGACCGAGGTGTCGTCCAGCGCGCTCGGGATCCGCCGCGGTGAACACCGCTTGCGCGGCGGGCAAGTAGGCGCCGAAGGCAAGCCCCGTAACGGTCCGGGCGACAACGAACTGCCATGGCTCCGACGCCAACGCGAAAGTGATTGAGGCGATCGCGCCGCCGAGTATCGACAGTGCCATGACCCGGCGGGCGTATCCACGGTCTGCAAAAGGGGCGATCAGGAGCTGCGAAGCAACCGCGGCGAAAAATGAGATTCCGGCGATCCAGCCGATCGCGCCTCCGCTCAGATCATGTGCGTCGCGAAGTTCATGGATGAGCGCGAACACCATCCCGATCGAGGCCGCGAGCGTGAACAAGCCGACAGGAATCATCCGACTGACGCGTGTTTCTGACACAGTTCTCAGTCCTCGTCAACAAGCAAGATCGGCTCTGGTCGTCCCAGACTGCAAGCCCGCCAACACTACCTTCCGGCCCTCCGTCAAGCACCAGAATGTCGGCCACGGGATTGCAGTTGACTTGTTCAAGATGTTTATCATGTTGTTTCAAGTTGTGCCGTGATTGGTGGTGGTGTAGGGTCGCCCCATGGAAACCATGGTGGGATCAGGAATCGACACGGCGGTGTTGACGACCCTCGGCGCGGCCTTCGGTGTGATGTTCGCGACGCTCACCACGCTCATGGTCAGCTCAATACGCGTCCAACACCGCGAGAGCGCCCAAACCCGCCAACTCATCACCCAGGCGAGCGAGAAGAATCGTGAGTTGATCGAGCAGGCGAGCGAGAAGAATCGTGAGTTGATCGAGCGGGAGAGCAAGAAATCGACGACCGATCTCGCCGAATACAAACGTGTTGCCGAACGCAACCACGATGCGGTTGTAGAGAGCCTCAACAACATGGCGTCCAGCCTCGGCGATGCCCGCGAACGGCTGGCACGCATCGAAGGCATCCTCAGGATCGGTTTGCCAACGACCACAGCCCCGGAGTCGAACGCGGAACCAGCGAAGCCGCCTGAGCCCCGCCAAACCCCGCTCGATAAGGAGTGAGCCGGCAATGGACGGCCGCTTACGCGGTTGAGGTTTCGTTGCACCCTGCCTCGAGCGCGGCAAGGAATTACTCGTCGCTGTAGTAGTCGTTGGCGATGTCCTCGGGATTCAGGCGCGGCCCCTGTCGCAGATCAGGGAGTGGAGGCGGGAGAGGCGGGGGGCAATGAGGTTGGTGAGGATCGAAGGGCGGTCGGTGCTGGAGGCGCGGGCTGCTTCGCCCCAGAGGGCGCGGCCGACCATGCAGCCCGCCGCACCGGCCTCGAGCGCAATCTCGACCTGCGCGAAGAAAGACTCGAAGTCGCCGCCGCCGGACAGCAATGTCCAAGGCATGGAAATCAGCGCGTTCATCTCCTCACAGGCGTCGAGCCAGACCCTGCGGTCAGGCTCAAGGGTTGGATCGACAGGGAACGGCAGCTTCAGCAGATGAGGGTCGGCCGCTGCGAACTGGCAGGCGGTTTCGATGACGACACGGCGCCGGTCGCTGGGACTGTCGAGGTCGTAGAACAGCGGTTCTAGGACCAGCGGGATTCCGACTCGGCGGCATTCGGCGATCACCTCTGCGGCAACCGCTCGCTGGTCGGCGGCCAGAGCACGGTCGGGATGGTACGGCAGCAACAGCTTGGTGGCGGTCGCGCCACTGGCCGCGGCAGCTTCAACAGACCAGTTGTCGAGCACAGTCGTGGGCGCAGATCCCAAATCGCCGAGGTAACCCTGTGACTCGAGAGCGGCCACGAATCCGATGCCTTCAGGCAGAGCTCCGGCATCGGCAACCTGGGGGATCGAATACTCGGGTTCGAGCATCACGCCGGTGGCCATCGGTGCCAGCTCGCGCACGATGTCCGTCTTCAGGGTGGTGAGCTGATCAGCAGAAACAGCATCGAGATCGGCGGGCGACAGGAACTTGCGCAATGAATCACGATGGTCGATCGCCAATACGCAGAACCGGCCGTTGTGCGAAATGCCGTCGAGGCTCATGGAACCAGGCTCATCGAGCGATGCTCACGAGGTGACGACGGGGAGACCCCACTCACCCGCCGTCCAGTCGCTCTCGATCCAAGTGTGCTCGGCCGCAAAGCACGGGGGAGTGGCACGTTCGTCGCCTTCGAGTTCGCCGGCCAGGTAGTTGAGGAAGTACATGTTCGATCCGGGGCACGCCACCGAGGTGTGATAACCCTTCGGCACCAGGGCCGCATCTCCGTCGTTGATCACCACGGTCTCGTCGAAGTCCTCGTCGGAACGCCAATTCCGATGCTGTGCATAGCCTTCGGGCCGGTCGAGCCGGAAGTAGTAGACCTCTTCGAGGTATGGAGATCCGTCGCGCCCGTCGTGGCAGTGGGGCGGCCAGCCGGACCAGGTCCCCCTCGGCACGTACACCTCATAGAGGATCAGTCGTTCGGCGGGCAACGGTGACGCCAGCGCGTGGACCACCTGACGATGAGCTGCGCCTCCACCGCGAATCTCGCTGCGCATCTCGTCTGGCCGGATCAAGCGCAGCGGCAGCTTCCCCTCCGCAGGCGCAGAACCCACGGCGCAGGTGAATGAACCGCCAGTGGTGATGGCGAACTCGATGCCGGGCGGCACGTAGACAATGTGGGGTTTCTGCTCGAAGACCGAAGAGCGGGCCAGGTCGAAGACTTCGCCACCGGCGCGAACCCGACCCGATCCGCGCAGCGGCACGATCGCCGTTTCCCTGCCTTCGGCGATCTCGGCAAAAGGTGTGTCGGCTGTCAGTTCGTGAACGGAAAAGCCCAGGTAGGTCCAGTTTGCGATCTCGGGTGTGATTTCCAGGATCCGGCCAGGGGCGACCCCGGGTCGAATGGGCCCTGACGCGTTGGACGCAGATGCGAGCGCCGCGGAATCGGGGGTCATGGTGTGATCTCCTTGGTCTCGACCGGACGTCCCTCGTGATACGAGCGCCAAGCGGCGAGCCCGATCACCAGCGGCGCCCGACCATCGTGCAGGGTGACCGGCGAAGGCGCACCGTCTCGGACCATCGCCACGAAATCCGTCCATTCAGCCAAATACGAGGGTATGTAGCGGTCCAAGAAGAAATAGGGGATGGTCGACCCCGCCGAACCTGCAGCGGTGCGCATCGTCGTGGTGGTGACGCCGGGATTGTCCGAGGCCACGATCCCCGCCGAACCGAAGGCCTCGACCCGCTGGTCGTAGCCGTAAACGGCCTGACGGCTGTTGTCGATGGTGGTTATCGCGCCGTTTTCGTGGGTCATGACCACAACCACGGTGTCGAGATCCCCCGCCTCGCCGATGGCGGGATCGACCATCACCGCACCCGTGGCGTACACCTCGACCACTTCGCTGCCGGTCACGTAACGGGCCATGTCGAAGTCGTGGATGGTCATGTCCAGAAAGATCCCGCCCGATCCGTCGAGATAGGACAGCGGCGGGGGAGCAGGGTCGCGGCTGGTTATCCGCACCATCTGCACGTCGCCTATCTCACCGGTGGCCACCGTGTCTCGCACCGACTTGTGGCTCGCGTCGAAACGGCGGTTGAAACCGATCTGAACGGCGATCCCGGCGGCTTCGGCTGCGGCGATTCCGCGGTCGACTTCAGAAAGGTCTAACGAGAGGGGCTTTTCGATAAAGGCCGGTTTGCGCGCCTGTGCGGCGGCGACCAGAAAGTCGATGTGCGTGTCGGTGGGCGTGCACACGGCAATCGCATCGACATCGGGCGCGTTGATCAACTCATCGGGTGACCCGGCCGCGCGAGCGCCGAACTCCGCGGCGACACTCTGGGCGCTCTCGCTGAACACGTCGTACACCGCGACCACCGACGCACCATCGGCGCGCCGTTGAATCAATTCCGCGTGCATCCGGCCTATTCGACCGACGCCTAAGACTCCGATTCGCACATCGTTCACGACGTCTCCTTGTTGTTGCTGTTGTTGGCGGCACTCGCGGTGCTCGGAGCCTCGGCGGTGGACAGGTCTGCCACGATCCGACCTCCGACGACGTCGCAGGGATAGATCTTGAGCGGATCCTTGGCCGGCCTGCGCAACGGCTCGCCTGTTCGCAGATCGAACCGGCCGTTGTGCTTGGGACATTCGATCGCCCCGTCGAGGACCAGCCCCTCGGACAGATGCGCCGCCGCGTGGGTGCACAGCCCGTCGCTGAGCGCAACCTCGGATTCGCTGAGCCGGTACAGGGCGTAGGTTCGGTCGCCTATATCGCAGCGTCTTGCCCGCCCCACGGCGATCTCGTTCAACGCTCCGAGATCGGCAGTTCCGGCGCTGGTCGACGCGTTGGCCGCCCGTTGCTCGGTGGAAACGATCGGGCCGTGGTCAACCAGGCTCAGACCGGCGTCGGGCACATCGGGAACGCCTCGGCCCGGTACCTCCCAGCCGGCGTCGGTTGATTGTTGGCGCATCGCTCCGAGCAGTTCGCGGTAGGCGGCCCGGGTGTTGGGCAGAGCCGGTGGCAGCGAGTCCTTGATTTCTTCGTGAAGTGCGGGCAGTGCGTGGTACGGCACGCCCGGAAAGAGGTGATGCTCGATGTGATAGTTCATGTTCGAGTACAGGAACCTGAACAACGGGTTCATGTACACGGTGCGGGTGTTCAGGCGATGGTCGAGCACGTCTTCCCGAAGGCCGGCGTGTTGGGTGATCCCGAAGAACACGACCAGCCATCCGCCGTAGATGGTCGGCAACCCGATCAACAGCACGGGCAGCGGATGCCACAGGATGAGTGATGCCGCCGCGGTCGCGGCCAAGATGGCCGCGAAGATCCGGTTCTCAACAATCAGCCTTCGATGCTCCGAAGCGGGAATGAAGTCGGCGGCGTCGGCGTCAATGCGGCCCGCGGCGTGTTGCAGCAAGCGCCACAGCATCTTGGGGGCGTTGACGACATGGGAGAAGGTCAACGGCAGCGATCGCACGTTGGGAGGGCGCGGGAAGACGATCTCAGCGTCGCGTCCCACGATGATGGTGTCTGAGTGATGGCGGTAGTGCGACCAGCGCCACATGGTGGGCTCGCGCCACAGCATGAACGAAGCGATGTAGTAGAGGACATCGTTGGCCGTCGTTGAGCGGAAGGCTGTCCCGTGACCGCATTCGTGCCAACGAGAGTCGGCAGCTCCGCCGTAGAGGGCTCCGTAAACGAACAGCAACGGCAGCGAATACCAGGAGAACCAACTGAGCGCGATCACCACTGCCAAGGCGATTATCCCGCCGAGCCACAGCGCAGTGTCACGCGCAGCGCGGGCATTGCTGCGCGCCATCAACTCGGCGAGCCGGTCCTCGTCGATGGGCGGTTTCCACCACGGAGCACCCGCGAGCCCCCTTTCGCGGGCACGCTGGTTTTCGGGACCTGCCAGGCTGTAGTCGCGCAGTGTCGCGGTCATCGTCGGACCCGAATCCGGCGCGTTGTCGGCGTCGCGGCGAAGGCGGTCATGGACCGAACTCGGCAGGGGGTATCGGCGGGTCGCCCGCTCCCTGCACGGACTGGTCGAGGTCGATGATGGTTCCGCTCATCAACCCGGCTTCGTCGCTGAGCACGAAAGCCATGGTGTTGACGAGCTCTGTTATCGACACCAAACGTCCCCAGGGCCTCGTAGCGGAGGCGGCCTCCAGCCAGCCGTCGGCAGCTCCGTGGTGTTTGCGCTGGGTCGCGTCTTCGCCGGGCGTGTCCATCCAACCCGGGTTGACGGTGACCACGCGAACACGGTGCCGCATCAGCTGGTAGGCCAAGTTCTTGGTCATGGTCATCAACGCGCCCTTGGAGATGCAGTACGCGGTGATGAAAGGCTGACCGCCGTGGCCCGATGTGCTGCCGACGTTGACCACCGATGCAGTCGCACGGTTGCGTTTGGCGATCCTGGCCACTCCCTGAATCAGTTGGAACGGCGCACGGGCGTTGACCGCCATCATCGAGTCGAACAGCTCGACGCTGGTGTCCCAGACGTTGCCTCGGTCGGTGAGGGCGCCGCAGTTGGCCAGATGGTCGATTCGTCCGAAACGCTCGTCAGCGTCCGCGATCAGCGCTTCAACCTGCTTTGCGTCCGCCAGGTCTGCGGGCACGAAAATCGTCGGGCATCCCTTGGCCTCGAGCGCTGTCTGAACGGCGGATCCCCTTTCCGGATTGCGCCCGGTGACCACTGCGCCGGCGAGGCCCTCGTCGGCCATCAGGTTCAACAAGGCAGCTCCGACTCCCTGAGTCGAACCCGTGACCAGCGCGACCTTTCCGGCGAAACGCTCTGCCATCACCAGCCCACTCTCTGCGCGGCTCTGCCTTCGTCGAGTTCAGCTCTGGCATCCCGGATTTCTCGACGGTTCGAGACTTCCGGAACGCCGACTTCCCACCAAGCGCCGCCTTCGGTCCAGTCGTAGGCGGAGGTCTTCAACGCGATCACGTAGCTGCGATCTGCTGCTCGGGCCCGCTCGAAAGCCTCGGCCAGTTCGGCGATCGTGGAGACGGTCTCAGATTCGGCGCCCATAGCTGCGGCGTGGGCCGCGAAATCGACGCGTGCCTCCCCGACGATCTTGGAATCGGCGATGAGGTTGTTGAACGGAACACCGCCCTGGTTGGTTTGAAGCCGGTTGATCACCGCGAAGCCGCCGTTGTCGCAGACGATGACGATGAGCTTGTGGCCCGACAGCACAGAGCTGTACAAGTCGCTGTTCATCATCATGTAGGAGCCGTCGCCAACGAAGACCACCACGTCGCGGTCGGGCAGTGCCATCTTCGCTCCCCAGCCCCCCGAGATCTCGTAGCCCATGCATGAATAGCCGTATTCGGCGTCGAATGAATGCACGGTGTCGCTGCGCCAGCCGTTGACGAGCTCGCCGGGAAATCCGCCGGCGGCGGTGAGGGCGTAGGTGCGCTCGTCTGCTGCTCGATCGACCACGCCGACCACCTGAGCGTAGGTGGGTAGCGTCTGCGAGTCTGCCGCCGCCGAGGGGATGTCAGAGGGGATGTCAGGTGCGGCCAGCTTGTCGATGTATGCGTGGTACTGGGCGGCCTCGGAGGCGCAGGCGGCAGACCATGACTCGGCGGACCGGTAGTCCCCGAGCGCGGCCGACAGTTCGGTCAGAGACTCGCGGGCGTCGGCGACGAGCGGCACCGACAGGTGTTTGGTGGCGTCGAAGCGGGCCGTGTTGACCCCGATGATCTTCGCCGCTTCGTTGGCGAACACGGTCCAGGACCCGGTGGCGAAATCCCCCAGCCGAGTGCCGACCGCGAGCACCACATCGGCTTGCGCGGCCAGAGCATTCGCAGACGTGCATCCGGTGACGCCGATGGTCCCAGCATGCAATCGATGAGACTGCGCCAAACAGGTTCGCCCAGCGACCGTTTCGACCACCGGCACGTTGTGAGTCTCGACGAAATCGGCGAGCGCGGCTTCCGCTTCGGACCAATGAACGCCTCCGCCGCTGATGACCAGCGGTTTTTCGGCCTGGCTCAGCAGTACGGCGGCACGAGACAGCTCGGAGCGGTCGGGTCGGGGCCGACGGATTTCGTGGATCGTCTCGTCGAAACAGCGCACCGGGTAGTCGTAGGCGTCAGCTGCGATGTCCTGGGGCAGCCCGATGAACGCCGGTCCGCAGTCTCCCGGATCGAGCATCGTGTGCAAGGCGTGGGGCAGTGAGTGTACGACTTGGGCCGGGTGTGTGATGCGATCCCAATAGCGCACGGCCGGACGGAAGCAGTCGTTCACCGTGGTCGACGGATCGCCGAACTGCTCCACCTGTTGAAGCACCGGGTCGGGGATCCGGCTCTGAAAGGTGTCTCCGGCCAGCAGGAGCAGCGGCATGCGGTTGGCCATGGCGGCGGCCGCGGCTGTCACCATGTTGGTTGCGCCGGGACCCACAGACGAGGTCGCCACCATGATCTGGCGTCGTTTGGAGGCCTTGGCGTATGCAGTTGCGGCCAATGCCATTCCCTGCTCGTTCTGTCCTCTCCAGGTGGGAAAGTCCTCTTTGACCTCTTCAAGGGCTGTTCCGAGGCAGGTGACGTTGCCGTGCCCGAAGATGGCGAACACGCCTGGGAATATCGGCTTCGGCTCGTCACCGATGACGATCTTCTGTGCCATCAGGTATTTGACGATGGCCTGGCTCGCGGTGAGTCTGATTGTCTTCATCTCAGCTCCAATCGGGCCGCGTCTGCGCTGGACTCAGGCGGCGTCACGACAAGCGCTCCACCTTGGTCCAGGAGCCGGTCTCGCACGAGCGCAACCAGGCGTCTTGAAAGCTCACGTAATCCACGGCGTTGGCGAAACCCGGTTGGTGTTGCTCGCCTCTGGCCACTGCGCTCAGGAATTCGTAGTTCTCGATGACCTTGAGGTCTTCGTAACCGATGCTGTTGGCGTCGCCGGGCACGAAATGTCCGTGGTAGGGGTAGCGGTCGCCGGAATAGACCTTGGTGTAGCCGCGTGGAGCTGTGCCTTCGTCGTCGACGATGAAGACTTCGAGTTCGTTCATCGTCTCGAGGTTCCAGCGCAGCGCGCCCTTGGTCCCGTAGACGTCGAAAGCCATTTGACTCTCAGGCCCGACAATTGAGCGGGAGGATTCGAACGTGCCGCGAGCACCGTTCTCGAATACGACCATTGCTGCTGCATAGTCCTCGTTGGTCACCTCGCCGGTCGGGTCGCCGGGCTTGCCCTGGTCGTAGTGTGTGCCGTTGGCCGAGGGGAGCGGCCGCTGCTTTATGAACGTTTCCATAGTCCCGGTGACTGCGGTTATGGGCCCGACGAGCATGTGTGCCAAGTCGACCGCGTGGCTCATGATGTCTGACGAAACGCCGTAACCGGCTTGGTCGATCAGGTATCGCCACGACAGCGTGCCGAGCTGTTCGCTGCCGTACATCGAGAAGAATCGTCCTCGATAGTTGGTGATCCGGCCGAGCGCGCCGGAGTCGATCAGCGCTTTGGCATGTTGCACCAGCGGCGCCCAGCGGTAGTTGTAGCCGACGCCGGTTATGACTCCCGCGGCAGCCGCGGCGGCGTCGATTCGCACGGTTTGTTCAGGTGTGCCCCCCACCGGTTTCTCGCAGAACACGTGCTTGTTGTGTTCGGCTGCGGCGATCGCCAGGGGTTCGTGCAGCATGTTCGGTGCGGTCACATAGACCACGTCGACCTCGGGATCTGAGACGACGCTCTGCCAGTCAACGGCGACACGGCCGAATCCGAAGCTTTCCAACGCCGCGGTCCGCCGCTCCGCAACATTGTCGCAGCAGACGACGAGGCGAGGGTCGAACTCCCGCTCCGGGAACAGCGAAGGGATCCGTTTCGCAGAGCGGGAGTGAGCCTGACCCATCCAGCCAAAACCGATAACGCCGATACCGATTGAGGTGCGGGTCATATCTTCTGGGCTTTGTTGTCGCTGCGGACGGTGCTGCAGACTGGCGATCGAGCCTTGTTGAAGCGCAACTCGGGCTGGTCGTAGACATCCGGGTTGACGCATGTGGTGACGCGGTCTCCGTCGAGGCACGTCATCGCGTTGTCGAGCGCCGCTTGGTACATCCGACGGCGGCCGAGATCGGTCGCTGAAGCAATGTGCGGGGTGATCATCACGTTGTCGCGTCCCTGCAGGGCGTGATCGACAGGCAGCGGCTCGGGCACGGTCACGTCCAGGCCCGCCCCGGCGATGTGCCCCGAATCGAGAGCTGCTACGAGGGCGCCTTGATCGACGACGCCTCCGCGCGCCGCGTTGATGAACAGCGAGCCGCGGCGCATCTTCGCGAAAGCATCGCTGTTGAAGAGCCCACGGGTCTCGTCGGTCAGCGGACAGTGGGCACTGACGACATCGCTGCGTTCGAGCAGTTCGTTGAACGCAACGAGCTCTATGTCCTCGTTGTCCGGTTCGAGGTACGGGTCATGGGCGAGGACCTCCATGTCGAGTCCGCGCGCCGCTTTGACGACCCTCTTCCCGATCGGTCCATAACCGACCACTCCGAGGGTTCGGCCTGCCAGCTCGATGCCTTCGTTGTCCACGTAGTAGTCACCGATATGGCCTCTCAGCCGTCGCTGATTGGCGCTGAGAGACTTGGCGACGTGCATCAGCAGAGCCATCGTGTGTTCTGCGGTGGAAACCGTAGGCGACTCGGGTGCGTTGCAGACAACGACCCCGCGTTCGGTGGCTGCTTGGAGATCCACGGCGTCGAAGCCGATCCCAGCCCGCGAGATGACTTGGAGCAGCGGTGCGGCGTCCATGCGCGGTCCGTCCCACACCGAACCGCCTGCTATCACCCCGTGCGCGGTTGCGAGAGCTGGCGCCTCGGGCCCGACCGGTACGGCCCTGTCGGCGAACATCTCCTCGAAACCGGGTGGCATCGCCCGGTCTACGTAAATCGCGGGCAACGCGCTCATATCGCCTGCCTTCGTTCGGTCGAGAGTCTGGAAGCGAGGAAATCATCGATCTCAGCGATCGTCGGCATGTCGTCAGCGCACATCAGCCGATTCGCGACGATGGCGCCGGCTGCGTTTCCGTACTCGACAGTGGAGATCAGATCCCAGCCGTTGAGGAGCCCGTGGCAGAACGCCCCGCCGAAGGCGTCGCCCGATCCGAGTCCGCAGACGACTTCGACTGGGAAAGGCGCGATCGTTTCCCGAGTTCCGTCGTCGAGAGCCACCATTACGCCGTCTGCCCCGAGCTTGACGACCGCAGCGCTGAGCCCTCGTTCCAGCAGTCGATCGGCCGCCTCATCAGGCTCGCGGGTTCCGACCGCGATCTCGCACTCGTCGCGATTGCCGATGGCGATGTTGAAACGATCAAGCATCGGTGCGATCTGCTCGCTCGCCGCGGCGGGCGAGTCCCAGAACATCGGTCGCCAGTCGAGGTCGAGAACCGTGTGAGGCCTTCGTCGGCGCTCGTCGAGCAGTGCGGCGACCGTCGAGCGGCTTGGTTCCCAGGCGAAGCGGGAAGCGGGAACCCAGAAGACTGGTACTTCCCGCACCACATCAAGATCCACATCGTCGAGCGCCAGGTTCTGATCCGGAGCACGGGGTTCGCGGTAGAAGATGATGTTGGGCTCTTCGGGCGGGTTGAGTTCAGCGAAAGCGAGCGGGGTCTTCAGTTCGGGGTCGATTCTGACGAAGCGCGTGTCGACTCCGAACGTGTGCTCGAGGGCATGGCGAACGTACACTCCGAACTCGTCGTCTCCGACGCGGGTGACCGTTGCGCAGCGATGCCCCAGACGAGCTGCTGCAACCGCCACATTGGTGGACGTCCCACCGATGGATTTGCGGAATGTCGTCGCCTCGGTCATCGACACACCGAGCTGCTGCGCGTAGACGTCGACACTGACTCGTCCAACGGTGAGCAGTTCGAGGCTGTGGGCGGGGTCAGCCGCGACCCGAAACTGCTTGTTCAAGCTCATGCTGGAGCTGCTCGAGTTCGGCGCCACCCGCCATGAGCTGGGTCAACTCGGACAGGGTGATGTCTTCTTTGGCGAAGTTCCCCATGGAGTGGCCTCGGTTGAGGATCAGGAAACGATCCCCGACGGGGTAGGCGTGGCTCGGGTTGTGGGTGATGAAGATCACTCCCAAGCCTCGGTTTCGGGCCTCAACTATGTACCGCAGCACAACCCCGGACTGTTTGACGCCCAGCGCTGAGGTGGGCTCGTCCAGAATCAGCACCTTGGCCCCGAAATAGACGGCCCGGGCGATGGCGACTGACTGGCGTTCCCCGCCGGACAATGTGCCCACCGGTTGTTCGGTGTCGCGGATGTCGATGCCCATCTTGGCCATCTCTTCTTTGGCGATGGACTTCGCCTTGGTCTTGTTGACCCAGCGGATCGGCCAACGGCCGATCGTGGGTTCGGCGCCGAGGAAGAAGTTCCGCCAGACCGACATCAACGGCACCATCGCCAAGTCCTGGTAGACCGCGGCGATACCGCGGTCCAGAGCCTGGCGGGGTGATGTGAAGGCGCACTCCTCGCCTTCGAAGACGTAGGTGCCCTCGCTGTGGTCGTGTACTCCGGAAAGGATCTTGATGAGAGTGGACTTGCCTGCACCGTTGTCGCCGAGCACGCAGGTGACTTCGCCCGCGTTGACGGTTGTGGTGACTCCCTTCAGGGCGATGATGTTGCCGTAGAACTTGCCCACGTTGTCGAGTTCGATGAGGTTGCTCATCGGCCGACCTCCTCTGCACTGGCTGGAATGATGCTCATCGGACCGCCTCTGCTTTGGCCTTGATGAAGTTGTTGGCCATGACCGCTCCGAGGAGGATCACGCCCAGGAACGCGAAACGCCAGTCCGAGTTCCACAGCGCCAAACCGATGCCCTGTTTCGACATGGCCATGATGAATGCGCCTATGGCGGCGCCGAGCACAGAGCCGTAACCGCCGGTCAGCGCCGTCCCGCCGACAACAGCAGCGATGATGTACTCGAACTCCAAGCCGTTGCCGGTGCCGGACTGAAGCGTCTGCAACCGGAAAGCCAGCAGCAGGCCGACCAACCAGGCTGCACCCGAGACGATCATGAACAGTTGAGTCTTGGTCTTGGCGGCCGGAACGCCCACTTGGCGCGCGGCTTCCTTGTTGCCGCCCACCGCGAAGATCCAACTGCCGAACTTGGTGCGTCCGAGCACGAAGGTTGCGACTGCTGTGACAGCGATGAACCAGAGGATGCTCATGCGGAAGGATGCGAAAGCGACGCCAGAGTCGTTCTCTGCGGTCGTGGTCCACAACAGCCGTGAGATCAACCCGACGAGGACTGCGACGAGGCCTGCAGCCGACAAGAGCGTGGACAAGCGGTCGGCGTCGTGGTCAGCAGCTTTGCGCTGTTGGCAGCGGCTGCTCACTAGTGCCCAGGCCAAGACCAGCACAGCGCCGAACATCATCACACTGAATATCTCAGTGCGGAATTTCGGATGGCCCGACTCAGCCTGTATGAACAGGGCCAGAGCTGCGATCACCAGAGAATTGAGCGCCAGGATGAGTGAGCCTGACAGCGGAGAACTCTTGCGAGCCCGCAGAGCCGCCATCGCCAACAAGATCAGGCCGGTGGTGGACAGGCCGACGAACAAAATAGCCCGCAGGCCCTGCTCGGTCGTCATGAACATGAACGCGAGAATGGAGACGGCGCCCACCAGACCGGCCCGGACGGCTTGGAACAGAACCGTCCACTGCTCAGAGCCCGCAGCCCAGCCTCCACTGCGCCGCCGCCAAGCTATAGCACCGGCGAGCGCGAAGGCTGCGACGGTTATCAGCCATTCGACCCCGGCCGGGAGCCGGTCGAGGATGGTCTGTTGCCCGTCCACGTCGACGACCAGAGCGCAGACGACTCCGACCACGATCACCACGATCCCGAGTCCGGCCAGTTCCAGAACCCTCGAATCCAGATGGATGGAGTTGTCGTCGGTGATGGGTTCGTAGCGCCACAGGGCGACGCCTATGAGTCCGAGGATCATTGATCCCGCGATCACTGCCCCTGAGAGGACGTCGTTGGAAATGCCGTCGGTGAAGTGCATCAGGACTACGCCGGCGCCAGTTCCCGCAAGCCCGCCTGCAAACATGAGCAGACCGGCCGGGTTCATCTGTTTCTTGCGCAGGTAGTTCCCCTCGTAGACGGCGAGCACGAACAGGGCGAGACCGAGCAGGATTCCGATGGTGTAGACCACGTCGCGGGTGTCCCAGACGTGTTCATTGCGGTTCCAGACGCCGGCGAAGATCGGATGCCAGAAGTCGAAGCCGCGGCCTTCGTCGATGCGGCCCACCGAGATGTTGTCGATGGTGAGTTTGGAGAAGCCGAGCTTGAAGCCGCGCAACACGAAGAACGTTGCCAGCGTGACAATGAAGCTCGGCAGACCGGTTCGCTCAACGACCGTGCCGTTGTACCAACCGAGCGCCATCGCGACCACGAACGACAGAGGTATCGCGATGAAGAGGTTCAGACCTGCGCCGCCGAGCTCGCCGATGTCTTTGACCAACAGAATGGTCACGATGCCCAGAGCGCCGGTGGCTGCGCCCGAGGAAAGGTCGAATTCTCCGCCGATCATCAACAGGGCTACCGCAACGGCCATTATGCCGAGCGTGGCTGAGACGTCGAGCACTCCGGACAGACCACCTGCGGTGCCGAACTGTTCTGAGACCGCCCAGAAGAAAAGCCAGATGGCGGCTGAGCCGATGACAGCCCCGATCTCAGGCCTGACCAGCATCCGCGTGAAGACGCCCCGGTATGCAAGGCGTTCGTCGGGCCGGCCTTCGTCGGCGTCTGGGTGAGCCGCTGCGTCTGTCATGTTTCCCCCTTCGGTGCGCCGGCGTCGGGCGCATATCGCCGGTCACTATTCTCATATCCCCCGTAGGGCTCCAGCGTCGTCCGAACAGGAGGTGCCTCAAATATGAGGTGGGAGGTCGGAGAGTGGGGTTGCCGGCCCTGCGGGTGACAACCCCACTCTCCGATCAATTGCCGGCTGATCTAGCGAACTTGATCAGCTCTTTTCGACTATCGAGTTCCGGCAGCTACCAGTGCCTTGACTGCAGCGGCATTGTCGGGTGTCACGAAGCCGGGTCCGGTGAGGATTGGGAGACCGCCACCGAGGGTGTTCTGGTTGGTCGCTTCGAGGTACATCAGCACGACCGGGATGTATCCCTGCAAGTACTGCTGCTGATCGACGGTGAACGCGACCTCGCCGGATTCAATCGCATCGATGATGTCGGGCGTGATGTCGAAGCCACCCACGTGGAACGAGTTTCCTACGTCCTTGCCGAGGGCCTTGGCTGCTTGGAGACCGGACATGGCGATGACCGGACCAACACCGAGGAAGCCGTCGATGTCGGAGTCGGCCGCGAGGGCCGCGTTGATGGCGCCCTCCTGGGCTACCTGGTTGGCGTCGAGGTCCATGAAGCCCTGGATGACCTCGCCGTTGAAGGTCTCAGCGAGACCGTCACAGCGCTCGCCGAGGGCGACGTTGTCCTGCTCCTGGATACCGCAGAGCACCTTGGTGGCGCCGAGGTCGTTGAAGCGGAGGCCCGCGCCGTTGCCGGCGATCACCTCGGTCTGGCCGACATGGCTGGTTGCGCCGATTGACTGGTAGTCGTTCACGCCCGAGTTCAGGGTGTAGACGGGTATACCCGCGGCGACCGCCTCCTGCAGCGGCGGAATCAACTGGTCCGGACTCGGCAGCGACGCGGCGATACCGTCGGAGTTCGCTGCCACAGCGGCGGCGATGTCGCTGGCTTGAACGCCAGGATCGTTGTTGGACGGGTTCCAGACGAGCGTCACGCCGACATCGGCGGCGGCGGCTTCAGCGCCGCGCTTGACGACTGACCAGAACGGTCCGTCGTCAGAGTGCGTGATCATGTGGAAGATCAGCCCGCTGTCGGGCGTCGAGGCTGGTTCGGGCTCGTCTGCGCTGTCGTCGTCACCACAAGAAACGGCGAAGAGCGAGAAGATCGCGAGTAGTGCCAACAGAAACCGTAGTTTCCTCATATTGGTGATTCCCTCCTGTTTGGGGTTGCATGTGTCCGTTGCCGGAGCCGGTCGTCTCATTCGATCATGAGCCGGACTCGGCTTCCAAGCTCCGGATGAACGCGACGCTCCTTTGAACGTCACGAATCGGGCCTTCACCCTCGGGGGGTTCCCCGGTGGTGATGGCAACGTCCTGTTCTATCACGTACCAGCGCTCGTAATCCTGTGCTTCCATAATTTGCACGACGGTTGCGATGGAAGCGTCGCCCTGTCCGAGCGGCACGAACAGCCCAGCCTGGACCGCTTGCATCAGGGTCAATGATCCGGCGTTCAGTTGGGCCGCGATGTCCAGTCTGAGGTCTTTGAGGTGAACGAGCGACACTCGTTCGGCGTATTTCTCCGCAAACTCGACCGGGTCGTAGCCGCCGATGAGGAGGTGCCCGGTGTCGAGGACCCAGCGAACTTCGGAATTGTCGAGCACTCGTTGAACTTCCGGGGCGGTTTCGATCAGAGAATCCACGTGCGGGTGCAGCATCTGAGTCAGTCCATAACCTGCAACCGCGACTCCGACTTCGTCGAGCATGGAGAAGATGTGCGACCAGTGGGCGTCTGTCAGCTCCGGTCGGGTCCAGTCGCGGGGATCGCTGACCACGCAGGTCACGTAGTCGGTAGCGCCGGCGTCGGCGAGCAGCTGCGCGCTCTGATGCACTTGTCGCAGGGTCTCGTCTCGTCGGTCGGCGTCCGCGAGTGCCAGCGAGTTGAAACCGCCGGTGAGATCAAGCCCGAATGAGCTCAGCGTTCGAGTGAGTTCAGCCGGGTTCGTCGGAAGATAGCCGACCGACCCCAACTCGGTTGCGCGCAGACCTACTTCGGACATCTCGCGCAGCACGCGTTCGACGGGAAGTTGGATGCCCCAGCCAGGGACTTCACACACTCCCCAGGAGATGGGCGCGGCGGCAGTGCGTTCCAGAACAGTCGTCATCAACGCTGTTGCCTCACTCGCGTCTCCTTCAGGAGTTTGTTGGAGCCCTCTATTGATGTAGAGCGCTCCAACTATTACTCTTTCTTCAGTCGATGTCAAGCGTGACAGGAGTTCGGGGCTTTGGTTCAGCCGACCATGGAAGATGTCGCAAGCCGCGCCGGAGTCTCGCGGGCCCTCGTCTCGCTGGTGATGCGCAATTCACCGAGGGTGAGCGAGCGTTCCCGCACGGCGGTTCTGGAAGCCGCTGAAGAACTCGGCTACCGGCGGAACCTGATGGCCCATCATCTGGCCAGTCGCCGCACAATGACGATCGGTTTGGTGCTCAACGACCTGCACAATCCCTTCTTCGCCGAGATGACCGATGGAATCCACGAAGCGGCGCTCGAAGCCGGTTATCGCATCGTGATCAACACGGGTCTGCGAAACCTGGCAAGCGAGAAAGCTGCTGTCGACACCTTCCTCGAATTCCGTACCGATGGGATCATTCTGGTGGGCACCGAGTTGTCCGAAGCCGAACTCGAGGCGCTCGCAGACGAGACCAACCTGGTTGTCGCAGCGCGAGTCGCCGCGTCTGGCAGCTACGACACGGTGAGCATCGACGACCGGCTGGGAGCCAAGATGGTGGTGGACCACCTGGTCGATCTCGGACACCGTCGTATCGCTCACATCGACGGTGGTCCGGGCGCCGGGGCGCGCAGGCGCCGCAAGGGCTACAAGTCCGCTATGGAACAACGGGGTCTGTCCGAGCACGTTCGCATCGTTGCGGGGGAGTACAGCGAACAGGCTGGAACCGTCGGTGTGGAGAAGCTCTTGAGCAACGGCGACATGCCGACCGCGATTTTTGCGGCCAACGACCTGATGGCGACGGGGGTGCTGAACAGGCTGCAGTTCGAAGGTCTGAACGTCCCCGAGGATGTGTCGCTCGTGGGCTTCGACAACACCGCGATGGCGGCGCTGCACCAGATGAGCCTGACAACGGTCGATCAACCCTGCGAACTGCTCGGCCGACTCGCCGCGCGGTACCTGATCGAGCGTCTCGAAGAGGAACGCGAGGAGGCTGTTCACCACCTCCTGGTCCCGTCGCTCGTCTGTCGCAGCACCAGTGGCCCTGTGTCGAGCCGAACGCCCGGAGAGGCCCGGTGAGGCCCGGTGAAAGGAGGACCGTGTCAACGAGCCCGATAGCGGTCGTTGATCCCGACCGCATCGAAGAACAACTCCCCGGTTTGCTGGAAGAGATGCTCAGCGGTTCCGGCGCGATCATCATCAAGCAGGCGTTCGGACCCGAGGTGATCTCAGAGGCCCGTGATTTGATAATTCGCTACACGGCCGAAGAGGACGACAAGGAGACCCACTTCCTGGGGGCCAGCACCGATCAGCTCAACCTCCAGCGCCGTGTCTGGAACCTGTTGAACAAGGGCGAAGTGTTTGAACAGATGGTGCAGCACCCGCTGGTGATGAAGATCGTGGGAGCCTTCCTCGGCGACGAGTTCATCATGGGTTCGGTGGCGGCCAACCGGCTGATGCCGGGCGGTCCGGGTCAGGAACCCCACATCGACTACCCCTATTGGGACCTCTACAAACGCTCGTCTTTCCCGATGAGGATCAACTCGAGCTATCCGCTCAACTGCCAGGCAACCGTCCTGCTCGACCCATTCACGCCCGAGACCGGGGCGACTGCCTTCCTCCCGTACTCCCAGGGTGAGTTGATCTACCCGGAAACCGGCGACCGCGACCGCTTCTTCGCCGGCGCCGCGCGAATGGAGGGCGACCCGGGCGACTGCGTCATCTTCAACGGCATGTGTTGGCACTGTGCGATGCCAAACGTCTCGGACCAGGACCGCACCGGCATCCTGATCGAATATCTGCCCAAGTTCGTCACCCCGCTTGAAGACCAGTTGTCCGGCGTGAGCGATGAGGTTGTCGAACGCGCCACACCCATGCTGCGTCAACTCATGGCCATGGACTATCCGTATCCCAAGTTGTTCGACGAGGCTGAGGCCGCAGTCCAGATCGGCCGCGATGTCTCGCCCTGCTGAGCATGCGTCCGCGAACAGGTGAGGGCGGCAGGTGATCCGGGTCGGAATCGTAGGTACGTCCTGGTGGACTGATTCTATGTACCTGCCTGCGTTGGCGAGCCATCCGGGTTGTCGGGTCGCGGCGATCTGCGGTCGCAACGCCGAGGTTGCGCATGCCCGGGCGCAGCAGTGGGGGATCGGCCTGGTTTTCACCGATTGGCGCGAGCTGCTGACAAGCGGCGAAATCGATGCCGTGATCGTCGCCAGCAGCAACGAGACCCACGCGCCGATCACCCGTCAGGCGTTGCGCGAGGGTCTTCATGTGCTGTGCGAGAAGCCCTTGGCACTGACGGCTGAGGAAGCCGACCTGATGGCGACCGAAGCGGACGAAACCGGCCTGGTCACGATGGTCCCGTTCACGTACCAGTACATGCCCGTCTTCGCAGCGACCAAACGCCTGATCGACGGAGGTTTCTTGGGTACGCCGCACCATCTCAACTTGAGGTACTTCACCGAGTTCGCTTTCGACTCTTCCTACACCTGGCGTTTCGACAAAGACATAGCCGGCTCGGGGGTCGTCGGCGATCTTGGTTCTCACTGGCTCTATTGCTCCGAGTGGTTGTTCGGTCCCATCGCTGAGCTGGGATGCACGAGTGCGGCGTTCGTTGAGCGAGACGCCCGGCCCGACGGCTCGGACTACGAGCGCGGCGAGGACTCATGCATTATCAGCGTGCGTTTCGCCAACGGAGCGCTAGGAACCCTGCAGACCTGCGCCGCGAGCTGGGAAGGAACACCGTTCGGACAGACTCATCACATCGATGCGCACGGCAGCGACGGCACGATTTACGCGACCAGCGACTGGGACGCCACCCAGGAAGTTCGGGTGCTGGCGCGAGGCGACACGGGCCCTGCTCGAGCGATCGAGTTGGCCGAGCAATGGCCGAACGTGAGATTCGACACGGTGCACAACACCTATCGCGACGTCTTCCGCACGACCGATGTGATGGCTCGTCGCTGGGTTGATGACGTCATCGCCGGTCGGGCATGCACTCCCGACCTCGCAGCAGGCGCCCGTGTCCAGCATCTGACCGACATAGCGCTCGCCAGTGCAGCACTCGACGGCCGCCTGCTTCCGGCTGCCCCGCCCGGCGACTAGACCGGCGACTAGACCGGAGAATGCGTGGATTGAACAGTCAACGCGTCGATGCGCGTTGTTCCCGTTCTTGTTCGCTGCGCTCACGGGCCGCTCGGGCCACTGCCTCGCTCCGGCACAAACCGATTGGGTCCAATCTGCTCGGCCTCGTGGTAGACCGAATACCGAACAGACCGATGAGAGACCACGATGACCTTTTTCACTGACGTTGCCGATCCGATCCCGTTCGCTGGCGCCGGCGCCCACGAGGGGGGTCTTGCCTACCAGGTGTACGACCCGAATCGCCTCGTTCTGGGGAAGCGCATGGAGGAGCACCTGCGGGTCGGCGTGTGCTACTGGCACAGTTTCAACTGGCCGGGTTCGGACATCTTCGGGGTCGGCACCTTCGACCGTCCCTGGCTCGAAGCCGGACTCGACCCGATGGCTGCGGCCCGTGCCAAACAGGACGCCGCATTCGAGTTCTTCGCCAAGCTCGGCACGCCCTATTTCTCCTTTCACGACGTCGACATGGCACCGGAGGGGGAGACCCTGAAACAGTCGAGGGCCAACCTCGAAGCAATGGTCGAGCGCGCCGCGGAGAAGATGGCTGAAACCGGCGTCGAACTGCTGTGGGGCACCGCCAACCTGTTTTCGCACCCCCGCTATGCGGCAGGGGCGGCAACCAACCCTGATCCCGATGTGTTCGCCCATGCCGCGGCTCAAGTTCGCAACATGGTTGACGCAACCCATCGTCTGGGTGGTCACAACTATGTGCTGTGGGGAGGTCGTGAGGGCTACGAGACGCTCCTCAACACCCGCATGGCCCAAGAAGCGGACCAGCTGGCCCGGTTCTTGACGATGGTTGCCGAGTACAAGCACCAGATCGGCTTCACGGGAACGCTCCTGATCGAGCCGAAGCCTCAGGAGCCGACCAAGCATCAGTATGACTACGACTGTTCGTCGGTCCATGGATTTCTTGATCGCTACGACCTCCTCGGCGAGTTCAAGGTCAACATCGAGGTGAACCACGCCACCCTCGGCGGCCACTCGTTTCATCACGAAGTGGCATATGCGATGGCGAACGGAATTTTCGGCAGCATCGACGCCAACCGCGGCGATCCCCAGAACGGCTGGGACACCGACCAGTTCCCGAACTCGGTCGACGAGATGTCGCCGGCGCTGTACGAGATCGTGCTCGGCGGCGGATTCGAAACTGGCGGGTTTCTGTTCGACACCAAGCTGCGCCGCCAGAGCATGGACCGCACCGACCTGTTCCATGGACACGTCGGCGGTGTCGACACGCTGGCCCGATCTTTGCTGGCAGCGGAATCGATGATCAACGAAGGCGGCATCGAAGCCGCTCGCGATGCCCGCTACGAAGGTTGGGGTCGAGATCTCGGGCGCGACATTCTCGAAGGTTCGTTGGACCTGGCGACGCTGGCTGATCGTGCCACTGAGAACAACATTGACCCCGCACCCAGATCGGGCCGTCAAGAGCATCTTGAGAATGTGGTCAACCGGCATGTCTGGAGTGTTTCGTAGTGCCGCGAACCTCGCAGGCATTGGCGGCGGGGGTTGACTCCTCTACGCAGTCCACGAAAGTCGAACTCCGTGACATCGACTCGGGAGTGCTGGTGGCGCGTGCGACTGCTCCACACCCGCCCACCTCTCCACCGGTGAGCGAACAACACCCCGAGTCTTGGTGGACGGCGCTGGTGGAGTGTTTCGCCAAGTTGTCGAGCTTCAGCCGGGACGTCGTCGCGATCAGCGTTGCGGGACAGCAGCACGGTCTGGTGCTGCTCGACGACTCCGGTGTGCCATTGCGACCCGCGAAATTGTGGAACGACACAACCTCTGCGCCGCAGGCCGAGCGGCTCGTCGCCGAATACGGGGCAACAGCTTGGGCTCAGGCATGCGGGTCGGTGCCGGTGCCGTCGTTCACCGTCACCAAATTGGCCTGGGTGGTCGAGCACGAACCTGAACTTGCCGACCGAATTGCTCAGATCATGCTCCCTCACGACTACTTGACTTGGCGTTTGACCGGTCGTCACGTGACGGATCGCGGTGACGCGTCCGGCACCGGTTGGTTCGATCCTCGCGCCAACGTCTACCGAGAGGACCTGCTCGAACGGGCAGGGATCGCGGACGGAGCCGCAGCGCAGTCTTGGCTTCCCGAAGTGCTGGCGCCGGATGCGGCGGCGGGTGAAGTGAGCGGCGACGCGGCGTCGCAGCTGGGGCTCGGTTCGGGCGTAGTCGTCGGTCCCGGATGCGGAGACAACATGGGCGCTGCCCTCGGTCTCGCCTTGTCGCCCGGCGATGTGGTGATTTCGCTGGGCACCTCGGGCACTGTGTATGCGGTGTCTCTGACCGCAACGGCCGACGAGTCGGGAGCAGTCGCAGGCTTCGCAGACGCCTCGGGCAAATTCCTGCCGTTGGTGTGCACGCTCAACGCCACCAAAGTGACAGACACGGTCGCTCGCTGGTTGGGGGTCGACGCTGCCGGTCTGTCCGCTCTCGCCCTGGCCGCGCCGCCGACTGCGGTGCCGCCTGTGCTGATTCCGTATTTCGATGGCGAACGCACCCCCAACCTGCCTGCAGCGAGCGGTCTGTTCGCGGGCCTTCGCAACGACACAAGCCCCGAAGACCTGGCCTTGGCCGCGCACGATGGTGTGCTGTGCGGGCTGCTCTCTGGTTTCGACGCGCTGACTACAGCAGGCGTCGATACTTCGGGTCGGCTGCTGTTGATCGGTGGAGGGTCGCGTTCGGCCGCATACCGTCAGCGAGCGGCCGACCTTCGCAACGCCCCGGTGACTGTGCCAGACGATGACGAAACGGTGGCCGTCGGCGCGGCGGTCCAAGCCGCAGCGATCAGCACTGCCAGCCCCCTAGGCGTTGTCGCGCAAGCGTGGAACCTTGGTGAGGCCCTGAGCGTTGACCCTGTTACCGATGCCACGAACGTGCGGGATCGCTACAGTGTGGCGGCTAGTCTCGCCGGCCAGATCCAATAACCCGTGGCCGCGCCAGCCGTCGATCCAGCAGCTCCGCCCGCAACAGTACCCGCCCCTGTTGGCCCGGCTCGTCGTTGAGATGGCCCACCTGGTTGATCGAACCTAGCCGATGACCTTCGTTTGGTCCCGGTTTGTGCGGGCAGTAAGTTCGGTGTGGTGCGAGGCTTTCTGCTTGGTCTGACCGCTGCGTCAATGGTCGGCGGAGTGTTTGCAGCCCCGACGCCGGCGCAGGGCGTCGCCGGATTCGGTGACGTTGACGAGGATCGATATTTTGCGTCCGCTGTGCAGTGGATGGTCGACAATGACATCACCACTGGAACTTCAGAGGCGTGCTTCTCTCCCGATGATCCGGTGCCCCGTGGTCAGGGCGCAACATTCCTGTGGCGCATGGAGGGGGAACCCGACGCTCCGGCGCACGGATTCGACGATGTCGTCGCCCCCTACCAGCAGGGGGCGGTCTCCTGGCTTGCCGGTATAGGACCTGTGGTCGGTGCGACCCAAACTGAGTTCTATCCCGACAGGACCCTCTCCCGTGGCGAGTTCGCGGCCATGCTGCATCGAGTTGCGGGCCGCCCCGCCGCGCGAATGCACCCTTTCACCGACGTCACCGCGCCTTGGCAGCACCAGCCGGTCGCGTGGATGGCCGCCGAGTCGATCACCACCGGCACCAGCGCAACCGCGTTCTCCCCCGACGACGCAATCACCCGCGGTGAACTCGCGACCTTCCTGTACCGCTACAAGGGAAGTCCGGGCGTGGAGTTGGATCCCGACGGTCCGAGATGCCAACCGCCTTCAGATGTTCTGAGGCTGACCCGCGTCGGCGAGATACGAGGAGCCATCACTCCCAAGTCTGTGGTGTATTCCGGGGTGGACCTGTTCTTCGCCCAGAACATGATGTATCGGCACACCATCACGGTTTACGACAGATCGATGTCGCTCGTGGGAACGATCAGCGATCGAGTCGTGCTCTCAGATTTCGGTGTTGCCGGCGCCGATCCCGGCGCGTCCTATTCGGGTGCGCCTGTGGAGGCTGCGTTCACATCCGACGGCCGTTACGCCTACGTGTCGAACTACCAGATGTTCGGCCCGGGATATTCCCGACCCGGTGGAGATTCGTGCTCGCCCGGTGCTTGGGACAACAGCTTTCTGTACCGGGTCGACGTTGAGTCGCTCACCATCGACCAGGTCATCGGTGTGGGGCCTGTGCCGAAGTTCGTGGCAGTCACACCCGACGACAGCAAGGTCTTGGTCACCAACTGGTGTGGTTACGATCTCAGCGTCATCGACGTCTCGACCGCAACCGAGTCGGCCCGCGTGCCGATCGGCCGCTTTCCCAGGGGCATCGCGGTGACGAGCGACTCATCCACCGCCTACATAGCGGTAATGGGCGGCCGTGACATAGCAGTGGTCGACCTCGACAACCTCGGCGAGCCGCTCTCGTGGATCAAAGGAGTCGGCACGAGTCCCCGGTCTCTGGTGCTCAGCGCCGACGACCGCTTCCTGTTCGCCACTCTCAACCATGGCGGCGGTGTGGTGAAGATCGACCTCGAGAGCAAAGCGGTCGTCGGCAAGGTGTCAACGGGCGCGGGTCCGCGGTCGATGAGCATCAGTGATGACGGTACCGCCGTCTTCGTTGTCAACTATCACTCCGACACTCTCAGCAAAGTGCGCACCTCCGACATGGTCGAACTGCAGAGGATCGCCACGCCCGACCTGCCGATCGGCGTCACCTACGACCCGTTGACCCGACGAGTCTGGGTCGCCACATACAGCGGCACCATCCAGATCTACGAGGACACACTCCTCTGATCCCAAGCCGGAACAAACTGCGGTTGGTCCCAACGAGAAGATTCAGCCTTCGTTGTCGGCAGCGCCGCGTTCGACAACCCATTGGTGAGCTTGACCGGTGATCTCGGCGATGAGTTCGAAGTCAGCGTCGTAGTGCAGCACGATGAGTTGGCGCGCCTCGGCTACGGCGGCCACGAGAGCGAGCGCGCCGCAGATTCGGTGGCGACCCTCAGACCCGAGCGAACCGCACTAGGCTGCGACCCGAGGACGAGACATGACCATCAACACCGATTACTTGATGCGCTGCGTCGACGCTCTTGAGGCTGCTTGTGGGCAGGTTCCGAATCATGAGATGGACAGCGTGATGTACGACGTCTACCGGGCAGCCTGCGTCAAGCAGTTCGAACTCGTCCTCGAGCAGAGCGGAAAACTGCTGAGAAAACGGATTCGCCCCTATTTCGCCTCGAACCAACAAGTCGATCGGCTCCACTTCAAGGACTGCTTCCGTCATGCTGCCAAGCACGGACTGTTGACCGATGCCGCCTGTGAGCGTTGGTTGAGATATCGCGATCACCGCAACAGCACGGTTCACGATTACGGACAGAAGTTCGCGGAAGAGACCTTGGTTCTGCTGCCGATTTTCGTTGCTGATGCGAAGGAGCTCTCCGCGACGATTGCCGAGTACACAGATGGCTGACGAATTAGATTTGCGATCGCCCTACCGCCAACAGATAGAAGAGCTGCTCAGTCGGCATCTGCCTGGAGTGGAAGTGTGGGCATATGGCAGTCGTGTCAAGGGAGAGAGCCATGACACTAGTGATCTGGACTTGGTTTTGCGCGGTCCTGGATTGCAGGAAATATCTGCTGAACGAATTTTTGACTTGAAAGATGCGTTAACCGAATCGAACATACCGATCCTAGTTGAGGTATTTGACTGGTCGACGCTCCCGGACAGCTTCCACAGAGAGATCGAAAAACGGTATGTGGCTATCTGCTCTGATGGTGATCTTTGAAGTAGCTTGTCGTTGCCGCAGCACGACGAAGGGCAAGGGAGGTGGCTGAGCAGAACCGCGGGATCGCTCCTTGCCCGGAGAGGTTGACGACACGCGCCGGCCGGGGCCGCGCTGTGGGAGACGTCGCCTCGGTGCTGGGGTGCGGGTGGCGCGCTGTCAACGCGTCTGTGCAGCGCTGGGGCCATGCGCTGCTGGAGGCGGACACTTCTCGGGTCTCGGCGGTGACCGCGTCGGGGCTTGACGAGACCCTGTTCGCGCGCCGGGGCCGCTATCGGGCCGAGGCCTGGTCGACGAGCATCGCCGGCGTCGCATCAGGCCAGTTGCCCGACATGGTCCCAGGCCGCGCCGCTGAAGAACCTGCTAGGCGGCTGTCAGCCCAGCCCGCCAGTCGGGGTCAAGGCATTCGCTGGGCGGCTCTTGGTCTTTCGGGGCCGTGTCGGGCTGGCTTCGACGCCGCGCTGTCCCACGCCCGCCAGGTACTTTATGAAGCCCCGGCAGCGATGGTTTGAGCGGCGGACGCGGTAGCCAGCGCCTCAACGCTGAAGCTCAGTTAGGCACTACGCGGACTGGATGCGCTGACCCAAGAGCTAGCCTAGCTAATCAGTTAGCTACTTGTTGGTGACACTGGTAGGGTGTTGACATGGTTGCCGTAGGCGTACATGAGGCAAAAACAACGCTCTCGAAACTCATCCAGAAGGCGAACGCCGGGGAAGAAGTCGTCATCACCAAAGCCGGTACTCCTGTGGCGAGACTTGTGTCGGTGGCACCCCAAGGGCCGCGTGAGCTGGGCAGGGACATAGGGAGATTCGAGGTGCCGGACGACTTCAATGAACCTCTGCCCGACAACCTGCTCGACGCCTTTGAAGGAAGATGACTTGGCTGTTCTGTTGGACACACAAGTGTTCCTTTGGATGAACGCCTCACCTCAGCGGCTCTCGGACTCTGCGAAGTCCATGATCGTCGACCCGGCTCAAGAATTGTTGTTCTCGGCCGTTTCGTCATGGGAGATTTCGATAAAGCACGCCCTGGGCAGACTGCATCTTCCCGAACCGCCTGTCGTTTACGTTCCAAGCAGAATCGCCCGCTCTGCGCTTGCTGCAATTGCGATTGAGCATTCGCACACGCTTCATGCGGGAAGCCTGCCGAATCACCATCGCGATCCGTTCGACCGGCTGCTCATAGCGCAGGCCCGAGAACTCAACGTTCCAATACTGACCTCGGACACACTGTTCGATCGGTACGAGGTGGAGGTCGTCCGAGCCTGAGTCGGGTCGATTCGGCTCGCGCCAGTATCCGCAGGCAAGGCCCGGACGGTCTAACGTGATCGTGCGCCCTGTGAGGGAGCAACATGCCGTCGACCAATGAGAAGTGCAGTGACAGGACTCAATGAGGCTGAGGTCGAGAAGATCGCCCTCGAATATCGAGCCGCGCGTAAACGTGGGGCGGGGTAGTTGAGGGTCGTTGAGTCGATGGCTGCCGATGTTGTCGAGCGTGGCTTGTCACACCCCTCGTATAGTATTTGACACATAACACCCTGAGTGCTTCGTCGCTCAGAACCCGGGGCCCCTCGATGCGAGGGGCCCCTGTCATTTCCAAGAGGTCGGCCGCCAAGTGTCGGGAACCTTGAACTTGCCCTCTAGCACTTCGACACCCGTCGCTCTGACTGCGCGGATGAAGACGCGCTGTCGCTTCGGCGCGTCTGGATCCTCTGCGGCTTTTGAGGAGATCTGGGATGTGAAGTACTTCACGTTCTCCGTGATGTCTCCGCGTGGTACGAGACGTTCAGCTAACGCTCTCAGGTCAATCCATTTTGTGTCGGGGCGACTGCGAACGGCCGAATAGAAATTCAGTCCATCGACGTACACGGTCCAGTTCGTTCGGCTCGGGGATTCGCTGCTCACGGGATTGACCTGCGATATACATTTCTCACTACGACCCGAAGATCCTAGCCGTAGGAGAAATGGCCGCCTTATGGGCAGACTCGTGCCGGTGAAGCCAGAACTACCTCGGCGGTGTGGCGAGCCTGGCTCAGGACGATACAGGGGTACCCCTCGGAGTGGTTGGCAATGAGAGGTGTGTCGTCGGCAGTCGCCCTTTGGCAGTGCTCGGTGAGATCGCCGAAGCGATCCATGTCAACACCCCCAGCCGCGGCTACCTTTGCTATGACAGACATGACACGATCGGTCATTTGCTCGGTGTCGCCTGAGTTTTCTATGTAGAAGTCGATTTCGATTTCGCCGTTAGAGGCTTGACCCCACAAACTCGGATCGACCAACCCGTCGATCCCGTAGAGTTTGTCAGCCATCCGCTCGAACGCAGTTGAGAACTCCTCGCTCGTCAGCCTTCGCTCAACGTCGTTGTCGACAGCGGCGAGAGTTGCCTTGTAGCTCACCTCAAGATGAGTGCCTTCCACTTTCATCCCTCCCCGCGCCATCCGCTGCATCGCTCGAATCGCTTGCGCGTGTTCACCAGAGTACGTGAGCTTGACGGCGTTAGCGCGATCGAAAGTGAACACTCGCAGGATTCTGAGCACAGAGCCCGGAAGTAGCCCTTGCCCCGTTTGACACGCCAACCTTGCTTTTCGGCGGCGCGCAAGAGCGCTTCATAGTCCTTTGCTGGATGCCGAGATCGTCTCTGGGACTGCTCCGCCATTGAGCGAAAGGTTATCAAACAATCTAAAATGATATTCAGATATCCGCGGTTAGAAGCTGGATAACGGGTAGTTGGAGCGTTCAGAGACTGGACAATTGGGGTGGATCATGGGGACGCCTACACTCGCCACGGACTGTCCGGACCGCACCCCGAACCACGGCAGTTGTGAATCTGTCCCGCTGGGCTGGAAGGTGATCGGCCGGCTGAATCCCGGTTAAACGAGCTCGCGGTAGGCGTCCAGGGTCGGTTGGTTGAAAGCAACCAACCGAACTTCTGTCACCTTCGTGGGCGTGGAACGGATTGTGTCGACAGCGATTGCTGCCGCTGCGGTGATCGGGTAGCCGTACACGCCCGTGGAAATCGCCGGAAAAGCAATGGACACAGCGCTCACCTCATCGGCACGGGCCAACGACTCTCGATAGCAGGAAGCGAGAAGTTCTGGCTCGCCGGACGTACCGCCGTGCCACACCGGACCGACCGTGTGGATCACCCAGTGGGCCGTGAGCTTGAACCCGGGCGTGATCTTGGCCTGCCCGGTCTCGCAGCCTCCGAGCGTTCGGCAGTGTTCGAGGAGATCCGGACCCGCTGCTCGATGGATCGCTCCGTCGACGCCGCCGCCCCCGAGAAGAGATGAGTTGGCCGCATTGACGATGGCGTCGACGTCTTCGGCGGTGATGTCGCCGATCAGCAGTTCCAGGCTCGGAACCGAGTTGCGCTCTGACTTCATGGGTTGAATCTAGATGCGGGTGTCGGGGCGTTGGTAGCTGGCACCGGGACCGGAGTGGCCCGGTCGGACCGGTACCGCCCACAACCAGCGCCTTGGTCATCGCAATTTTCCAGTTCAGGCGGGCATCACGTTGCCGCCGTCGACGCAGATGACCTGACCGTTGACCATGGCGCTGTCGTCGCTGGCCAAGAACAGCACGGGACCGAGGTGGTCCAATAGCTGCTACAGCATATGTTGAAGCGGCTGACGCCTCTTCTGGACTCGGTGATTGTTTGGTGGGGGTCAGCAGTCCCGTGGGCTGCGAATAGTTGTGGCAGTACGAATGACAGATATATGGTGATCGGTCTATGTCCCGTACAAGCTCCGCGGCTTCGGCTGCGCCCGGCGAGAACATGGCTGAGGCTGCCGCGGCTTCGGCTGCGCCCGGCGAGAACATGGCTGAGGCTGCCGCGGCTTCGGC
>JAPPMP010000005.1:91262-137046 GCA_028819005.1 Acidimicrobiaceae bacterium
TGCCGCGGCTCCGGCTGCGCCCGGCGACAGCACGGACGGCCGACGAGCCCGGCGCGGCCGCAATCGAGAACGGGTTGTCGACGCGATGCTGGAGTTGTACCGCGAAGGTGACCTGCGGCCCTCGGTCAATACCGTGGCCGAACGCTCGGGCGTGTCGCATCGCAGCGTCTTTCGCTACTTCGATGACCTCGGCGAGTTGTGCCGAGTCGCCGTTGAACGTCAGTTCGCCGCTGTGTTCGACCTCTGGGTGGTGCCCGACACCGGTGTCGGGCCTCTTGAAGAGCGGGTGGAACGGCTCGTTGAACAACGGCTCACGCTCTACGACGCAGCGGCGTCGGTGTGGCGCGTCGGACAGACACGAGCCCCTTTCGAGCCGGTCCTGGCACAAAACCTTGAACGCACAGCGGCGGTCAACGTTGAACAGATGAAGCGACATTTCGCGACCGAGCTGGATGGTCTCAACCCCGACCGCGCCGAAGTGTTGGCCGAGGCCCTAGCCGCGATGTGCTCGCTCGACGCCATCGACCTGTTCCGCCATGTGCGGGAATTGGACCGGGCGGCCACTGCTGAGATCCTCTCGTCCATGCTGTCCGCGGTCCTAGCGAAGGTGTGAGCAGTGGTTGAGGTCACCAACGAAACGAATGTCGCGGCCCCCGTCGAGGCGGTCTGGGCGGTGTTGGCAGACTTCGACCGGCTCGCTGACTGGGCACAAGAGATTGATCACAGTTGTCAGTTGAGCGAACGCAGCGAGGGCGTTGGAGCCGAGCGCAGAGTCCAGGTCAAATCCAACGTCGTGCTCGAACGAGTCACCGTCTGGCAACCCGAGGAAAAACTGGCCTATGAGATCGTCGGTCTGCCGAGCGTGGTCAGCAGCGTGGTCAACGAATGGACGCTGAAACCCGATGGAGATCGCACCCGACTATCGCTCACCGCCAAAGTTGAACCAGGGCCCAAACCGCCGATGAAGCTCGCGGCCCGGCTCCTGGCTCGACAGATGGGTTCGGTCAACCAGCGCTTGCTGCGTGATCTCGAAGCCGTAGCTACACGAACCGCCTCAGGCGGAAGCGCCGGAGCCGGAACCGAGAGGAGTTAGCACGTGGCCGACCGACAGCCCGACATAGTCATAGTGCTGACCGACGAAGAGCGGGCCGCGCCTCCCTATGAGACAGCCGAGGTACGAGCTTGGCGCGAACAGGCTCTTGTCGGTCGGCGTTGGTTCACCGACAACGGTGTGGACTTCCGGCGGCACTACGTGGCGTCGACCGCATGTGTCCCCAGCCGTCCGAGTCTGCTGACCGGCCAGTATCCCGACGTGCACGGCGTCACCCAGACCGATGGGTTGGGCAAACGGGCGACCGACAGCCGGATGCGCTGGCTCAGACCCGACGAGGTTCCCACAATGGGGGACTGGTTGCGCGCTGCCGGCTACGACACCACCTACGTGGGCAAATGGCATGTGAGCCACGCAGACCTCACCGTCGAAGGCCGGCGTCTTCGCACCAATAACACCGCCGGGGAGCTGATCCCCGAAGCGGTCGACGCGTACCTGGCCGCGGACCCGCTCGACGAATTCGGCTTCTCGGGTTGGGTGGGGCCAGAACCCCACGGCGGCCACTGGTCAGACACCGGCTATGTGCGTGACCCGATCTACGCACAAAGGTCGGCGGCCTGGCTGCGGGACCGCTATAGGCGTCGAGCCGAAGGCGACGAAGACGCGGCTAAACCGTTCCTGCTGATCTGCTCGTTCGTCAACCCTCACGACATCGTGCTCTGGCCCATACTGGCCGTGCAGAAACGGCGCGGCAACGAATTCGCCCCGTCGGCGGCCGAGCCGCCGCCGATCCCACCGTCGCCCACCGACGACGAGGACCTCTCCGACAAACCCGCACTGCAGATGGCCTACCGCGACGGCTATTACTCGGCGTACGGCCCGGCGCCGCTGATACGGCGCGCATACGAGAGCAACGCCGAGCGCTATCGCCAGACCTACTACCGATTGCATCATGACGTGGACGGACCCATTGATGTGGTTCGCCGTGCGGTCACCGAACAGAGCGATGGCGACACGGTCCTGGTGTTCAGCGCTGATCACGGTGATCTGCTCGGTTCACATGGAGGTTTGCATCAGAAGTGGTATCAGCTGTACGACGAGGCAACCAGGGTGCCGCTGCAGATCGTCCGGACGGGGACCAGTGCCACCACCCCGGCGGTTGTCGATGCGCCGACCAGCCACATTGACCTGCTCCCCACGTTGCTTGGACTCGCTGGTGCCGATGAGGCGGCCCTGGCAACCGAATTGGCGCAAACCCATACAGAAGTGCACCGGTTGCCCGGACGAGACCTGAGCGGACTGCTTTCGGCGCCGCAGCAGGCACCAACAGATTCGGTGTATCTCGTTACCCGCGACAACATGCTCGAAGGCGACGGTTCAAGCGCGGCGATGCTGGCGGTCCGAGGGCGCGTCGATGCCCCGTACCCGCTGCAGATCAAGGTCCCGTCACATGCGGCAACCAACGTGGAGGCGATCGTCGGCACCGTTGCCGGACAGCTGTGGAAGCTGGTCCGCACCTTCGACGACCCTGCCACCTGGACCGAACCCCATGAACGGCAACTTTCTGCGCGCACCCCGGGCGGTCCGGTGTATCGGACCGAGCCGATCCCGCACCAATGGGAGCTGTACTGCCTGAGCGACGACCCCGTCGAAGCGCACAACCAATGGAACAACCCCGAATTCATGGAGGTATTTGAAGTGCTGCGAGAAGACCTGAAGAGAATCCGCCGCGAGCGGATCCCGGCGCGCAACGCCGAATGGCCCACCGCCCCGCGTCAAGGCGACCGTCCCAAATCCAAGCGCCCGCCGCTGCCCGCGCGTGGCCTGCGACGCATCCTTCGAAAGGCCGGCCTCCATCCCGACGACCCTGAGTCCGTCAAGCTGGACTTGGCAGGGCACCGTGCGCTCATCGTTGCCACCAACCAGGCGACTCTTGAAGTCGGCAAGCCCACGGGCGTGTTCGGGTCGGAGCTGACCGTTCCCTACTACGAATTCCTCGATGCCGGCATGGACGTGGATATTGCCTCGCCCAAGGGCGGCGACATCCCGTTCGACCCGAAGTCGTTGATTCCGATCATTCGCTCTCATCACGATGACCGGTTCATGGCCGACGACGAGGCCAAGGAGAAAGTCACCAACAGCCTGGCCATCGGAGACCTCGACATGGACGACTACGACATCGTCTACTTCGCCGGCGGGTGGGGAGCTGCTTGGGACCTCGGCACCTCGGATGTGGTCGGGGCACAGGTCACCGCCGCCGCGGCGCAAAATAAGGTGATCGGCGGGGTCTGCCATGGACCGCTGGGTCTGTTGAAAGCCAAGACCGCCGAGGGGGAGCCGCTGGTCAAGGGCCGCTCCCTCACTGCGGTCACCGACAAGCAGGTCGCCGAACTCGGCATCGGCAGCACTCCACAACATCCTGAGACAGAGCTGCGGCGTCTTGGCGCCGATTTCCAGAGCACCCACAAGCGCCGAGACGTCTTCGCCAACCATGTGGTGGTCGACGGGGATCTGATAACCGGCCAGAACCAGAACGCGGGGCCCATGGTGGCCCGCGAGATGATGCTCAGGGTGCTGTCCAAACGCGATGCCGCAAACCGGAAAGCTGTGTCGGTCGGCGGCGACTGAGGAGGGAGATCTGATGGAGGTCGTTCTGCTCGGGACTGGTTCGCCTATCCCTGATCCGAATCGCGCCGGCCCCGCAACGCTGATAAAGACCGGTGAGGGTGGCCTGGAACAGGTCTTGATCGACGCTGGACGTGGTTGCGTTATGCGCATGGCGGCTGCCGGTTCTCTGCCGGTGTTGCTCTCGGGTGTGCTCATAACCCATCTGCACAGCGATCACCTGTGCGCCTTGAACGACGTGATCACCACCCAATGGGTCATGACCAATGAGCCCAGACCGTTGAGGATCTGGGGACCTGTGGGGACAGAGCGCTTCGTCGATCGCACCTTGGACGCCCTCGGACCCGACATCGGTTACCGGACCGCCCACCACGACGATCTGAACTGGGAACCGCTGGTCGAAGTCAGCGAAGTGCGGGCGGGCGATTCGTTCGAGCTGGGTTCGATGCAGGTGAGTGTTCACCCGACGGTTCATGCTCCCGTGGAGCCCACTGTCGGCTATCGAGTGGAGCGGGAGGGCAAAGCAGCGGCGTTCGCAGGCGACACGGTCCCTTGCGCCGGACTCGACGAGCTGACCAACAACGCCGATGTCTATGTGCAGACCGTTATCCGCGACGATCTAGTGAGGCTGGTGCCGGTAGAGCGCATGCAGGACATTCTCGACTATCACTCGAGCGTTGAGCAGGCAGCGCAGACCGCTGCACGAAACGGAGTGAAGACCTTGGTCCTGACGCACTTGGTCCCGGCGCCTCAGCCTGCACAGTACGACGAGTGGCGGGCGATCGCCGCGCAGCATTTCAACGGTGAGATCGTCATCGGCGACGACCTCACCAGCGTGTCGTGTTGACGGGATTTTCAGAACTCGAGGGCTGATTCGGGCGCGGGGGCGATCATCGCCTCGGCAAAAGCGTGGACATGCGCCGGGCTGACCATGGCGTGTTGGCTCCCGGCATGGATATCCCGAAAACAGCGCTGAAAGCCGCCGTCTCGCAGAGCGGTTGTGCCGATGTGCCGGTACAAAGCCTGGATTGCCTGGGTTGACTGCTGGGTGAACCAGGCGGTCGCCTGCAGTGCCTCACCAATCGCCGCTTGGTCGATGTTGTCGTCGAGGGCTGATTGTTCCGCCTTGGCGAAGGCCGCCCGGATCCACAGGTCGCCGGCACGGAAGAGGCTTTCGGCTTCGGCCAGGTCGTATTGGAACCGGGGATCCTCGGCGAGGGTGGACTTGCCGGTCATGCGTTGTTTGGTCTTGGCCAGCGCGGTCGCTTCGTCGATGGCTCGGCGCATCACTCCGAGCGCCCATCCGGCGTGGCCGACCTCGGTGATGCACAGCACTCCGAGGTTGTAGGCGGGTCCGCCGCGATACTTGGTGAACCCGAAGAACGACAGTGTCCGGTCTTCGGGCACGATGCTGTCGATCTTGTAGTCGTACGAAGCCGTCGAGCGGAGGCCCATCACGTGCCAATTTCCACCTATGTCGGCCTCGTCTATCGGCACCACGGCCAGCAGAAACTCGGGGTCCCCTTCGGCGGGCGCGGAAAAAGAGCCGCATCCGGCCCATTCAGCGTGTTGCAGGCCAGACCCGAAGGAGTAGTTGCCGGTGATGTGATACCCGTCGGGACATGGCACAGCGGTGCCGTTGGGAGCGAATTGTCCCGCTACCAGCGGTACGCCATCGGCGAACATCACGTCGCTGAACGAAGCCGGCGACCATGACCCGAAATAGCAGGCGGCGGTGTTGCTCGCCATGACCACCCAGCCGATGGAACCGTCGGCGCGGGCGAGTTCGGTGAACACATCGAGGGATTCGCCGAAACTGAGCTCTGCTCCGCCAACTTCGGTGGGGCTGAGCACGCCGTAGAGACCGGCCTCGCGGCAGAGCTTGACTGCTTCGTCGGTCATGTGAGTGCCCTCGGCCTCGGCCCTGGCACCCTCGGCGTCCAGCGTGGTGCGGAGATCACGAGCGGCGTCAAGTAGCTCATTCATGCAAAGAGTCTCCCAGCTTGCGTGCCGAGGTTGAAATCGTCGGCGGGTGATGCGTATCGAACGCCTCAGAGTAGGGTCCGCTCCAAATGAATTGCGAACCCGGCACTGTGGTGTTGATCGGTGCGGCCGCTGCCGGCCGGCGCCCGGTCGATCCAGGCGCTGGTTTCGACGCCACAGGGTTGATGGCCGAAGCTCTGCGAGGTGCCCTGAAAGACTGTGGTGTAGCCGGCCTCGGCCCCAAGATCGATTGGATCGGCGCTGCTCGCGGGCTTGCGCAGCTTCCAGACGCGGCCCGTCGGGTCGGGGAGGCGGTGGGCGCGGACCCCCATACGGTCGCTGCGGACGTGGGTATTCCCCAGCAGACGCTGATCAATCTGGCGTTCGAGGCGATCCGTTCTGGTCGACATGGCATCGCGGTGGTGTGCGGCGGGGAGGCCAAGCACCGCGATGACCTGGCGCGCCGGGCCGGTGTGGAACTGCCGGGCCACGATCAGGAAGGCCTCGTGCCCGACGAGGAGTTCCGCCCCACCGGTGAGATCGTTGCCCGGCCGGAGATCGAGATTGGAGCGGTCGTTCCGGTCCAGCAATATGCCATGATCGAGAATGCTCGGCGGGCCGCGCACGGCTGGTCGCTGAGCCGTCACCGGGACGAGATCGCGGCGCGCTGGCACGGTTTCAACCAGGTCGCCCAGACGAATCCCCGTGCTGCGTTCGGCGAGCCGATGTCGCCTGAGGAGATTCGTGATCCTGCACCGGCGAACCGTCCCATGGCGTTTCCCTATACCAAGTGGCACAGCTCCCAGTGGAGCGTGGACCAGGCCGCGGCTCTGGTTCTTTGTTCGGCGTCGACAGCGGTTTCGCTGGGTGTGCCTCGGGATCGCTGGGTTTTTCCTCATGCGGGCCTCGAGTCGTCGATGTCGCTCTCGTTGTCACGTCGAGGCGACCTCCATCGCTGGCCGGCCATGGCGGTGCTGGGTGCTGCGGCCGAGCGCCATATCGGTCGCCGCGTGGCCGACATGGACCACATCGAGCTCTACAGCTGTTTCCCGTCAGCGGTCGCGGTTCAACAGTCCGAACTCTCAGTGGATCCCGACAGGGTTTGCACCGTAACTGGAGGCATGGGCTTTGCCGGGGGTCCATTGAACAACTTCGTGTTTCAAGCGACGGTCGAGATGATCGACCGGGTTCGATCCGAGCCGGGCACTTACGGCTTTGTCACTGCGGTCAGTGGATTGTTGACCAAACCTGGACTCACAGTTTGGAGCACAGACCCTCCGCCGGCCGGTTTGCTGACGGCTGATCTGGCGGCTGAGGCTGAAGCCGCCACCGCTGAGGTTCCGCTCGACGAAGATCCCCACGGTGAGGGAACGGTCGCCACTTACACCGTCGTGTACGACGGCATGGAACCCTCCGGCGTGCGGGCAATAGTGGACCTCACTTCCGGCACTTCCGGCACTTCCGGCAGCCGAGCCGTGGCAGCCCTCGACGACCCCGAGGTTGCCGCAGATGCAGTCAACGAAGACCTGATCGGCGCCCCCGTCACCGTCCACGGCACCACCCTCAGGGTCTAGAGCGAGCGTGTTTCGCTCCAGCCTTCCGAATTGGGACATTTCAGAAAACTAATAGTATATTCTTCCGAAATGGGCCGGGATTCGGAAGGCTCGCCAGGGCACAAGGTAGAAGCAGAATGGAACGGACGACTCGTAGAGGCGTGGGTTCCCACCCCACTGGGGGAGAGGCATTTCGAATTTTCGGGATCAACAATCCGCGCCGGCGAGCGTGCTTGCGCTGCTCTGCGGTTGTCAGAGTTGCGGATACAAGACCATTGGGAGCCCATGGCCAGGCTGTTGCTGCGCAATGAAGGGATGGCTTCATCAGGTATTGAAGGGTTGCGTGAGCCGATCGAGTCTGTTCTGGTAGCGGCGCGAACGGGAGGGGGAGGCAACGCTGGATGGATGGCCGACAATCTGGTGGTCATCGATTCCGCGCTCGACACGGCCCACGAACCGCTGACAGTCGACATTCTGCACAGTTGGCACCGACAACTCATGCGAAATGGAATGCTCCCTTCCAACATGGTTGGATCATTCCGCCCGGCGCTCGGCTGGGTGGGCGGAACGTCGCCGTCGAATGCTGCCTACGTGCCGCCGCCACCTTCGGAGATTCCCCGGCTCACCGACGACCTGGTCGCTTTCGCGAACAGCGAGCCAGAAGACCTCGATCCTGTCTCTCACGCCGCGATCATCCACGCTCAGTTCGTTGCCGTCCATCCTTATGGTGACGGCAACGGTCGCCTCGGACGGGTGTTGATCAGCCGCACACTGCGGCGGAGTGGCGTGAGTCCTCGTACCACGGTGCCGATCAGCATTGCCATCGCCCGCGACCCCGGCGGATATCTCTCGGGACTCCACCTCTTCGAACAGGGAACGGTCGACCCATGGATTTCCTGGTTTTCTGAGACCGCCGTGAAGGCCGCTCTCGCCACCGATCAGATATATGACCAGATGCAGGCCCTCATCGCTCGATGGGAGGAGTCGACCGTCGGATTGCGGGCCGATCACAGCGCTCGAGCCCTGCTCGCTCATCTGCCTGCGCTCCCGGTCTTGAACGCCGGCGATGTAGCTGACCTGCTCGGAGTCAGTGAACGCAGCGGTCGTACCGCTTTGACGGCACTTGCCTCGTGTGGCGTCGTGTCTCGCGTTCAGGTCGAGAGCAATGGATCGGGTCGCGACCGCCATTGGTTCGCCGCCCCCGAACTGCTCAAACTGTGGAGTCCCTGAGTTGCGCTGAGAATCGGGAAATGATTATTGGTTGAGGAGGCATCATGAACCGTGTTGCCGAGTGCGTCGCCGCTCTTATTGCTGAGTTCAACGAGCTGGGCGTGAGTCACCAGGTCGACTCGGATAGTCGTCGTTGCCATACCTTGAATCTACGGTTTCGTCTATATTCCGTCTACAAAATATCTACACCACGACCTCAGGCACCCGTGATGTCGATGATTCCGATGGAGGGGCGGACGCCGAATCGGACCTGAGGCGCGGTGCGGCGCTCTCGCCCCACGCCGGTGGACACATACACCGGCGTTCCGTGCAGTTCATGCAACCCTCCGGCGGCCACATGGCGGGGCACGTCCGACGCGGTGACTACAGGGCCGATGAAAGGCAGGGCGATCTGTCCACCGTGCGTGTGTCCCGCCACCAAGAGATCAACCGGGGTTGATTCGATCAATCGAATCTCGTCTGGCTGGTGAGCGAGCACTATTCGTAGATCGACCGAACTCCCGGCGATTTCCTCGGCTCGGAGCTGCGCTACTCGCTCGTTGCCGAACAAGGTTATTCCGAGCACGCTAACTGTGTTGCCGTTGACCTCCAGGGTTTCAATCTGGTTGTTGAGCACTCTTGCCCCTGTTCCCCGCACGATCTTGCCGAGCCCGCCGATGCGGTCGGTATTGCCGCTGACCAACAGGACTATCGGGACCTCGTCGACGAGCCTTTGAATCATTTCGTTGAATTCTGGAATCTTCTCGTCGAACCGGTCTTGATCGATTTGGTACAGATCGCCCGGAATCAGGACAAGGTCTGGCTCGACCTCGATCAAGCGATCAACTGCGCTGTTCTCGTACGGACCGATCGCTGTGGTTTGCAGATCGGCAAGCACTCCGATCCTTATGTCCTCGCTGACACCTTTAACCTCTAGCTCGACGCGGTCCACCCGCAGCCAGAACGGCTCGATATAGGTGGCGTAAATCCCCAAGGGAACAGGGACGAGTGCAAGCACGCAAAGTGCTGTGATCGTCCGCGTGCGGTTGCGAGCGAAAAATAAGACGATGGTTCCCGCCAACGGGACCCCGACGGTCAGCACCAGATAGGTGACATGGATGCTGGTGAAGACGTCCGGCCCGGTGATGAACAGCGCTCCGATGTTGAAAAGGAACGTGCCCCCAAAGCCAATGGCAACGGCAACGGCCGCTATCTGGATGCTCCTGAAACCTTGCCGAATCAGCGAGACGACAACAGCACCTGCTACGGCACCGGTGATAATCGCAGCGCCGATCGTGTAGTAGTTCAGGAGCATCGGGCGAGGTTACTTGCTGCTGCGGCAAGACCTGTTCAACGGCGGGGTGGTCAGGTGAGGCCGAGTTCGCTGATGCGGTCGAGGACCCTTTGGCGTTCGTCGTCGATGGTTGTTGTGTCCCCATGGCCGGTGTGGACCGTGGTGTCACCGGGCAGCGTCAACAGGCGATCGCGGATCGACCGCAGGATCGTCGGTTCATCGCTGTAGCTGCGCCCCGTCGCCCCGGGACCGCCGCAGAACAACGTGTCGCCAGACATCACCCGCCCGGCATCTATGTCGAAGAAGCAACAGCAACCGGGCGAATGCCCTGGAGTGTGAATGATCCCAAGAGTATGGCCACCGGCAGTGATGGTTTCACCGGGCGTCAAAGCACCGTCGGTCGAGTCGTCGGGGAACACCGCATCCCAGAGCATCTGATCGTCGGGATGGAGCAGAATCGGCGCGTCCACCGCCTCGCGCAGTGCCACCGCGGCGTTGATGTGGTCGTTGTGGCCGTGCGTGCACACAATCGCTGTCACTCGGCGGCCGTTCACTGCGTCGACGATCGGCTGGTGGTCGTGAGCCGCGTCGAAGATCACGATCTCCTTATCGTCGCCCACCAGCCAGATGTTGTTGGTGACCTCCCACTCGCCCCCGTCGAGAGCGAAGATGCCGTCGGTTGTAACGAGTTCGACCCCCATCAGATGACGACCACGGAGCGCAGCACCTCACCCCGCTCCATCTTGTGGAAGGCCTCTTCCACACCGTCGAGGGCGATCGTCTCCGACACGAATCCGTCGAGGTCGAGACGGCCTTGGCGGTAGAGGTCGATCAGCATCGGGAAGTCACGGCTCGGCAGGCAGTCGCCGTACCAACTCGACTTGAGCGACCCGCCCCGACCGAACACCTCTTGGAAGGGCAACTCGATCTTCATTTCGGGGGTGGGCACGCCCACGAGCACAACGGTGCCAGCCAAGTCCCGTGCCTCGAAACACTGCTTGTACACCTCGGGCAGGCCGATCGCGTCAATCGTGACGTCCGCGCCGAAGCCGCCGGTGTATTCCTGGATCTTCTCAACCGCGTCTTCCTCGCGGGAGTTGATCGTGTGGTGGGCCCCGAAACCCTTTGCCAGTTCGAGCTTGCGGTCGTCGATGTCGACGGCGATGATGTTGGATGCCCCTGCCAGCTTCGCCCCGGCGATAGCAGCGTTGCCCACACCCCCGCAACCGAATACCGCCACGCTGTCACCGCGGCCTACGCCGCCGGTGTTGATGGCGGCGCCGATTCCGGCCATCACCCCGCAACCCAGCAGTCCGGCCGCAGCGGGGGAGGCATCGGGATCGACCTTGGTGCATTGACCGGAGGCGACGAGCGTCTTCTCGGCGAAAGCGCCGATACCCAACGCTGGCGACAGCTCGGTCCCGTCCTCCAGGGTCATCTTCTGTTCGGCGTTGTGTGTGCTGAAACAGAGATGGGACCTGCCCCGGTTGCATGCCCGGCAGTCACCGCACACGGCTCGCCAGTTGAGGATCACGAAGTCACCGGGAGCGACTTCGGTCACCCCTTCACCGACGGCTTCGACAACGCCTGAGGCCTCATGTCCGAGCAGGAACGGAAAATCGTTGTTGATCCCGCCCTCGCGGTAGTGAAGGTCGGTGTGGCACACCCCGCACGCCTGTATCGCCACGACTGCTTCGCCCGGCCCCGGATCGGGGATCACGATGTTTGCAATAGCGACCGGTTCGCCGACCGCCGCAGAAATTACTCCCTTTACCGTTTGTGGCATTGTCCTGCTCTCCGCATTGTCCTGCTCTCCGTTTATGTGGCCTTCTGGATCCCTGACTTTAGCCCCACGCCTCAAATCAGTCGATCCCCACCTGTCGATCCCGCCTGGGCGATGACCTACGGGCTTTCGTCGCGGCTGTTTGTGAGGAGGGGTTTGACGGTTCGCCAGTCAGCGCGGACGACGTTGAGCATCGTGGAGCGTCCGGCGGCCTGCAGGTCCTCGAACGCGAGGTCGTGCAGTTCGTCGACGATCTCGGTGTGGCGGTCGAACAGCACGGTGTTGTCGGGGTCGAGCCCGGAGACGATCGCCAAGCCGGTCGGCTCGACATCGACAGTGGTCACGGTCAGGTCCTGCCGGTGGCGACGCAACGCCACGACGACTTTCCAAACGTCGCCGGACCAGATCATGCTGGTCTGCTCTCTGGTAGAGGTCTCTGCGTCGATCGGCAGGCAGTCGTGTATCAAGATGACCCCGTCAGGACTGCTGTGGCGTTCAACGTTGGCGACGTCTCGCAGGGCCTGCTCGTATAGATGGAGTCCGTCAACGAAGGCCAGGTCGACCGGGCCTCCCAGCAGGCCGAACAGCTCTGGGCTGGCGAAGAAGTCGTCAGAGGCTGCAGGCACGATCACGGCGTTGTCGGGAGGGTCTTCAACCATTGGTTCGGGATCGACTCCAACGGTGTGGGTCCCGGGTCGCACGAGTGCCAGCGAATGACCCCGGTGAACGCCGATTTCCAGGTAGCGCTGAGGCCTGAGGATCTCATGGACCCGCCGCAACAACCCGTAGTAGGTGCCGATGTCGCCCATGTCAGCTAGTCCTGCCCATGTCAGCTCACCAGTTGTCGAGGCATTGGTCCCGTCGGCAGGCCCCGAGAGACACCAGTGCCTTGACTGTCGGCGAACTTCGGAACTCCGGTTGCAGTTCGTCAGCGGCCCGCTCCAAAGCCTCGGGGATGGCGCCGGCGATTCTCACTGCGCGCTCCGCCCCTTCCGCCGGCTCGATACCCAGAGCTTTGGCGACTGCCTCCCATGCCTGTCTGGTATCGGCTGCCATCACCCTGCGGTCTGCTAGGGCTGACATTGCCAGTGTGTAAGAGCGATAGTGGTCGGGGTCGTGCGGCATTATCGACCAGACGTCGTAGAGGGGGGCGAGGCGAGTTTCAGCGCTGTTGAACAGAACGCTGTAGTTCTTCGAGTGCGCGTCGGTGTTGCACAGGACCCAGTTCAGCGCCAGAGCGTCGAAGAATGCCCGTATGTCTGCGTCGGGGTCGGCGGAGTGTTCCCTTAGCAGGCGCGACAAGTGTGAGATGCTGTGGCCCTCTCCATTGTCGCCCTGGTAGATGGAAGCGTCGGGGTCGCCGCACGCTTGGTGCAAGTCTTCCTGGTGGACCCGCCGGATGGCGCCGTCGGGGTCTGCCAACCGGTCGAATCGGTGGACGACCAGCACATGGTGTCCAGCGATTGTTGCCATCTCTGTGCGGGCGGACGCCAACCCGCAGTAGCGGGCGGCGGTCATGCACAAATGCTCGTTGATCGACTGGTCGGCGAAGTCGGCCATTGAAGGTTTGAGGATGTGGGTGGTCGGGTTCTGCCCCCAAGGCTCGCCCCACTTCGGAACGTCACCGTCTTGTCTGCACAGCGCCGTTTTTGCTTGCGCGCCCGCAAGGCTGAAGGCGCTCTGCCCGACAGGACGCACCCAACGCGACGATTCGCGCACCATGCCGGCAACGAGATCGTTGAGCTCGTCGTCCGACAGCCAGCGGACGCCGCTTAGCCGGGCTGTCACCTCTTCGGTGGACTCCGGTTTGCAGAACTGGACGGCTCCCGGGCAGTCCATTCCGATACGGGTTCCGAGCAAGTCGAAAGTAGCTGGGGAGGCGGCGCCGTACTTTGCGGCCCAGCGTTTGCGGACATCGGCGTTGCCGGGAAGCAGGCCCGACATCCAACCCTCCACGCGCCGGTCATGGACTTGGTGCTCGTGCAGCGGCATGGAAAGGGACAGCGGCGACGCCGTGGGACATTGAGCGTATTCGGCGCTGTAGGCGAGCCGCAGGCTGGAGTCTTGGCGGGTGACGCGGGCTGCCTGTCGGCCGCGCAAGAATACGATGAGCGTGTCGTCGGGGGTCATTCCGCCTCGTTTTTGACGCTGTCGAATATCTGGTCGAGTTCTGTGTGTGGCCGGTCGTGGAGGGCCAAGGAGAGTCCGAGCACATCGGCCACTCGCATGATCCGCCGCAGTCCGCAACTGCCCTTGCTGTTCTCAAACCCCGACAGCCATTGCACAGACACTTCGGCGCGTCGGGCGGTTTCCTGCTGGGTCAGTCCGAGTGCGACTCTTCTGTCTCTCATCGCCCTGGATACTTGAGGCTGGTTTCGCAGGTCGGAGTTGACGACCTCTACTTGGTGCGGTCTTGCGAGCGCCATGGGAACCTCCTTCACGTACTGACTTCAACAATACTAGAAGTTTTTATAATCTTGTATGACTATCAAGAATAGTTTAAGTCTATGGCGATCAAGCATGACTTCAATTATAAGCGAAGCCCATAGGTGAGACGTAGTCCATTCGGGCACCTGTGCGGTGTTTCAAGACCTGCGCTGCCAGTGGATGCCGGTCCAGTCGACATGCACGATCTCGTCGGTGATCTTGTGTGCTGCACGGTAGTCGTCGACGGCTTTTCTGCAGGGTTCCCAGGCGCCGTAGTCGTCTACCAGCACGTATCCGCCGACGCTGAGCTTGGGATATAACGCGGTCAGGGCATCGGTGGTCGATTCGTACAGGTCGCCGTCGAGCCTCAGGATCGCCAGCTGCTCGATCGGCGCGGTGGCCAAGGTGTCGGCGAACCAGCCTTCGAGGAAACACACCCGCTCATCGAGCAGGCCGTAACGGTCGAAGTTGGCCCGCACCTCGTCAGCGGTCACGTGCAGGGTTTTCACCTCAGACATGTCATGGCCCTCATCGGCCGGGTATGTCTCAACATTGGGCACAGGCAGGCCGCTGAAGCTGTCGGCTACCCAGACCCGCCGTCGGGTGTCTCCCCACGCCTCAAGCATCCCCTTCATCAGGATCGTCACCCCGCCGCGCCAAACACCCGTTTCGATGAAGTCCCCCGGGACTCTCTCGGCCATCACCTGATCAACACACCGGCGCACATCTGCGAGCCGTTGACGGCCCACCATGGTTTCAGCGGTGGGCGGCCAGTCGTGGCCCTCGGCCCGCACCTCGGGTTCACTGCCCTGTTTGGTCAGACGCCAGCCGTTGGCTTTGAGAACCGATCGAAGTTCTTGGGAGTCCCCGGGCCATTCTGAGAGGTCGACGTCGTGGGTTTCCTCAGCCAGAAACAGTTCGCGCGTGAGGCAACCCATCAACAGATCGACATACCGGTCGCGCGCTGCTTGATGCGTATCGGACCTTTCAGCTACCTCAGCCACGTCCCATTATGGGTGTGAACACGCCACGATTGGTCCGTAACCGTGCCTGGCACTGTTTTCGGGAGCGGGTGTCCTTCAGTGGTTGGAGTTGCCCCTAGCTGTGGGAGAGGTTGATTGCGGCGGTTCGGGTGTTGGCTGCCTCGCGTTCTCCTAGTGGGACCGCTCCGATTGCAGAGCAGCGCTCGAACACTTCTCCTGCAAGACGCATCTACGATGAGGCATGGTCGAAACCACCGAACCGAGGCGCTCGTTCGGCCGGCTGCTGTGGACGCCTATCGGCCTATTGGTCCTGGCCCTCGCGGTGATGTGGGGAATCGAGATTGTCGACACGCTGGCGTTGGACGATCGCCTGCAGGGCAACGGCATCCTCCCTCGGCGTCGAGACGGACTCGACGGCATCGTCTGGACGCCTTTCCTCCACTCGGACTTCGGCCACATCGCCTCCAATTCATTACCGCTGTTGGCGCTCGGTGGACTCGTTGCAGTTCGGGGGATGCGCTACTGGGCTCTGGTGACTCTGACGGTGATAGTTGTCGGCGGGGGGTTGACCTGGGCGCTGGCTGGATTCGGCAACCACATCGGGGCGAGCGGGGTGGTATTCGGGTATTTTGGGGCGATCCTCTCTGCGGCCGTCTTTGAACGCCGCCCGCGAGCGCTGGCCTCGGCATTGCTGGTGATCGTCTTCTACGGCGGCATGGTGGCCGGGATCGTGCCCCAGGACTACATCTCGTGGGAGGGCCATCTGTTCGGCATGGCCGCCGGCGTCATCGCCGCCCGGGCGATGGCCGAACCGCGCCGCCCGCAAGCAACCGCGCCCGACAACCCCGAGCCCTGGGAGCTCGACGAACCCTGGCTCAACTGAGTCACCGCGGCTCAGGCCGTGCCCCAAACCTGTTGCGGCTCCGGCTGCGCCCGGCGACAACAACGCGCTTGGGGGGGCTCCGGCTACGCCCGGGCGGCAGCGATGGGCTTGGGGGGCTCCGGCTGTGCCCGGCAACAGCAATGCGCCCGGCGATAGCATCGCGGCTCCGGTTGCGCCCGGCGATAGCATCGCGTCGCTCCACTAGTTGAAATCAGGATCCAAAGATGAAATTCGGTCTGGCGTTTGCCAATGTCATGCACTTCGGCACCGGCGAGGGTGCCAAACTGATCGGCCAAGCCGCGGAGGCGGCGGGCTTCGAGTCGGTGTGGACGGTTGAACACATCATCTACCCAGAGGGTTACGAGTCGACCTATCCCTACGACGCGAGCGGGAAAATGCCTGGGACCGGGGAGAACCCGATCCCTGATCCGTTGATATGGCTCGGTTTCGTGGCTGCGCACACCACCAGCCTGCGTCTTGCCACGGGTATCTCGCTGCTCCCCGAACGCAGTCCCGTCACTTACGCCAAGGAAGTAGCCACGCTCGACAGCCTGTCGGGCGGGAGGGTCGAACTGGGCATCGGGATCGGTTGGCTCAAAGAAGAGTTCAAGGCGCTCGGGGTGCCGTGGGAGAGGCGAGGTCCGCGTACCGAGGAGTACATGGAGGTGATGCGGGCGCTCTGGGCCGAGAATGCGGTGTCGTTCGACGGTGAGTTCGTCAGCTTCGACCCGATCTCCTGCAACCCCAAACCCGCCAACGGATCAGTGCCCATCCATATCGGAGGGCACAGCCGCGCTGCTGCGGAACGAGCGGGCAGAGTCGGCGATGGTTTCTGGCCGGCCAAGGGCGACCTGGCGGAGCTCTTCGAGATCGCACGGCAGACGGCTGCGGACCATGGCCGTGATCCGGAGGCGATTGAGCTGACCGGTCAGCACATGGGCGTCTTCGGAGATGATCCGAAAGCGGCGGTCGAGGAGTTGGCCTCGTGGGGCGCGAGCCGCATGATCGTGCCGTCCTTCCTGTTTTTCAACGACACGGCTGATTCGCTTGCCGCTTGGGGTGACAAGGTAATTGCCGGGTAGCTGAGACGAGTTGTTGAGGTGAGACGTTGACACCGGTCCTTGCAGACGTACGTGTTGTCGACCTCAGCAGCGGTATCGCCGGCGCGTACCTGTCGCGTCTGTTCGCGGATGCGGGCGCTGACGTCATTCGGGTCGAATCGGAGGCCGGCGTCGATCTGCGCCGACGGAGCGCGGTACCTCCGGCGGAGGGAGCGAACGGTCCGTTGTTCGCGTTTCTGGCTGCGGGCACCCGCTCAGTGGTGGGCGCGCTCGGCGATCCGGCCACCGAAGAGTTGCTGGCGAGCGCCGATCTCATCGTTGTCGACGACACACTCACGCCTGCAGATGTTGACGGCATCCACCAGCGACACAGGTTTGGAGCCATAACCTCGATTCGGCCCTACGGGCTGGAAGGACCGTGGGCCGAGAAGCGGCTCAACGAGTTCCTGCTACAGGCCGACTCCGGTTCGATCCTGTGCCGCGGCCATGCCTCTATGCCCCCGTACATGGCGGGCGGGGACGTGTTCGAGTGGATGGCGGCGTGTTACGCGGCCCCGCCCTCGCTGGCAGCGATTGATCGTTCCCGTCGTTGCGGTCAAGGTGAGGTGGTCGACGTGTCGATTGCCGAATCGACGGCGTTGGCAGCGTCGACCTTCGCAGACCTGTCCCAACAGATGTCGGGTCGCACCGATCTGCCGATGCGGTCACTCGAGACTCCTTCAATCGAGCGAGCCCGCGACGGTTGGGTCGGCTTCAACACCAACACTCGTCAACAGTTCCAGAGCTTCTGTCTGATGATTGAACGCCCCGATCTGATGGACGGCGAATGGGCGGATCTTCGAACCCGCACAGCTCGGCTCGACGAATGGTCGGCCATCGTCGACGAGTGGATGGCACAGCACTCAGTTGCTGAGATTGTGGAGGTGGCGTCGGAGCTGAGAGTGCCCGTGGCCAGGGTCAACGATGGGGAGGGGGTGCTCAGCGAGGAGCATCTGGTTGCACGGGGTTTCTTAGCGGACACGGCAGACGGCTTCGCGGCTCCGAGGTCGCCACGGATGATCGACGGCGAGCGGCCGCCGGTTCCCGGGCCTGCGCCGAAGATCGGTGAACACACCCGACAGATTGAGTCCCGCCCTCGTCTCGAACCCGTGCGGGGGCGTGGGGACGCATCCGGCGATCCGACCGCGCGACCGCTCGCCGGGATCCGCGTGGTGGATCTCACGAGCTGGTGGGCGGGCCCCTGCGCGACCCAGGCAATGGCGGCTCTCGGCGCCGATGTGATCCATGTCGAGTCGGTGACCCACCCCGACGGCATGCGCCTCACCGGCATGATGTTCGGCAAGGAGAAGTGGTGGGAGTGGGGGCATATGTTCCTCGCCGCGAATCACGACAAACGCGGGCTGACCCTCGACCTCAACGATCTCGAGGGTCGGGAACTTCTGCTGGCGCTCGTGGAGGGCGCCGATGTCGTGGTCGAGAACTTCAGCCCGCGGGTAATCGAAGCGTTCGACCTCGACTGGGAGGTGCTGCGCGCACGCAACCCGCAACTGGTGATGGTGCGCATGCCCGCTTTCGGGCTCGACGGTCCATGGCGTGAGCGTGTCGGTTTCGCACAGACCATGGAGCAGATGTCGGGCATGGCGTGGTTGACCGGCCACGAGACGGATCAACCCCGGATTCCTCGCGGGCCCTGCGATCCGATCGCAGGGATGCACGGTTGCTTCGCCGCACTGTTGGGGATTCGCAGGCGCGACAGCACCGGCCGCGGCGTCTTCATCGAATCGGCGATGGTCGAGGGCGCCATCAACTGCGCGGCGGAGATGATCGTGGAGTGCTCGGCGAACGGCGCGACCCTCAGCCGCCTCGGCAATCGCAGCCGTTTCGCGGCCCCTCAGGGCGTCTATGAGACAGCAGAGCCCGAGCAATGGTTGGCGATCTCATGCGACAGCGACGAAGCATGGTGGGCTTTAGCGGAAGTCATCGGCGCGGATGCCGATGAGTTTGCGACGCTGGAGGATCGCCAAGCCGCCCATGATGAGATCGACAAGCTTGTTGCTCGCTGGGCTGAGAATCGAGACCTGACCCAAGCTGAGGAGGAACTCGTCGGCGCGGGTGTGGGTGCTATTGCGTGTCGCAACCACGCTGTTCTGCGTTTCCACCCCCAGTTCGAAGCTCGTGGATTCTATGAACTGGTGGAGCATTGCGAGGTGGGGACTCACTACATGCCAGGTCAGCCTTACCGGATGCGCGGCATTGAACGCTGGATCACAAACGCCACGCCGACTCTGGGCCAACACAACCACGAGATCCTGACCGAATTGGGCCTGAGCACCGATGAGATCGCTGCTTTGGAGCAATCAGGGCGGATCGGCACCATTCCGGCGCTGTAATCGCAAGAACTTCGGCACGACCGGTGATCCGGCCTGACAGACTGTTGACGATGACGGCTGACGACCCAAAAAACGGTTCGGACGACGACCAAGAGCACGCGCATGACCACGATCACGCGCACAGCCATATGGTTCATCGTCACCGCGATGTTCAGGGAGGTGAGGCTCGGGCCGCTGTTTTCGGCTTCAGCGACGGCTTGGTGTCAAACGTCGCTCTCATCATCGGGATAACGGGAGCATCGGCGGATGGATCGCTGGTCCGACTTGCCGGCATCAGCGGCCTGTTGGCAGGCGCCATCTCGATGGCTGCGGGGGAATGGGTCTCGATCCGGGCGCACAACGAGCTTGTAGAACGAGAGATCGCCATTGAGCGGAAATCCCTGGAGGAGAACCCGAAAGCGGAGATACGAGAACTCGCCGCCATATATCGAGAGCGAGGACTGAACCCGGAGAGCGCCAAACAGCTCGCCAGCGAGATAATGGCCGACCCCGAAGTCGCCCTGGACGTGCATGCGCGTGAGGAGCTCGGCGTTGACCCCGAGGGTGCCGGCAGTCCCTTGAGGGTGGCGCTGTCGTCGTTCGCCGCCTTCGCGACGGGTGCTTTCGTTCCCCTGTTCCCCTGGTTGTTTGCCGAGGGCGCGGGTGCCGCCGTCGCCTCGGTTGTGATGGCGGTTGTCGCCGCGTCGTTGGCGGGCGTTGCGCTGGCAGTATTCACCGGGCGTTCCAAGGTGCGCACCGCGGCGCGTCAGGTGCTGGTGGCGGCAGGCGCCTGCGGTGCCACGTTTCTGATCGGCTCGCTGCTGGGAGTGTCGGTGACCTAGGGGCGCAGCGGCCGTGGCCGGAGCGGTCCGGTGGGCGTAGCGGACAAGAGCGGGTGGCCGTGGTCGGAGTGGCCCGGTGGGCGTAGCGGACAAGGGCGGGTGGCCGTGGCCGGAGCGCGATAGCGGACTTGCGTCCGCGATGTTCAGCCTCGTAGCTTCGGACCGATGGGTGGCCCGCTTGCTGGTGTGAAAGTGGTGGAACTGGCTGGTCTGGGCGCGCTTCCCTATGGATCGATGCGTTTGGCAGACATGGGCGCCGATGTGGTCCGAGTGGATCGCCTCTCTGGGGTTCCCGACGAGAAGGTCCCCCGCGGATATTCCTTCTGGGATCGCGGGCGGCGTTCTGTGGCGGTTGATCTCAAGAATCCGGCGGGCGTCGAGGTCGTGTTGCGTCTGGCGGAGAGCGCTGAGGTGTTTCTCGAGGCGTTCCGCCCCGGTGTCGCCGAGCGACTGGGGGTGGGTCCCGATCAGGTGATGAGCCGCAATCCGGCCATTGTCTACGGGCGGCTCACGGGTTGGGGCCAGACCGGTGCGTTGGCTCATGCCGCTGGGCATTCGCTCAACTATGAGGCGATCACGGGTGTGATTCGCTCGATCGGTCCCGAAGGCGGTCCGCCGGTTCCGCAGCTCAACATCCACGGCGACTTCGCCGGAGGTGGTCTGACGCTGGCGTACGGTGTTGTTTGCGCCCTGCTCGAATCTCGGCAGTCGGGGCAAGGCCAGGTCATCGACGCAGCCATGGCTGACGGCGTGGCGTCGCTCGCAACCGTCTTCTACCCGATGGCTCACAGCGGCATGCACACTGACGTGATCGGTGCCAACCTTTTTGACGGCGGGGCGCCGTTCTACGCGATCTACGAGTGCGCTGACGGTGGTTACATGTCGGTCGCGCCGATCGAGCCGCACTTCTGGTCGCTGTTGTTGGCTCTCATCGGAGTAGACGAAACCGATCTGCCTGCCCAGTACGATCGTGACGGCTGGCCTGATGTGAAGGCTCGCCTGGCCGAGGTGTTCGCCACCAAGACACGGGACGAGTGGTGCGAGATTCTTGAGGGAACCGACTCCTGCACTGCCCCGGTGCTGACCTACAACGAGGCCCGCGCCTATCAGCACAACGTTGATCGGGGAACCTTTGGTGGCGTTGACGGGACTGAGGTCGTGCCCATGCCGCGCCTGTCGAGAACCCCCGGCGAGATGCGACCTTCGCCGGATTGGATCGGCGCCGACACCGATGCTGTGCTCTGCGCCAATGGTTTCAGCGCCGCTGAGATAGCCGAGCTTCGTTCGCAATCGGCCATCGGAGGCTGAAGCTGCTGCTCTAGTTTCTCCGCAGTGAGGCGGCGATGTTGCGTATTGCGCTGGAGACCCGGTCCGGATGTGAGCGCATCACGTAGTGGCGGGCACCCTCGACAGTGGTGCGAGTCGCATGCGGCAGTTTCTTCTCCATGTAGTCATTGGCGCCGAGGTAGGCCCTGTCGCCCTCGCCGATCACCAATGCGATCGGCAAGGTCAATTCGGTCATGCGGTCGATCACCATGGAATCGACATGCAGCCCGACTGTGGCGGCCAGTTCGCTCACCCCGTAGCTCGGAGAGTTCTTCAACAGCCGTGAGTTCCAGCCATCTCGCGCCTGCGGGTCGCGAAACCCCGGACCGGTCGATACCAGAACCAGGGCGTCCACAGCGCCCGGCCGGGTGAGGGCATAGGCCATCGCGAGGTATCCGCCGAGCGAATGCCCGACGAACACGACGGGACGCGACAGCTCTGAGATGACCGCGTCCAGGTCCTCGAGGATTGCGCTGCGCTCGTAAGCCGACGGTTCGGTGCTGTCCGGCGACTTGCCGTGTCCGGGCAGGTCGGCAGAAACGCAGAGGTGATCCGAGAGGAGATCGATGGTCGGGGCCCAAACCTCCGAATCAGAGTCAACACCATGCACGAACAGCAGTGTGGCTGCACTCCCAGTGGCGGAGCCGGTGGTGGTGACGTGCAGGGGAGTGCTCATTGTCCTGGTTTCATTCCGGGCCGCTCACTGCGGGTTGGCTGGCGTGGGGTCGCGACGAAAGACGTCGGGCTCGATGTACATGGGTCGGGCTTCGGGCACGTCACTGCGGACCTTGGCTTCGATCTCGTTGATCGTGTCGCCAAGTTGTTCGGTCGTGTAGCTCGGGTCGAACGCGACCTTCGCCCCGACGAGAAGCTCGTCGGGGCCGAGGTACTGGGTGCGGATATGGATGATGCGCTCCACGCCCGTGACGCTTTCGACAGCTTTGGCGATTTTGGACTGCGTTTTGGCGGTCGCTCCCTCGCCGATCAGCAGGCTCTTCATTTCTATGGCAAGAACTACCGCGATCAGGCCCAGCAACACGCCGATCGAAAGCGTGCCGATTCCGTCCCATACCGGGGAGTCGAAGGCAACCGCGATCGCCAGGGCACTCAGCGCCAAGACCAAGCCGATCAGAGCGCCAAGGTCCTCAAGAAGAACAACCGGCAGCTCAGGTATACGGCAGCGGCGAATGAAAGCTGTCCAGCTCAGGTTGCCACGAACTCGGTTGGATTCGACGACGGCAGTTCGGAACGCATAACCCTCAAAGACGATCCCGACAGACAGAACCGAGAATGCCCAGATAGGGGAGTCAATCGGGTGAGGATGTCGTATCTTTTCGATCCCTTCGTACAACGCGAACATCGAACCGACGGTGAACAGCACGAGGGCGACCACGAAAGACCAGAAGTATCGCTCTCGGCCGTAGCCGAACGGGTGAGTGGTGGTCGCTTCTCGTTTCGCCAACCGCCCGCCCAAGAGGAGCAGAGCCTGGTTGCTGGTATCGGCGCATGAGTGGATCGCTTCGGCCAACATCGAAGAGGCACCGGTGAAAATGAAGGCCACGAATTTGGCGATGGCGATCCCGAGATTCGCGAAGAACGCAGTCAGGATTACCTTTGTTCCGCCACTTGCTGCCATTCAAGCTCCTCGGGTCTCGCCGCGAATCCAAGCACGGGCCCCGAAGAGGATAGCGCTCTGTTGTCGCCGGGCGTCGTCGGAGCCGTGATGGTGTGGTTCTGTGGGTGCGCACGAACCAACGGGTACCGTTGCATCTCATGGCGACTGTCTTTGCATCCCCCGACGACCTGCTGAATGCCGTCGGTACTGAGCTCGGATCCAGTGCGTGGCTCACGATCAAGCAGGAGCGCATCAATCTGTTCGCCGACGCGACCGGCGACCATCAGTGGATTCACGTTGATCCAGTCGCGGCGGAACAGGGCCCGTTCGGAGCGACGATTGCCCACGGCTATCTCACTCTCGCTCTCACCAACCAGTTCCTGCCCGAAATAGTGCGTGTCGACGGCGCGTCCATGGGGATCAACTACGGCACTGACAAAGTGCGCTTCCCTCAAGCGGTCACGGTCGGCAGCAAGGTGCGGGCCAGCGCGGTCCTCAGCGATGCCCAGGAAGTCAGCGGAGGAGTTCAGGCAGTCATCACGATCACCGTCGAGATCGAAGGGCAGACCAAACCGGCCTGTGTTGTCGAGTCCGTCAGCCGGTTCCTGCGATGAGCACTGTCTGGATGGGCACTGTCTGGGTGGGCACTGTCTGGATGAGCACTGTCGGCTCAGGCCTCACCGCTGGCGGTGCCGTGTGATGGCCAAGCGCAAGCGACGCAGTCCGCGACCATTGCAGGTCGAGGCGTCGTATCCGCCGGTCGTGCCGGGCCTGTTGAGTCCCACTCGGCGCATACCAGCGGAAATAAAACGTCCGCCCTACGCCCTCACTGGCCAGCCTCCGCCGGCTAACTCCTCACTGGTTCGCACGCCCGAAGAGCTTGCTGCGATGCGCCGAACCGGGGCTGCCGCCGCGGAGATCCTCCTGAGGGCGGGCGAGGCGGTCCGACCCGGAGTCACCACTGATGAGATCGACCGGTTGGTGCACGACAGCGCCATCGAAGCCGGCGGCTATCCGAGCCCGCTCAACTACCGGGGATTCCCGAAGTCCGTCTGCACATCGGTGAACGAGGTGATCTGCCACGGGATACCCGACAGCCGACCGCTCGCAGACGGCGACATCGTCAACATCGACGTCACTTTCTACCGTGAGGGAGTACACGGAGACACGTCGGCGACGTTCCTAGTGGGTGATGTGGCTGCCGAGTCCGTCATGCTCGTGGAGGTCACGCTGGAGTCCCTCGACCGGGCGATCGCCGCGTTGGGTCCCGGCGCAATGGTGCGTGACATCGGACGTGCCATCGAGTCGCACGCCATGAAGCACCGCCTCGGCGTGGTCCGCGAGTTCATCGGCCATGGCGTGGGCACAGAATTCCACTCCGGGCTGCAGATCCCTCACTACCACGACCGCCGCCTCGCGATTCCCCTCGAGTACGGCACCACCTTCACGATCGAACCGATGCTCACGCTCGGGTCACCCGACGCGGCGATGTGGGACGACGAGTGGACTGCTGTGACCATCGACGGCAGCCGCACCGCTCAGTTCGAACACACGCTGGTCATGGGGGAGAACGGGGCCGAACGGCTCACGGTCACCGAATCGGGCGAATGCGCGCACGACCTGGTGCGCGCCGCTGTATTGAGCCGTTAGCAGAGCAGTCCTGCATGCGGACACGACGCGTCGAGCCGGGGTGCGCACCTCAGGAGTACGACGTGCTGTTGGAGCGGGGGAGTTCAACCCAGGTGCGGCCGGGGAGGATCGAAATCCGCCGGCCCTGGTTGTCTGAGTAGACGGTCACGTCGGCAGCCCTCTGGCGAGACCAGGTTGCTTCCACCACGTGCCCATCAGTGAACACGAGCGCCCGGCCTGCTCCGACGGCAATCGCCTCGGGCGAGCGAGAATCCGCGGCCGACTGCCCGTAGCGGGTGAACTGCACGATGACGGTGGCGGGACTGGTGCGTATCCCACGGTTGTCGAACATCGGCCTGCCGTCCTGGGTTCGATCCCACCCCGACCCGTTCCAGGCGTAGGAGACTTCGGTATGGCCGTAGTCGATATCGATGGAGCTCGCGGGGACCGCCGTGGAGTTGATCGGTTCGTCCGGACCCCGGAACACGAACATCGGCGAAGGCAGACCAGTGCCGGAGTACCCGCTGCCCACCGACCATAGGTTGCCGGTGTTGGTGAAGAGGTTGTGCGGCACTCTCCGGCTCGAAACTCGGTAGTAGAGCTGTGGGGCCGCGCCAACCCCTATGTCAACCAGCGTGGACTGGGCGAGCGCCGCGCGCGCCCCCCGGTTTCCGCCCGAATTGGCGAACAGCGGGCTGTTGAGCTGAGCCAGGAGATCGAAGTCTCCGGTGCGCATGGAGCGAACCGGGCCTACCTCTTCCGGCGCCGTTGAATGGAACACCGCAGCCAGTCGAGTGGCGAACTCGACCTCTTCAACGAACACGACGTCTGCTTGGTTGACGCCCGCTTGGGGCATGGCCGCCGGAACATTGTCGATCTTGACCACGAGCGCCGGTCTGTCGACATGGGAGGTGGCGTCGAGTCCGGTGAGAACTGCCGAAATCTGCCGTGATTGTTCCTTATCGATCCGGATGAGCGTGTTCTGTATCGCGACCAGGGTGTTCTCCAGCTCGGCCTCTGCGGCGTCTATTTCGTCTCTGAGCTGTCGTTGGCGGGCTTGGCGCTGCTCGAACTGGTCCTGTGAAGCGGAGAGGAGCTGCCGTGTCTGGGTCAGTTGGTCGGTGAGGCCCTGCAGGCGGGCGTCGATCTCGTTGAGGCGTCGGGTCGCATCGTCTACCACCGACTGGTAGAGCACACGCTGCCGGGGCACCGTGGTGTTGCCGTCCAGAGAGCGGATTTCGTCGATCAGCCCGCTCTGGCGGGGGTCGCCCTGCCTGAAGCTGATGACGGCTATCTCGATGCGGGTGGCTGCGGGTTCGCGCCGTTCGTCCACCGTTCTCTCGAACTTGTCGGCCAGCAGGGCGAGCCGGGTGTTGTCTGTAGAGATCGCGTTGGCGAGGTCGAGGATCTCGTTGTTGAGTTCCCCCAAGGCCGCTTCCTGTGCCGCGATGAACGCGGTCAGCTCGTCGCGCCGACTTTCCTGCTCGCGCAGGTGTGCCTGCTCCTCGCGGAGGATCCGCGGATCCTCCTGGCTGAGCGCGGGTGCCGCCAGAACCGACACAGCCACACAGCAAACGATGATGAGGGAGAGGACTCGAGAGGTTGTTGCCATGGTCAAGACGGGGAATTTGCCCGCTCGCCCGCTCATGGTACCGGTCAGCGACGCTCCTACGGGGTACCGTTGCGATGGTGCCGATACAGCCGTTCAAGCAATTCACTTTCGGGCGGGACGACAGCTCGGCGGTGGTTGCGGCGATGGCTGAGATCGCGGCCGCGCCGGGAACCGGCGGCTGGGTCAATATCGGTCCGGCGTTGACCGATGAGCAGGCGGCACAGGTCCCGCCTAGGAGCGGACTCGCAGCATGGTTCTCCGGACGCGGACCAGCCGCTGCAATGGGAACCTGGATGCCGTCCTCGGTCGGCGGCCGTCCGAGAGCCGCTCAGGTCGGGGTTGAGCACGGGCAGGGCCCGAACGCATTGAAGCGTTTGCGAGAGGCTGGTCTGGAGTTGCCCCACGGTTGGCAGAAGCGCCAGGACCACGCCAAACACGGTGTCGTGATCGAACTCGGAGGCGATGTTGAGCTGTCGGCGATAGTCGAATGGATCATTGACGCGGTGACGATCCTGACGTCTGATACGGCGGTTGAGGACCGCTTCATCGCGACGGTGTACCGCTCGGTTTGATGCGTTGTTGCCCGCCGGGCGCAAGCGGAGCCGCGGGCGACATCGCCGAGATCGTGTTGCGCGGCCCGCGCTCACCGAACCGCCGTGACGGCTTCGACGATCAGCTCGATCACGGCGTCAGCATCGGCGGAACGAAGGACGCGAGCGTTCGCGTCGCTGTCTGCATCCGAGCCGCGATCGTCGACTACGGTCATGCCCCGAGTGTGTGTGCCGGCGAGCTCGATGTCGACCGGTTGTCGTCTGCCGTCGAACAGCTGCGGGTGAGTGACCGCCAATACTGCGCAGGCGTCATGAATCGGAGCTCCGGTCCAGCCCCGCAGCTCCGATGAGCGGCTGATCGCGTAATCGAGGAGATCAGCAGCCAAAGAAGACGCCGGTGTACGGGCTGTGCGCATTTGGTCGACCTGGGTGGGCCCGAGCAGCACCCGCTGTGTCACGTCAAGCCCGACCATCGTGATGTTGCCGCCCAGGCGAAAGACGACGTCGGCTGCTTCGGGATCGGCCCAGATGTTGAATTCCGCGGCGGCGGTGACGTTTCCCCCGACTGCTGCCCCGCCCATGAGGGTCAGCCCTCCGAGACGTTCTGGCAATGAGGCGTCTTGTTGCAGCGCCTCGGCGACATTGGTGAGCGGGCCCACGGCCACGAGATGGAGTCCTTCGACGCGATGGCTGGTTTCAATGATGAACCCGACAGCATCTTCGGATTCAACGGATCGGGTGATTTCGGGCAACTCGACGTCGCCTAGTCCCGTGGCGCCGTGGACATGGCGCGCGCCTCTGGGTTGGTCCGCTAGCGGGCGAGCCGCGCCGCGGTGAACCTCGACGTCGAGACCGGCGATCTGTGCAACCGCCAGGGCGTTGCGGGTGGTGTAATCGATGCCCACGTTGCCGTCGACAGTCGTGATCCCGACGAGGTCCGCGAAATGAGCCGCGGTCAACAGAGCGATGGCGTCGTCAAGCCCAGGGTCGCAGTCGACCAGCATCGGCACGGGGGTCAATGACATTCTCGCCTCAATCCTCGTCTCGGTCCTCTCCTAGAAGGGACGTGACTTCAGCGGGGCTGGGAAGTGATGGTTGAGCGCCGGCACGCAACGTGGTCGCTGCGCCGACCCGCACGGCCCAGCGCACCGCATCGACGATCGGTTCTTTGCGAACCAGAGCGTCGGCCAGCGCTCCGCAGAAGGAGTCGCCCGCTGCGGTGGAGTCGACGGGGTCGACCACGGGCGCGGCAATGTGGTTGGCCGTGCCTTCGACTACTGCCAAGGCCCCCAGAGCGCCTAGCGTCACCACCACAGTGGGGGTCGGGAGTTGCGTGGCCAGATCGGCGGCGACGGCGACGTCAACGGTCCCGCCATGACCGGTCAGCAGGGCCAACTCGGTCTGGTTGGGAACAATCACGTCGACTGCTTCCAGCAGCTTCGCAGGGAGCGGAGACGATGGTGCCGGAGCGGGATTGAGCACGACGACACCGCCCGCCGATTCAGCCGCGGCCAGAACTGCATCTATCGGACTCTCCAGTTGAACGAGGGTCACCGCAGCGGCCCCCAACACGTCGGCGGCGGCTTCGACGTCGGCCACCGACAGGCGGCCGTTGGCGCCGGGGCTGACCACTATGGAGTTGTCGCCGTCGGCGCCCACCGCGATCAGGGCCACTCCGTTGGGAGTGTCGGGCGTGGTCGTGAGATGAGATGTGTCGACCCCGTCGGCCTGGAGGGCTGTGCGCAGCATTCGGCCGCCCTCGTCGTCTCCGACACGGCCGATCATGGCGACCGAGCGCCCCAGCCGCGCTGCAGCGACCGCTTGATTGGCTCCTTTGCCGCCGGGAATCCGAGCCAGGTCTTTGCCGAGAACCGTTTCGCCCACCAGCGGAACCCTCGGCACCTCGACGACGAGGTCGAGGTTGGCGCTCCCGACCACGGCGATCTCGGGTGGCGGGTTATTGTCGGCCTGACTGGAGCCGCTCGAGCGAACTGTTGCCTGATCGTCTGTTTGGTTCATCGTCGGCTGATCCTCGACACAAGTGTGCGGGCGTGCTCGAACATTGCATCGGCACGCTCGGCGATTGCTGCGGCAGGACCGCTGGACCTCATGCCCCCTGCGCTGCCGCGGAGCCTTCGAGCGTAGGCCCCCTCGACGATGCAAGCCTGCTTCCACCACGAGAATGCTTCATAGAACGGGTAGTCGGACAGGTCGAACCCGGTGGCCTGTTCGTATTGCCGGATCACCTCAAAGCGGCGAGGGAACGCGGCGGGGAGCGTCGGCGGGTCGGGCAACCACCACATGTGATCGCCGGGGTCGCCCCAATATTGAACGGACCAGGCGAAGTCGGCGATGGGGTCGCCGGTGGTGCACAGTTCCCAGTCGAGCACCGCGGCGACTGCGAAATCGTCGTCAAGAACAACGTTGTCGAAGCGGTAGTCGCCGTGGACCAGAGCAGGCGCCGCCCGCTCCGCCGGTATCCGTGCGCTGAGCGCATCGTGGAGCTCGTGGAGCAGCGGCAGCGGGCGAGTGTCGGCTCGCTCGACCTGGGTCGCCCAGCGTTTGAGTTGACGGGCCACGTAACCGTCGTGGCGTCCCAGGGAGGCGAGCCCGACGGCTTGCAGGTCGATGGTGTGAAACGCGACCTGCGCGTCGATGAGGGCCGTCGTGGCGGCGGCTGCCTGCGCCGAAGTCAACGCGGAGGCGTCGTCGCTGGTGCGCAGGATATGGCCGTCGACGAAGTCCATCACGATGAACGCCGCGCCGGTGACCGCGGCGTCGTCGCAGCGGGCGAGACACTGCGGCACCCGAACCGTCTGTGCAGCGTGCAGTGCCGACATGACGCGGTACTCGCGATCGGTGTCGTGCGCTGTGGCCAGAGTCGAGCCTTCGGGGGGCCGTCTCAGAGCTATGCGTCTGCCGTTGGCGGACCTCACCTCGTAGGTCAGGTTGGAGCCGCCCGCAGCGATCAAGTAGAACTCGAACGGCGGGTCGAACCCCGGTACAGCCGAAGCAAGCCATTCTGAGGCGGCGTCGACGTTCAGCCCGCGGGGGCTGGGTTCTGCGAGCGGAGCGGGTTCGTGGTGACGGGCTGTCGTAACTATTTGACGACGCTTTCTTCGAGCTCGTGAAGCCGTTTCACCGCACCGACCAAGATCTTGCGAGCGACCAGAGCGCTCTCGTCGAGCAGCGAGGTGAACTCGCGCCGGTTGAGCGCCTCAAGCACCATGTCGGTGTCAGCGGTGACCGTGGCCGTGCGGGGCACGCCGGCGATGACCGCGAGTTCGCCGAAGAAGTCACCAGGCCCGAAGCGCGCGATCACCCGGCCGTTGCGCCGAACGGTGGCCTCTCCCTCGCTGACGATCATGAATTCACGGCCGGGTTGACCCTGGACGGTCAGGTTGCGGCCGGCTTTGATATTGACCGTCGTCATGAACGAGGCCACCTTCCTGAGCTCTCTTTTTGACAGCTCCGAAAAGAGCTCGATTTCCGCCAGCTGCTCGATGAGTGCCATTTGCTTACCTCCAGACGGGCCCTGTGCCCGTCCACACATGGTCTATCAGAAGACTGCGACAGGGGCGACGGGCGCTCCGGTTCCACCGACGAACGGCTCCGGGGTGGCGGACAGAAAAAACTCGTATCGGCCCTGTTCGCGGCATACCTCTGAAAGCGTTTCGAGGTTCCAGTTCTGACCTTGCGTGAACCCCATGTCGACCACGGCCAGGCAGTGGACCGCGAGTGCGTTGTTCCAGTCCGGACCGGGGAAGACCTCAAAAATGAACGTGTCCGTGGCCGCTGCGGCGACGTCGTTGCGGTGAAGCCAGCGCACCGCGTCGATCCCGGGGCCCGGACTCTCGCCGGCGAGGTTCTCGCCGATGTTGTACTTGTGGGCGTCGCCGTCGTTCAACCACAGTTGCATGCGGCCGGTTCGAATCAGGATGACGTCGCCGCTGCGGATCTCCACGCCGGCCCACTCGGCGGCGGCGTCGAGCTCGGCGCCGGTGATCTCGTGGGCGTCGGCGATTCGACCGGCTCCGAGCGACCCGGGCATGTCCAAGAGCACGCCACGGCCTACTAGCGAGCGCACATGCTCAATACCGAGCACCTGTGAGCCGTTGCGGGCGGTGATGGTGGCTGCGTCGACGCCGTTGTAGAGCTTGTGGCCGTAACTGACATGGGAGAGACCGTCCCAGTGCGTGCCGGCCTGGAGTCCCATGGTGACCATGTCGTCGGAGAAATGGGGCACCATGGCGTTGCCGTCTGGATCGCCCAAGTCGGGATGATCAATCGTCCCCATCACGTGCACGGGGTTGATGCGGGTGGGGATCGCTCCGATCTGCACGCCGTTGTTCTGAAGGTCGATCGCCAGCGGAACCCGCTGTCCGGTCTTGATGAGTTGTGCTGCTCCGGCGACGACTTCGTCGGTGATCAGGTTGAGCGTGCCGATGCGGTCGTCGTCTCCCCACCGTCCCCAGTTGCGGACCTCGTCGGCGACCTCGTGGAAGTAAGCGGTGAACGACATGTTTCCGAGCGTAGGCGAGACAGGGCCGCGGTCAATAACCCAAGTCCAGGTCGACTATTCCCTCCAGTGGTTCGCCGGCTGTGAAACGGTGATAGTTGGCGATGAAAGTGTCGAACATGGAGCTCCCCGATCTCGGTGCCGCCCATGAGATGTGGGGCGAAAGACGCACGCCGGGGTGGTCGAAGAGCCAGTGGCCGTCCGGCAGGGGTTCGGGAACGACAGCGTCGAGAGAGGCTCGTGCCACGCGTCCGTCGTCGAGCGCTTCGCGCAGTGCGTCCTGATCAATGAGAGCGCCGCGCGCGATGTTGACGATATGGAGCCCCGGTGCGACGCGGGCCAACATGTCACGGTCGATGAGAGCGGCGGTTTCGCTGGTGGCTGGGGCAGCCAGAACCAGGTGGTGGGCGTCGCCGATCACCTCGCTCAGGTCGGTGGTGATTTCCATCCCGGCATGAGGAGCCGGCAACGGGCGGCGGCGGACGCCGATCACGCGCATGCCGAAAGCGAGCGACAGACGTGCCACTTCAGCGCCGATTCCGCCGACTCCGACGACCACGGCGGTGTGTCCGTTGAGGGCCCCCATTTTTGGCCCTGTATGCCAACCGTTGGCCGGCACGGCGTTGATCCAGATATCGGGCAGCGCCTTGGCATGGGCCAACATGGCCGCCAGCGCGAACTCGCTGATCGGGATCGCGGTCGAGCCGCGGGCACAGGTGAGAGTCTGGTCGGGTCGGATCAACTCGAGGGGGAAGTCATCGATTCCCACACCCATGACGTGGATCCAGGCCGCGCCGCAATCGATGATTGCTCCGAGGTTGGGTGCCCCACCGGTGTGGGTGAATATCACATCGCCTTGTAGATCAGGAGGAACTCGGGCGTCTCCGTCTATTCTGACTTCGCGCAGACCAGGAAGGGACGCCACCTTCTCGGGAAGGTCGTTCCCCAGATTGTTGATGACAGTCACACCCACGGCGGCGACTTTAGCTGCTAGCGGAACTGTTCAGATCGGTAGTACGGTTCAAGGCGAATCGACATGACCGGAATCTATATTCTCCTTCTCGCCGCCGGAGGACCGCTGCTGTTGTGGTTGGTGTTCGCCGGCGACGCCGACGCCGGCGGAGACGCGTTGTCGGTCATCCCGCTCTCGTCGATCGCCTTCTTTGCGGCGACTTTCGGCTTCGTCGGGGTGGTGGGAGGCGCTACCGGTGCGGGTGCGGTGGCGTTGTTCGTCACTTCTGCGGTGGTCGCGGCCTTGGCAGGTTTGATGAGCACCCAGGCTTTCAAGTGGATTCGCAAGAATTCCGTGTCGAGCGAGGTGATGGACTCAGAACTCGAGGGGTCGATGGCGCGGGTGGCGCTCGAGGTGAGCTCTGACCACAAGGGCAAGATCATCGTCGACATGGCCGGGGCGCGTGAACAGATGACGGCTTCACCCATTGACGGTTCGACCATCAAGGAGGGTGAACGGGTCGTGATCGTCAAGGTCGAACGCGGGGTGGCTCTGGTTGCACCGCTCGGTCCCGACCTTAGGCTTGAATAAATCGCTCACGGCCGTTAGTCCGTGAAAAAGTGCCTAGCGCAGGAGGAATCAGCAGATGTCTTTGTTTTTGATAGGCGGCTTGGCGATCGGGGTGACCGTGATCCTGCTGATCATGATCCTCAGTGCTCTGATCGTCATCTGCCCTCCGAACCGGGTTGCGGTGATCTCGGGCCGCAGCCGTCAACTCTCCGACGGACGAACTGTCGGGTATCGAATCCTCAAAGGCGGTCGAACCGTCCGGATCCCTCTCATTGAGAAGGTGTCGTGGCTGGACCTCAACACGATCCCGCTCGAGGTGTCGGTCACCAACGCATACTCGCGCGGCACGATTCCGTTGAATGTGCAGGGAATCGCCAACGTCAAGGTCTCTTCGAAGGAAGGTGTGCTGGAGAATGCCGCGGAGCGTTTCTTGAACGTCCCGAACCAGCACATTGGACAGATCGCCAAGGAGACCCTTGAGGCCAACCTCCGCGGCGTCCTCGCCACGCTCTCGCCCGAGGAGGTCAACGAGGATCGTTTGAAGTTCTCCCAGCAGTTGATCGACGAGGCCGACGACGACATCAAGACGCTGGGACTCGATCTCGATGTGATGAAGATCCAGAACGTGACCGATGACAACCTCTACCTCGAATCGGTGGGCCGCCGGTTGACAGCGGAGGTCGTCAAGGAGGCCCGGGTTGCTGAGGCGAACCGGCAGTCCGAATCCGAGCAGGCCGAAGCCAAGGCGCGCGAGCGTGCCGAGATCGCCCAGGCGCTCGCTGATCGCAACATCGTGGAGGAACAGAACAACCTGCGAGTCCGCACAGCCGAGCTTGACGCAATCGCTCGTGCCAAAGAAGAGCAGGCATTGGTGGCCGGTGATATCGCCAGGGCGACCGCTGAGCAGGAGCTCGAGCAGCAGCGCATCGAGTTGGAACGGCGCCGACTCGAAGCTGACGTCGTGACCCCGGCCCGTGCCAACCTGGAGTCGAAGCAGCTGCAAGCACAGGCTGAGGCAGCGAAGATCATCGAGGACGGCAAGGCCCAGGTCGACGTGTTTCGCCGGCTCACCGATCAGTATCAACTGGCAGGGGAGGACGGCCAGAGGATCTTCGTGCTCAACATGCTTCCCGAACTCGTCGACAAGATCGTCTCCACGGTCAACAGCGTCTCGATCGACCGGGTGGCGGTGGTCGATGGCGGCAACAACGGCGGCCAAGGGGGTATTCCCGCCTTGATGGCACAGCTCCCTGCTGCGGTGGTGAGCCTCAGCGAACAGATCGAAGCCGCCACTGGCGTCGACATCCTGCAGAGCATGCGTTCCGATGACGACGAGGTTGAACCGGTTTCTGAACTTCCGCCGCCACCGCCTCCGGCACCCTGAGCGAGACTTCGTTCAGCGAGCCAAGGCCCGCAAGCCTGATAGATCAAGTACCTCTATCCGGCCGCGCCCGGTCCGGATCACTCCGCCGGATTCAGCGAGTTTCAGTGCATGGTTCGCTGATTGGCGACTGCTGCCGGACATCGCAGCAATGTCGCTTTGTCGGACCTTCACGACCACGGGATGGACGCCTCTGTCGAAAGCCGCAACGAGCCGCAGCAAGGCTCGCATGACTCGGGTCTCGACAGGCGCGAACAGGACGTCGACGAGTTGCTCGGTGCTCTGGGCGAGTTTGTCTGCGACGACGTTGAGGAAGTAGCGGTCGACCGCCGGTTCTGCAGAACGCAGTTCCGTGAGCGTCTGTCGTGTCAGAGCGAGAGTTTCAGTCGGTTCAAGCGCGGTGACCCGGGCAGAGCGGCGGCCATTGCCGACCACGGCGAGTTCGCCGACGATGTCACCCGGCCAACGAACCGATAGACCAGCCATGTCTCCGCATGCAATATAGGCCTCGACAAGGACGCACCCCTTCTCGATGAGGTGAATGGTGTCGCCGATTTCTCCTTGGTGAAAAATCACCTCTCGGCGTTGGAATCGACGTCGATGCATCTGCTTGCGCCAGTCGACTGCCGCGGGCCCAAGTTGTTTCATCAGACCGCTGCGCATCGTTGAACCGTAGCTTTTGCAGGTTCCCAAAGGTGCGATTACATGTGTTGTCACGCGGTCCGCGATGATTTGGGCCTATGACTTTAAGGGGTAGCAACGCGGCGGCCGGCAGGGAAGCCCGTCGCTCGCGCATCAAGGACGCCTCGATGCGGATGGCTGCTGAAGGTGGCTATGAAGCGGTTCAGATGAGGGCTGTGGCAGAACGCGCTGATGTGTCGCTCGGTACGATCTACCGGTACTTCAACGGCAAGGACGACATGCTGTTGGCGGGTTTGGTGAGCTGGATCCAGAGGGTTCGCGAGGGGCTCGAGTCTCGTCCTCCACAACAGGGAGCCGCAGCTGACCGTCTGTCTGCGCTGCTCGCCGACGCCGCGGAAATGGCTGAGCGGACGCCGATGCTCATGAGCGCGCTGTTCACGGCTCTCAACAACACGGACCCGGCCGCGGCAGAAAACAAGCGAGCTGTGGAAACGGAGGTGCTGCAGTTCATCGTCACCGCTATCGGCGATGATTCCGAGATCGATGCGGAGGGTGCCGCTCGAGTGATCCGCCACGTGTGGTTCTCTGCGACAAGCAGGTGGGTCGGTGGTCTCGCCGAGTCGGGCAGCGTCGAGGAAGAGCTGCGTCACGCGGTCCGGATGATGATTGCTTGCAGGGCGCCGGTCTAGCGTTCAGGGCCTAGTCTTCATTCACATTCACCTCACACATGACAATCCAGGAGACCAGCAAGTGTCCAGATTCCTCGACGGCAAGAGCATTGCGATAACAGGTGCAGGCGCCGGTATCGGCAAGGCAATTGCGCTGGCGGCGGCGGCTGAGGGCGCGAACATCGTTGTTGCCGACTACGGCGTGGCAATGGACGGCAGCAACCCGACAAGCGAGGTCGCCGACAACGCGGCAGCCGAAATCCAAGCTCTGGGCGGGCAGGCCGTGGCCGTGGCGGGAGACGTCAGCCGTTTCGATGTCGGCGAGGAGGTGGTCGCGGCTGCTTGTGACAACTGGGGTTCTATCGACGGAGTTGTCTGCCCGGCAGGAGTGTTGCGGGAGCGAATGCTCTTCAATATGAGCGAGGACGAGTGGGACCATGTTGTAGCGGTTCACCTGAAAGGACACTTCAACGTCTATCGGGCGGCGTTGGCGCGAATGCGCAAACAGGACACGGGCGGGTCGCTGGTTGGATTCACGTCAGGGGCGTTCACGGCATCGACGGCTCAGGCGAACTACTCAGCGGCCAAAGGAGGAATCGTCAGTCTCACCCGCTCAGCAGCGATGACCGCGGCGAGCCTCAAACTCCGGGGTGGGCCGGCCATCAACGCCAACTGCATCGCGCCGGTGGCCAAGACTCGCATGAGTGAGAACGTGCCTTTCGAAATCGAAACGGGCGAACCTGAAGATGTGGCCCCGATGGCCGTATATCTGATGAGCGATGCGGGTCGTCACATCAACGCGCAGATCTACACAGTCGTGGGCAAGCGGATTTCGGTTTGGAACCAGCCGATGGAAGTTCGGACGATGACCGCTGACGGGGATCGATGGACCTGCCAACAGATCGCTGAGACCCTGCCGGGCAGTATCGGACAGGAACCGAATCCCTTCATTGCCGACTTGGAGCGCCGTATGGCCGAGATGGCGGCAAACGCCGATTCTGGGAGGACCGGCTGATGGCTGTTGGTCCTGAACCGCCGGGTCGGGGCCTGCTCGACGCCAAGCGCGTGGTGGTGACCGCGGCTGCCGGCACCGGTATCGGCTCTGCGGTGGCCAAGCGCTGCCTGATTGAAGGCGCCGAAGTGCTTGTCTCGGACATCCACGAGCGCCGTTTGAGTGGGACGGCCGACCGACTTGAGAGCGAAACCGGAAATAGGCCGCTCACCGCGGTCTGCAATGTCACCGACGAGAAAGACGTCGGCTCTCTGGTGGCAGCCGCGATCAGCGGACTCGGTGGAATCGATGTGATGATGAACAACGCCGGATTGGGCGGGACCGTCGACCTCGTTGAGATGACCGACGAGCAGTGGAACGCAGTGCTGGGGGTGACCCTTGACGGCACCATGCGCTGCACGCGTGCAGTCCTGCGCCACATGATTGAAGCGAAGATCGAGGGCGCAATAGTAAACAACGCCTCGGTCGTGGGTTGGCGTGCCCAGCGTGGGCAGTGCCATTACGCCGCAGCCAAGGCGGGAGTGATGGCGTTGACCCGGTGCTCAGCCATTGAAGCGGCCGAGCACGGCATTCGGGTCAATGCAGTCGCTCCGAGCATTGCCATGCATCCGTTTCTGGCCAAAGTCACCGATGATGCGCTGCTTGATGAGCTGTCAAAATCCGAAGCGTTCGGCAGGGCGGCGGAGCCGTGGGAGGTGGCCAACGTCATGGTCTTCTTGGCAAGCGATTTGTCGACGTACATGACCGGTGAGGTCGTCTCAGTCAGCAGTCGACACCCGTGAACTCGGCGAGGTTCCGCGCGCAGTTCTGCTGTTCCTTGCTCGCGGCGCGCCCAAAAGGTGTTTCAAAGTGCTAGACCTTGTGGCGTGAGTCACAGGCCGATTGTGATTCCTGGAGGAGACAAAGACATGAAATCCCGTACTAGGCCCACAATGTTCGCACAGCTCATAGCGCTGCTCTTGGCGTTGTCGTTGGTCGCCGTCGCATGCGGCGGCGATGACGACGGAGACGCCACAGGTGACGATGGCGAGGTTGCTGTCGGGGATGACGGCGCCGATGGAGACGACGGTGACGGCGGGGATGACGGCGATGCTCCATCGACCACCGCAGCGCCCGTGGAAGATGTGACCGAAGGCAACGTGTGCATAGGCGATGCTTGTGATGAACCGAGCGGAGACGACGACGCAGCTCCCGAACCCGTGGCGGGTGGCACCTTGCGAGTCGCAGTGGAGGCTGAGACCGACGGCCTCAACCCCGCTGCCAACAACTTCGCGGTGTCGGCTTACACCATGGGGTTCGCCATATTCGACCCGCTGTTCTATATCGACGAAGACGGCAACTGGTTCCCCTTCCTGGCCGAATCGGCCACACCAGTCGGTGATGGATCGTCCTGGCAGGTGAAAGTCCGCGAGGGCATCACCTTCCACGATGGAACACCGCTCAACGCGGACGCGCTGATTGCCAACTTCGAGACCGCGATCACCGATCCGATCATTTCGCTGGCGATCGTGCCGAGCTACCCGGCTGAGAACCGCTACGAGAAGATTGACGAATACACGCTTCAGTACAATCTGATTCGTCCGTCGGCTCACTTCCCGATCAACTTGACGGCCCAGTTGGGCATGGTGGCCTCACCGACCTGGCTTGCGGCAGCGGCGGAAGACGACAGCCTCAACCAGTCGCCCGTCGGCACGGGTCCGTTCATCCTTGAGAGTCGGACCCAGGACGTGTCGACCAGGGTGGTGAAGAACCCGGACTACTGGCGCGGCGCCGACGACGTCCATTTGGACGCCATCGAGTTCTTCATCACGACCGACACAGCGCTTGCAGCCGAGCAGGTTGCAGCGGGCGAACTCGACGTTGTGGTCACCTCCAACGCTGACGCCACGCTCACCCTGCGCGACGCCGACGACGTGTCCACCTTCGAGAATCTCTACTCCGGTGAAGACTTCATCATGTTGAACACCAGAGCCGTGCCGATGGACGACATTCGTGTGCGTCAGGCATTGACCTTCGCCACAGATCGCCAGGCATACCACGACCTGATCGGGCAGGGCACCAAGCCGCTGGCCGATTCGATGTACCACCCGGACCTCGTCTGGAACAATCCCGATGTCGTCCAGGAAGGCAACATGTTTGACCAAGCCGGCCCGCTGGTGGATTCCTACTGCGCGGAATTCCCCGAGAACTGCACCAACGGCAAGGTCAATATTGAACTCCAGTTCTCAGGACCATCAACGCTCCAGACGCGGATCATGGACGTGTTGAGCGCCGGTTGGGAACCGTATTTCCAGGTTGAGCGCCAGCAGCTCCCACAGGACCAGCACATCCTGCAGACTGCTATCGGCCAGTTCCAAGTTGTCACTTGGCGCCAGTTCGGTGCGGTGGATCCCGACAATGAGGTCGTCTGGCTCGAGTGTGCAACGGCGACGGGCGGAATCACGCTCAACTGGGTTCGCTTGTGCAATGAGGATCGTGATGCGCTGTTGTTCGAGCAGCGTGCCACAACAGACCTCGATCGCCGCGTGGAGATCATGCAAAAAATCCAAGCTGAGATTCAGGCGACCTACTCCTACGTCTTCTTGACGCACGCCAACTGGACTGTCGGATTCCGCAACGCCGTCAAGAACATCTGCGGCCAGACCGGTCCTGACGGAGTTGTGTTGGTCTGCAATAATCAAGGACGCGGCTTCTATCACAACGTCTGGATAGACGAGGGCTGAGGAGCCCAGTACTGGAGAATCGAGCACCAGTTGACGCAACTTCGGAGGACTTGAGATGAAGCAATTCATCCTCCGCCGGGTTGCGCAACTGGTGCTCGTTGTTTTTTCGGTCACGTTCTTGACTTTCGCGTCGTTGAACCTGGTTGGAGACCCGCTGTTCAACATCGTCGGCGTGCTTTCGGGCATTCCCGACGAACAGTGCGAAGCGGTGGCCCGCGGTGAGATCGAGGACACTCAGTCGTCGGGTCTCAACGTGGGTGATTGTGCTCTGATTGCTCAGGCCAAGGAACAGAACAATCTCGATAAGAACGTGGCCGAGCGCTATGGAATCTGGCTTTCCGACATGGCGAGCGGAGACTTCGGCACCTCTTTTGTGAACGGCGACGAGATCTCCGACATCGTCAAGGAGCGTTTGCCCGTGACGATCCGGCTGATCGTGCTCGCGCAGATCGTGGCGCTGGGCATTGCGATTCCCTGGGGAGTGGCGTCGGCTTATCGGGCCAATCGCGGATTCGACAAGGCGTCGACGGTGGGTTCGTTCGGTCTCCTCTCCATCCCCAATTTCGCTCTGGGCGTGATCCTGCTCTATTTCTTCACCTTGAGGTGGCAGATATTCCCGTCGCGGTACGAGAACGCGGGTTGGTGGTCTGAACTGAAAGCTCTGACCCTCCCGGCTTTCACCCTCGGACTCGGTTTGGCAGCCACCTATCAACGGTTGTTGCGCACCGATCTGATCACGACGCTGCAGGACGACTTCATCCATATGGCCAGAGCGAAGGGCATGTCGGACCGGCACATCATGTACCGTCACGCGCTTCGGCCCTCAATGTTCTCCGTGATCACCGTGTTCGGGGTCAACACCGGTGCGCTGATCGGCGGGGCGTTGGTCGTCGAGCAGATCTTCTCGATTCCGGGGGTTGGAACCGAACTGGTGGAAGCGGTGTTGCGCAATGACCCGCCTGTTGTCATCTCTTTGATCTCGGTGGTTGCAATCGGCTTCGTGCTGATCAATTTTTTTGTCGACCTCATGTACGGATATCTCGACCCGAGGGTGAGAACGTCGTGAGCGAGATCGAGACGACGGGCGAGAGCCGCCTGGAAGCCATCTCGATGGATGACGACGTGGTCGATGCCGTCAAGAAGAAGCTCGGCGTCGGCTTCTGGATTGCAGTCGGATGGCTGGGGCTGCTCGTCGCGACGGTTGTTTTGGCTCCTCTCCTTCCTTTCGACGATCCGGACAAGTTGGCCTCCGGTCCGGCTCGCACCGGTCCGTCAATGGACAATTGGTTCGGGACCGACGCCCTCGGACGCGACGTGTTCGCCAGAACCGTGTACGGCGCCCGTGTCTCTTTGGTGGTGGGCTTCATTGCAATCGCCTTCGGCATGGTCGTGGGTGGTTCACTCGGCATGATCGCGGGCTACTTCCGCGGACGAGTCGATCAAGTCATCAGCTTCTTGTTCTTCACGCTTCTGTCGTTTCCCGGTTTGATCCTCGCGTTGCTGATCACGAGCACTTTCGACCGAACGCTCCGCACGGTGAGCCTCACTCTGGGCGTGCTGGCGGTGGCCCCGGTCGGCAGGCTCGCCAGGGCTGCAACTCTGGTGTTCGCGGAGCGCGAGTTCGTGCAGGCGGCTCGGGTGATCGGCGCGAAGCATTTTCGGATATTGACTAGGGAGCTGTTGCCGGTGGTGCTGATCCCAATGGCTGCATTGGCCCTGTTGGGCATGGGCGTCGCGATCGTCGCTGAAGGCGGACTGGCCTTTTTGCAGCTTTCGGTTGAGGACATCAGCTGGGGCGTGATCATCAACGACGGCCGCGGCATTCGCGACTTGCAGGAAAACCCTCACGTCGCCCTGATGCCGATCGGGGTGATGTTCCTGACCATCCTGGCCCTCAACTTCGCAGGGGACCGCGTGCGCGAATACTTCGACGTCCGCGAGACGGCGTTCTAGGAGAGATCATGGCTGAGGCGTCCGCCGCAAACACACAGTTGCTGGTACGTGACCTGACGGTGCGGTTCCCAACGACTCGGGGCACGGTGCAGGCAGTCAACGGCGTTACTTTCGACCTGGCCAGGGGTGCGTCGCTTGGAATCGTCGGCGAGTCGGGTTCGGGCAAGTCGGTCACGGCCAAGACTCTGATGAACCTGCTGCCCCGCACCGCGGAGGTCGCCGGGGATGTGATTTTCGAGGGCGAGGATGTTCGGCGGCTAGCCTCGGAGGGCCGGGAGCATTTCTGGGGCGTCAAGATGACGATGGTCTTCCAGGATCCCATGACGTCTCTCAACCCGGTGAAGAAGTGTGGCGAGCAGATTGCCGAGACGCTGCGCTATCACCTCAAGCGAGATCGCAAGACGGCTCTTGCTGAAGCCGAAGACCTGCTCGCTCAGGTCGGCATTCCCGAGCCTGGCAAACGGGTCGACCAGTACCCCCACGAACTGTCGGGCGGGTTGCGCCAACGGGTGGTCATCGCCATGGCGCTGGCCTGCGAGCCATCTCTGCTCATTGCCGATGAGCCTACGACCGCGGTTGATGTGACTGTTCAAAAGCACCTGCTCGATTTGCTGGACAAACTACGCGAAGACCGAGGCATGTCGATGATCCTGATCACCCATGATCTCGGCGTGGCCCGCGGCCGTTGCGATGAGATCGCGGTGATGTACGCGGGGCGTCTGGTCGAGCGTTCTGCGCCCGAAACGCTTTTCAGCGACTCGCGTCATCCCTACACCGATGCGCTGTTGCGTTCGATTCCCAGAATCGATCAGCCGAGCCACACCCGGCTGGAACCGATCCCGGGACGACCGCCTGAACTCATCAATCCCCCGGAGCAGTGCGCCTATGCGCCGCGTTGTCGCTTCGCTCGATCGGACTGCCTGGAGTCGATCCCTGATATCAGCGGTGTGGCAGGGATGCACGAGTTCGCCTGCTTCCACCCGGCCAACACGGACCGTGGCCGTGAAGCCCTGGCCGCCAACCTGGCTCAGGGCTGCACCGTCGCAGGTCTTGAAATATCAGGTGCGGGGGCGTCGAGCTGATGGCCGGGTCAGGGCACGCCCCGTTGCGCGAAGACCTTGAAGTGCTGCTGACGGTGCGCGACCTTGAAGTCGAGTTCCCCGTCGGCAAGGGTGCTGTGGTCCACGCGGTGAGCGGTATCTCTTTCGACGTGGCCGCGGGTGAGACGCTCGGCATTGTGGGTGAGTCGGGTTGCGGTAAATCGACGGTCGCGAAGTCGATCATCCGCCTCAACGACATCAAGAGCGGTGCCGTCGACTATCAGGGAAACAATCTGGCCCGACTTGAAGGCGAGGAGTTGCGCCAGCTTCGGCCTGACCTGCAGATGATCTTTCAGGACCCGATCTCGTCTCTGAACCCGCGGCGCAAGATCCGCCAGGTGATCTCGGAGGGCCTTGCAGTTTGGGGCGACGAGAAGGGTTCTTGGTCTCAGAGTCGGATCGAGGAGTTGATGCTGTCTGTGGGCATTGACCCCAAGTTCGGTGATCGGCGCCCCCATCAGTTCTCCGGTGGGCAGTGTCAACGGATCGGCATCGCCCGAGCTTTGGCCCTCGACCCCAAGGTGTTGATATGCGACGAGCCGGTTTCTGCGCTTGATGTGTCGGTCCAGGCTCAGGTTCTCAACCTGTTGGAGGACATGAAGAAGCGGTATGGGTTGACCCTGCTCTTCATCAGCCACGACCTTTCGGTCGTGAAGAACGTGTCTGACCGAATCATTGTCATGTACTTGGGCAAGGCATGCGAGATCGGCAACGCCAATGAGCTGTATGAGAATCCGCGGCACCCCTATACGCGGGCTTTGCTGGCTGCTGTTCCCGAGCCTGCGCCGACGGTCGACGTATCAGAGGGCGATATTTCTGGTGAGCTTCCGTCGCCGATCAACCCTCCCGTCGGTTGTCGTTTCAACACCCGCTGTTCCCACGCGACCGACGTCTGCTTCACCGACGAACCGGAGATGCAGCGGGTCGGCGACAGCGACCACTACATCGCCTGTCACCACCCTGTTGCGGTGTCGATCAACGCATAATCCCCGAAATCTGCGCGCTCAGCCACACTGTGTGTAGTTTTCCGCGCAGATTTCAGTTGAGTGTCCAGACGGTGTGCGGCTGCGGCGGGTTCTTGGTCCTCGGCATCATCGGTTTCGTTGTTCGCGTCGTCTGTCTCGTCCGCTTCGTCGTCTTCGCCGACCGCGTCTTCGGGGTGGGGGCCGAACCCGAGCACCGGAGCGCCAGTGGCGTCGTGCAGCGCCGCAGCTGCCGGTGAGTGGTCGCCGTGGGTGTGGGTGATCAGGATTGCGCGAACCGTCTCATCGCCGAGCGCGCAGCAGTGCTTCGACATGGTCCGGGTCGCGGGGACCGGGGTCTACGACGGCTACATCCCCGTGGCCGATCACGTAGGTGCCCGTGCCGTGGAACGTGTACTTCGACGGGTTGTTGCAGACGATTCGTCGCAGCAGGGGCGAAACGTCGACCAACTCTCCGTGACGAGGGTCGAAGTCGGTGTCGAACTCGGGCGGCATGCTGCCCGCGATGCTAGATCGGCTCAGGTGGCGCACTCCGAATCGCCGACCGCTGCTTCATACGGGCCTGCTTCGTCGAAGTCGATGTAGAACTCCGGGTCGTCGTCGTACGCCGGGAACTGATCAAGATCCTTGAGTCCTGCGGCAATGGCCCTCACTCCGCCGGAGCGTTCGATCCAGCCACGGAACGATTCGCCTACCGTGCGTTCGTTGTTGAAACGATGCACGACTCGCAGAGCGGCCTCGGCGGCGTTCTTGGCGGGGAGGCGCAGGGCTTTTGTGCCGAAGTGCGCCTGTTCCTGGCCGATGTAGCCTCCGAGCATCATCTGGTAACCGGGCGCTGAGCGACCGTTGGCTCGGCGCTCGGCACCGAAGAATCCGATGTCGGCTGCGTGATGCTGTCCACAGGAATTGGGACATCCGCTGATGTTGATGCGCAAGCCCGCGACTTCGGCGAGTCCTTCGGATTCGAGGGCGTCGCCGATTGCTTTGGCGAGACCTCGGCTCTGGGTGACGGCGAGGTTGCAGGTGTCGGCGCCGGGGCAGGCCACAACGTCTCTGACCAGTTCGGCGCCCGGGCTCGCCATGTCGACGGCAAGCAGCCGTTCGTGCAGATTCGGGAGCTGTGATTCGTCGAGCCCTCGGATGATGAGGTTCTGGCGGTTTGTCAGGCGAATGTCGGCTTCGAAGTCACGGCTGATTGCTGCAACAGCGCGGAACTGCTCGGCGGTTATGTCACCGAGCTGCGCCCAGGCATAGGCCGACACCTGCCCTGATGCGATGCCTCGGACCACGTTGGCGCTGAACCATCGGTCATATGGGGAGGCTCCACTGATTCTGACCGGCGTGCCCTGCCCGATTTTGGTGACCTTCGAGGCGGCGTCCAACCCGGCCGGCGCATCGCCTCTGACCCGTACTTCGGTCGGGAGACCGCCCGGGTATGAAGACGAGGCGAGCAGGAATTTGCGGATTGCCAACACACGGCGCCGGACTTCGTCGATCCCGAGCTGTTCGACCACCCATTTCATCCGGGCGCGGAGCTTGTTGTCCCGATTGCCGGTCTGATCGAACACTCTCAGGATTGCTTCGAGTGTGGGGAGCAGCTCTTCTTTGCGGGTGAACTCTTCGATTGCCTGCGCTGGGAACGGGGTGGTGCCAAGCCCTCCGGCGACGAAGACTCGAAATCCTGCTTCGACGGTTCCGTCGTCGAGTGTGCGGGTCGCGGCTATCACGCCGGCGTCGTTGAACATGGCCTGGCCGCAGTCGGTCTCACATCCGGAGAAGTTGATCTTGAACTTGCGGGGCAGGCGCTGACTCAACGGGTTGCGGACGAAGTGGCGGTAGGCCGCCTCCGCCCACGGCGTGACGTCGAGGTTCTCATGCGGACAGGCGCCTGCAAGGTGGCATCCCTGCACGTTGCGCACGGTGTCGCCGCAGGCTTCGCGGGTGGTCATGCCGACCGCTGCGAGGTGGTCCAGCACCTCGGGAATCTGATCCAGCTGCACGAAATGGAACTGGAGGTTCTGTCTCGTGGTGATGTGAGCCCAGCCGCGGCTGTAGCGCTCGACGATGAACGCCAGCATCTCGAATTGTTCCGCGTCCATCGATCCGTAGGGAACCTTCACTCGAACCATCTGGTTGGTTCCGCCCTGTCTTTGGCCGTAGATGCCGTTGTTCAACCGGAACACCCGGAAAACGTCTTCTGAGATCTCGCCTGTTCGGTATTTTCCGAGCACGTCTCGGAATTTGTCGATGTCGGCCTGGATGTCAGGATCCACGGGCCGCGTATCGGCTCTGGTGGTTTCGAGGAGGGTCATCGCAGAGCACCTTTCTGGGTTAGTTCTTGGATGCCGGCAGGCGTATTCGCGGCTCCGGCTGCGCCCGGCGGGAGCAGCGCTTGGGTTTCGGCAGGCGTATTCGCGGCTCCGGCTGCGTCCGGCGGGAGCAGCGCTTGGGTTTCGGCAGGCGTATTCGCGGCTCCGGCTGCGTC
>JAPPMP010000005.1:137146-193301 GCA_028819005.1 Acidimicrobiaceae bacterium
CGGCGGGAGCAACGCGCCCGGAGCCAGTACCGATTGGGCGGCGACCGCTCCGATCACCAGGGTGGACGGGGCGGCCACATCGAGTTCTGGCAGTCCCGCGAGGGTTGTTCGTGTCACGCGCTGGTGTTTGGTTGTGGCGGAATAGATGACGGCGACGGGCGTGTCGGCGGGCAGTCCGCCGGCCGTCAGGCGCTGCGCAATCCACGCCGTGCGTGATGCTCCCATCAGGATCACCAGTGTTGTGCCGGAGCGGGCGAGAGCGTCCCAATCAAGCCGTCGCTCGGTATCGGGGTCCCAGTGACCGGTGATCACGGTGAACCCGCTGCTGAGACCCCGCATGGTGACGGGAATGCCGGCAGCCGCGGGTGCTGCGATGGCGGAGGTGATTCCCGGTACTTCTTCCACATCGACGCCTGCCGCCCGCAACTCCAGCGCTTCCTCTCCGCCCCGCCCGAAAACGAAGGGGTCGCCGCCTTTGAGGCGCACGACACAATCGAATCTCCGGCCACGGTCGATCAGCGCATCGTTGATTCGTGTTTGTGCGTCGGCGGGTGTCCCGGGGCGCTTGCCGACATCGATCATCTCGGCCCAGGGCGGGGCGAGTTCGAGCATCGCAGGTTCGATCAGCCGGTCGTAGACGACCACATCGGCGCGCTGCAGGAGCTTGACGGCTTTGACGGTGAGCAGATCTGGGTCTCCGGGTCCTGCTCCGACGAGGTGGACGGTCATGCGAGCACCTCTTGGTTTCTCAGGCCGAGATGCCCCAGGAGGCGTTCCCGGGCTTCGACTGCGCGGTTTTGTTGAACGAGTTCGAGCAGTCCGTCGTCGAGAGCCGTGTCCCAACCGGCGATCTCGGATGTGCCGAAGGTTGCGCGAGCCTCGGCTCGAGCTTCCGTCAACAGTGCTAGGAGGTCGTCGTAGCCATCGCTGAGCTGGCCTTCGAGTCTGCGGCGCAGCCAGCGGGCTAGGCCGGGGCTGCGTCCGCCGGTTGACACTGTGATCTGCAGGTCGCCTCGACGGGCGACGGCGGGGAGCGTGAAGGAGCAGTTGGAGGGATCGTCGGCGGAGTTGACGAACACGTTGGCCCGATCACCGTCTGCGCGTACTGCCGCGTTGACGGCGGGGTCGTCGGTGGCCGTGACGGCCAGACGATAGGAGGCCACCTCGCCGGGTCGGTAGTGACGCGCCAACCAACGCACGTCGGGGTCGGCGCCGATCTCGCGGACTGCCGCGGGGGAGACGACAGTGACGCGAGCATCAGCGCTCTGCAGGCCCGCTACTTTGCGGGCCGCGACCGGCCCGCCTCCGACGACGAGGACGGGTTGACCGCTGAGTTCGAGGTTGACCGGGTATGGAGACATGGGCACGAAATCCAGATAATCCCGATCCAAACAGTCAGGATTCCCGACACCATAACCGAACGCCTCAGCTAAAGCATCTAATTCCGATCATTTTTGTCAGATATATGCTTTGGCCCGCCTCGCGGCACGGATGATCTTTGTGGCGATGAAAGCGACGCCGACCGCTACCGCGCCGAGAGTCATGAACTGTGCCCAACCGCCCCTGTCTCCGGGGTTCTGGGGTTTGGGCCCTGCATCATCGCAGCCGATGATGGTGCGGCAAGCCTCAGGGGGACTGATCCGCTCGGTGCTGACGAACCTCGCGCCAATGTCGGGGTGGACATGGGTGCTGTGGTCATGTGCTGGGTCTGATGCGCTCAAGTCGCTCGTGCCGTTCAAGTCGCTCGTGCCGCTCAAGTCGCTCGCGCCGCTCACGGCATCGGCAGTCGGGTGAACGTGGGTGCTGTGATCGTGACGGTTCGTGAGCGCGATCACCACGAAGACGGCTGCCGACATCAAGACCAGCAGAGCGGCGATCGTCGTGCGGTCGGTCCACAACGAGCCTTCTGACGAGTCCCGATCACTCGTGCGAGCCGGGTCTTCAGAGTCGTCGGAGGCGTCGTTCATGATTCGGCTGGTGCTGACGGGGCGACCTTCGCCGCATCGATGTAGGAAGGGCTCTCCCCACCGCCGTGCACGGCGATCGCGCAACCGGACACCCAGCGGGCCAGAGGCGACGCGGCGAACAACACGACATCGGCGACTTCGGCGGGCGTGCCCATGCGCTTGAGCGCGAGCGTTCGGCCGACCGCGGCGATCCCCTCCTCATCGCCATAGAACAGATGGGCTTGCTCGGTGACGATCATCCCGACCACCAGAGCGATCACGCGGATTTTGGGTCCCCACTCGTGGGCCAGCGTCTCGGTCAGATTGATCAGCCCAGCCTTGGCCGCGCCGTAGGCCGCGCCCTGGGGATTGGCCCTAGTGCCGCTGACGGAGGTGATGTTGATTATCACACCCCCGTCCTGCTGCATCTGGTCGTGGACGGCCTGGGCGAAGGTCATCGGCGCGATGAGATTGAGCGCGGCGATCTTGTCGTTGAAGCGAGGCGACACGGTTGCGCTGACCGATGGAGGTGCTCCGCCGGCATTGTTGACGAGCACGTCAACCCGACCCGTGGCGTCAACCGCCGCGGACACCACCCCGGCTATCTGCTCGGGATCTCGAACATCGGCCGCAACGAAGAGTGCTTCACGCCCCTCGCCAGAAACCGGGTCCTCGGGCGCGCTCCGGGCGCAGATCACCACGTCAGCGCCCTGTTCCAGAAAACGTTCGGCGATCACCCGACCGAGGCCTTTGGTGCCGCCGGTCACGATGACCGTCCGGCCGCTCATGTCAAGAGCGTCGTTCGTCTCGACCATGCCCGTCACCCTATCGGGACGGTCCGACCCGCCGAAAAGCGAAGGGTCGACCCGCCCCCGCGGGCCGGCGACCCGGCGGGCTTAGCACCACGGGGACATGTCGAATACTGTCGGGGAGCCCTTGAGTTGAAGAACCGCTGAGAGGAGTCGGAGTGGCGGACAAACGAATGACCGAAGAGGAGGTCATCGGCGAACTCCGAAGCGGTATGACTCTCGGCATCGGCGGCTGGGGCTCGCGCCGAAAACCGATGTCGTTGGTGCGTGCCATCTTGCGCAGCGACCTGCGCGACCTCGACATCGTCTCCTATGGCGGCCCTGACGTCGGAATCCTGTGCGCGTCCGGGAGAGTCCGAAAGCTCACATACGGTTTCGTTTCGCTTGATTCCATCCCGCTCGAACCGCATTTCCGGCTGGCTCGTCAAGCCGGTGCCCTGGACGTCTCCGAGATGGACGAAGGCGCGTTCTATCTGGGCCTCATGGCTGCCGCTCACCGTGTGCCCTTCTACCCGACGCGGGCGGGTTTGGGCACGGCCATGATGTCCGAGAACCCTGACCTGAAGACGGTGAGATCACCTTACGACGACGGCGAGGAACTGGTGGCGGTTCCTGCGTTCCAGATGGACGCGGTGATTCTTCACATGAACCGAGCCGATGCCAAAGGCAACGGCCAGTTCCTCGGGCCGGACCTCTACTTCGACGACCTGTTCGCCATGGCAGGCGCCAAGACCTTCATGTCGGCGGAGCAGATCGTTCCCACAGATCAGTTCTTGAGCGAGGGATCGGTTCACACGCTGCGAATCCCGCGTTCTCATGTCGACGGCGTGGTGAGCGCACCGAACGGAGCCCATTTCACCGAATGCCCGCCCGACTATGAGCGCGACGAGCCGTTCCAGTCCGAATACGCGGCAACGGCCCGTGACCCGGACGCTTGGGAGCAGTTCCGCAAGGACTGGCTGGAACTCGAATCCCACGACGACTACGTCGCCAAGCTGAACGAACGGAGAAACAAATGACCGTCACGCTCGATGAGGTGTGTGTAGTCGCTCTCGCCGAGGCGTTCAGGGGTGACGGCGAGCTCCTGTGCAATCCGATGGGTCCGTTGCCGGTGATCGCCGGGCGGTTGGCCAGGGCCTCTTTCGAACCCGACCTGATGCTGACCGACACGATCGCGTTCGCGATCGAAGGCAATCTACCCCTCGGCGGCGACCCCTCCTCAGCGGTGATCGAGTCCTACATGCCGTTCCGAACGGTCTTCGATCAGGTCTGGTCGGGGAAGCGGCACGTGTTGATGGGCGCCAGTCAGATAGACCAGTACGGCAACCAGAACTTTGCGGCCATCGGGTCCTACCGCAAGCCCAAAGCGCAACTGCTGGGTCTGCGCGGGGCGCCGGGCAATCTGCTCAATCACCCCACCACCTACTGGATCCCGAACCAGGCCCGAGCCTTCTGCACGTCGGTCGACGTGGTCTCAGCGCCGGGATACGACCGCATAGCGCAACTCCCCGAAGCGAGCAGGAAGCACTTCGAGATCCGCCGGGTGGTCACCGACCTCGGCGCCTACGACTTCGAGACCGAGGACCGCAGGATGAGAGTGCGTTCGCTCCACCCCGAGGTCACTCTTGAACAGGCACAAGAGGCTTCCGCGTTCGAACTGGCAGTCACCGGCGACGTCGAGGAGAGCCGGCTGCCCAGCGATGAGGAGTTGCGGCTGATCCGGGAAGTCTTCGACCCCAACGGCGTGCGCAAAGCCGAGTTCCGTTGATGGACCTTGAGCTTTCTCCCCGCTACCTCGAGTTCCGCGACGAGTGCCGGACTTGGCTGCACGCCAACCGACCCGCCGAACCGCCTGCATCGATGGACTCGGCGGCGGGGTTCGAAGAGCATCGGCTCTGGGAACGAACTCTGTTCGAGGGAGGTTGGTCTGTGCCCGCTTGGCCCTCGGCATACGGCGGGCGTGACTGTGATCTGATCGAGTGGCTGATCTATGAGGAGGAGTACTGGCTTTCGGGTGTGCCGGGGCGGGTGAGCGCCAACGGCGTCAGCCTGTTGGCTCCCACCATCTTCAACTTCGGCACCCAGGCCCAGCAGGACTATTTCCTGCCGAGAATGGCCAGCGGCGAGCAGATCTGGGCTCAGGGCTGGTCCGAGCCCGAGGCCGGCTCGGACCTCGCCGGGATCAAGACGAACGCGGTCCGCGACGGTGACGACTATGTGATCAACGGCCAGAAAACCTGGTGCTCGCGGGGCAAGTACGCAGACTGGATCTTCTGCATTGTCCGCACCGACCCGACTGCCGAGCGTCACGCAGGCTTGAGCTATTTGCTGGTTCCTGCCGATGCACCCGGAATGACGCGTAGAACCATCAAACGGCTCGATCAGGAGTCGGGCTTCGCAGAGATCTTCTTCGACGACTGCCGAGTGAGCGCGGACAACGTACTCGGCGAGCCGGGCCAGGGTTGGGCCGTTGCCATGGCGGCGGCGGGATCCGAACGCGGACTCAGCTTGCGAAGCCCCGGTCGTTTCATGGCCGCCGCCGAGCGTCTCAGGGAGCTTGCGACAGCGAGTGCTGCGACGGCGGGTGCTGCGACTGGCACGGCGGGTGCTGCGATTGGCACGGCGGGTGCTGCGATTGGCACGGCGGATGCTGCGACTGGCACAGCGGATGCTGCGACTGGCACGGCGGGTGCTGCGATTGGCACGGCGGGTGCTGCGACTGGCACAGCGGTGAATGAAACGGGCAGCGGGTTGGATTTGCGGTTGCGGGATGAGGTGGTTGATGCCTGGATCCGGGCCGAGGCTTATCGCTGGCAGACGTATTTTGTGGCTGCCGAGTTGATGGCGGGCGGTGATCTCGGATCAGAGGCCAGCTTGATGAAGGTGTTCTGGTCCGAGATGGATCTGGAACTCCATGCCACGGCCCTTCGCCTGCTCGGGGATGATGCCGAGGTGCCCAGCGACTGGCTCGACGGATACGTGTTCGCCCTCGGCGGTCCGATCTATGCGGGAACCAACGAGATTCAGCGCAACATCATCGCTGAACGCGTACTCGGGTTGCCGCGGAGGTAACACAAATGCACTTCGCCTTCACCGACGAGCACGACATGTTCCGTGACACCGTCCGCGAGATCTTTGCGAACCAATGCCGCGCGGAGGCGATCCGAGAAAGCTGGGACAGCGCTGACGGACGGGTGCGGGGCTTGTGGGCGACGCTGGCAGAAGTCGGAGTGCTGGCGATTACGGCCCCGACCGAGGCGGGCGGACTCGGGATGGACGAAGTGGCTCTGGTACGCGTGCTTGAGGAGGCTGGTTACGGCGGCGTGCCGGAACCGCTGGTGGAGCATGTGGCTGTGGCAGTTCCCGCGCTGGCGGCCGCGGGTGCTGCTGATCTGTTGAACGCGGCTGTCAGCGGAGAGAGCACCTGCACGGTGGCGTTGGCAACCGGTGGTCCCAATGTCGTGGCCCCAGTCGCGGCTGATCTGGTTGTCGCTGAACACTCAGGCTCACTGCTGGCGGTTGACAGTGGGGCGTTGACAGTTGTTCCCAAGGACTCCATTGACCAGTCTCGTCGACTTGCCGAGATCAGTTTCGATCCGGAGGCGGCGACTCTGTTGGCTGGCGCAGACGTCGCTCTGGCGTCTGACCGGGCTGCTTTGGGCACTGCAGCCCAGTGCGTCGGCGTTGCTCGGCGTCTGCTTGACATCACGGTCGAGTATGTCAAAGAGCGCAGGCAGTTCGGTAAGCCCGTCGGAAGTTATCAAGCGGTCAAGCACCATTTGGCAAACGTGCGGCTGGGGATCGAGTTCTCCGCCCCGCTGGTGTACCGAGCGGCATGGTCTGTCGCTCATTGCGACGACGCAGTTGTGCGAGGCCGCGACGTGTCGATGGCCAAGGCAACCGCGTCGGACGCGGTTGATCGCGCATGCCGGGCGGCGCTCCAGTGCCACGGCGCCATCGCTTACACCTTCGAGTACGATCTGCAGATCTGGCTTAAGCGGGGCTGGAGCCTGTCGGGAGCGTACGGTTCTGCCTCTGTGCACAGGGACCGGGTTGCCGGCGCTCTGGGACTGTCGGATTAGCTACGATCTAAGGCGTATGCCGAACGAGCAGGATCCAGTACCGCTGCAAAGCCCGATCATCGACCGGGCCGAGCGGGTGGTGATCATCATGGCGATGGAGGCGGAAGCGGCGCCTCTGCGGGACGCCCTCGGAGCGCAGCCCCTCGAGGCGCCTGTGTGGGCGAGCGGTCTGCCCTGCAGGCTCTCTCATGCGTCGAAGACCCGACGACGGCCCGATGTGGTGCTTGCAGTCAACGGGACCGATCCGATCTACGGCGTCGACGCGGTTGGAAGCACGGCTGCGGCTCTCACCGCTCATGTGGCGCTCAACCTGGATCGACCGAAGCCGGACCTGGTGCTCTCGGTGGGTACAGCCGGTGGTTGGCTGCGAGCTGGTGCTGAGATAGGCGACGCGTTCCTGGCGTGGCCTCACTTCGCCTGTCACGACCGTCGGATCCCGCTGCCGGGCTTCGAGGTCATGGGACTCAGCGAACTCCCCGCAGCGGATCTTCGCAGTCACGCTTCGGCGCTCGGTTGCCGACTGGGGATTGTCTCCTCTGGCGACAGCTTCGACGAATCGAAGACCGACCGAGAGAGGATTATCGCCAACGGGGCGGAGGTGAAGGAGATGGAGGCTGCAGCTGTCGCCTGGGTCGGGCATCTTCACGGCGTGCCGACCGGGGCGCTCAAGACGATCACCGATCTCGTCGACTCGCCGGTTGCCACCGAAGCTCAGTTCGTCGAGAACTTGGCCACAGCGGCTGAGACGCTTCGCAGCAAAACCCTCGCTCTGCTCGAGTGCTTGGCCCGAGACGACAGGGGCTGAGCCGGGGGTCAGGTCTCGCCGAGGTAGCTGGCGCGCAGGTGTGGGTTGGCGAGGAGCGCCTCGGCAGTGTCGTCGAGCACAACCCGCCCGGTTTGAAGCACCCAACCGCGGTCTGCGATAGAGAGCGCCATGTTGGCGTTCTGCTCGACCACGAAAATGGCCACTCCCTGTGAATGGATCTGTTTGATCAACTCGAAGTTGGTCTGCACCAGAGCGGGGGCGAGCCCCATTGACGGCTCGTCCATCAGCAGCACCTTCGGGTCAGACATCAACGCCCGGCCCATTGCCACCATCTGCTGCTCACCGCCGGAAAGAGTGCCGGCTTTCTGGCTGAGCCGTTCTTTCACCCTCGGGAACATCTCGAATATCCGCTCAAGGTCGGCGTCGATGGCTGATCGGTCCGAGCGCAGGAAAGCCCCGAGTTCGAGATTGTCCTTGACCGACAGCCGTTTGAACAGCCGGCGGTTCTCGGGGACCATCGTGACGCCCCGCTCGACGCGGTACGAAATCGATTCGTCGGTCACGATCTCGCCGTTGAGGAGCACATCGCCGGTCGTGGGCGCGACCATGCCCAACAAGGTCTTCAGGGTGGTCGACTTGCCCGACGCATTGCCCCCGAGCAGGCACACCAACTCGCCGGGATAGATCGAGAACTCGACGTCTTTGAGGATATGGACCGCGCCGTAGTGCGTGTTGACCCCGCGCATCTCAAGCAGAGGAGGCGCGCCGTCGGTGTCGCTCATGCCGATTCCTTTGCGGGGCGCCCGAGGTATGCCTCGATGACATCGGGGTTGGTAGACACTTCCTCGTAGGTGCCATGGGCGATGGTCTCGCCGTGGTCGAGCACAACTACTCGGTCGCTCACATCGCGTACGACGCTCATGTCGTGTTCGATCATCACGATGGTGAAGCCCCATTCGCTGCGGAGTTCGCCGATCAGTCGGGTAAGTGCCGCGGACTCCTTCGGGTTCATGCCGGCAACTGGCTCGTCGAGAAGGATGATCGTGGGTTTGGTGGCCATCGCTCGGGCGATCTCCAGCCGCCTCCGGTTCGCATACGACAGCACCGCGGCCGGTTGATCGAGTCGGTAGCCGATCAGGCGAGTGCCGAAGAAGCTCAGCACTTTCTCGCCGTGTTCTCTGATCTCTTGTTCTTCCTGTTTGAACGGGCGTGTCTGGAACAGTGCGCCCCAGAGGCCTTGGCGGGTCCGGCAGTGTTGGGCGACCATCACATTCTCGAGGATGGTCATGTTGGCGAACAGGCGGACGTTCTGGAACGTGCGGGCTATTCCGGCAGCTGTGACTTGGTTGGGGTCCAGCCCCAAGAGTGATTCGCCTTTGAAGATGATGTCGCCGGATGTCGGTGTGACCATCCCGGAGATCATGTTGAAGAAGGTGGTTTTGCCGGCGCCGTTGGGTCCGATAACCGACACGATCTCGCCTTCGTCGACATAGAAATCGAGGTCTTTGAGGGCGTGGAGACCCCCGAAGGTGACGCTGAGCTTGTTGATGGTCAACAGACGCCGGCTCATGCGGGCAGCACCCCCGTATTGCCATTGGAGTGCGAGTCGTCGGTGTGTTCGGAGTCGGCGTCGATCTCGCCTCGGAGCCAGGCGTCCTGAAGGTACTCGTCTTGGTGGAGTTCTCGGGTGCGCCGAACGTTGGGCACCAGACCCTCAGGACGTTTCAACATCATCCAGATCAGCAGCACGCCGTAGATCAGCAGCTTGTATTCGGAGAACTCCTGCAGCAGGCCCGGTTGTCGAGGTCCGCCGAGAATGCCGATCAGCACCACCGAGCCCACGATCACACCCGCGATGTTGCCCATACCGCCCACGATCACGACCACCAATATGACGATTGAGACCAGAATGATGAAGCTGTTGGGGAAGACCGATCCCACTTTGGCTGCGAGGATGGCGCCCGAGAATGAGGCCAGCACAGCTCCCACGACGAAGGCCATGAGTTTGGCGTTGACCGTGTTGATGCCCATCGCTTCGGCGACCGACTCGTCTTCGCGGATCGCCATCCAGGCGCGGCCCAGTCGACTGCGTTCCAATCGCCACGACACGTAGATGGCGATAGCGCAGAAGAACAGCACAAGGTAGAACACGGCCCGCGGATCGGTTCCTTTCACCGTGGCAAGGCCGAAGACCTGCACGCCGGGGATGTTGGTCACTCCCTGCGCGGCGCCGGTGTAGCCCCCGAGCCAGTCGGAAAGGAACAGCAGGCGGATGATCTCGCCGAAACCCAGGGTGACTATGGCCAGGTAGTCGCCCCTCATGCGGATCACCGGCGCGCCGATGAACAATCCAGCCAGCGCTGCCAGAATCACCACTGCGACCAGAGCCGTGCCCCAATAGAACTGGGGCATCCAGTCGGGCCAGGATTCTCCACGGTTGGTGGTGGTGAGAATGCCGGCGGTGTAGCCGCCGATCGCGAAGAATGCCACGTATCCGAGGTCGAGTATTCCGGCGAGACCCACCACGATGTTGAGACCCAGGGCCAACAGCACGAACAGGCCGACGTTGGCCAACAGTTCGTTGGTGATACCGCCCAAGAACAGAGGCAGGATCACCAGCGCTGCTGCAACTACCAGCAAACCGATGGCGTTGGCCCGAGTTCGGCTCGTTCCCTCCAGTGCATCGAAGCGCTCTTTGGCACGATGGGCCCGGTCTCGTCCGAAAGCGGCGAACAGACCGCCGACGACAGCCAACACTGCGGCGCCGTGCATCGTCAACCCGCCGCGGATGAAATAGAGTTCCTCAACCAGCCATTCAGCGCCGAGCCAGGCGAAACCCTCCGACAGGTCGAGGATCACCGTCTCGAAGATCGCGAAGGCGATCACCGAAGCGAACGCCCAGCTCAGCATGCGGCGGACTGTCGCCGAGAGCAGGTGCGCCAACCCGCCGAATGTTCCGAGCACCAAGCCGACCGGTAGCCAGATTGCGATGCCGAAGGCTGTGTCTCGCTGGAAAGACAACAACTCGAGCAGTTGGGGACTCCAGTTGACCAGCGGATCACGAAGGTTGAAATTGTCCAGCAGGAATGTGAGGACGCTGAGACCGGCTCCACCGATCAGGCCCACGAGTGAGCCGGCGAGCACTTCGCGGCTTCCCTTGGCATGGCTGGGCATGCCTGCCAAGACTGGCTCCCTGCACACCACCAGACCGAAGACTGCAGGGAGCCAGAACAATGACAGGTAGCCCATCGAGAAAATCGGTTCGATCAGCATGCGGTGATCAAGGTTGACCGGCATGTTGGTGAGTGCGACAAACACAAGCACCAGAGCCAACAGAAGGCCGTAGTTGAATACCTTCCGCCAGTCCTGGTCCAGCATTCGCCGTGCCGGCAGCTCCTCGTCTGACGGTTCCTCGATGAATGCGGTACTCATGCTCGGCCCCCGGTCCTCGGTGCTCATGCTCGGTCCTCGGTTGACAGCCGCTCACCGAACAGACCGGTCGGCTTCACCAGCAGCACGAAGATGAGAACCAGGAAGGCCACCGCATCCTTGAGTTGCGAGACGCCGTCGATACCCCAAGGCTCAAGCAGGATCAGGGGTGCCACTGATTCGGCACTGCCCAGGGTGATCCCGCCGGCCATCGCACCGCCCATATTCCCGATACCACCGACGACAGCCGCGCTGAAGGCTTTGATCCCGGGCAGGAACCCGGTGGTGTGAACGACCGATCGGAAGAGCAGACCCCAGAGGATCCCCGCAACACCGGCCATGGCGCCGCCGACAGCGAACGTCGTGACGATCGTGCGGTTGACGTTGATTCCCATCAACGAGGCGATCTCCTTGTCCTCCGCCACGGCTCTCATGGCCTTGCCGATCTTGGTCCGCTCAACCAGATACCACAGCGCCACCATGGATATTGCCGCTACAACCAGCACCATCAGCCTCGTGCCTTCAATGGTGACGAAACCGAGCAACTCCCGTTTCTTCGACAACCATTCCGGGAGCGTCGGGTAGGACTTGGCCCCAGGTCCGAGCAGTACCACAGATACGTTCTGGATGAAGAACGACACGCCGATGGAGGTGATCAGCGGAATGAGCCGCGGCGAGCCCCGCAATGGCCGGTAGGCGACTCGTTCCATGATGATCGCCGTCAAGGTGGAGCAGATGATCGCTATCACCAGGACGAACAGCAACGAGAGCAGGAAGTTGCTCTCCCACGCGCCGGACTCGTCGAGTTTGTTGGATGTGATCATCCCGGTCATGGCACCGACCATGAAGACCTCGCCGTGGGCGAAGTTGATGAACCCCAGAACGCCGTAGACCATGGAATAGCCGAGCGCGATCAGCCCGTACATAGCGCCCTGTGAGAGCCCGGAGATCACCAGACCTTCAAACTGGGCTGCGGTCAGCCCGGTGGCGTCGGGGTTGATGCGGGAGGCGACGAAGTTGTCGGGGTCGATCTGCTGCCCGATGAACATGAGCAGGCCAAGAATCACAAAGGTGCTCATGACCACCCGCATGAAGGTCAGGAAGGCGTCCACGCCGAGGCGACGGTTCAGCTTGTTGTTCTCCGCGGTGACGGGTGGTGGCATATCCAACGTCTCAGTTGCTTGCTGTGTTGACCATAGTGAGTCGCTGAAGACGAAGTCAGGATGCTTCGAGAGCGCCGACGGCGAGCGAACCGACCCCGATCCCAGGTTCGGGACCGGTTCGCTACCGACAGCTAGTCCCTACGATGGCGCGTACTCGAAGACCACGTTGTCTGTTGAACCCTCGAAGTCGTTCGAATCCAGATGGTGAATAACGGTCACCTTCTGGGATCCGCAATCACCGAAGGCATCACAGTTGATCAACCCGATAAGGCCGTTGTATCCGGTGAGTCCGTCGAGGTGCTCGCGGACGCCGGCTTTGTCGATGACCAGATTGCCGTCGCCGTCCACGTAGCTCGCCGACTCAATGGCGTCGAGCAGCATGGCGGTGGCGTCGTAGCCGTGGCCCCAGAACGGCGAGGTCGGGGCCTCCCCGTGGAGGGATTCATAAGCGCTGGTGAAGTCAACGGCGGACTTGCCGGTTGACTGGTTGACGTTTTCACCGAAGCGGGAGTCGGGTCCCGAGAAGTACATTCCCTCGGTTTCCTCCAGTGCCAGGTAACCGGCGACCAACAGGCCGTCTGCAGCCAGCAACTGAGTGTCCTCAAGTCCGGCAACGCCCGGTGCTTGCGCAGCGATGAAGTTTCCCTCGGGCTGGAAGATCGGGAAGAAGAGGGCCTGGGGACTGGCGGCGGCGATCTCGGTGAGGACCGGAACCATGTCTGTGTCACCCTTTGCGATGCCTGCAAAGCCGGTTATCTCGCCGCCGATCTCCTCGTAGGCGTCGACGAACGCTTGGGCGAGGCCCTGGGTGTAGGGGTCGCCGTCGTGGATCGCCGCGGCGGTTGTCAGACCGAGGTCGTTGAACACGAACAAGGCCATTGCCCGACCCTGATAGAGGTCGTTGTGTGCGGTGCGGTAGTAGCCCTCGTTGTAGTTCTCCCCCGCAGTGCCCGCGAGGTCAGAAGTGAGAGCGGGTGAGGTATTGCCGCCAGAGATCATGACGATCCCAGCTTCGCTGATCAACGGTGCCGCCGCTACGGCTGCACCGGAGCAGGACGTGCCGACCACACCGGCGATTTGCTCGTCGGCAACGATCGTCTGCGCGGCAGCCTGACCACCGTCGCTGGAGCAAAGGTCGTCGAGACCTTGACCCAATGAGACCGAGAAGCCATGAATGTCCCCATAGTCGTCAACGGCGATCTCTATTGCCCGGTGGATCGGAAGACCGAAGAGCGCCACGTCCCCGGTGAGAGCGTTGAGAGATCGAATCTGCACCTCAGCTCCCGGCTCGACCGTGATCGTGCCGAGTGATCCGTCGCCGAGGTGATCCATCATCTCGCTGTCGTTGCCTGTTTCGGCCATGTCGTTGCCTGTTTCGGCCATGTCGTCGCCGTCATCGCCTGTGGTAGCCGCCTCGTCGTCGTCACCACAAGCGACGGCGAACAGAGCCAGCGCAGCTAACAAGAGTAGGAGCTTGCGGGTTCGTTCCATTGTCTGTCCCTCCAGAGTTGGATTGTTGTTGATGCCGCAAGTGAACATGCCGAGCCTGATTACTCGCGATTGAACTGTGATGCTAGCAAGTTCGCTGCCGTTGCGTGGAGGGTCAAAATGTCAGCAGACAGTTACGATGAACAGTGCAGCCAAGACTGCTGGCCGGCGAGCCGGAATCGCGCGGCGGACATGGCCTGCGTTGCGACCGGTTAGCTGCTCGGTGAGGCCGACGCCAACGCCGGCCTCCGGCAACTGATGATCCCCCTGTTGGCTTGACACCTCGATTGGGAGGTAAGCCATGGAAGTGATGGAAAGAGACGTCGGCGCGGTAACGAGAAAGAACAACTGATGAGCGATGATCGACCTCGGACGATTCGCGACGCGCCACGGCCGCGGCCTGTCCCCGAGAGACCCACGGTGACCTTCCTGTGTACTGGCAACGCGGCCCGGTCGGTGATGGGAGCGGCGATGATGCGGGCTCACTTCGGCGAGGAACCGCAGGTGTGCGTTCTCAGCGGTGGCACCCATGTCCTGCCGGGGCAGCCGATGAGCGTGCGTACCCGCACGGCGTTGGAGAGGCACGGACTGCGCGACCCATGGCATCGCAGCCACCAACTGTCTGCTGAAGACATAGCGCTCTCCACATTGATTGTCGCCATGGAGCCGGATCATCTCCTCTGGATGCGACGAACTCACCCCGAGGGAGCCGCCAAGACCGGAAGCCTGAAGCGTGTCGCCCGAGACCTGGCGCCGGGGAGTGCCGATGATCTGGCCGCGCGGGTGGCTCGGCTGGGCCTTGCGGAGGTTGAACCCGAAGCGTGGGAGGAGGTCGTCGACCCCGGTGCGGGGCAGCAGGCCGACTACGACGCCGCAGCGGACGAGGTGGCGGCTCTCGTCAGTCGACTGATCGAACGTTTGGCCTGAGAACGCCCCGACGGAATGCGAGCCGCAAGGCCCGCAGATATGCCTCAGATGACGCGCGCCGCGGGAGTTATGGTGGCAGACTCTCAGGTGATGTCCCTGCTGGCCGCAGACGTTCCGGAACTTGACCTCGCCGGGCACAGCTTTGTCGTGCGGGGACCCTCTCCTCTCGAGGGAGCGGTGGAAGTCTCCGGCGCCAAGAACAGTGTCTTGAAGTTGATGGCCGCGACTCTGCTGGCCGAGGGCGCCTATCGCATCGCGAACGTCCCTCGCATCACTGACGTGGGGCTGATGGCGGAACTGTTGCGGGCCATCGGTTGCAAGGTGACGCTGCCTTCCCGCAGCGTAGGCGGATCGTTGATCGTCGAGGTTCCAGCCGAGATAGAACCTGTTGCCCCCAGCGGCATCGTCGATCAGTTTCGAGCGTCGATCGAGGTTCTCGGACCGATGCTGGCGCGCTGCGGCGAAGCGGTCGTCGCGCTCCCGGGAGGTGACGACTTCGGCCCTCGCCCCATCGATATGCATCTGCAGGGGTTGGCCAAGCTGGGCGTTGAGGCCGAGACGGTCGACGGATATGTCCACGCCCGAGTCCAGGAGTTGACCGGAGGGACGATCAGGCTCGACTTCCCGAGCGTCGGCGCTACCGAGAATCTGCTCATGGCGGCTGTGCGGGCCAGGGGCACGACCGTGATCGACAACGCGGCGCGTGAACCTGAAGTCGCAGATCTCTGCGAGTTCCTCAACAAGATGGGTGCGCAGATTTCCGGGTCGGGTTCAGGCACCCTCACGATCAACGGCGTCGACCATGCAGAGGCGCTTCAGCCGGTCGATCATTCGGTCGTCGGCGACCGCATAGTGGCAGCGACGTATCTGGCCGCCGTCGGGATCGCTACGGGTGAAATCGTCGTCACCGGCGTGGACCGTGATCACATGGCCGTGTTGTGCGGCAAACTCGGCGATATGGGCATGGAGATTTCAGCAGACGGCGACAGCATTCGCGCCTGTGTATCCGGCCGTCTGAGCTCGGCGAAGTTCTCGACCCTCCCGTACCCGGGCGTAGCCACCGATCTGAAGCCTCTGCTGGTTGCCCTGCTGGCGACCGCCGATGGGGTCGGCTCGGTTACTGAGAACCTTTTCGCAGAGCGGTTCCGTTATGTGGACGACCTGCGGCTCATGGGTGCTGACATTCGTATCGACTCGCACCACGTCGTGATCGAGGGCAAGGAGCGCCTGTCGGCAGCCAAGGTGAAGGCCCCTGACATTCGCGCGGGCGCGGCGCTCGTGATTGCGGGTCTGGGGGCAGAAGGGGAGACAGTCGTGAGCGACGCGCACCATATCGCCCGCGGTTACGACGACCTGGCAGCCAAGCTCAACTCGTTGGGCGCCGACGTCAGTCGTTCCTAGCGGTCCGGTCGGTCGGAAGTTCCGTCGGTCTTGTTTCTTTGTGGTAGCGCGCCCGCCGGCGGGCGACGAGCAGGAGCGAGCCGAACAACACCATGGGCGCGCCCACCGCGAGGATCTCATCCCAACCGCCTTGGTGAGCAAGGAGCACAGAGACAGTATTCGTGCTTCAAAGTTACTGGCCTCGGTGGCGTTTGCTGGAGAAACTGATGAACCAATCGGGTTGAATGCTGGCACAATGGGAGTGTGCGAACCCAGGTTGAGAAGGTCGTCAATGCGATCCGCCCGGCCATTCAGGCCGATGAGGGCGACATTGAACTGATCGAGGTCGACGAAGCCACCGGTGTTGTGACCGTCGAGCTGTTCGGCGCCTGTGTCACCTGCCCGGCGTCTACGCAGACCCTCAAGGCAGGTATCGAGCGGATCATGAAGGACCGGGTGGCCGGCGTCACCGAGGTTGTCGAAAAGAACGCTCTGGGAATGAGCGAATCCCCGGTGATGCTCTAGAGGTCCTTGCTCGGGTGGCCTGCGGTTGTGCCCGCTTGAGCGAGGTTGCAGGCGTTGTTGATCAATCCGAGGTGCGAGTATGCCTGAGGGTGGTTGCCGAGGCCCTGTCGCGTAATCGGGTCGACTTCTTCGGGGATCAACCCGGTAGGACCGGCTAGGGCGATGTATGACTCGAATAGGGCTCGCGCTTCGTCGAGATCGCCGATAGCGATCTTGGCGTCAATGAGCCAACTGGTCATGAGGTTGAAGCCGCCTTCGGCGCCTGAGATCCCGTCCTCGTGTTTGTAGCGGTACAAGGTTTCGTTGTGACGCAGCGATTTTTCGACCGCGGCAACCGTTGCCGCGAACCGGGGATCGTCGGGCTCGATCAGTCCGAAGAGGCCGATTGCCAGGACCGAAGCGTCGAGGTCCGTGCCGTCGTAGGCGGTGGTGAAGGCGCCGACCTGGTCGTTCCAGCCGTTCGCCAAGACGTCATCGCGGATCCGCTCGCGCAGCTCGATCCAATGCGCCCGGCCGCCGTCTCCAACGTGAGCGCCGGTGGCGACGGCTCTGTCAACTGTCAACCAGCACATCACCTTCGAGTGGGTGTGGTGCCGCGGGGCGGAACGGATCTCCCACATCCCTTGATCGGGTTCCATCCATCGTTGCCCGACTGCTTCGACGAGGTCCTCGAGCAGCTGCCAGTATTTGATCGGGAGCGCCCCGTCGGCACTGACGACCTGATGGATCAACTCGGCCACAGATCCGAAGACGTCAAGCTGCAGTTGGCGGCACGCGGCGTTGCCGGCCCGCACCGGACGCGAATCCGCATAGCCCGCGAGTTCCTCGATCGTCTCCTCGGGTGGCAGAGCCTGACCCTCCACCGTGTAGAGCGGTGACAGCTGATCGGGGTTCACGTCGTTGGTTGCGATTACTGCCAGGAGCCAGTCGAGCAGGTCGAGGGCCTCGCTGGTTGAACCCAGTCTGGTGAGGGCGCCGGCCGACATCGCTGCGTCTCGGATCCAACAGTAGCGATAGTCCCAGTTGCGGACTCCGCCGATGAACTCTGGAAGGCTTGTAGTTGCCGCTGCGAGAATCGCCCCAGTGGGTCCGTAGCAGAGGGCTTTCAAGGTGAGAGCCGAGCGGAGCACCGATTCGGGTTCGACGTCGGGAATCTGAAGCCGCCCGCCCCAGTCGCTCCAGTAGCGCGCTGTCTGCTCGCGGCGCTCGAGTTCTGGTGGTCGAATTGCGCCCGGCGATGTCGCGCCGTAGAGCATCTCAAGAGTGACCGGACCCTGGTCGAGGTCGATCTCGGCCGCAGCGGTCTGATGCACTCCGTGGTCTTCGATAGACCAATCCACACCGGCTGATTCGAGGACCAGCAGATCCGCCGCGTCGGCCACTTCCAGTCCTCCGTCTCGGATCTTGATCTGCGTCTGCAGGCGTCCGAAGTCGAGTCTGGGAGCGAACACTACGCGAGCCTGCCCGGTGCCTTCGATGTGGCGGATCAGTCGGGTTCTCCCGGCCGTCTCGTGGGGTTGGCCGTCGGAGCAGTCGAGGTAATCGGTCACGCACAGTGTTGGCCAGGAGGTCTGCAGGACCAGAGTGTTGCCGACGTAAGCCTGGGTGGGCCGGGTGCCGGCGCTGTCGCCCAGGGGTTCAATTGAGAAACGGCCGGCTTCGGGGCAGTCGAGCAACTCCGCGAATATGGCAGGTGAGTCGATTCGGGGGACGCACAGCCAGGTGATTCGGGCGTTCGGTGTGACCAGAGCGGCACTGCGTTGATCGCTCAGCACGGAATGGTCTTCGATTGGCACAGTGTGGCTCTCGATGGGCACGACACCGGACTCTTCGAGCCGTTCGACCGGCCGTTCACGCGAGCGGTTCACGGTCCCTGAAGCTATCGCTGTCGGGGTTGGCAACGGTAGCTTCGTGTGTGTGACCACACAGTCGGACTCTTCAGCGGTCGTCAGTTGCTATCGACACCGAGATCGCCGGGCGGGGGTCATCTGTCAGAGATGCGACCGCCCGATCTGTGCTGATTGCATGAATACGGCCTCGGTCGGCTTCCATTGCCCGGAGTGTGTGGCGACAAAAAGCCAGCGAGTGGTGACGGGTCCGCTGGTGTTCTCGCCGGTGCTGACCACCGTTCTGGTCGCGTTCAACGTGGCGATCTGGTTTGCTTCAACGGTTCAAGGCACGAATTTCTTTGCGGATTATGCCCTCTGGGGACCGCTCGTGGCCGACGGGGAGTGGTACCGGATCGTGACGTCGGGGTTTCTCCACGACGGCGTCTTCCATCTCGGTTTCAACTGTTTTGCGCTGTGGATCATGGGCAAGTCGCTGGAGCAGTTCTTGGGCAGGCCGCGATTTGCGGCGTTGTACTTCGTGTCGCTTCTCGGCGGGTCTGCAGGCGTTCTGTTGCTGGAACCGAGTGCGGTCGCCGTGGGGGCTTCGGGTGGCATCTTCGGACTCTTCGGAGCTATGGCGATGGTCCAACGATCAGTCGGAATCAGCGTTTGGGCGACTGGTTTGGGGCCGATTCTGGCGCTGAATCTGTTTCTTACCTTCGCCGTGTCGAGGATTTCGGTCGGCGGCCATGTCGGCGGTCTGATCGCCGGGGGAGTGGTCGGTTTGATCTATGTCTCGTCGAAGCGTGCCAACACCCCCAATTCGGTGGCTGTCGGTGCTGCGGCTGCGCTTGGAGCTCTGCTTGTGGTGCTCAGCCTGCAATTGGCTGCCAACCCTTTGATGTAACTGCTTTAGAGCGAGCGCAAATAGGCAGGCCTTCGAGTTCTACACCGCGCCAACGTGGGCGCGGTCAGCTTTAGAGCGAGCGCGAATAGGCAGGCCTTCGAGTTGCAGTCCGTTGTTCCCCGCTCTTGGTTCGCTTCGCTCACCGGGCCGCTCGGGCCACGGCCCCGCAAACCAAGCCGTTCGCACACGGAAATCCTCTGCCAATTTGCGGGGCCTCTTAGAAGCGGGCTTGGAGCAGTTGCAGGTTTCGGCGCCAGACTCGGCGGAGTATCGGACTGCCGATCCAACTGCCGATTTGTCCGCCGAGCCACCAAGGGAAATGAAGGGTTTCGGCCCACACGAAGCGGGTCGTGTCATCGCCGGTTGCATCGATGGTGAATCGTCCCTCGCCGGTGACTAGCCCCACGTGGCGTACCCCGATGGCCTCTTGGTCGGTCCACTCGGTGATTTCCATGCGGTCGGTCAGCCGGATCGGGCCGATCTTTGTCAAGCAGTCGAAGGTGGTGCCGAAACCCTGGCGTTGGTCGGAGGTGAAGACGATGGACTCCGCATCGTGCATCCACTCCACATGTGAGGCGATGTCGCAGATGTCCTCCCACACCTCTTCAACCCCCGCTGCGAGTTCTGTCTCCACCCTGATGTGTGCCACACTCCAAGCGTAGTCGGAGCGCGTATTCCCAGCCTGCCTAGAATGTGGGGAGAGGATCTCGGGTGGGGAGTTGGGGGAACATTGAGAAGTCCCGATCTCGGGTGAGCAGCGCTTCAACGCCGTGAGCAACACAAATCGCTGCAACACGGGCATCGTGGACGATTCCGCCGATGATCCTCGGACGATCTACGAACTGTCGCAATATGTCCAGGAATTCTGCCGTTTCTCCGATCAGGCGATTCGAAGGAGAGCCAGTCCAGGCCAGTAGCTGGCGCCAGGCTTGTTGTGGCGTGCTTGCGTCGTCGTTCCAGATGCGGCGATTCGTCGTGACGCTGAGGAACTCGTAACAACACGGCCATGGGATTGCCCAAGATCGGTCTCCTTCGGCGAGAGTTTTTAGCAACTGGTATGCGGCGTCGCCGTGGCGGGACTCATGGCGGTGCGCATAGACCAAGATGTTGGTATCGACAGCGATCATGAGGGACCGTCGCCGCCATAAATCAACTCGCGCAGCTCCGGCCATGAAAGCTGTTCCAGGGGGTCTTGGACATCCCGGTTTCCGGCGCGCAGATCAGGAAGAACGTACGGTGCTGGTTCTGGCTCAGAGAGGACCCGACGCAGTCCGTCTTCCACGACAGCCCGGAGTGGGCGACCGGTCGATTTGGCGAGGCGTTTTGCGCGCTCAAGCAGTTCGTCGTGTATGTCGAGTGTCGTCTTCATCTTCCCATATTGCCCATATTTTTCTATATGGCTAAGCAATATTATACTATAGAGCCGGTCGGGTGACAGTTGCGTAGGATCAAGTCGTGCCCGCGTCAGAGATCTACCTGGATCACGCAGCCAGCACGATGGTCCGTGCTGAGGCGCAGGCCGCCTGGCTCGCGGCTGTGGAAGCCCACCACGCGAATCCGACGGGAGCCCACAAAGCGGCTCGTGACGCCCGCCGCGCACTCGACGATGCCCGCGATCTGATCGCCTCGCTGATCGGGCGCGCCCCCGCGGAGGTGGTGTTCACGAGCGGCGGCTCGGAAGCCGACAACCTGGCCGTGCGCGGAGTTCTGGCAGCTCGTGGAGGTACGGCTGTCTGCTCGGCGGGGGAGCATCATGCCGTCCTTGAACCTGTCGAGCACGCCGGCGGGGTGACTGTGGGTCTCGACTCGACGGGACGTGTCACACCGGAGGCTCTTGCCGCCACGCTCACAGCGACCGACGACGTGAGCGTCGTCTCGATCATCGCGGTCAACAATGAGACCGGAGCCATAAATGATCTACCGGCGCTGGCGCAGGTCGTTCGGGAGCACGCCCCAGGTGCGCTCTTCCATACCGACGCAGTGCAGGCTCTTTCCTGGATAGACCTTGCCGCCGCGGTCGCAGACGTCGACATGGTGTCTATTACGGGGCACAAGGTGGGCGGTCCCATCGGTACCGGCGTGCTGTTCGTCCGCACCGGGATCGAACTCGAGGCTCAGATTCTGGGCGGCGGACAGGAACGCGGCCGCCGTGCCGGCACCCCCGATGTTGCCGGCGCGGCGGCTTTCGCGGCTGCCGTCGAGGCCACCGTGCAGCGGCGCCACAGCGAGGTCGTGCGTCTTCGCGAGCTGCGCGAGCGGTTGGTCGACGGCCTCATTGACCGGCTCGGTCCTGTGGTGGTACCGACCCTGCTCGGCAGGGGTCACGACTCCGAGGTTGCGGCTGGTATCGCCCATCTTTGTCTGGACGGGGTTGAGGCCGAAGCGCTGCTGTTCCTCCTTGATGCACAGGGACTGCGTGCTTCGGCGGCGTCGAGTTGTTCGAGCGGCGCCCAGGACCCCTCCCATGTGCTCGCGGCCATGGGAGTGCCACGCGAGCTTGCTGTCGGATCGCTGCGTTTGTCGCTGGGTCATTCGTCGACGCCGGGTGACATTTCCGCCGCGCTGGAGATTATCCCTCCTGCGGTCGAACGCTTGCTCAGCCACGGTGGTGGCTAGAGGCCCTACGCTGGCTTCTATGTCGATTGGCTCAGCTTCGGCCCCGATTCATGGGGGACCTGTCATGGTTGCCATGTCGGGCGGGGTCGACTCGTCGGTGGCGGCGGCCCTGCTGTTGGAGGCCGGCTACGAGGTGGTCGGCGTCACCATGAAATTGTGGGGCGGGCCGAGTGACACGGGTTGTTGCGCGGTCTCTGATGTTGATGACGCTCGCCGCGTCGCCGACCGGCTCGGTGTCGAGCACCATGTCTTCAATTTCGGAGACGACTTTGAACGCGACGTGGTCGGCCCGTATGTGGCGGATCACGCGGCGGGTCGCACCCCGAATCCGTGCATTGAGTGCAATCGTCACCTGAAGTTCGATCGTCTGCTGCGCCGTGCCGACGCGCTCGGCTTCTCGACGATCGCCACCGGCCACCATGCACGTGTTGTCGCAACTGCGGATGGGCTGCGAATCGGACGAGGTGCCGACACTGCCAAGGATCAGTCCTACGTGCTGCACATGCTCGATGAAGCCGTGCTGAGTCGCCTGCTGCTTCCGCTCGGACAAATGACCAAGGCCGAGGTGCGCAGGATCGCCGCCGAGCTCGGTCTGCGCACCGCGGCGAAGCCTGAGAGTCAGGACGTCTGTTTCATCACCAATCAGCACGGCCGGGAGGCGTTCCTCGGGGATCGGATCGGATTGAAGCCGGGGGTTGTGATTGATCGCCAGGGGGTCACGGTCGGCCGGGTGGATTCGGTCGAGTTGGTGACGGTCGGCCAGCGCAAGGGCCTGGGTCTCGCCGGAGGCGCCGATCCGCATTACGTGATCGACGTGGACCCGGAGTCGTCGACGGTCACCGTGGGAACAGATGAGGACCGGCTGGTTGAGGTGACCCCGCTCGAATCGTGGGTGTGGACCGGTGAAGCAGTAGCCGGCGAGGTGGAGTTGCAGTGCTCGGCTCACGGCAAGCCCGCTCGTGGCGAAGTCGTCGACGGGTTCGTGAGGTGGCGTGGCGGGCACCGGCGGATCGCCACCGGTCAGAGCGTCGTCGCCTACCGCGGCGACTTGGTGATCGGCGGAGGCATCGCCGCCCGTGACGCTTACGCGGCCTTGCCTCGGTAATGCTGGGTTTTGAGGTATTGTCCCGCGGGCGTGTCCGACGCTGAGAGGTGTTCGGTGTAGCGGACGGCGGTTGCGGGGGATTTCCAGCGTCCTGCTTGCATCAGGCCGGGCATGGGCACACCGGCGGCTGCCAGGTCTTGGGCTATGCCCAAACGGGGTGAATGGCTGGTGATGTTGGCGGGGTCGAGTCCGGCAGCTTCTGCTGCTGCTCTTATGCGGCGAGCGAGGGTGCTGGGCGACATGTCGAAGATCCGGTCGCGGGGGTTGGCGTTGATCGGCTTGATGCGGTCGATTGCCTGTGCTGTGAAACGATGGTCAAGAGTGCTTGGAGGCCGCTACAAGACAAGCGGACTGGGTGGGTCGTGTGAAGTTCGTCGCCGCGCTCAGTCGCTCTTTTGACTAATGCCCAGAGTCGTGAATTGGGGTTGTCGCCGTCGACGATGAAAGGACCCGCTTCGATGATCAGCGGTCTACCCCTTGACGGTCGAGAACCGTGTCGGCCCGTTCGGAAGCCCTCTCAGTCGTTCTGCAGTTCGGGGAAGTAGCTCGCGTAGAAGCCGCGGTCTCGTGTCAGGAAGGTTTCCGCAGCGGTCATCGCGTGTGCGCCGATCAGGAAGTCGGTGATGATTCGCTCTCGCGGCCCGCCGGTTCGGCGGTAGCGCTCCCAGCGCAGCCCTGCTTCGTAGGCGATTGCGGTGGTGATCGTCGAAGGTGACACATTGATCTGTCGCAACGCCCTGTCCAACCCGGCCCGGTCATCGAACGCCGGCACGAGTTCGGCATACACGATGTCGCAGATGATGACGGCGCCTGCGTCGTAGGCGCTGCGCAGACGCTCCAGTGACTCCGAACCGTGCCGCTCATCGGCCCCGAATACGTCCAGCAGGACGTTCGTGTCGACAGCGGTGATCATCGACCGCGGATCTCTTCGACATAGTCGTCGGTGTTCACGGTGCGGCTCAGTATGCCGTAGACGCCCTCAACGGGATGAGCCACGGAAGAGCGCTTTTGGATGAGCAGGCCCTCTTTGGTGGGAGTGATCTCAACCTCAATATCGTGGTTCAGGCCGAAGCGGTCCCGCAGTCGCTTTGGGATCGTGATCTGGCCCCGTTCGGAGATGCGCATGGTTTTTCCAGTATGAATTACGGACTTTGATTTTCATATCTTAGCAGCCTGGGACGGGACCGCGGCCTCAATCGGCCTGATGTGGACGGTCACGACGTCGAGGTCGTGGTACTGCTGGTGGAAGACCTCCGAAGCGTGATGTTGGAGCATCCGCAGCGAGATGTCCCGTTCGAGCGGCAGCCCCGTGTTCTGGGAGGCGAGCACCGAGAGCCGATCCTCGAGGTTCTCCTCGTTCGCCGCCGCTACGAACTCGAGCACCGCACGTCCGTCCTGTTTGCTGGTGGTCAGCCGCAGTGTGCGTCGGACATCCTCGTCGGATCCATCCGTGGACTCGTCACTGTCGAGCAGCGTGAGCAGAGTCTCCTCAGCGACCGCGTCGAGCCGCTGGTTCATGGCTTCGTCCCAGCCGTTTCGTTTCGAGAAGTCCTTGAGGAACTCGCGGATGCGGGGGAGCTCGGACACCGACAGCGCCGACCGGAAGCGTCTGCGCCTTGAACCCGTGAGTTCGGTGAACAGGGTCAGCGCGATCGCGGTGAGGCCACCCGTGGTCATTCCGTTCTCGAAGAAACCACCGGCGAACCCCTCAAGGTATTCGGGAAAGATCTCACCGCCCTGGAAACCGACCCCGATCCAGAACGAAACACCGGCGATCAGGCTCCGGCGGTAGTCGTTGGCGTCCTCGACCACCATCCTCATGCCGACCACGAACAGCAGAGCCAGCAGCACGGTCACGTATGCGGCGACCACCGCATCGGGTATTGCTAGCACCAGCGCCAACACCTTTGGAACGAAGGCCATCACCACGAACGAGACGCCGATGGCCACACCGACGCGGCGTGCTGCGACACCGGTCAACTCGGTGATCGAGATGCTGGTCGAATACGTCGTGTTCGGCATTGTGCCGGCGATCCCCGACAGCAGGTTACCGGTTCCGTCGGCGGCCACAGCGCCCTGCACAGCTCGGTAGTCCACGGCACGGGGTCGACGCCACGACACCCGTTGAATGGCGACCGAATCGCCGATCGTCTCAACAGCGCCGATCAGAGTGACGAACACGAAGGCAGGCAACAGGCCCCAGAAATCGCCCCCGAAGCCGAAGTTGTAGCCTGGCCAACCGCCGTCGGGCAGGCCGATCCATGATGCGTCAAGCACCTGGTCGGTGTCATAGAGCCCGAACATCGCAGCCACCACCGATCCGGCAGCGATGCCGATGACCGGCGCCCACAATCGCATACCGCGGGTCGCGGTCAGCGCGATGGAGACAATCACTCCCATTGCAACAAGCGCGCTCGCAGGCGCGCTCCACGATGACTTGCCCTCCGGCGAAACCGTCACCATGTCGAAAGCCAACGGCATCACCGTCACGGCGATGAGCATGACAACGGTGCCTGCAACGGTGGGGGTGAGCAGGCGCCGAAAGATCGACAGCTTCGCCGCCAACAGGAACTGGAACAGCGATGAGGCTATGACCAGCGTTGCGAGCAGGCCCGGACCGCCTTTTTCAAGCGCAGTGACGCACACCGCGATGAATGCGCCGGACGTGCCCATGAGCAGCACGTAGCCCGAACCGATCCGGCCGACGCGCACCGCTTGCAGAATGGTGCTGACGCCGCTTATCGCCGCAGCGGCGAAGACGGCCCATGCGAGGTACTCATCGGTACCTCCGGCTGCCCTGATAACGATGGCAGGCGTGAGGACGATCCCGGCGATGGCCAGAATGGCGAACTGCAAACCGAGACCGACCGTGAGCGCCACTGGTGGCTTGTCGTCGGCCTCGTAGCGGATGTTCCTTTGCGCGTTGGATGTTTCATGTTGCATCGGGCGATTGTTGCCGCGAGACATATGTCGATCAAGACGTAGCTGTAAGAAGTCTCTGTATCAGGCGATGTTGATGCCGCGCTGATTTGCATGGCGCATCACATCGGCCGGGCGGGAGGGAGAGATCAGCAGCGACCGCACCTGGCGTTCATGGGTGGTCTTGCGCCCTGTGACAATCGGCAGAGTGACCGTGGAGCGCAGCTTCAACTCGAGAGCCAGGCCGAGTGCTGAGGCGGTGAGGTCGGTCGCGCTCGTCTCGGCCTGAGCTGGACCCAAACCGACGACGTCCCGTCGGGCGAACAGGACCGGCTCGCGCAGAACGGTCCGGTCGTGCAACACCAGTCCGTTCGGCACGAACACGATGAAACGGCTGGTGAGCCTGTAGAGGGCGTTGAAAGCAAGTGCCGCGAGGGGCATTCCGACAGCGGTCGCCAGCGCTCCCGCCGCCCAACGCTGATCTGCCAGCAGAATCGGTCCGGCTGTCGAACCGCCGATCACCACGGCCCACGCCGGCACAACCAGCACCAAAAGCACAGGCCCTGGGGCTCGCAAGGCGAAGCGTCGCTCGTCTCCGTAGCTGGCGCCGTCGATGAAACTGTCGGCCACTCCCGGGACAAGCACCGCCGCGGTAACGGCAAGGCTGCCAACGATCCCCAAGACTGTGAGCGCCGAGTTCTGGGATTCAATGGCAGCCCAGACGGCGGCGGGGAGGGTCCCAGCGGTTCCGATGCGGGCGATCGCTAGGGTGACCGGCAGACGCGCTGCCAACGAGACCAGCACCCCCAGCCAAATGAGCCAGCCGGCCAGGGTTACGATGCCGCCGAAAGGCTCCGAAGCTCCACTCAACCCGTCGCTCAACAACGGCCCCAACAGGAACGGCTGCGCGATCCAAAGTCCGGTTGCCGACCAGCACAATCGCTGTGCAGAGGTGGAACCGCGTAGACGTTCGAGCACGAAGCCACCTTACGCACACCCGCCGACCTTGGCTTGAATGCCTCGGAAGGCGCTCGGATCGAGCATGTCAACGCGTCGATGACAGTTGTTCTCTAGCTCTTGTTCGCTGCGCTCCACTCCCGCTCTTGTTCGTTGCGCTCACCGGCCGCTCGGGCGCGGGCGGGCCGCCCTGATCGCCGACGTGGACGACGACTCCGCGTCACCGGCCGCTCGGGCGCGGGCGGGCCGCCCTGATCGCCGACGTGGACGACGAGGCCGCGTCGCCGGCCGCTCGGGCCACGGCCTCGTCTCGGTCCGGCGTCTTCGGGTCAATCCGCTCGGCCTCCGGTGTGGTTGCTAATGTCAGCATCCGATGGCCTCGGATTCCGCTTCGGACTCGACTGACCCTGCCCGACGGGTTGCTGAGCTGAGGGCCGCGCTTGCACGCCATGTTGAGGCCTACTACGGGCGCGACCGCCCAGAGATCCCGGATGCGGACTATGACCGGCTCCTGCGCGAGCTCGAAGACCTCGAAGCTGCGCACCCGGAGTTGGCCTCAGACTCGTCGCCCACGCAACGAATCGGCGGAGCGCCCAATGCGGCCTTCTCGCCGGTCACGCACACCGTTCCGATGATGTCGTTGCACAACGCGTTCGACGTCGAAGAGTTGCAAGCCTGGTATGAACGCATGCGGCGGCGCCTCGACGGGCGGGCGCCGGAGTCGTTCGCCGTGGAGTTGAAGCTCGATGGTCTGGCGATCTCCCTTCGTTACGAAGGCGGCACTCTGGTGCAGGGGGCGACCCGCGGCGACGGCAGGGTTGGCGAGGACGTGACCCACAATGTGCGCACGATAAGCGACATCCCCAAGCAGATCGACAATGCGCCGCCCGTGCTCGAAGTGCGTGGCGAGGTCTACATGAAGCTGTCGAGTTTCAAGGCGTTCAACGAACTCCAGATAGCGCAGGCCCAGGCTGCGGGCAAGAAACCGAAGCTGTACGTCAACCCCCGCAACACCGCCGCGGGGTCGCTTCGTCAAATATCGGCAAAGGTCACAGCCGGTCGCGATCTGTCGTTCTTCTGCTATCAGCTCAGTCTCGTGGAAGGGGCCCCTGAGCCGGTTAATCACTCCGATGCACTGACGTGGTTGGGGTCGCTCGGGTTCCCGGTCAACGAACACACCTGCACGCTGACGACAATGCACGAGGTGGAAGCTCGTGTCGAAGAACTGGACGGTATGCGCCACGACTTGGACTACGAGTTCGACGGGGTTGTGGTGAAAGTCGATGATCTTGATCTCCAGAGTGAGCTCGGTGCTGACGCCAAGGCGCCCCGTTGGGCTGTCGCCTACAAGCTGCCGCCCGAGGAGTGCACTACGAAGCTGCTCGACATCAGCGTGTCGATCGGCCCCTCGGGGCAAGCCACGCCGTTTGCCCAACTTGAGCCGGTTTTCGTCGGCGGTGTGACAGTCGGTACGGCGACGTTGCACAACGAGGATCAGGTTGCCGCCAAGGATGTGCGTCCCGGCGACACGGTGATCGTGAGACGTGCAGGGGACGTCATCCCCGAAGTTGTCGGTCCGGTGTTGTCTGAGCGGCCCGAGGGTTCGGCGCCTTGGGTGTTTCCCAAGGATTGCCCGGTCTGCGGCCAGCCGTTGGCGCGTGACGAGGGAGCGGCAGCCACCAACTGCGTCAACTTCGGATGCCCACGACAGATCCGCGGCCGTATTGAGCACTTCGCGGGGCGAACTGCGATGGACATCGAGTTTCTGGGGGAGAAGAACGTCGATCTGTTCGTTTCGGCCGGGTTGATCGAAGACGTCAGCGATCTCTACCGGCTCGATTTCGACCGAATCCTGGAGATGCCCCGTTTTCAGAAAAAGTCGGTGGACAACTTGAGAGCAGCGATCGAGCACTCCAAGACCCGCCCGCTCGGCAATCTGATCTTCGGCTTGCGGATTCCCGAAGTAGGCCAGGTCAACGCCGCGCTGTTGGCGAGCTCTTTTCAGACGATGGAGCGAATCATGGACGCGAGCGCACAAGACCTGGCCGCGGTCGAGGGGTTCGGGCCCGTTATCGCGGAGGCCGTTCAAGGATGGTTCGCAAATCCGCAAGCCCGTGAACTCATCGGTCGGTTGGCCGACGCCGGTCTGACCATGGAAGTCGTCCTCAGCGACTCGACGGTCGAGCCGACTCTCGCCGGTGTCTCAGTCGTGGTAAGCGGCACGCTTGCCGGTTTCAGCCGTGATGGCGCCAAAGAAGCGATCCTTGCTCGTGGCGGCAAGTCGCCGGGGAGTGTCTCAAAATCAACCTTGGCTCTCGTGGTCGGCGCAGACCCCGGCGCTTCCAAGGTCAACAAAGCCGAAGCGCTGGCGATTCCCGTGATCGACGAGGACGCCTTCGTCGAACTGCTCGAAACCGGTGCACTACCCGAAGGATCCGCATGACCTACACGACCGCTGTCAAGGAATTCAGCGATGCCTGCAACGACGGCAACTTGCCGACAACCCCGAAGCTCATGAGCGTCGAAGCCGTTGAGTTCATCGCCGAAATGGTCAACGACGAACTCGAAGAGCTGCGTGAGGCGACTGATGTAGTCGAGCAGGCGGATGCGCTGGTCGACGCCGTCTACTACATCTGCGACACCGCGGTACGCCACGGCATGAACCTCGACCGGGTCTTCGAGATAGTACACGGAGCCAACATGGGCAAGGTTGTCGATGGTCGGGTGATCCGACGTGATGACGGGAAGATCCTCAAGCCCGAGGGTTGGCGCGACCCGGGCCCGCTCCTGATCACGGAACTGGACCGCCAAAGGCGCGAGGGTTCTTGGAGTTGACAGTCGTTTGGACAAGCCGACCGTTTCCCCGCTAACCCTTGCGCCATGATCGAAGCAATCTGTTGGGATGTGGGCGGTTTTACCCTGGCCATGAGCGAACTGAAGGCCCTCGTAAGGAATCTGGGCTGACTCACTCAGTTGACGGTGAAAACCCACTCGATCTCTGAGAACCGTCCCGGTAGCGAGATCTTCTCGATCGTGACGTTGACGCAGTTCTGGTCCGGGGCGAGCGCTTCCACTGGCAGACCGGGCGCAGGCTGATAGATGAACTGCTGAAGCCCTTCGACGCGGCGGACGTGCTGGGTCACCTCGACCGGGCGCGTGCATCGGGCATTTGCAGAAATTGTCATCTCCACCAGGCGGTATCCGGGTTCCAGATCGATCCCCACGCGCTGCTGCTGCAGGACTTCGTCGTCGCGTTCTGGGATCAGACCCTCGACTCCCGGGACCGACAACGCCGTGTCCGGCTGGTTGCCGCTGTTGACGAGCGCGGCCGAAGCGATCAAAGCGATTCCTGCGGCGATGAGGAATCCAAAAATGATCTGCTGTTTGCGGAGCACAGTCTGCAGTTTGCCAGATTTCGGGCCTGCTCTTCGGGCGGGCGCCCAACACGGGGCCGCGACGACACGGACATGACCCGGGATTTCGGGTCTGCTCTTTGAGCGGGCGCCGAAGTTAGCCACTGACGGCGCAGGAGCGTCGATACTCAGATTCGGTTCCTGAAGGTCAGGTGATTTCCTCCGACCCCCTGCCTGGTCGAACCACCCCGGTCGATTCGGAGGTTGTGATCGTCGTGTCCGGCGGCCCGGCGCCGCGTCCGGTGCCCGATGTGCTCGAACTGAGCGTGACTGAGGCGACGCGGATCCTTCAGGACCTGGGATTCGTGGTGGGTGTGCAGGGCAACGCGAACCTCCCGGTATTCGAGACCTTGCCCGCAGCGGTTCGGTTGAGGAGTTCGGTGCCAGGGTGGCCATCATCACCACAGGGCTGTGAGGTTTCAGGTTTCTGGCCGCAGGGTGATCGCGTCGATTTGCTTGACTATCTCGGCGGCCACAGGTCCGAGACCTTCGGCCGGGTCGTCAGAATCGTCCGGTGGCCCGATGAAGTCGGCCAGCAGCAGGATCTTCGACGAGTCGCCGGTGAGCTTCACCTGCCCGCCCAGAAGCACAGGGAGCACCGCGGCCGGGTCTCGCTCGACGAATATCTCAAAGGCGAGCGAGTAGGGCATTTCGACGTCGAAGTCGGCATTGCCCAGGTGTCCTTCGTCCAGAATCAGTGTGCCGCTGTTGGTGTCGAGGTGTCCGAGCACGATCGGAACCTCGAAGGGAGCGTCCACGATCGTGACGTTGGCTCGTACCCCCGAGTCAGTTTCCTGCGCACCGCTCTCGAGTTCATCGCGAATCTGTTTTACGGCCCTGATCCAACCAGGACTGAGGAACACATGCACGGCCACCGTTGACACGCTAATCCCTTATCCTTGGACACCGTGGCTGAACGCTTGACCCGTGACGAGGTGGTGCATGTAGCCCGCTTGGCGCGTCTTGAACTGGCCGAAGATGAGATCGACAGGTTCACTCAGCAGCTCGGCGCGATTCTGGAACACGCTGCCGATGTCGAAGCGCTTGAAGTGACCGATGTGGAGCCGACCTCGCATCCGTTGCCGCTCAGCAATGTGATGCGTGCTGATGTGGTCTCTGAGTCGTTGGACCGCGATGACGTGATGGCGCAGGCGCCGGTGCCCCAGGACGGACAGTTTCGAGTCCCGCCGGTGCTCGGCGAACGACCGTGAGCGCAATAGAGACCGCTGTCGCGGTCAGGGCCGGGGAACGCTCGGCGTTGGAGGTGGTCGACGCGCATCTTGAGCTGATCGCGCAGCGAGACCCCGAACTCCATGCTTTCAACCTCGTCACTGCCGAGAGTGCCCGCGCTGAGGCAGCGGCGATCGATTCACGTGTGTCAGCGGGCGAGGCTGTGGGTCCTCTTGCGGGGGTTCCGTTGGCTGTCAAGGACAACATGTGCACGAAGGGCGTCCCCACAACCTGTTCGTCGAAGATCTTGGAGGGTTGGAGACCCCCCTATGACGCCACTGTGGTGACACGGCTGCGTGAAGCGGGTGCGGTCAGCGTCGGCAAGACGAATCTCGACGAGTTCGCGATGGGTTCTTCCACCGAACACTCCGCGTTCGGTCCCACCCGCAACCCTCACGACCCGTCGAAAGTGCCCGGAGGGTCCAGTGGAGGCTCGGCCGCTTCGGTCGCTGCAGGATTCACGCCCCTCGGTATTGGTTCGGATACGGGTGGGTCTATCCGTCAACCGGCAGCGTTCTGCGGGGTTGTGGGGATGAAGCCGACCTATGGCGTTGTCAGCCGCTACGGCCTGATCGCCTTTGCATCCTCGCTGGACCAGATCGGTCCGTTTGCGGCCGATGTCGCTGACGCCGCGGCCTTGTTCGATGTGATTGCGGGGCACGATCCGCTTGATTCGACATCGATTCGCGATTTCACGCCGACGGCGTCGGCGATGCTCGACGAAGGGGTCGACGGTCTGCGGATCGGGGTGGTGAAAGAACTGGCGGGCGGACCGGGGGGAGTTCCGGGACTGGCTGCCGATGTGTTGGCGCGCACCGCAGAAGCGGTCGAGGTCCTGGCTACCGCTGGTGCGCTCGTTGATGAGGTTTCGGTTCCGTCATCGACGCTGGGTCTGAGCGCCTATTACTTGGTGGCCCCTGCGGAGGCGTCGAGCAACCTGGCTCGTTACGACGGAGTTCGCTACGGCCTTAGGGTTGATGGTCCCACCACTCCGGAGATGACCACCGCCACACGCACGGCGGGCTTCGGCCCCGAAGTCAAGCGCCGGATCATGCTCGGAACGTACGCCCTGTCGGCCGGCTACTACGACGCGTTCTATGGCAAGGCCTTGAAGGTCCGCACCATGATGCTCAGCGATTTCGCGAGGGTTTATGAGGACTTCGATGTGCTTGTAGCGCCGACCACCCCGACCACTGCGTTCGAGTTGGGGGCTCGAACCCAAGACCCGCTGACGATGTACGTCAACGACGTTTGCACGATCCCTTCCAACCTCACGGGTCACCCCGCCATCTCGGTGCCGTTCGGCGTTGGTGACGACGGAATGCCAGTCGGTGTCCAGGTGCTTGCTCCGGCATTGCATGATGCGCAGACGTTTCGAGTGGCCGCCGTGCTCGAGGCGGCGTCGTGAGCGAGCCGGCGCCCGCGGCGACGCCGGAAACGCCGGTGGAGCCGGCCCTGCCCGAGGGCTGGGAACTCGTCGTCGGGCTCGAGGTTCACGTCGAGCTCGACACGGCCACAAAGCTGTTCTGCGGCTGCGTCAACCGGTTCGGATCTGAACCCAACACCAACGTCTGCCCGACCTGTCTGGGACTGCCGGGCTCTCTGCCGGTGATGAACGAACGGGCTGTTGAACTGGCGATGATCTTGGGCCGGGCCCTGGGATGTCAGGTCAATCGGTCGGTCATGGCACGCAAGAACTACTTCTACCCGGACATGCCCAAGGACTTCCAAACCACCCAGTACGACCAGCCGACCAATTCAGAGGGCGAACTGGAGTTGGCCGACGGGTTCGTGGTTGGCGTCGAACGAGCCCACATCGAAGAGGACACCGGCAAATCGGTTCATGTAGGCGGCGGCGGACGGATCAACGAGGCGGTCTATTCCCTGGTCGATTACAACCGAGCCGGTGTCCCGCTGATCGAGATCGTCAGCAAACCCGACATTCGAACGATTGAGCATGCCCGCAACTACGTCGAGGAACTGAGAGCCATTGTGGTTGCGACGGGGGTCTCCGACGCGCGAATGGAGGAGGGCTCGATTCGGGTCGACGCCAACGTGTCGGTGCGTCGGCACGGTTCGTCCGAACTGCGCACCCGTTGCGAGATCAAGAACATCAACTCGTTGCGGTCGCTGGGTCGCGCCATCGAGCATGAGGCGCTTAGACAGATTGATCTTTGGACCACCGGCGACGGTCCACAACAGCAAACACGCCATTGGGATGAGGACGCCGGGCGTACGACTCCGGGCCGCTCGAAGGAGGACGCCGACGATTACAGATATTTCCAGGAACCGGACTTGGTTCCGCTCGACCCGGCACCCGCAACGATCGCCGCGATCGACGAGGCCATGCCACCGCTGCCGGCGGCTCGTAGAGCGACGCTCCGCGCCGCGACAGGCGCCGACATCGATGCCGTGCGTATCCTGGTTGAGCGAGGCCAGGACGCCTTGGCGATCGCTGCGGTCGAAGCTGGTGCGGACGGCGCCAAGACCGTGACTCGACTGGTCAATGACTTGGCAGTAGACGACTGGTCCAAGGTCGACGCCGAGTCTCTCGCGGCTCTGGTTCAGATGGAGTCGAACGGCGAGCTGTCTGCAAGCCAGGCCAAGCAGGTGCTCGGCGATCTCCTCGAGCAGGGGGGAGACCCGGCAGCCCACGCGGCGACGCGCGGGTTCGAGGCCATGGACACGACCGAGCTTGAGTCGCTGCTGGACCAACTGATCGACGACAGCCCCGGCGAATGGTCTCGTTATTGCGGTGGCGATGAGGGTGACCGCAAGAAGATGCAGGGGTTCTTCACGGGCCGGGTCATGAAGGCCACGCGCGGCCAGGCGGATGGGAAAGTGGTCGCTCAACTCCTAGCGAAGAGATCTTCGAGCTAGAGGTTCGCTCCGGTTACCTGCCATTTGGTGGTTCGGAAGCGGGCCAGCAGCATGACGGCGCGAGACCAGATCCACGCCGTCAGACAGAACCAGAGCCAGCCGATGCCCGCGCCGGTTGCTAAGACAACAAGCCCTCCGCCGACCAGCACTATCGCGGCGATCCACATGGTGACGGCAAGGAATCGCAGGTTGCCGGCGCCGATGAGGATGCCGTCGAGAGCGAAGACCACGCCGGCGAACGGCTGTTGGAGAGCAACATGGATGAGCAGAAAGGCGGTGAGGCTCAACACGGCCGCGTCTGTCGTGAAGAGATGACCGAGCAGGGGCGATAAGAGTCCGACGATGAAACCGAGGCCGACCCCGCACCAAAACCCCCACTGGATCATTCTTCGCCCCAACGAACGCGCCCGGTCCGCGTCCCCGCTCCCCAGGGTCATGCCGATCATGGCTTGGGCGGCGATCGCGATCGAATCAAGGGTCAGCGCCAGAAGGTTCCAGATCTCGAAGGCGATCTGATGTGCCGCTAGATCGTCGGTGCCGATCCGTGCAGCCACCGCGAGCGTGATGGTGAGACTCCCCCGTAGTGCGGCGGTGCGAATGAACAGGTCAAGTCCGTCACTGGCGACCCGGTTGATGACCTTCAGGTCTGGCCGAAAGTCAACTCCGTGGGCTTTCACCGCGGCGCGGATCCAGGCGATGAACACCGCAGCGGCGATCCATTGTGCAATGACCGTCGAAAGGGCGGACGCGCCGATTCCCTGGCCGAAACCGTATATCAGCACGAGTTCGAGGACGAGGTTGAAAACGGCGGTGCCGAGAGCCACATACAGCGGTCGTTTCGTGTCCTGCAGGCCGCGCAGGTAGCCGACTCCGGCGAGAGTGATGAGCATTGCGGGCACGCCGAACAACGAGACCCGGAAGTAGACCTCGGCGTGCCGGCCGACGTCGTCCGTGCCTCCCATCAGCGAGATCAGATCGCCGCCGAACACGAATCCGAGTACCGCCAGTGCAATCCCGATCAGCGCCGCCAGCCAGATGCTCTGTACAGCATGGTGCGCGGCGCGGCGCAGTTCTTTGGCGCCCAGCAGCCTGGCTACGGTGGCGGTGGTGCCGTAAGCCAGGAAAATGAAGACTGAATATCCGATCAACAACAGAGACGAGGCGACAGCCAGACCGCCGAGCTGTGGCGTCCCGAGACGCCCGACCACGGCGGTATCGGCCAGAATGTAGAGCGGTTCGGCTATCAGAGCCGCCAGCGCCGGCATCGCGAGGCGTAGGATTTCCCGATCTTCGCGGGTCCAGCGGACACGAAGACGCCGACGATAGCCAGAGTCAACGGGGGACGACATGGGAGCGAATGCTACGGCTGCCACCGACGGGATCGTTCCTACAGCGGGTGCTCGCGGCGCGACGGGTCGTGAAGCGGCGTGAGCGCATCGACGACCGAGTTGGCTGAACGGCCCAAGTTCGGCTACATCCCGACCTTTGACGGGATGCGCGGATTCTGGGTTGTTCTCGGCCCGCTGCTCTATCACGCCCGCCCCGAGAGTATCCGGGGAGGTCCTGAGATCGTGCCGGGAGGCATCCTCAGCCTCGACCTGTTCTTCGTGCTGTCGAGCTACCTGCCCGAGCGGTCTTCGAGCTAGAGGTCCGCTCCGGTCACCTGCCATTTCGTGGTTCAAAAGCGAGCCGTGGGTGACATTGGTTCAGCTACGGCAACCGGTCGGCTCGGCTGCGCGCTGACGAGTTCAATTGCCGGAAATAACTCAAGTGTCCAGCGATGCACTGCTCCTTGATGGCCAAGGTCGGCTGAGAGTTGTACGAACAGTCCCAGCCTACCGATTGAGCTTCGGCCGATGAGCGAGGTAACGAAATAATCACTTCCGATGCGCTCCAATGTATGACCAAGATAGAGTTGACGTCCGCGGAGAAGAACACGGCCGTTCTCAACCTCGACTGGTACATGCTCGACAGAACCATCGGCACATTGACGGGCCTCGTACAATTCAGGCCCGAGTCGGTAGTTGTAGCTATTCGGGTTCAAGTTGACAGGCTCATACGGATCGATGACGATGCTTCGGTCTGCTACAGCTCGGGCAATTGCACTTCCAGTCAGTATCACGGTTCCTCCCTTTAGCAGACGTTGCGTTTGAGATGGGCCACGAAATCATCACAGAGTGGCGTAGGCGATCCAAAGTTCTGCCAACTCTCTGGACAATCCGGATGACGTTTGGCGTAGAAGGAAAGAACGCCGAGCATGTTCCATAGTTCATAGTGTTGAACGAGATCAAGGCGAGTCTCGGGAAGACGGCTGGCGACCTCACTCAGGAACAGAGATCGTTCGGGGTGATGGCGTAGGTTTACGCTGAGCGCACCAACTCCATGCGCGATTGAAGACAGGCCGACAATGGGAACGTTAAGGAGCACCAACGACCCGTCGGTGGCCACGACGAAGTTCTTGAGGTTCGCATCGATCGCCACCACACCGAAGGGTTGATCGTCAGCCGTCGCCGCAGTCAACCCGTTGTTGATCCACTGTTCGACCGAGCGCTGGACATGATCATCGAAATACGGCCGTACGCGGTTCCAGTAGCGGAGAGCGTAGTGCTTGATGAACTGACCGTGGCTCACGAATGTCTGGGCACTGCGCTTGAACAGCCCGAATCCGGGGTGCAGCGGCGGCACAAGCAGCATTGCCTCAAGAAGGTCGACAAAGAACGACGGAATGGCCGCTCGATCAAATGAAGATTCAGTATCGCTGTTCAAGGTTGTGGCCAGATCTACACCGTCGATGTACTCGGCCACGACCACATCGATTGAATGCTCATCGGAGGCTAGATGGACCTCTCTCACTCCTTGCGTCGGTAGCCGCTGTGCGATGACCTGGTTCACCTTGGCGAGATAGTCGAGCGGGATGTCGCGGTCGGTGACCAGCTTCACAACGACCACACGGTCATCGTTGGTGACGAGGTACACGTCGTTGTTCGTTCCACTCAGCGGGACAACTTGACTCCGGGGAAATCTCTTCGACACGAAGGTCTCGAGGGGGCTAGCCATGAGTTCGACCTCCTTGAGCCGCCCGGATGCCAGCACCATGCCGCCGGCTGGTGGGCGATGTATCTGAAGTGCTCAAGTCGCGGGGCCTCCTTCGGTCACTCGCCACCCTCGGGGCCACATGGCCCGGAATTCTCGGCCCATATGGAACGAGGTGACAGCCGCCACCCCAGCAGCAACAATGATGAACACTAGGACTCCGTTCCGGTTGTCGCCTGAGACGGAGCCAGCAGCGAACGCGCCCAGTCCGGTGCCAACATCGCCGACGAGCGACAGGAATGCCAAGACCCTCGCCTGCCGGTCGGATGTGGCCCGAGCAGACGCCGAGGCGAAGATGTTCGTCGTAGCACCTCCGGATCCCGAGTGCAGTGACGATGGCGGCTCCGAGAAGCACGGCGTGGACGGCTGAGACCGAGACGGCCGCCATAGCACCGGCCACCCCTAACAGAGAAACGGCTGAGAGGGGGGCGTGGCCGATACGATCGCCGAGAACACCGCCAGCAAGGCGGCCCACGACTAAGGACAGCCCAAAGGCGATATAGAGCCAGGTCAACAACGATTGGGCCACATCAGCCGCCAACAGGGGCATGAATGCCTCCAGAGCACCGATGCACGCGCTGGTGAGTATGAGTGCAGAGCCCGAGATGAGGATCAGAGAGCCCAGCATCGGCGATGTCTCACTTGTGCCGGCCGGCCGTCGAGAGCGATGGGAATCGAAAGCGCAACCATGACGGCGAAAGCCGCGTACACCATGTCGATCCCGAATCGGAAGTAGATGGCAAGGCCAGTCGGAGGCATGACGACTAGGGCAACGCCAGCCAAAGCCCCGGCGATCCCGTGGTGCGCGACACGGCGCAGTTCTTTGGCGCCCAGCAGCCTGGCTACGGTGGCGGTGGTGCCGTAAGCCAGGAAAATGAAGACTGAATATCCGATCAACAACAGAGACGAGGCGACAGCCAGACCGCCGAGCTGTGGCGTCCCGAGACGCCCGACCACGGCGGTATCGGCCAGAATGTAGAGCGGTTCGGCTATCAGAGCCGCCAGCGCCGGCATCGCGAGGCGTAGGATTTCCCGATCTTCGCGGGTCCAGCGGACACGAAGACGCCGACGATAGCCAGAGTCAACGGGGGACGACATGGGAGCGAATGCTACGGCTGCCACCGACGGGATCGTTCCTACAGCGGGTGCTCGCGGCGCGACGGGTCGTGAAGCGGCGTGAGCGCATCGACGACCGAGTTGGCTGAACGGCCCAAGTTCGGCTACATCCCGACCTTTGACGGGATGCGCGGATTCTGGGTTGTTCTCGGCCCGCTGCTCTATCACGCCCGCCCCGAGAGTATCCGGGGAGGTCCTGAGATCGTGCCGGGAGGCATCCTCAGCCTCGACCTGTTCTTCGTGTTGTCGAGTTACCTGATTGTCAGCATTGCCCTGCGTGAGTGGGACGCCAACGGCCGCATTGATCTGGTCGCATACGCAGGAAGGCGGGTACGGCGACTCTTTCCCGCTCTTTTCTTGGTGCTCGCTTTTCTCTCGATCTATCTGGCAGTTGTCGACGACCCAGACCTGGTCGATCGGTGGACGGGTGCGATCATTTCGGCTCTCGCGTACTGCGCCAACTGGCATGAGATCGTGGCGGGCGTCTCATATTTCGAGCAGTTCCTCACCCCCTCACCGTTGAAACATGTGTGGTCGTTTTCGATTGAGGAACAGTTCTACCTCTTTGCGCCACTGTTTCTGATCGCCGGCCTTCGCTGGGGCGGTCGCAGAGGACGCGAGATCTTGTTGGCGCTGTCAGTGTTGGGCGCGCTCGGTTCGGCCTGGTGGATGAGCAGGGTGCATGTGGTCGGGGAGGACCCGTCACGGGCGTACTACGGAACCGATACCCGCGCCCAAGCGCTGTTCGTGGGTATTGCAATGGCGTTGGCGGTGCATCTGTACGGCCAGCCGAGCACAGAGAAGGGGAAGAAGTTTCTGGCTCTTGTCGCCTACCCGGCTACAGCGTTTCATCTCTGGGCCGTGCTGGCCGTCAGCGAGCGTGACGCATGGATGTTCGAGAACGGCGGGTTCCTGCTGGTTGCGGTCGCTTCGGGCGCGGCGCTGATGGGGCTGTCCCAGGACGCCCCGTGGAGTCCGTTGCACTGGTTCTTCGCCTGGTCACCGCTCCGATACACGGGCCGGATTTCGTACGGCCTCTACCTCTACCACTGGCCGATCTACCTGTTGGTCGACTCAGAGCGGGCGGGGAGTCTGTTCGGCGTCGAACGGGTGACCGGCTGGTCCCTGCTCGCCGTGCATTTGACCCTGACCCTGGTCGTGTCGGTTCTCTCCTTTCATCTGATCGAGCAGCCGTTCGTGAAACGCAAGTGGCCCTTCACGTTCGCCGAGCTCAAGCCCGTAATGGTTGCGTTCGCAGGGGCTACCGCCGTCGTTGTGATTTTGAGCGGTCTTCTGGTGGCACATACCCGTCGTCCACCTGAGATCCAACAGATTCTGGTGCCTGCTGCCGCATCCCAGCCGGATCAGCACACTGAAGTTGAGAGCACCGGATCCGACCGCACGCGACTCCCCGAGGAAACGACTGAGTCCGAAACACTCCGGGACGGCGCGAGCGACGGTGATGTGAGCAGTGGCGTGGCCGACGAGGATCCGGTCGCTGAGACCGACGAAGCACCTGAGAGGCAAGCGCCGGATCAGGAGCCGACCGACACAGGACCGCTGCGCATTCTGACCGTGGGTGATTCGGTGATGGCCCAGCTGGGCGACGCGCTCGTCGAATGGACACTCGACAATCCGGATGCGGGCGTGATCGTGTTCGACGAAGCCCATATCGGTTGCGGAACGGTCAGGTTCGGCTTGAAGCGCGTGCCCGGTGGGCAGGAAGGCCCGGTCGGTGATCTGTGCTCCAACTGGGCTGTTCCGGTCGACCCGGAGTCGGTCTCACAACCCGAAGTCGTCTCTTGGACGACAGTCCTTGAGGTGTTTGCGCCCGACATCGTCATTTCGCACGTGAGCCCTTGGGACATAACTGATCGACTGATTCCGGGAGTGGCCGGAGACGAGTGGACCAACATCGGAGAGCCGGCGTTCGACGAGTACGCAGCGAGCGAGTACGGCGCTGCCATCGAGCTCCTGACGTCGACGGGCGCCGATCTCTACTTCCTTGAAGGAGCGGAGCACAATCGGCCGATCGCTCCTCAGAACACCCCGGAGCGAGTGGCGCTGCTGAACCAGCTTGTGGCAGCGGTGGCTGCGGAGTCGGGTGCGGCGGTCACGATGGTCGACTATCCGGGATGGATCGGAGAGGTCGGGAGCGATCGCGAGCTGAACCTCAGAGACGACGGCCTCCACCTGTCGCGCGAGGGTCTCGGCGAGGCCGTCGATTGGCTCCTGTTCGAGATTCTGGACCTTGATGCGCGTTAGCCTCCCCGGGCGCAACCGGAGCCGCGGTCATCAGCCGCAGATTCGCCGGGCGCGTTGCTTTTGCCGGGCGTAGCCGGAGCCGTGGTAATCAGCCGCGGTCTTCGGGGAGGTGCCGAAGCTGGTATTTCGCGGGATTGGTCCAAGCTCCGGTTTCGGCGTCGAACTGTGCCGCGGCGAGGGTCATCTGATCGGTGCGCCCGGCACGTGCGGCTGTGGACGAGACTTCAAGCAGGTCGTCGGGCACCGGCAGTTGTAGCGCTGCTGGGATCACATGCGGCGGTCTGGGAGCCAACGCAACAGTCGGCAGACGGTCGACGGCACTGTCGCGGGCTTGCGTATCATCGTTGTACCAGGCGGGATCGTTCACCTGGTGCCATTTGTCTGCACCCATGACCACGACGTCGTAGCCATCGGCGATGTCGCAGATCAGCTGCTCCTCGGTGACGACGACCGCGAGGCTCTCGTGCTCCAACAACGACTGTTCGACGACTTCAAGTCGGTGCGCGAAGCTCGGCACCTCCACTTCGGCCTTGCCCAGAGGACTCAGCGACAGCGCGAAGTCGAGCCGTTTCAGCGAATGTTGCGACACCGCGGCAAGGGCGATTGCAAGGTGCGCCCTGGTCGGCGGGTTGAACGATCCGGGATAAACGCCGATGCGTGCCACTGGAAATCCGATGCTACCGAGCCGGCGCGGCGAGACAGCGCGGCAATGGCCGCGATTGCTCCGAAACCAATGTTGCCAAGTGGCCTCTGAACCGCCATACTTCTCGTTGTGAGCCTGCGCCCATTCCCCGACTTGGTAGTAGTCGTCAGCTAGCGCACGCACGCGAGACCACAGCCGTTCGTGCGCCTCGACCTCCCGGAAGGGAGGTCGTTTCGTGTTTTCGGCCCATACTTCAATAACAACCGAGCAGAGATGCGGGATAGTCAATGAGCAACAACCAACAGATGTGTGGCGGCGAGGCCTTGGTGAAGGCTCTCGAACGCGCCGGAGTCGAAGTGATGTTCGGCCTGCCGGGCGGTGCCATTCTTCCTGTTTACGACCCGATCATCGACAGTTCGATCCGTCATATCCTGGTGCGCCACGAGCAGGGCGCGGGCCACATGGCCGAGGGTTACGCCCATGCCACTGGACGGCCCGGGGTGGTCATGGTCACCAGCGGTCCAGCGGCCACCAACGTTGTCACCCCGCTGTGCGACGCTTTCCTCGACTCGGTTCCGATTGTCTGCATCACCGGGCAAGTCCCCTACGCGGCTATCGGGACTGATGCGTTCCAAGAATGCGACACAACCGGTATCACGATGGCGGTCACCAAACACAACTTCTTGGTGACCGAAGCCCAGGACATCCCGAGAACCATCCGCGCCGCTTTCCACATCGCCACCACGGGACGCCCCGGTCCGGTGCTCGTCGACATTCCCAAAGACATCGTCGATCCGGTGAATCCCCGGTCGGCGATGACTTGGTATGAGGCAACCGACGCTGACATGGATCTGCCCGGTTATCACCCGGTCACCCACGGTGATCCTGAACTGATCCGCGCTGCTGCAGAGATGATCCGCACGGCGCAGCGACCCGTGCTCTACGTGGGTGGCGGGATCCTCAAATCCCGTGCCGCGGAAGCGCTGCTGCAACTGGCAGAGATGGTCCAGATTCCCGTCGTCACGACGTTGATGGCCCGAGGAGCCTTCCCCGACAGCCACGAACTGTGTCTGGGAATGCCGGGTATGCACGGCAACTTCACAGCCGTCACGGCCATGCAGCGCTCCGACCTGCTGATCTCGTTGGGCGCCCGGTTCGACGACCGTGTCACCGGCAGGCTCGACGGGTTCGCCCCCGGCGCCAAGATCATCCACGTCGACGTCGACCCGGCCGAACTCGGCAAGGTTCGCCGGGTCGACATCGGGATACAGGGCGACTGCCGGCTCGTCATTGAAGATCTCATCGCGGCGATGCGTGAGATCGGCGGCGCAGAGGCACAAGTCGATCGACGAGCTTGGCGGTCCACCATCTCGGGCTGGCAGGAGAAGTTCCCGCTCGTCTATGAGCAGTCAGAGCCCGGCGAAAGACTCAAACCTCAATACGTGCTTGAAGAACTGCGTGACAACAACCCTGCGGACACCATCGTCACCTCCGGCGTCGGCCAGCATCAGATGTACGCCAGCCAATACTGGAAGTTCGATTACCCCTACACCTGGATCAACTCGGGCGGCCTGGGCACGATGGGCTTCTCCATCCCCGCTGCCATCGGCGCCAAGGTCGGAAAACCCGACCGCCGGGTCTGGGCTGTCGACGGCGACGGCTGTTTCCAGATGACCGCACAGGAACTGGTCACCGCTTCAGTCGAGGACATTCCCATCAAGGTCGCGTTGCTCAACAACTCGTATCTGGGGATGGTCCGCCAATGGCAGGAGATGTTCTACGAGGAGCGTTTCAGCGAGGTGTACCTGTCGGAGGAGACCCCTGACTACGTCAAGTGGTCCGAGGCGATGGGTTGCGTCGGGATCCGGGTGGAGGCACCCGAAGAAGTCGCGCCGGCCATCGCCAAGGCCAACGAGATCAACGACCGCCCGGTGGTGGTCGAGTTCCGCACCGATCCGCGCGAGAACGTCTTCCCCATGGTTCCGGCCGGCAAGAGCAACTCCGAACTCGTGGTCGATCCGAGCCAGCAGGGGCTGGAGTCGTGAGCAATCCGGACCGGTTCCATACGATCGTCACAACGGTGGAGAACAAGCCCGGCGTTCTGGCCCGGGTGTCAGGCCTGTTCGCGCGCCGAGGCTTCAACATCGAGTCGCTCGCGGTGGCGCCTACCGACGACGAGCGCTTCAGCCGCATCACCTTTACGGTCGACGTCGAATCGGCGCCGCTCGAGCAAGTCGTCAAGCAGCTCGACAAGCTCATCAACGTGGTTGAAATCCAGGAGTTGCCGCCTGAGGACTGCGTTTCAAGAGAGCTGATGTTGGTGACCGTTGCCGCTGACGCACACCATCGGCGCGAGCTGATGGAGCTCATTGACGACTGGCGGGCGTACGTATTGGCGGAGAACACCGAGAGAATAATGATGTCGTTCTCGGCTCGTACGGCTCGGCTGGACGAGTTCGAGGAATGTCTGCGACCCTTCGGGATCGTGGAGCTTCAGCGAACCGGACGGGTGGCGCTCCCAGCGCTCGACTAGCGACAAGACACTCCCGACCGCAATCATTGAACACACGTAAACACAACAGAGTTGGACACAAAGAGAGGTTTCGCGGTGGCGAACATCTACTACGAAAAAGACGTTGATCGGTCCCAGATCCTGAACCGCAAGGTTGCGGTGCTCGGATACGGCTCGCAGGGGCACGCCCATGCACTCAACCTGAAGGAGTCGGGCGTCGATGTGAGGGTCGGCCTCCGGGAGGGCTCATCGTCTGTTGCCAAGGCGCAAGCCGCCGGACTCGACGTGAAATCCATTGCCGGCGCATGTGCTGAGGCCGACGTGGTCATGATGCTCATGCCCGACACCGAAATGGCCGCCATCTACGAAGAGCATGTTGCCCCCAACCTCGGCGACGGCGACGCCTTGTTCTTCGCCCACGGATTCAACATCCGTTTCGACTTGATAAAACCCGCTGCCAACCTCGACGTGTGCATGGTGGCGCCCAAAGGCCCGGGCCATCTGGTGCGCCGCACGTACAGCGAAGGTGGTGGGGTGCCCTGTCTCATCGCTGTCGAGCAGGACGCCGGCGGTTCGGCCAAGGAACTCGCGCTGGCCTACGCGGACGCCATCGGCGGGGCCCGTGCGGGTGTGATCGAAACCACCTTCACCGAAGAGACCGAGACCGATCTGTTCGGCGAGCAAGCAGTGCTGTGCGGCGGGACGACACGGCTGGTACAGGCCGGTTTTGAGACCCTTATCGAAGCCGGTTATCAACCCGAGGTCGCCTATTTCGAGTGCCTCCATGAACTGAAGCTCATCGTTGACCTGATGTACGAGGAGGGAATTGCAGGTATGCGCTACTCGGTGTCTGACACTGCCGAGTGGGGCGACCTGAGCTGCGGCCCGAAGGTGATCGACGATCGTGTGAAAGCCACTATGAAGACCCTCCTCACCGACATTCAGGACGGAACCTTCGCCGCGAACTGGGTGGCCGAAAGCCGCTCCGGACGCGACAGATTCCTCGCTTTGGAGCAGGCAGGCCACGATCACCCGATCGAAGTTGTCGGCAGGGAACTTCGGGCCATGATGCCTTGGATATCGGCCGGCAAACAGTCAGTTGCCGAAACCTCCGGCGGCCAGGGCATGGCCTGAGCCGTTTACGCGTAGCCGTCTAGAACGAGTGTCCGGCGATCAGGGGAACAGTCCTTCAGCGAGGCTGTAGAGGATCAGCAGCCCGGCAACGATGAACGTGCCCGGGATCGCCCAGAACACAGACCAGGCTGCCCAGCGGACCCAGGCGGGCCGGTCTGCTAGGCGGCGATGATGGTAAGCGGCTTCGAGGGCCTGGATCTCCTTGTCGGGCTCGACGCTGTGACCGAGCAGTTCGCGGGCGTCTTCGGCCACCTCTTCGCGCACCACGACCCGGAACATTCGGTCGGTCACGTGATGTGGAGCGATGGAATGTGCGGGGTCGCCGAGCACGACACCCTCCAGGCCTGCGTCTCCGAGCATGGCCACGGCCAGATCGGCGTCGAACTTCGAGGTGAACTCCCCGACGATGCTCATCCCCGACAGCGGTTCCATCGTGAGCATTCTGGCACCGCGGTGTTGCAATGCAACCGGCGCCTGGACCAATCGCAAGGTTGCAGGTTCTAGCGGCCTGACGACTATCGTCGCCTCCGATGACCAAGGCGATCAAAGTCCGCGGGCTCACCAAGGCCTACGGTGACCTTCGTGCCGTCGACGGCGTCAGCTTTGACGTCGTTGAAGGAGAGGTGCTGGCGATCCTGGGTCCCAACGGTGCCGGCAAGACGACGACCGTGGAGATTCTGGAAGGTCACCGGACCCGTGACGGCGGCGATGTGTCGGTGCTCGGAACTGACCCTGGTCGAGGCGGGCGTCGTTTTCGAGACCGTATCGGGATCGTGTTGCAGGCCGCAGGCGTCGACCGGGAACTGTCGACTCGCGAGGCTCTCGAACTCTATGGTGCGGCCTATTCGAATCCGAGGTCGATTGATGAGCTGATCGAACTAGTGGAGTTGACGGACAAGGCCGACGATCGGATCGTCTCGCTCTCAGGCGGCCAGCGACGCAGGGTGGATCTGGCGCTCGGTCTGATCGGCAACCCCGAACTGATATTCCTCGACGAACCCACCACCGGTTTCGACCCGCGCGCCCGCCGTCGCAGCTGGGACGTCATCTCCAACCTGACTTCTCTGGGCCGCACGATCGTGTTGACCACGCACTACCTCGAAGAAGCGGAGTACCTGGCCGACCGGGTGGCGGTCATGGCCAGGGGTCGAGTAGTCGCGGACGGCACACCGGCCCAACTGCGCAGGTCGGTACAGTCCGACACGAAGATCGCCTTCGACCTGCCTCGACTCGACGAGCCCCTGGTGGAATTGCTGGAACCGCTGACCGGCCAGGGCAAAGGCAGAGGACGTCGGGTCGAGATCTTGACCCCGGCTCCCACCGCCGATCTGGCCCACGTCACGAACTGGGCCGTGCGGCGGGGGATCGAACTCGACGGCCTGACCGTCGAATCAGCTGATCTGGAAGACGTCTACCTGAGTCTCGTGGGCGCCGACGATGACTCCGAGGAATCGGGGCCCGGTCATGGCTGACGGTCTCGGTGCGGGTCGCATGTCGCTCGTCGTGCGGCATATTCGCGCTCAGAACAGGATTTTCTGGAGGGTGCCGATAGGCGCCTTCTTTGCTCTCTTCCTGCCGGTGATGATGCTGGTGCTGTTCGTGGCTCTGTTTGGTTCGGACGCCTATACCACTGAGTACGGCGAGGTTTCGCGGGCGCAGTTCTACACGCCCGCTCTGGCAGTGTTCGCGGTCGCCAGCGCGACCTTCACCAATCTCGCGATCAACCTCTCGATCCGTCGCGACGAGGGAATCCTGCGGAGGGTTCGAGGCACTCCGCTGCCCCCGTGGATCTATCTGGCGGGCGTCGTCGGTTCGGCGGTGTACATGGCTCTGTTGGGAACTGTGGCTGTGGTGACGCTCGGTGTCGTGGCGTACGGCGTCAACATCGAACTGGCCAAGCTTCCCGCGATGCTGCTGGCCCTCGTGTTCGGCGCGACCACATTCGCGACCTGGGGAGTAGCGCTGGCCGCACTGACCCGAACCGCTGCCGCTGCTCCTGCGGTTGCCAACGCCGTGATCCTGCCGCTGGCGTTCGTGTCCAACGTCTTCGTCTCATTCGAGGGTGACCCGCCGACGTGGCTGCTGCTGGTGGGCGACACTTTCCCGTTGCGCCACTTCGTGATCTCCTTCGGCGAAGCGATGAGTCCCTTCAGCGAAGCGCCCGCCCTCCTCCCGGAACGCCTCGGTGTGCTGGTGGCGTGGACCGTCGTCGGTGTGCTGGTTGCCTCACGCAAGTTTCGTTGGGAACCGGCAGTCGGTGCTTCCTCAGCCCGCAGCCGCCGCAACGGCCAACCGGGCTGAAGCAAGCGTGCCGTCGGGCACCTGCTTGGTGCCGACCACAAGCTGTCTAGAGAGCGTTCCTCTAGACGTCCTTTTCGCGCAGACTCCCTTTAGGAGTCGTGCAAGGTCGCACCCAGGACCTCGGCCACGAAACACACTCCTAAACCGTATGCGAGCCATCGAAGCCCCTCCGAAGGCCACGCCCACGTAAACACTGCGATCAGGGCAAAGAACACAGCAATAACACCCCGATAACGCCAGCGATGATCGCGACCAAAAAACCTCCGCCAGAATCGCTCACGTGCGGTTTGGGCGTGGGCGCTGCCGTCTAGGCCTGTGGCTGTGCCTGTCATAGGGGCTCCTGTTTGGCCAGACGGTAGCACCCCGGCGGGTGAGCGCCAAGAGCCGGCGTCGGCTGCGGGTGCTGCAACGAGACTCTCGCGGCTTTCTGTTGGATTCGCTCACGTCGTGCGGCGAGCAGATCCTTGTGTACGCGCTCTGGGATGTCCGCTTCCTGTACCGGACCGACAAATATCTTCCTGTTCCTCTGTCTGTCTGGCCTGTCAAATTGGCGCAGGGGTGGGGGAATCTGCAAATCTGCTCGCTTACCTGACAAGGCCTAAGGTGACGAGGAGGAGCAGGCCGTGCTCAGCAAATTCGACGATTACCCGATCCATCAGACCCCCGAGCCCATCGCTCATCCGGCCAGCAGCGACAAGGACGTCTATGAGCGCTACTGGTTCAACGGATACTCGACCGCTGGCGACATGTACCTCGGCGTCGGCGCCGCTCTCTACCCTCATCTGGGAGTCCAGGACTGCGGGATCTCCGTTGTTTACGGGGGTCGTCAGCATGCCTTCCACGCATCCGCTCGTGCCGGTGCTGAACCGACCGATATGCGGGTCGGGCCGTTCAATCTCGAGATCGTCGACCCGATGCGGTCCTGCCGGGTGACCCTTGATCGCAACGACACAGACTTCGCTTGTGACCTGCTGTTCGAGGGGCGGACGGGCAACGTGGAGGAACCGCGCCACCACTTCGGGAACGGCCTTCGCAAAACCATGGACACCACCCGTTTCGCCCAACTCGGGCACTGGAGCGGTCAGATCTCCTTCGGCGGTCAGAGGCTCGAGCTCGAGCGTGAGCAGACCTGGGGCACCAAGGACCGCTCGTGGGGCATCCGGCCCCTGATCGGCGGAGACACCCGCGGCGCCCCCCAGCCTCCTCGACAAGGAGGCCTCTTCTTCCTGTGGGCGCCGATCAACTTTGAGGACATGTGCATCCACTATCAACTCTTCGAAGACTTCAAGGGGCGTCCGCTGTTCAACGTCGGAGCGATCCTTCCGGTCTACGAATCTCCCGATGGCATTCCTGGGGTCGAGGATGAAGCCGCGAGCCACATGCGCAGCCTCGAGCACAAGCTCAGGTTCAAGTCGGGCATCCGCATGGTGAACGACGCCACCATCGCCATGACCTCGATCGACGATGGAACCCGCCACGAAGTTCACCTAGAGCCGATTTTCACGTTCCGCATGAAAGGGATCGGTTATATGCACCCCAAATGGGTGCACGGCCAGTGGCACGGCGAGTTGGAGATGGAGAGCGAGTCGTGGTCGCTTGATGAGGTCGACGAGACGGCCTACGAGAACCAGCATGTCCAGCACCTGGTTCGGGCGACCTACGGTGATCGGCGCGGAATCGGGGTGTTGGAGCAGGCGATGTTCGGCCCGTACCTCCCGTACGGACTTGAAGGCGGCTGGCAGGCCCCGACCTGCGACTAGTACGGCCAGGTCAGTTGGTTCAGGCCCGATCAGCTCGCCGGGTCGATGAGACGGAACGCTTCGGCGTACCGCACTCCGCCGCGGCGACCGTGATCTCGGGCTTCGCCCAGTATTCGTCGGCGGAAGCGGAGTGCCTGGGCGCCGTCGTCGTCGGCGTCGATCTCCATTGTGGTCTCGAATTGAGACTCGTGAGCGAGCAGCGCTGAGATCTTGGCGTCCAGGTGTGGCTGTTCGACGTTTTCGAGATGGTCGGGCTCCTCGCACTCGAACAGCAGGAGCGCGGCGGGTCGATGGTGGGCGATGCCGTGTTCACGGTGGTAATGGGGGTCTCTTGACGCGACCACCGCGTCCACGGTGAGCCATCCGGCTGCTCGATGGTCGGGATGAATCCGCCAGCGCTGCCACGGGTCGTGCCCCAACACGACCTCGGGCCGCAGTTCACGGATGACGCGGCTGAGATCGCTTCGACGCTCGACCGTGTGGTCGAGTTCACCGTCTTCGGCCCCCAGGAACCGCACTTCGCCGGAGACGCCGAGACGGCGGGCAGCCTCCTGCTGCTCGGTTTGACGGCGAGCGATAAGCGCGTCGGCGTCGGCGTCCCAGGTTCCCTTGCTTCCATCAGTACAGATCAGCAAGTGAACGGTCGCTCCCGCCGCTGTCCACTTGGCTAGCGTGGCCCCGCATTCGAACTCCACATCGTCAGGGTGCGCTCCGATCGCCAGCGCGGAGGCGGGAGCGGGCAGATCAATGCGCATTGTCAGGGGACTTTGGAGGTGATCGCGGCGGAGTGCGAGGTGCTGCGTTGGGCGGTATCCGAATCGTGGCGGGAAGCGTCGTGTGTGGACCGCACAAGGTGCGGCGGCAGATCGGCGGGGCTGTCGACGTCCCAGGCCAAAGACGGGTCGTCGATCTCGCTGAAGGCGAGTCCGAGGCGCGTTGCTTCGGCACGGTGTTGTTCGAACGACCCGGGGCCGTAGGCGAATCTGAACCCTGTGCCGGTTGGGAGGCTCATCACGTTGGTTCCGTCGCGGCGCCGGTCGGGAGCGATCACCACTCCGCGTCCGGTCACCACCCTGAGGTCCGAGGCGTAGGGCAGGTCGGCATGGGCTATGAGGATTCGAGCCGCCCCGGCGCGTTCGGCCGCCGCTTCGGCCGCAGTGATCGCCGCGTTGAGCCCGCTCACGCGGACACGTTGGGCCGGAACGTGCATTCCTTGTGCCCAAAGCACCACTTCGTCGTCGTCGGTCACGACCCATACGGGCAGGTCGTGGGCTGCGGCGACAACCGTCTCCGCCATTTGACGCATCAACGCCCGCCGCGCTTGTGGATCCAGCGACTCGGCGAGGCGACTCTTGGCGTCGTCGAACGAACGTATCGGCACCAACACGATCGTGTGGTCCGCTGCAGGTTCGTTCAAAGCCACGATCCTGTGAGTCTACGGTTCCTTGTCGGGCGCACTTGCATGCGATTCTGTTGGGGGTTGGGTTGCTGGCCTAGGGTGAAGGGCATGGAGATGCACGTTGCCGTTGTCGGGGCGGGTTCCTGGGGTACCGCGGTCGCCCTGCCCTCCACCTGCGTGAACCCGCAGAGCCGGAACCGGTATGTGGCAGAAGAACTCAGGCGGGGCCTAATCGCACGAGAGATCACCCGCGAGTAGCGGTGATGCACAACTGGGCGAGGACCAGCATGCGGACCCAGGCGACCGGGGGCGTCGGCACTGCGCCCGCCGCGCTCGGGGGATCGATGATCGGCGACCTCGAAGGTCCGGTGGCCGTTGTCGATGAGTGTGGCCGCGTGCAGACATGTGATCGCGGCTGGTCGTTCGAATGGGGGGTCGGGGTCGGGGATCGCTGGCGTGTGGCCCATGTCGACCCGGGTGCTCGTCGTCATCGGATCGACGACGCCCCGGTCTATGAGACTCGGCTGCGGGTGCCGACGGGTGACGTCGTCCACCGGGTGGCGGTCGCCAACGACGGGGTCAGCAGGGTCCTGGTCATCGAGTTCGAAAACATGTCGTCCGACGCTGTTGCGGTTGCGCTCGTCGGCCGCGCTCACGGCGTTGAACTGCAGGCAACCCGCGACGCGGTCACCCTCGGTGGTCAGGTGTGGATCCAGCCCGAACGCCGAGCCGGGGGAGCGGTGGCGGTCAGCAGCGCACAGGACCCATGGTCGGAAATCCGGCGCGACCCGCCCGCAGCCGCAGTGTCGGCCCGCGGCGACGAGGTGGCGGCTGGGCTGGTGATGGCGCTGCCGCATCGTCAAACCGTCAAGTTCGGCGTGGTGGTTGAAGGTACCGCACTGAGCCGTCCGGCGAGCCCCGCCGAGATTGCCTCGGGATGGCGAGCCGTCACCGCCGAAGCGCTCACCATCGACGTCGCCGATGCCGACTTCGGGGCGGCCTGGCGTCGGATCCTCGGCGATCTTGTCGTGCAGGCAGGGTCCGACAACCCGCGGAGCGCCGCTGAAGCAGCCCCGATCCTCGACATCGCCGGACTCGATCGAGAGGCAGACCGGGCCAGGGCCGTGGTCGTGTCGTCCGCGGAATTCGGACTTCTCACGGGATCGGCAGCGGTCGCAGCATTGCGGGCGCTGGCCTCTCGAGATTTGCGAATCGGAAGAGACTCCGGACTGAACGAACTGGCCGATGTGCTGGTAGCGGGCGCTTCGGATTCTCTCGACCGCGATACTGCGAACCAGTTGGCGCGGGCTTTGGAAGCCGGCCTCCCACGCGTCGCAGCAGACGCAAGACGGCTCGCTGCCTCAGTCGATCCGAACGCTGTGTATCAGCCGTCGACTCCGGCTGCGTCTGCGGCGGATCGCGTCCTCGGCACACTGATCGACGATTCACGGCCCGACCACATCGACATGCTTGGTGAGATTCCGCCCGAGTGGTTCAGCCGGCCCATTGATGTACGCGGCTTCGGAACCCTCTGGGGTCGGATGTCGTTCAGCGTGCGGTGGCACGGACGTCGGCCCGCTCTGCTCTGGGAACGGGCCGGAAGCCGCGACAATGTCGAACTGTGCTGCGGAGGGATCGACCCTTCATGGTCGAGCGTCGAACGTCGGGGCGAAACCCTGCTCGCCGAGCCCAGCTGGGTGCCGAACGCTTAGCGAGCGCTTGTCGCTCAGGACGACACGAGCCGCAGCCCGCGGGATTCCGCGGCCATCAACACGCCGTTGATGGCTCAGGCGTCGGTTGCGGGTCGGTTAGGGTGCACTTGATGGTTGCTGCCGCTCGACCACTTCGCCAATCGATCAAACACAACGCCCCGGGATTGCGGTTTGAAAAAGACTTGTGGGCGGCCGGCAATCAGGTGGTCGCAGGTATTGATGAGGTGGGGCGCGGATCGTGGGCGGGACCGCTCACTCTCGCCGCGGTCGTGGTCCCGCAAAGCAGACGGCTCTACAAGGTCCGTGATTCCAAGATGCTCACCGAAGCCGAGCGTGAAGTGATGCACGACCGGATCCTGGACTGGGCCAGTGGGGTTTCCGTCGCGCATGCCAGCCAGCAGGAATGCGATGAACTGGGCATGTCGGCAGCGCAGAAGCTTGCCGCGCAACGCGCCCTGAACGGTCTCGGTGAGCCAGTCGACCATGTTCTCGTGGACGGGAATTGGGACTTTGTGGAGTCGGTCCCGACTACCAGGATCGTCAAGGGCGACGCGGTGAGCCTGTCGATCGCGGCTGCTTCGATCGTGGCGAAGGTCACCCGTGACCGGATCATGGGTGACTGGGACCGGCAGTATCCGGCGTTCGGATTTGCGAGCAACAAGGGTTATCCGTGTCCCCGTCACAAGGCTGCGCTCGCGGCCTACGGCCCCACTGCGGTGCATCGACGCAGCTGGGTGTTCATGGACGACCTGCGCTGGACCGCGGTGCCCCGCGTAGTCGAGGACAGCCCGCAGCTGGGACTCTTCTGATCCGGCTTCCGCGCAGCGGCTCAAGGAGGGTAACCTGCTGACGCTATGGGACAACCGGTCACTTTCATCCGCTCCAGTTCGCCTCGGCCCGGCGTCGTGCGTTTTGAACTCAATCGCAGCCTCACCGGCATGGGCCACGAGAGTTATGCCGTCGGCGACGAGATTCTCGGCGACCGTCCCCCCGACGTGCTGGCCCGACGCATCTTCGAGTTGGGCAACGTGTCGAAGATCCACATGTACAGCTCGATGGTGACCGTCACGTTCGCCACGACCGAACAAGCTGACCTCGAGTCGGTGGTGAGCGACTTGTTCACGTATTACGTGCCCGGCGTTGAGATCCCCGACGACGAGGAGCTCATCGCCATGGTTGAGGGCTGATCGATCCCTTACGCCCAGCGTCGAATCCAGGCGTGCATGGCGATGCCGGCGGCCACTCCAGCGTTGATCGACCGAGTGGACCCGTACTGCGCGATTGAGCACACCCGCTCAGCGGCTTGACGAGCAGCCGGCGACAGGCCCGGGCCCTCCTGTCCGAACAGCAGCACACAGCGCTGCGGGAGTTCGGCGTCCTCGATCGGAGTTGAACCGGGAAGGTTGTCGATGCCGATGACCGGCACAGCTTCAGCGGCGGTCCAAGCGAGCAGATCGTCGATCGTCCGATGATGGGTTATGTGCTGGTAGACGTCGGTCATCATCGCTCCGCGCCGGTTCCATTTGCGTTTCCCCACAATGTGGACTTCCGCTGCCAAGAAGGCGTTGGCGGTGCGCACGATCGTGCCGATATTGCGGTCATGCTCCCAGTTCTCCACAGCGACATGGAACCCGTGGCGACGCTGATCGAGGTCCTTCACGATCGCCTCCACCGACCAGTAGCGGTATCGATCGATCACATTGCGCCGGTCTCCGTCGGCCAACAGTTGCGGATCGAGCCGCTCATCGTCGGGCCAAGGACCCTCGTAGGGTCCGACCCCCGCCTCCTGTTGACCCCCCACTTCCTCCACCGTCGAACCCTAACCGGAGAGCGGGCTAGTCGATGAGGGTGTCGGAGCGTACCCGGCGGCGTTCGGCGGCTTCGTGTTCGGGCAGGACCCGGCCGAACAGTTGCATCGTGCGCTCCACTCGCCCGACAACACCGGGCTGTTCGGTGTAAGCGAAGATTGCGGCGTGCCGCGGCCTTGAATCGGCGGCCACTCGTTTGACTCGATGCAGAGAGTGGCGGCCGCGGAAGATCTGAAGATCACCGGGCCGCAGCTCCAAGGTGTGTACACCTTCATTTCGGCCGATGGAGTCCCCGCCGTCCAGCACGGCTTGGATCTTGTCGAAGCTCTCATCGGTCGCCGACCGGATGGCGGGGTAGTACTGGAACTCACCTCCGGAGTCGGCGTCTTGCACGAGCACCGTGACCGCGAAGTCGTTGGTGTCGAAATGCCAGGTGAACTGTTGGCCCGGATCCAAGATGTTGGCGGTCAGGCCGGCGAGCGGATCGGCGTAACAGTGCAGTTCGTCGATCTCAAGGCAGTCTGCCAGAAACTTCACCAGTTCGGGGGCCCGGAACAGCGTGTCGATGGCCATTCCCGAGTTCCAGCTGTCACCGGGGATGAATCCGCTGGAGCGTTCCAAGAAGGTGTTGACCGGGTGGTGCTCAGCGAAGTCCGGATTGTGTGTCGTGTGGAAATACGGGTTCATCACTTCGACCGAGAAGTGGGTCGTGTGCTTGCGGTCCTCGATCTCGTCGTTGATGCGAGCCACCGCATCGGTTCGCACAAGATCTGCGATGACCGCGCAACCTACAGACCGCAACCCGGATCGTGCTTCGTCGACCACCGCTCGGTAGCGCTCGCTGCCGGGTCTCTCGATGGGGTAGCGGTCGAGGTCGATGAGCTCATAAAGCGTGCAGGTCATTTGGTCATTGCTCCGAGGGGGCGACCCAGTCGCCGTCGAGGCGCATGGAGATGCCGGCGTCGTCCTCGATGCGCTTGACTACATGCAGTTCGCCCACATCGGTTCCGTAGCGCGCAGCGGCCTGTTCGAACATCTTGTGCGCGGTGGCGGTCATCGGCAGATCCGCCTTCACGTTCTCGCCCAGTTCGGCAAGGAGGCTCAGGTCTTTGATGCAGAGATCGAGGGTGAACGAGGGGTCGTAGTGACCGGCGAAGACGCTTGGCGCGTCGTGGCGGACGACAAAACTGTCGCCGACGCTCTCTTTGACGGCGTGCCACAGGGTTGCCAACTCAACACCGTTCGCCATCCCCATGGCGAACGCCTCCCCAAGTGCTGCCGCGGAAACGAACCAGAGTTGGTTGGTGACGAGTTTCACGACGTTTCCCGAACCGAGCGCACCGCACGCAATCACCAGACCGAGGTTCTGCAGAACCCTGCTCGCCTCGGCGACGGGCTCGGCGTCTCCGGAGACGAACAGAGTCAGAGTGCCGTTGCGGGCGCCGTCGACCGCGCCGGTCACAGGTGAATCGACGACCTGCACGCCCGGGGGCGCCGAGCCGGCCAATTCGATGATGAGCTCCTTGCGGTTGGTGGTGAGATCCACCCAGATCGAACCCGGCTGCATGGCCGAGAGCGCTCCGGTCGAACCGGCCATGACAGCTTCGACATGGCTGGGATGCGGGAGCGAGGTCAACAACAGGTCGACTCGCGCGGCGCATGCCGCTGCGGACTCCGCGGCCACGGCGCCTTCATCGACGATCTCGCTCAGCACCGAATCGTTGACGTCGAAGGCGGTCACGTCGTAGCCCGCGGCAATCAGCCGGCGGCACATCGGCCGTCCCATGTTCCCGAGCCCGACGAAACCGATCATCGGCAATCTGGTGTTCTTTGCGAGTGTCAAGTCCTCACCTTGCTTTCGCCGGGCGTAGCCGGAGCCGAGTGTTGTCGTTGCCGGGGCGTAGCAGCGGTACTTTAGCTGAGCGGAACCGGTACCGCGTTGTTGTTGCCGGGCGTAGCCGGAGCCGAGCGGTGTTGTTGCGGGGTGTAGCCGGAGCCGAGCGGTGTTGTTGCGGGGTGTAGCCGGAGCCGAGCGGTGTTG
>JAPPMP010000005.1:193401-212145 GCA_028819005.1 Acidimicrobiaceae bacterium
TTGCGGGGCGTAGTCGGAGCCGCGGTCGGGTTAGCGTTTTAGTCCAGCCCTAGCGACCGCGGTGGCGTGGGCTTCTTGTTCGAGCGTGTCGTCGAGGGGCTCGAGCTCAGCCGATGCGCCTGAGTGGTCCAGAGCCCATCGCAGCAAAATGTCTGCCAACCAGGGGTTCTTGGGCAACAGCGGTCCGTGCAGGTAGGTGCCGACCCGTCGGCCCGACACCGCGCCCTCGAAGCCGTCTTCGCCGTTGTTGCCATGGCCCTTCACGACCCGGCCCAACGGAGTGCAGGCAGGGCCCAGGCGGGTACGGCCGGCGTGGTTCTCATAGCCCACCACCGTGTTGGTCCGGTCGTCCAAGCTCACGTTGAGAACCACATCGCCGGTGAGTCTGTCGTCGCCGGCCGCGGTCTCCAGATCCAACAGGCCCGTGCCGGGCATCTTCTTGCCGTCGGCCGTTGCGTAGCTGTGGCCCATGAGCTGATAGCCGCCGCACACGGCCAGTACGACGGCGCCGTTGTCTGCGGCCTGCCGCAGCGGCTCAACCTTGCCGACCAAGTCCTCGGCGACGAGCAACTGGTCGCGGTCTTGGCCGCCCCCCAGGTAGTACAGATTGCAGTCACCGGGTATCTCTTCGCCGAGCCCTACCTCCACCACTTCCAGGCCCAGGCTCCGCCACTCCAAACGGCGTCGGAACACTGCGATGTTGCCCCGGTCCGCATAGATGTTCAGATGGTCGGGGTACAGGTGCCCGAGCCGGACTGTGGGAGCCCTCTCGTTCATTCGTCCTCCCAGAATTCGGGCACAAGCCCCCGATCAGCGAGAACCCGGCGCAAATCGAGCATCGCGGTGTACGTGGGCAGGACATAGACGCGCCCGTTCGGAGCGCAGGCGGCCAAAGCCGTGTCGAAGGCCGCGGAAGGCTCAGGCGCCACCGAAAAATCAGTTGGGCCTCGGTTGGCATAGCGGAACCGCAAAGCAAGGTCGTGCGCCCGAGTTCCCCCCAGCGTCAGCGACGCCAACCGATCGTCTTCCAGCAGGAGTTCGTAGTCCACATCCCAGATCCAGGAGACGTCCTGGCCGTCCGCGGTGCGGTCGTTGAGAAGCACCAGCAGGTGCAGCGGATGCGTCTCGTTCAACACCATTCGGATGTTCTCGTCGGCGCCGGCGGGGTTCTTGGCCAGCAGAGTGGTCACGCGCCGGTTCCCCACAGTGACGTGTTCGGCTCGCCCGAAAGCCGCGCCCCGTTCAGCCAGTGCCCCGCTGATGGCTGTCGGTGTGACGCCGACCGCGAGAGCGGTCGCGGCGGCTGCCACCGCGTTGTAGGTGTTGGGAAGGCCGGGCAGGCGCAACGATACATGTATCGGACCCGAGGCCGTGGAGACCGCGATCTGTTGGCCGTCCATGCCCTGCAACTCCACGTTCGCGGCTATCACATCAGGTCGTGGTCGGGTGAGACCGCACGACGGACAGGCCCACTGTCCGAGATGGCCGATGGTGACCATCTGATAGCGAAGCGGCGAACCGCAGCGGCGACAGTTGGTGTTGTCCGCAGCGTGGGGGAGTGCTTCTCTCCCCAGGAGCGGATCGTCGATCCCGTAAGCGACGGAGTTGGGGCGCCCGGCGCCGATTTCAGCCACCGCTGGGTCATCGGCGTTGTAGACCAAGGTGGTGTCGGGATCGAGATCGGCGACCACGGACCGCCATCGTTGTGCCAAGTGCTCCAGTTCGCCGTAACGGTCTAGTTGGTCGCGAAACAGGTTCATCAGGACGACGGCTCTTGGACGGGTCTGTTCCACCAGCGCAGGCAGGGCAGCCTCATCCACTTCGAACAGGGCGATGTCGGGTTCGGGGGCGTTGAGCAGGGCTGTCGCCACACCTCGCTGGAGATTGGAGCCTGCGGTGTTGGCCGCGACTCGGGCGCCGGACGCGTCGAGCGCTGCACGAATGAGTCGAGCTGTGGTGGTCTTCCCGTTCGTGCCCGACAGCAGGATCACGCCATCGGGAACGGCACGCGCCAGTTCCTCGAGGGCTTCGGGGCGCAGGCGGTTGAGCAGCAGACCCGGCAGGGTTGTCCCTCCGCCACGTCCGAGCAGGCGTGACAGTCGACCCGCGGTGCGAGCCACGGGTGCGGCCAACCAGCGGGGCAATGACGGTTGCTTCATGCGAGCCATATGTCTCCAGAGTAGAACGGTGCTTTTCCGGTGTCGCCGCTTCCGGTGCCGACATTCAGTTTCCGGCTGGATCATACGAGTTATAGTAACTGTATGACAATGTGGAGCTTTCGAGTGGATGACAGTGAAGCTGCTGACGCGCAGCGGTGGGCGCAGCGACTGGGCGTTGGACGGTCGGAGTTGTTGCGAGAGGCCCTGCACAGGCACCTCGTCGGGCTCGCCTCGGAACTTGACGCCGATCGTTGGGACGAGGAACCGCTGGCCGAGGCTGAGTCGGCGTTCGGCGAGGTCGCCGACTGGGGTCCGGCCGAGGATTGGTCGGACTGGGCAGATGCAGCGGGGTGAGGTTTGGTTCGCCGCCGCGCCGGGCGGAGATCGGCCCGTGCTGGTTCTCACCCGCGATCCGGTTGCCGACCGAATCGGATCGGTGGTGGTTGCCGTGCTCACGCGGACCCGCCGCGGCCTTGTGTCCGAACTGGAGCTGAGCGTCCGGCAAGACGGCGTGCCCACCGATTGCGTGGTGAACTTCGACAACATTCACACGATCCCCCGCGAGGTGTTCCGTCGTCGGATCGCCGTTCTCAGTCCAAAACGGCTCGCGCAAGCATGTCAAACCCTGCGCGACGCCACCGGTTGTTAGCGGGGTTGGCAGGTGGGGCACCAGGTGGTGCTGCGAGCGTCGAGCACTCGGCGGCGCATGATCGTGCCGCACCGGTCGCAGGGTTCTCCCGCTCGTCCGTAACAGTGCAGCTCGTGCTGGTTGGCGCCCTGCCGGCCTTCGGAGTCCACATAGTCGCGCAGGGTCGTGCCCCCGTACTTGATGCCCGAATCGAGCGCTGTGCGGATGCCTTCCACCAGGCGTTCCGCCCGCTCGCGGCTCAGCCTGCGGACCGCCGGGTTGATCTTGGCAAGCCAGAAGGCCTCGTCAGCGTATATGTTGCCGATCCCGGCCACCGGACGCTGCGACAACAGAAGCGTCTTGACATAGCGGTCGGAGCGCTTCACGAAAGCGGCCAGTGAACGGCCTGTGAATGCCGGATCCCAAGGCTCAGGCCCCAAAGCCGCGAGCGTGGGAATAGTGCTGTGATCGCCTCGCTCCACATGATGGATGCGCCCGAATCGGCGAATGTCGTGGAACGTGAGCCGACCGCCGGCGTCGAGATCCCACCAGGCCCGGAGGTGGGGGTGTTCAAGGGCTTCGGGCGTCGGCTCCCTGACCGCGAGGCGTCCGGTCATCCCCAGATGCACGATCAGCTCCTCCTCGCCGGACAGGTCCATGAGCAGGTACTTGCCGAGGCGGCGGACGGCGATGATCTGCGCTCCGATCACACCGAGCGCAGGTGTGAACTTTTCGGACCAATGCGACCCCGCGTCAACAATCTCAGCACCCACCAGGCGAGGCTCCAACTGGCGGCGGATCGTCTCCACTTCGGGAAGTTCAGGCACATCGAAACTCTATTGCCGCAGTACCTCCTTTCGGGCTGCAAGTCCCCGGGGTCTCCGCGGGCGTGTCAGCGGAGGGAGCTAGGCTGGCGAACGTTCGTTCGCAGACAACGAGAGGCTCACCATGCCCCGACAACTCGAATTCGATCCCAGCTACGCCCGCGAAGTCGTCGACGTGCCCGTTGCCACCGAGATGAGCGAGTCGTTCCTCGCCTACTCGCTCAGCGTCATCACCTCACGGGCCATCCCAGACGTGAGGGACGGCCTGAAACCGGTGCAGCGCCGGATCCTCTGGTCAATGCTGCAGATGGGGGTTCGCCCCGGCACGCCGTTCCGCAAATCGGCCCGCATCGTCGGCGACGCCATGGGCCGCTACCACCCCCACGGCGACTCCGCAATCTACGACGCCCTGGTCCGGATGGGGCAGGACTTCTCGCGGATGCTCCCGTTCATCGAACCGCAGGGAAACTTCGGCTCGCTCGACGATCCGCCCGCTGCTTCGCGCTACACCGAATGCCGTCTTGCCGAAGCGGCGATGGACATGGTCCGAGAACTCGACGAAGACACTGTCGACTTCCGCACCACCTATGACGGTGAAGGCGAAGAACCGGCCGTGCTGCCCGCTGCGGTCCCCAACATCATCGTCAACGGCACGAGCGGCATAGCTGTTGGAATGGCGACCAACATGGCCCCGCACAACCTGCGCGAAGTGGCTGAGCTGGTGAGGCTGGTGATGACCAGACGGCGTCCCCGCCCGACGATCGACGAGATGATGGAAGTGCTCCCGGGTCCGGACTTCCCGTCTGGGGGCACCGTGGTCGACGACGGTTTGCGTGAAGCATATGAAACCGGGCGTGGATCGTTCCGCATCCGTGCCAAGGCCCATGTCGAGCAGATCACCCGCTCCCGACAGGCGGTGATCGTCACCGAGCTGCCGTATCTCGTGGGTCCTGAGCGGGTGATCAGCAAGGTCCAGGAACTCGCCAACAGCGGCAGACTCGCCGGGGTCACAGGCATCGCTGACCTGAGCGACATGGAGGGCCTGCGCATCCAGATCGACCTGAAACCTGGAGTCAACCCCCAGGTTGCGCTCCAGGACATGTACCGACTGACCCCGCTCGAGGAGACCTTCGGCGTCAACAATGTGGTTCTGGTCGACGGGGTGCCGACCACCCTCGGAATCTACGACCTGTGCCGCCTCTACATCGAGCATCGCCTCGAAGTCATCGTGCGCCGCACTCAGCACCGCCTCGCCAAAGCAGAGGATCGCCTGCACATTCTTGAAGGTCTGCTGGTCGCGCTCGACTCCATAGACGAGGTTGTTGCAATCATCCGCGGCTCTCAAGATGCAGCTGAGGCCCGAGTGAAGCTGATCGAGCGCTTCCTGCTGACAGACGTCCAAGCAGCGCACATCCTAGATATGCCGCTGCGCCGACTCACGGCCTTGGCGAAACTGGAACTCGAAGAAGAAGCCACCAGTCTGCGGATAAATATTGCGGATTATCACAAGCTTCTCGACTCGGAGAGCAGGCGTCGCAGGCTGGTGCTCAAAGAACTCGACGAACTCGCTGACAAGCACGGTGTCGCACGGCGGGCCGAGATCATCGACGCGGACAGCATCGTGGTGCATGAACGACCGCCGGCCGACGCTGTGGAACCTGCCGGCGTCGACGAACCTTGTGTGGTGACTCTGTCCACGTCCGGCAACCTCGGACGCGCTCCGACCGACGGTGCGAGAAGGGCAACGGTGGGTCGCCACGACCTGATCGCGGCGCGTGCCATGACCACCACGGGCGCCGAGATCATGGCAGTGACCACCGAGGGTCGGGCAATCGCCGTGCGTGTGCAGGAAGTTCCCGATGCTGCGGGCCGGGCACGCGGAGTGCCGGCCGGTGTGCTGCTAGGGCTCAACAAAGGCGAGACAGTGTTGACGCTGCTCACAGAGGGTGACGAACGCCTAGTGCTGGTGACCGCCAACGGTGTCGTGAAACGGCTGACGCTCAGTGAGGTGCTGAGCACGAGATCGTCGGCGACTGTCATCTCGTTGAAGGGCGCCGATCGGGTGGTCGCCGCGTTCCGCGCTCCACTGGGCGTCGACATCGCCCTGGTCGCTTCCGACGGCCGGGTTCTGCGCACGCCCGTGGACGGAATCAACGACCAGGGCCGGGGGGCGAGCGGTGTGGCTGGGATGAGGCTGCTCGGCGGGGCTGAAGTCGTGGGCGCGGACGTGCTGCTCGGTGACGGTGTAGCGCTGACAGTCAGCAGCGGAGCCGGCGTCAAGACGACGCCTTACGGCGACCTGCTCGCCAAGGGCCGCGGCGGTCAGGGTGTGCGCATTGCCAAGTTGTCGGGCGGTGAGACGGTCACCCGAACCTGGTTCGGCCCGGCGGCGATGACCGACGTCTATGTGCTGATGGCCGACTACGACGATCCCCGCAAGCTAGACCCCAATCCCGTCGCATTCAATATCGACCCGAGCGCCCGTGATCTGGCGCCGAGCCGGACCGAGCGTCAGATCATGGCGGTGGGAGACGCGCGCTGGTAACTGCGTGTAGTGCAGGCGGTCAGGTGAACTGCGCGAGCGCTTCGATGATCCGCTGTTGTTGAGCAGAATCGAAGCCGTTGAATGGCTGGGTGCCCTCAGTCAGCTCGGCGTTGAGCAGGATCATCGAACTGTTGCGGTTGATCCCGTATTGCCGCCAAGTCGTGAACGAGGGATCCCACACCATGGTCGGGGTCGTGACTTTGAAGTCGGTGACGAAGCTGAGGGCCAAACCGAAACTGTCTTGCGCGCCCATGCCGATTACCTGGATTTCGTTGACGTGATCTCGAGCGAACTGCTCGACGTGCGGCGCTTCTCGCCGGCAAGTCGGTCAATGAGGCGCCCAGAACCACAGGAGAACTGGTCGGTCGCCGTCCACGACTCCGTTCATCGGACCAGCCAAAGAAGCGACCGAACCGTCAGCGACGTTCAGGACTTCGATGAGTCGCCGGTCGTTGTTGGGTTGCAACGACGACACGTTGTCCGCTGCCGCGGCGAGGATTTCTTCTCGGGAGAGAGGTCTGGCAGTCGTGGTTGGTGGTGCGGCAGTCGTCGTTGGAGCGGACGTGGTGCTTGGTTCTTCGACGGTTGTGGGTTCTTCAGCAGTCGTCGGAGCTTCGGTGGTCGCGGGTTGTTCTGTGGTGGTCGCGGGTTCGTCGGTGGTGGTCGCGGGTTGTTCTGTGGTGGTCGGCGCCGCGGCGGCGGACGTTGTGGCTGCGGCTTCGGTCGTCTCGGGTTGTTGTTCCGGTGCGGCGGTCTCGGTGGGTGCAGGGCCGGGCGCCGGTGTTGCGACCGTGGCCGTGTCATCACTGGCCGCTGGTGTTGCAGTGGTTTCGGCAGTTGCGGGTTCAGTTGTGGCTGTCTCCGTGCTTGAGGGCGCAACGGTCGGATCTGCGGGCTCTGACTCAAGAGGCGGGAGCGTTGTCGTTGCGAATGCGGCACCCCCCGATGCACCCGGCGACGAAGAATCGCCTTCGCTGCCGCAAGCTGCGATCAGGCTTGCGAAGGCGAGAGAGATCGCTAGTGTGGAAGCAGGTATTCGCTGGAGGCCCAAGGCCCCAGTATTACCTGAATCCGCTTCGCTGTCACCCGTTCCTAGTACGGTGTTGCGAACACTCGTTCGTTGACGGTGGTCACCCCCTAGTTCGCTGGATTCTGTCTTGGCTGCAAACACTTCAACTGCATACGACGCTGACGCTATCGAGACCCTCGAGGGCATGGAGGCCGTCCGCAAACGGCCGGGCATGTACATCGGCGGGACCGGCAGCGCCGGTCTGATGCACCTCGTCTGGGAGTTGATCGACAATGCGGTCGATGAGGCGGCAGCGGGGCATGCCGACAAAGTCGATGTCATCCTGCACCGCGACCGGTCGGTGGAGGTCGGAGACAACGGCCGCGGCATTCCCATCGGACGGCACGCAGAACGCAAAGTCTCAGCGCTGGAGGTCGTGTTCACGGAGTTGCATGCGGGAGGAAAGTTCGGAGGCGGCGCGTATTCCTCATCGGGTGGTTTGCATGGAGTCGGCGCGTCGGTCGTCAACGCCCTGGCCACCAAGCTGACAGTCGAGGTCGATCGTGAAGGCGGTACCCACGTGCTGGGTTTCAAGGACCGTGTGGCCGGCCAATTCAACGGTTCCGACCCGTTCAGACCCGGTCATCAGTTGAAGAATGCCAAACGGATCTCCAAGAACAAGACGGGCACGCGGGTGCGCTTCTGGCCCGACTTCGAGATTTTCGATCCCGATGCCCGAGTCGATTTCGACGAGGTCTGCGATCGTGTGGCCCAGGCTTGTTTCCTAGTGCCGGGGATGCGGGTGTCGGTCACCGACAAGCGGGCCGGCGGTGCATCTGATCCGTTCGTGTTCGTGAGTCGGGGCGGTCTCGCCGACCTCGTCGACCACCTCTCGGACGCGCCGCCTGTCAGTGGCGTCATCACCGGCAACGGCATCGACACATTCGTCGAAAAGGTCCCGGTCAACAAGAAGATGACCGATGTGGAGCGGGAGTGCACCGTTGACGTCGCGTTGCGCTGGGTCGATGGCTTCGACACGAAAGTGGTGTCGTTCGTCAACACCATCCCCACCCCTGCGGGCGGAACTCATCTGGCGGGATTCGACAAATCGCTGACCCGGGTGATCAACAACATCGTTCTCAAGGGCCACCACAAACTCTCCAAACTCGCAAAACAGAACAAGCACAAAGCAGTCAAGGACGATGTGCAGGAGGGTCTCGTAGCGGCGTTGAAGGTGACTTTCGCCGAACCGCAGTTCCGCGGGCAGACCAAGCAGGAGCTGGGCACTCCTGCGATCGACGGAATCGTCAGCCGGGTCGTGTACGAACAACTCAAGGAGTGGTTCGAGCCCGGCGGCGGTCCCCGCACGCACGTCAAGGCGATTGCGGACAAGCTGTCGAACGCGGTTCAGAACCGGGTCGCTTCCAAGACTCTGCTCGAGAACCAGCGCAAGGCCGCGAGCCTCGGTTCAACCGGGATGCCGCAAAAGCTCGCCGACTGCCGGATCCACGGGATGGACGCGGAGTTGATCCTGGTGGAGGGGGACTCTGCGGCCGGTCCGGCCAAAAGGGGTCGCGACTCGGAGACGATGGCGATCCTGCCGCTGAGGGGCAAGGTGGTCAACGCCCACAAAGCCAGCCCGAAGCAGGTGCTCGACAACGCCGAGGCACGGGCGTTGTTCACCGCCATGGGCGCGGGCGCGGGCGATGAGTTCAACATCGAGGACGCCCGTTATGGCCGCATCGTGATCTTGTGCGACGCCGACGTCGACGGCAGCCATATTCGCTGTCTGCTGTTGACGTTGATCTACAAGTACATGCGGCCGATGCTGGAGGCGGGTCGGGTTTTTGCGGCCCAACCACCCTTGTTCACCACCAAGATCGGCGATGAGACCCATCGTGTCTACTCCGAAGGCGAAAGAGAGCGGGTGACCGACGAGCTGTGCAAGGGCAACCGTCGCCGCGAGAATGTCAAGTGGCAGCGCTTCAAAGGACTCGGCGAGATGAACGTCGAGGAACTGCGTTATTGCGCACTCGACCCGAAGACTCGCACTCTTCGCCGTCTCACCATGGACGACGGCGCCCAGGCGTCAGAAGCCCTGGAGATGTTCGAGGTGCTGATGGGGACCGACGTGTCGAGCCGCCGCGATTTCCTGGTGCGGAACAGCGCCCTGGTAGACAGAGCAACGCTTGACTTCTAGGCGTGGAGGTCATAGCGATGCGGCAATGTGGAGGGGTTCGCTGTAGCGGACCCTGTGGGTCCGTTGTGTATACTCTTTCCGAACAAGATCGGCACCTTACTGAGCTGGACTGAACTGGCAAATGAATCCATCCGCATTGGCAAACCTGAACTCTGGAATATTCGGTCAGTTCTTCGGAAGATACGCAGAGGTGTTCTGGCTGCTGTTTCGTATCGGGTTCGCTTTTCTGGTCTTGCAGCACGGTTTGCAGAAGACGTTCTTGCTGTGGGGATTCCCGGCGGATCACGAACTAGGAGCGCTGGTGGACATAGCCGGCGTAGTCGAGTTGTTCTGCGCAGCAATGATCGCTTTCGGGGTGTTCACGCGGCTCGCCGGAGGAGCGATGACTGTACAGCTGGTTGTGGCGTATCTGACTGCCCACTCTGAACGTGGATTCTGGCCTCACGAGTATGAAGAAGAGGGATTCGAAAGTCTGCATCATGGAGGCGAGGTGGTTATGGCGTTCTTTCTGTGCGCCGGGATCATTGGCGTGCTTGGCAGCGGAAAGCTCGGGTTGGAGCGACTGATATTCAAGAAGGAGTTATTTTGACCATGAGTGGTTCTTGCGTTCAAGCAGAACCTTCATCGGTGATGTTGCGCCTCGCCTGCCTGGATTGACCCTTCGCAGGAATCGGCAGTGGACTGGATGGTTATACGACCGGCGTCTTGAGAACCGCAGCGGACTCTCCACAGTCCACATTGACGATGGCGCCTGTCACATATGAGCTCTCCGGCCCTGCCAGCCAGCAGATGACGGCGGCAACCTCCTCGGGATCAGCCATGCGGCCAAGGGGGTTGCGCTTGGTGAGCGATTCCTGCCAGCTGTGGGCCAGTGCGTCTGTCATGGCAGAGGTGACCACACCGGGGGACACGATGTTGACCCTGACCTTGCGTCGGCCCACTTCACGGGCCAAAGAGCGCGCAGCTGAGTTCATCGCCCCTTTGGTTGCTGCGTATACAACCTGTCCTGGGTCCCCCAGATCTGCGCGCACCGAGCCCACCCACACGATTGACCCTTGGCGCCGCGACAGCATGGCGGGCAGCAACGCTCGTGTCACGGCCAACGGTCCGAGGAAGTTCACGGCCAGCATCGCCTCGATCGATTCCATCTCGTATTCGGTCAACAACGCCACTTCGTGGACGCCCGAGGTGGCCACGAGTGCATCACAGCTCCAACCGGCAGCGTCTAGCCAAGCCTCGATCCGGTGACCGGCGTCCGGCTCGGTGATGTCCACTCGCAGATCTGCCACACCGATGCCGAGCAGCTCGTCCGACAAGCCGCGGCGGCTGACGCCCGCCAGATTCCAGTCCGGCGCCAGCTGCCGGCAGACCGCCTCCCCGATTGCCCCGCTCGCCCCGAGAATCACCCCAGTACGAATTGGCGTTTCGGTCATGGTGACAGGCCTAGCCGCTCAAATGCCTAGTCAGCCTCAAGAGCGGCCGTCGGGGAGCTCAATGGTTAGATTGCCGCCACCGGCGTTGGAGTGGAGCCGTTCCAGCTGCAACAACATCGCCGGTTGTGCGAGTCCTGACAGCTCCACTGCGTCGCCTGCGCCGTCACCGGATTCGACGGCCTCGACGCGAACCCCCACCGCGCCCACCGACTCGGGGGGCAGCTCGAAACCGCCTGGGGCTTGGGCGAACACGGCGAACCCCAGATCGACCACGCCCGAGCAGACGTCTCTCACCGCGGCGGCCACGGCGCTGTGGTCGGCGTGGCCGTGGTTTGTGTACTGGCAGTGTCGCCGACAGTCGAGGCCCTCCTTGGCTGCCAGATAGAGCCCGATGTTGTAGAGCTTGTGCAGCGGCAACAGCGGGTTGAGCTCGTCGGCCATGGCAGTCAGCGCCCCGACCCGGTCGCTCTCGTCGGCTACGCCGTTGGAAAAGTCTATGTCGAGTTGCAAGGTGTCCTTGGCTCCGGCGAAGTACAGCCCACAGCCGCGCCCCGACAAGTCCTCATCATCGCGCAGCAACTCTTTGAAGCAAGCGAGCGTGAGCACTTCAAAATCTGCAACACAACGGCGATCATGGCGGAAAGGAACCAACTCGCGATGATTCAGCTCGTACGGATCGCCGAAACCGATCTTTGCCGAGGTCGAAACCAGCGCTCTCATGGCTGCCTCAACATCAGCGATGCATTGGAGCCGGCCAATCCGAACGAGTTCGACAGCACGCCGCGACAGGCGCCGTGCCTGGCTCGGTCGGCAATGTAGTCGTCCAAACAGCACCGAGGATCAACCTCGTTGAGGTTGGCGGTGGGGGGGAGCGTCGAGGAGTGGATGGCCATCGCCCCGAACACTGCTTCCAGAGCGCCTGCGCCGCCGAGCAGGTGTCCGGTCACGCCTTTGGTGGAACTCACCGGAGGGGCCGCGGCGCCGAACACTTTCCGCACGCCCTCGCTCTCTGACACATCGTTGTCCTCGGTCGACGTCCCGTGCATGTTGATGTAGTCCACTTCGTCGGGACCGGCGCCGGCGCTGTCCAGCGCGCGTTGCATAGCCAAGGCCTGTATTTCGCCGCCTTCAGAACCCGCTGTGAGGTGAGCGGTGGAAATCGCGGTTCCCCACCCGGACAACTCGGCAATGGGCTCCACCCCGCGGGCCTCCACGCTGCGCTCGGACTCCACCACCATCACTCCGGCGCCCTCGGCGATGACGAACCCGGCATGGGTTGCGTCAAAGGGCCTAGATGCGCTCTCGGGAGTGGAGTTGTGACTGGTCAGCACGCCCATCCGCGAGTGGATGGCCACGATCAACTCGTTGATGTTGGCATCGACGCCGCCGGTGACAACGATGTCTGCCAGCCCGGAACGCACCATCTCGCCGGCTTCCAACACTGCCACGCCTCCAGCTGAGCAGGCCGTGGTAATCCCCGAGTATCGGTCGCCGAAGTCAGCGCCGATGCCCTCGTGGGCACTCTGTTGGGGACGCCGAACAAAATCCGACAGATCGATTCCTCCCACTGGCTCGCCTCGGCGCCCGGCTGTGAACTCGTCGATCTTCCAGGCGAACCCATGGCTGGCCACCGCCGCTCTGGCCCGCGGGTCGGCGACAACGCTCTCACGCTCCAGTCCGGCTCGCTCGAGGGCCTCTGCCTCAGCGAAACGGTAGAAGTCCAGGAGGCGCAGGGGTGAAGACTCGTATCCGTCGCCGTCCCGGGCGGGAACCTGCCCGGCCACCTTGCAGTCGTTCTCTCCGACCTCGACGATCTCCAGTCTGGCAGTGCCCGACCGGCCCGCCACCACAGCCTGCCAACACTCGTCTATACCCCAGCCGACCGGGCAAACCGAGCCGACGCCGGTGATTAACGCCCTAGCCATTCTCATCGAGGGCCCGCTGCAGCAAGGCGACTAGATCACCCACCTTGAGCACCACGAACACGTTCTCCACTCGGTCGCCAACCGCAATACGCCCGTCGTCCAACTCGGGCATGAAGTCGTTCAGCACGGCGAGGCCCTCTGCGGTGACAGTGCCGTTGTCGTCGAGCCAGCGGATGCCGGCTTGTTCGAAGTGGCGTTGAATGTGGGCGACGGCCATCTCGACGCCGAACGCCTTGCGGACCTGGTAGTTCATGTCGAGAATGTCGAGCGAGTCAGCGTCGAGATCGGCGTACAGAAGCGAGTCGTCGCTCACTTCGTCGACCTCGAGGTCGAGCGACTCGGCCACGATGCTATGAATCTTGGCAGTCAGATCATCCATTGAGCGCTCCTTGGAATGTTTGTCGGGGCTTCTACCGGCCGGTCCAGTGCGGCTCATCGAGCAGAGGGTCGGGAGCAAGTGGCAGCGCCGGCCCTCTCAGAGGCGCCGAGCCGTCCATCAGCGTAGCCCAATAGTCGTAGGCCAAGTCGCCGATCTGGTTGCCCAGCGGTATTGCGACTTCGACCGAGGGCCAGAAGTGTACCCCGCCCCAGACTCTGCTGGCTGCACAGGCTTCTTCGTAGTCGCTCCAGTTCTCGAAGTCGATCTCGAGGTCTTGGGCTGGGGTGACGCCCGGCTCGACGGGGTTCGATCCGGCCGCCCGGACGCCGCGGTAACCGCCGGTTGCGTCTTCGACGTTGGCATATCTTCTCAGAGACTGAGCGTAGGCGCCGCAGAATGAGGTGGTGGCAGATGGGTACTCGGGATGGTCGGCGGTGTTGGCGAAGCTTCGCCATGAACTGCCCGGCATGGTGCCAGTGCCCTGCCCGGGACCTGCCCACGCGGAGACGGCGTCATCGCCGAAGAGATGGTGGATTGCGGTGATGGGCCGAACAGCGTCGAAGCGCTGCTTCTCCTGCCAGACCACCACCCCTACATCGTGGGAGGCCATCTCGACTAGGAAGGAGACCTGAATGAAGTCCACGATGTCCACGAGGTGCTTCACGTCAGGCAGAATCTGCGAGCCTCGCAGCTTGTTGTCGAAGAACATGACGATCTCCTTCTTGTAATCGTCGAGGTTCGCCGATTCGTCCAAGACTTCTTGGGCCTGCGCCGCGTATGCTTCAGTGTTTGTGTGGTCGCTGTCGGCAGGGGCCGCAACCCGGAAGTCTCTCGGATTGAAACCGGAGAAGGGCTCGATGTTGGCCCACTGGGGGGTGACGAACACCTGCGACCTGAACACGCCATCGGTCAAGGGAACGATGAGGGGCTGCCAGCGCGACGCATCGCGCAACTCGTACGGCGTGTTGAACGGAACGTACCCGGTGGTGTCCGTCCACTCCACGCCGTTGACGTCGCCGAACTGGTTGAACCCGTCGTTGCGACGGGCGTCGAGCGTACAGCGAGCCGCCAAGTTGCCGATGGCCGCAGCCGTTGCGTCGGTGCGAGCACCGCTGTCGCAGGGCCAGTCCAGACCTGATTCGTCGTCGGGGTCCAGCCCGTGGTCGGCAAGCATGGCGCGCCATTCCTCGGTGCGGTGAGGGGCGAAGTCCAGCATCAGGCGGTAGAGCGCATGCATGACCGCGGTGTTGGGCAGGAGGTTGTCCGTCGACTCAGAAGCGGGACGGCGCCCGATTCGGGAGTAGATCCCAACAGCGGTCTCGTCATAGGGAGCGACCGCGTCGAATGCCGCGCTGTACATCTGTACCGTGTAACGGAACACCACCGAGGCGTCGTTGAGTGCCGGGGACACCTCCGAACTGGCCCAGGGGCCGAGGCGTGGGATCAGGATCCCGTGCATAGCGTTGCCGTTCACCAAGTCGAATTCGCCGTTCGGCCCCTCGCGGGTCAGCATCCCCGCCTCAGCCTGCTGCGACGCCGACGAGTCTGAGTCGTCAGAGTCGTCAGCGCAGGCTGCGGCTAGAACAGTGAACGCACAGAGGATTGCCAGCAGCTGCTTCAAAGGCGTCCTCTGCCGCAGCCGTCGCTTAGAGGCTCCATTCCGAACCGGGATTCCATCCCGGGCGATCTGCGATCTTTGCTGTTCAGAGGTGGTCGTGCTGTGTGAAACCACGTTTGTTTCTCCTTTTGAGGCTTCGAGCAGGAGTCGGAGGACGACAGAGCTCGGTGGTTTGGTGAGAGTCAGGGCGTTCGTGCGAGCGGCAGTGTAGCACGCTCATTTCGCCGATGACGACAACAGGGCGAGGAGTTCCCATGTTCGTTCGATTTCGTCATCGGTGCCGATGGGAGCGGCCAAGACAGTTGTAGCACCCGCTGCGAAGAATGCCGCCAACTGTTGCGAGACTCGGTCCTCGTTCCCGACGATGCATATCTCCCCGGCGCTGGAAAGGCCTTCGCGGTCGAGCATGTTCTTGTACGAAGCGGCCTGCTCTTCTTTGCCCAGCATCGCGGTGGCACGCGCCTTGGCCCCGGCGATGTCGTCAGTCACGCACACCGGCAGTCCGACGGCTACCGTCGGCGCGCTGCGGCCCGCAGCGGCAGCGGCTTCGTTGATCGTCGGCACGGTGAAGTCTCGAATCGTCTTCAGACCCGCCATCCAGGTGACAGTGCCCGCTGCCATCCTCCCCGCCAACTCCAGCATGCGGGGGCCGAGAGCGGCGATCATCACCTCGCAGGCAGGGCCGTCGATGTCCAGCTCGCCCCGCATGACGACTCTCTTGCCCTTCACATAGGCCTGTCGTTCCTCCAGCAACAGCAGCAAGATCTCCACATACTCGGCCATGTATTCCGCGGGGCGGTCGAAGCTCTGGCCCCACACCCGTTCTACGAAAGCCCGATGGGATGTGCCGAGGCCGAGGATCAGATTCCCGGCCAGGGCTTTGTTGAGTGTGAGCGCCTGTTGGGCCATGACCACTGGATGGCGGGTGTACACTGGCACCACACCGGCGCCCAGAGGCATGTCGACCCCCCGCCCCACCGCAGCCAGGGCCGTCAACGCGTCCAAGCCGATGGCTTGGGGAAGCCAGTAGCCGCGCAGCCCCTCCCGGCTTGCCCGCTCGATCTGGGCTCGAATCGTGTCCAGACAAGTCTCAGCCGCCGCATCACGGCTCAAGTCGAGGCCGAATATCGATATCTCCATGGCTCACCCCTTCACCGGTATCCGAATTCCCCTGAACGGACTGCACGATACCCAAAATGCAGCGCCGACAGGTGTTCGCCCATTCCGACCCTCATGGTTGCGCCGACTTGCTTTCGTAGGCCACTGCGGCAGCAAAATCCTTTGATCCAATATCCTCCAGACACCAGTACGTCTCGGAGATTTGAGCAAACCGGCCAACGCTGCGCGGCGCCCCGCGGCGCATGTCTCGGGGGATCTCCAATGCTGCGACATCGGCGAAGAGGCCTTTGCCCCAGGCTTTCACCAGCGCTTCTTTGATCGTCCAGAATCGAAAGAACATGTGGAGCCGTCGATACCCGTCAAGCGACGTCAACTCTGCCTGTTCTTGCGGGCTGAACACGCCTTCGATGAGGTTCTCGAGTTTTCGGCGCGGGACGCGCTCTTCGACGTCCACGCCGACGCGTCCGCTCGATGCCACGGCGATCAACCCGTGGTTGCCGCTGTGGCTCACATTGAAGCTGATTGAGACGGGAACATCGTCAACGAGGGCGAAGGGCTTGCCGCCTTCGACGGGAATGAACGCCAACGAGTTGTTCGGGCAACCGATTCGGCCGCAGAGCACGGCACGGAGCGCGGCGCGGCACAACCCGTAGCGCCGTTGGGCAGCCGACGACCTATAACTCTGCCATCGTGAGCGCTCGTGTGCGTCGAGCCACGCAACAGCCTCGGTCTCGCGCCTCTGATGGGGGACCAAATCGACATGGATCACGGAGACGTCGCCGCTGTCGGTGAACGGGCTCCACCAGCGGAGCGGGTCGTCGTTCACCGCTCGTGCTCGACGCCGGGCAGTCGGGCCGGCGGCCCAAGGCGAGACGTCGGCAGCCAGGTTGTGCCCGCGTCGCCAACGAACCCGAGGCGACTCATCTATTGTCCGGTGAACTTCGCTCTGCCGGGGCCGTTCTCCAAGAAACTGGCCACGCCGATGGCGGCGTCGTCGGTGCCGAAGCATTCAGCGAACGCTTCGATCTCCACGTTCAAGGCCTCGTCGAGCGGCAGGGCGAGCCCGTCGAGGATCGCCCGTTTGGCCATGGCGATCGCCGCCGGAGCGGAGCAGTACCGGGCGGCCAGCTTGAGCGCCTCGTCGTACACTTCGTCGTCGGGGTAGGAGGCCGAGGCCAAGCCCATCGACACCGCTTCCTGGGCCCACACGTTGCGCCCGGTGTAGATCAGCTCTTTGGCTTTCGTGACGCCCACCAAGCGGCTGAGTCTCTGGGTGCCACCCCCGCCGGGGATTATTCCCAGGTTGATCTCGGGCTGGCCCAGAACCGCGCCCTCGCCGATCAGGCGGAACTCGGCTGCCATAGCCAGCTCGCATCCACCTCCCAGCGCAAAGCCGTTGATCGCACAGATCGTGACCTGGGGAAGCAGCTCGACCGCCCGGAACGCGGCGTTGAACCTTCGGGCCAGGTCTCGCCCGTCGTTCACGCCCATGCCGCTGAACTCCCCGATGTCGGCCCCGGCGGCGAACACCCGGGGGCCGCCCCAGATCACCACCGCCCGCACGCTCGTCATCTCTGACAGCTCGTCCACCGCCTGATGCAGCTCGGCCAACACCTGCGCGTTCAGCGCATTGGCTTTGGGCCGGTCCAGTCGCAGCGTTGCCACTCCTGGAACCTCGCCGGTTTCAATTCTGATGAATTCGCCCATGGTCGTGCTTCCTGTCACTCGCTGCAGCCAACCGTATTCGATCCGTTCTCGATTCGCGCCCCGGCTCTCTGCAAGCGGACGTGAGCGGACAAGAGGCGAACCAGTGGACGCACGCCGGACGTCCCAGCGTTCACGGCCTCAGGCCAAGCCGTGCTGCTCAAGGAATTGAACCGTCAACTCGGCACACTCCTCCGGCGCCTCAAGCTGGAGAAAATGGGTTTTGTGAGGCAGGAAGTCGTAGTCGAACTTGGTGATAGTTTCCAAGTCAAGACCGGGCAGGAACGAGTATCGCACGGTAGGGTCTGCGCCGATGGCCTTCAGCGGGATGTCGATGCCCTCCAGGTTGTAGTTCGCCTGAATGGCGAAGCCGAAATACCACTCGTAGAGCTGGGCCTCCTGCTCGGCCGGGCAGCGAAGCTCGAATCCGCCGCCTGCGGCCGGACGGAGCGTGGTTTCAGACAGCAGTGCCAGCGTCCTCGGCGGCATGAGGGAGTAGGCCGGCGCCTGGGCGAGCAACTCGGCCAGTTCGTGGCGAGAGTCGAAATGGCTGCGCCGGCGCCGAGCCCGCTTCGCCTGGCGCAGGCATACTTCGTCGAGGTGTCTGTCGGCGTCTCCGGACAGCTCGAGGGGTGGGTCGAAGAGCACCAAGCCGGCGAAGTCCGGCCTCTCGTGCTGGTGTGTCAGCGCGATGACGGTCGACACCGAGTGGAATACGCCAGTGCTCGGTTTTGCGCCCCAGGCCGCTGAGACGGCCGCAGCAATGGCTTGGCTGTCATTGACCAGGGTTGGGATGTTGTAGCCGGCAGAGGGGCTGGGGGAGTTCCAGCCGTGGCTTCGCAGGTCGAAGATACAGACATCGAAACGGTCGGTCAGTTGCGACCAGTACGGGTAGTAGAGGTCGGCAGCCAGGCCGGTTCCGTGGCTCAGCAGCAGCCGCGGCCCGTCGGGATTGCCGTGCCGACGCACACCGATGACGGTTCCGTCGGCCATGACCGCATCCAGAACCCCGCTGGGCTCCGGTACCCTCCACTGATCCACCGCGGTACTATAACGGGTCTCCAGACGCCGGTTCGGGTGAGGGCGCCGCCGGGGAGATCCCGGCGATGCGCAGAGACCCGCAGACGCCGGTTCGGGTGAGGGCGCCGCCGCCGGGGAGATCCCGGCGATGCGCAGAGACCCGCAGACGCCGGTTCGGGTG
>JAPPMP010000005.1:212245-283941 GCA_028819005.1 Acidimicrobiaceae bacterium
AGGGCGCCGCCGTGTTTCGGACTTGGGCCGCCGAAACGGAAGTGTTGCCACATTCTTCGCGCAAACCGTTCTCAGCGCCCCCCGAATCGCCTAGTGTGGTCGGATTGTTTCTGCGAATGCATTACGACGAGGAGCTACCGATGCCGATAATCGCCAGCGTCAGCCTCACGGCAACCGATGCCTCCGTGTTCACAGACAGTCTTGACCGACTGATGGTTCTGGCTGAGAGTGCGACGGATTATGGAGGCCGGTATCTGGCCAAGGGAGGCACAATCGAAACGGCGTCGGAGGCTCCTCAGCCGGACCGGGTTCTGCTTCTGCAGTTCGAGCACCTGGGTGAAGCCCGTTCGTGGATGCGGTCGGCAGAGTTCGCTCAGTTGCGCGACCTCGCCGGCTCTTGCTCCCGACTGCAGACCACGGTCTTGGAGGGCTTGTGAGCGCAGAGCCCCGCTCTGAGGGGGCGGAACCGACTGGGACCAGTTCGCGTGAAGTCGTGATGTTCCCCGGTGGTGGGATCGACATGGACAACATGCGGGACACCCCTCTGCGCGACACCAGCTACATGAGGCGGATGAGCGGTTTCTTGGGCGTCGATTTCGTCTCCAAGTTGGCGAACGGCGAGGTGGGATCAGACCCCGGCCCGTATCAGGCCAGCGTGGCGGCGCTGACTTACGCATGCACCCGTCAGCGTTTGAGCGGCGCCCGGCCGATGGCGGTCATCGGCCAGTCGAGCGGGGTTTGGGCTGCTGCGGCGTTGATGGGCGCCATTTGGATTGAGGATGCCTGCAACTTGTTGATGATCCGGGGGGACCTGATAGCTGAGGCCAGTGCCCGACACGGAGAGGGTCGGATGCTGTCGGTGGTGGGGCCGTCCCCAGATGAAACCACCGCGCTGGTGGAGGAGATCGACGGCTGCTGGGTCTCTGGAGTGATGACCCGCAGTTCGGTGACGCTGGGATGCCGTTTGGAGGTCCGCGAAGACGCAGAGCGCACTTTGGCCGACGAACTCGGCGCTAACGTCGTGCGGCTTCCCATAGATTTCGCCAGTCATTGCCCATTGATGGCCGGGGTGGCAGGCGAACTTCGCAAGGCCATGAGCGATATCGAGATCATCGACAGCCCCGATGCGGGTGCAGTCGAGTTCTACGACTGCTTCATGGGTGATCCAGGCCCGGTGAGCCTCAGCGATCTGGGGCACCGGTTGGCGCTCAACATCGAGCAGCCCTTCGACTTGATGGCCACAGTCCAGTCCTTCGATGAGGATGCGCTTTTTGTGGAGTCTCTGCCCAGCGCGGGCATCTTCAACATGATCCGCTACTGCGGTATTGCACGCAAGCGAATCATCAAGGCCGCATGAGAAGCCTGCCGGCCGCGCAAACGCCGGTGGTCGTGTCCTGCGGTTCGACCGCGACGGGGGCCGCTATTGTGCGATCCCTGGCCCGAGCAGGCCACCCGGTTTCTTTCGGGCGTCGCCCCGGAACCGATGACGGCGCAGACCTGGAACGGGAGCTGGCCGACGCGGGATTCAATGGCGCTGCGTTCGACTTGGATCCGTCGGATTCGGAGTCGTTGAACCGTTTCGCCGGCCTGAGCAGCACTCGGTTCGGTCCTGCGCTTTGCCTGGTGGTCGACTCATCGGCGGGTCCATCGGCGGGTCCGGGTCCCCAAGAAGGCGACAGCCCGGACTGGGTCCGGGTGATGGACGCCAATCTCTCAGCAGCGTTCCGGCTGGTTCAGCAGTTCGTGCCTGAAATGCGGTCCCGGGAATACGGCCGGGTGGTGTTGGTCGGCTCGGCGGCGGCAGTGGTGGGCCGACCCGAACAGGAGGCGTTCTGCGCTGCCAGCGCCGCATTGGAGGGGCTGACAAGGTCATTGGCTGTGAAATACGGCCCCTGTGATGTGCTGGTGAACGCGGTGGCTCCAGGCTACATCGAAGAAGACGGCGACGGTCTGACCCCAGTGGTACGCGACAAGCAGGTCCTGTCCAGCACGGCGTTGCGGCGAACGGGCAAGGCAACAGAGCTGGCCGACGCAGTCCGCTTCCTGTGCGGGCCGGACTCCAGCGCGATGACGGGATGCGTCTTGCGGGTGGACGGCGGCTTGAGCGCCTGACGTCACAGGAGCCAGAGGTGTGGCCGATGGAGTCTGGGTCCTCCGCCGTGGTCCTGCTCACGCGGACCGACAACCCGGCAGTGTCGATGCTCTTCGTCGATGCTCTCCGACTCGTCCGGGAGCGATTCTTTGAAGCGTCGCCTTGCAGCGTCACACCCATGGTGTAGAACTACATGAGTGAAACTCGACTCCGACTCCACTGTATCCACTAGTTCCGCCTCCAACGAGGGGGGGGTCTCGGCGTCTCCCGACTTCGCCGGGCCGACGATTCCATCGATCCCCGCGCCCCCGCCCCGCCTCTCGCCCTCGGGGGCGGGCACGTTCAACCAATGCCCCCGCCGATGGAAATTCCGCTACATCGATCGTCTGGAGGACCCTCCAGGTGAGGACGCGCTCGCGGGGAGCTTCGCCCACCGGGTTCTGGAGCTGCTGATGCAACGCCGACCCGCTCAGCGCACTGTCGACGAGGCTCGCCTGATCGCCCGCACAGAGTGGCCGGAGACCGAGGCGATGAGCGACTATCAGGCACTGGGGCACAACGAGGAGGAGTCCCGTCTCTTCCGCTGGAAGGCATGGGCGGCAATCGAAGGCCTTTGGCGCCTCGAAGACCCCGCCGCAGTGGACGTGCGAGCTACAGAACAAGACGTGGAAGCCGAACTGGCCGGAGTGCCCTTCCGTGGAATCGTCGATCGGCTCGAAGAAGAAGGCGACGGGATGATCGTCACCGACTACAAGTCGGGGAAAGCACCATCGCCGCGTTTTCGCCGGTCACGCCTCGATCAGGTTCTGCTGTATGCCGCGGCGGTTGAGGCGTCCACGGGCGAGATGCCGGTGCGAGCACGCCTGCTCTACCTCGGCCAGCGCACCGTCGGTATGGATGTGAACCGTCGCGAGATCGAGGCTGTCACTGAAAAGTTGGCCGGCACCTGGGCAGACATCCACACGGCTTGTGCCGATGATGAATTCGAGCCGCGGACCGGCCCGCTGTGCGGATGGTGCCCCTACGTGTCGATGTGTCCCCAAGGCACCGCCGAAGTCGCCAAAAGAGCTGACAGCAAAGCCGATCGAGAAGCCGAGTTGCTGGCGATGGCGAGCTGAGACGCAGTGACCGGCGCATAGACGGTTTAGAGGCCCCGCAAATTGGCAGAGGATTTCCATGTGCGAACGGCTTGATTTGCGGGGCCGTGGCCGAGCGGCCCGCCCGCGTCCGAGCGGCTGGTGCTGGTTCGCTGTCGACCTCGACTGGGCGGTGTGCGGCCCGCCCGCGTCCGAGCGGCCGGTGCGGTGAGCGCAGCGAACAAGAGCGGGGGGTGGAGCGAAGCGAGCCAAGAGCGGGGAACAACGGGCTGCAACTCGAAGGCCTGCCTATTTGCTCGCCCTTGATTCTCAGCAGCTGCTGAGCGCTTATCGTGGACGGTCGTTTTGAAACCATCGCTTCCATAGGAAACGCAGCAACAACGCACCGACAAGTGTTCCAACGGCACTGATGAGAGCGCTGTTGAGCAACAACTTGTCAGGAGGCGGGTTGGCGGGCTCGGGGGTGACAGTGGGAGTGGGAGGCAGGTCCTCGGCAGCTGGCGGGGACTCTCCGTTGCTGGTATTCGCGTCTGGCGCCGGCGTGTCCGCGACCGTGTTTCGGTCATTGGTTTCGGCGGCGTCGGCGAGCAGCAGCGCGTCGACCGGAGCGGGACTCTCTGGTGCCGGTCTCGGACGTCGACGCTCGGCTTGCGGGTCATATACCATCGGATGCCTCGGTGTTGACGATGAGATCGAAAAGGGCGTCGAACTCAGCGGCGGCTTCGGCAGCACCGGGCCGGGATCCGAGTGCGTGGACCGGCAGAGAGTTGGCGGCCGCTTCGGTGACTGCGGCGCGAAGTCGGACCGCCGGCAGCACCATGCTGCCATGGTCACTTCGGAGCTGCTCGTCCCAATATCTGGCGTCTCGGGTGCGGCCCATGCGGTTGACGGCGACTCCCGCGACGGAGAGCGGTACGGTGCGGCGCGCAGAGATTCGCTCAACTGTCCTGAGGATCTGGTTGACGCCGTCTGATGCCCAGGCCCCGGGCTCGGTGACGATCAGGGCTTGGTCTGCAGCAAACAGACCGTTGACGGTGAGCAGGCCCAGAGATGGAGGACAATCGATGATCACGATGTCGTGATTGACTCCTTCAAGTGCGACTGAGAGACGGTTGTTGGCGCCGATGGGGTCGGTCATCAACTGTGGTTCACGGGCCGCGAGCGCAGGCGTGGCGGGGACCACCGATGGGGGCCGCCCGCCGTCTGCGGGCCAGGTGGAGGTCGCTCTAAGAGTCGCGATCGAACCGGGGCGCTCCTCTGCCAGAGCATGGTCGATGCTGAAAGGCGGATTCCAGATTCCGAGCCCGGTCGTGGCGTTTCCCTGAGGGTCGGTATCGACAACGAGGCAGTCGACATGGCGAGCCCATGCGGATGCTGCCAGGCCCAAGGCCACCGTCGTCTTGCCGACTCCGCCCTTTTGGTTGACCAGCGTGAGGACTTGCACACAGACAAGGTACTAAGAACGCGCGCAAATAGGCAGGCCTTCGAGTTGCAGCCCGTTGTTCCCCGCTCTTGGCTCGCTGCGCTCCACCCACCGCTCTTGGCTCGCTGCGCCCACCGGCCGCTCGGGCGCGGGCCGGAGCCGCGGAGAATTCTGTCGGTTCAGGCAGCGCGTCTGGCTTTGTTCGCACCCCTCAGAATGTCGTCGAGGGCGTCGACCAAGTCGGGACGGTTCTCAAACAGCTCGTCCACCGCAGGTCCGCTCCAGGGCACACACAGTTCTGTCGGTTCAAGACCGGCCTTGGTCCACGATTCGGCGATTCGGCGGATCGCTCCGTCCACCTGAGGGTCGGCCGCAGTGACCGATGCGACAGCAAGTTCCTCAACGTTCCACTCGTCGTCTTGCACAAGCGGGGCTTGTACCAGTTTCAAGCGATAGCGCAGCGCTTCGGCAGTGATCATTGCGTGATTCACCGGCGGGGGCCTCCAGTAGATCGTGCCTGTGGACAACCCACAAACGTATGGGTAAATACGCCGCAAACAATAGATCACGTTCGGCGAATTCTGGTGGATGCCTGATCGCGCCAGTTGTCTTTACCTTACATTTTGAACACGCAACAACCGGGCGCACAGTCGCGAGGCCGAGCAGGCAGAGCGCTGAGAGCCCGAGGACTCAGACGGCCCAGTCGCTCTTCTATCAACTCGCGGGCCATTGCGATGAATTCGGGGTCCGGAGCGGTTCCAGGCGTGGCCGCGCGTTCAATGCGGAGCCCGGATTCATCGGCTGTTGACGCCGCTTGATGGTCCAGATCCCACAGCACTTCGATATGGTCGGAGATGAACCCGATCGGTATCAAGACCGCTTGTCTGTGACCCTGAGCGCCGAGTCGTCGTAGGTGATCGTTGACGTCGGGCTCAAGCCACGGCACTGCAACAGACCCCGAGCGGCTCTGCCAGACGAGATTGCAGACACTGTCGGGCGAAGCCGCGTCGGCAACCAGGTCCATGGTCGCTCGCAGCTGGGCTTCGTAGTCGCATGCTTTCGCCATCGCCACGGGTATGGAATGAGCTGTGAACACCAGCGGCGGCGGATCAGTGGCCCCGAGACGAACCAGCGCATCCCGAGTTGCGCGAATGAACGGTTCGACGAACCCGGGGTGGTCGAAGTAGGGGCGGATCTTGTCGATTCGCAGAGCATCCGCGCCGACGGCTGATCTGGCGTGCTCTATGTCCTCGATGTACTGCCGACAACTCGAATAGGAGCTGTAGGCCGATGTCACCAGAGCGACCGCATGGCGGACTCCGTCGTCGGCCATCTGCGCGACCGCCTCGTCGAGCAGAGGATGCCAGTTGCGGTTTCCCCAATAGACCCGAAGCGAATAACCCGCCGAGTCGAGTTCGGATTGCAATGCTTCGCGAATGGCTCGACACTGCTCGTTGATCGGGCTGACGCCGCCGAAATGTGCGTAGTGGGCGCCTACCTCGGCCAACCGCTCTGGTCCAATCCCGCGACCGGCCGTGACCCGCTCAAGAAACGGCACGACGTCCTCTGGGCCCTCCGGACCGCCGAAGCCGACCAGCAGCACCGCGTCGATATCAGACTCGTCAATATCGGACGCGTTGTTCCCTGACGCGTTGTTCCCTGACACAATGCGAGGCTACCGACGCTGGTCTCGGATCCGGGGCCGAGCAAAGTGCCTTTTGATGACTGGTCCGCAGGTTGCGAAGACTTGGCTGATAGGGAGCCAAGCGGTTAACCGGTTGAGTAGCGTCCGTTGCAGTGGCTCGTAGGTGACGGATCGGTGGGATTTCGAGCCATTACTGGGACGGGATGAGACTCTCGGCGATTGCCCAGGGGATGAACTACATGCTGGTGTGGTTCTGGGTGTGGTGTCTGCTCTCGGCGATTGCCCAGGGGATGAACTCTCCGGGCTTGAAGGGGAGCCGGTAATCGGTTTCAATGAGATCATCGGCGACGGCGCTGACGAGTTCAGCCGTCAGCAGGCCATTGCGAATGGATTCACACAACAGAGCGAGGGTGCGGATGCAACGAACCCCTTCTCGTTGTGCGGCCCTGTATCCCGCAGAGTCGTCGAGCACCGCTTGTGCGGGCATAGTGGCAGCCACAGCGAGAACCGCGGTCTCGCCCTCGTTCCGACCCTCAGACATTAGATACGCGGCGAATCTCGCGAAGACGCGGAGTTCTTCTTCGGTGTTCAATTCATGAAGTTCAATCCAGGTGGCATCAAGCACGGTGCCTACTGCCTGTTCGTGCCCCGATGCTTGTCGAAGTTCCAAGGAAACCTGAACGGGGATGATTGCGCGGCGCGAGCCGACAAGGGTCTTGAGCACACCAAGCCATCCAGCTCGTGCGAAGTGCGCCAGCGGGCCAGTGTCGAAGACGAGGATGTCCATGCGTTGAGACGGGCACTGTCCCGTCTAGGAGACGAACGACCAGATGGCGTCTGCGGATAGCGGGGCGAGATCGGGCAGGTCGTCTTCGGTCCAAGTATCCAGCAGCAATCCCAAGGCGCGGGCAGCGGAGACCTCTTCGCGGCGGTACACATTGAGCACCGCCTTGACATAGGCATCTGGTAGGAGCGGCGGGGCGAGTTCGTCGGCCACGAGAAGACCTAGCTCCACGATATCGGCGCGACCGGTGTTCGTCGAACGTACCCGGGCTGATTCCTCCGGTGTCGCAATCCCAAGTTCGTCCAACCGCCTCGCCAATGTTGTCATGTCCACTCGGTACTCACTGGCTAGCCTCACGGCGTCAACGCGAGTGTCCTCCCCTCCGCGCCAGTTGTGCTTCAAGACTGCTGAAGGCAAAAGCAACGCGCGAGCGAACCTGTCAATGCGCCCCTCTCGCTTGGCAACAGGCGCTTCTGCCACTCGCCAGTCTGTGGTGAATTCATCACCGAATAGGTAGTGGCCCAGTTCGTGGGCAAGTGTCAGGCGCCGACGGCCGGTCTGGTTGCTGCCGTTCACTACCGCCACTCCGCCACGCTCGAGCAGGACAGAGGCCCCGTCAGCTCCGTCCTCGCCAAACTCCCAGGAGAAAGCCAACAGACCTACGTTGGCAACGCATGCACCCAGCCCAACGGCGGGTTCTTCGCGGTCGTAGCCCAGCCTTCCCCGCGCATCGTCCGCCGCGGACTCAGCTCCCTCAGTGGTGTCGGGAAACTCCAGCGCAGGAGTCGTTGACAACTCAAACCCACCGATGCGCCCAAGGAACTCGACCTCGCGGGCGATCCGTTCGGTGAAGCGATCAATCCCAGGGCTGGGAGCGCCTGGCTCTGCCGCGTTTCGTCTCGACAGAACTGCTTGAGGCGCGTCTTCGAAGAACCACTCCACCCGCATGTCAAAGACCTTGGCGAACCTGACCAACTCCGTCGCGCTGATGCTCCGCTTGCGAGTCTCGATTTTGGCCAGAGCGCTGCGATCCAACCCGACCCGCGTAGCACACTCCGCTTGTGTGAGACCAGCATCGCGTCGAGCGGCGGCCACGCGAGTCCCCAAGTGCTCGCTATCTCTGCTCATATGTTCGATTGTAGAACAAAGATGGTGGGAACCAAGCGGAATCATGGGTAATCAGCACTGATGCCGAAGGCACTGCTCCCCGAGCACGCGAGGCTACCTTCAGCGAAGCGCCGGTAGCGTCGGCGGATGGCTGCAATTCAGGTGGAGGGACTCGTTCGCTGCTTCGGTGAGCTTCGCGCGGTGGACGGCATCGATCTTGAAGTTCCCGAAGGACAGATTTATGGATTCCTCGGTCCCAACGGCGCCGGGAAATCAACCTTGGTGCGGATGCTGTGCACCTTGCTCCTCCCGACCAGTGGCCGCGCCAGAGTCGCGGGTTTCGATGTCGTCTCCCAAGCAGCTCAGTTGCGGTTCTCGATCGGCGCAGCGCTGCAAGAAGCGGCCCTCGACGACCGTATGACCGGTCTTGAGATCCTGCAAACTCAGGGTCGTCTGTTCGGATTGCGCTCAAGCGAGATCACTCAGCGAATCGAAGAACTCGCGCCGATCCTCGACATGGGAGCCCTCCCCGCGCTCGTTTCGACATATTCGGGAGGAATGAAACGACGCCTCGACTTGGCGGCCTCATTGATGCACAGCCCATCGGTTCTGTTTCTCGACGAGCCGACAACGGGCTTGGACCCTCAGGGAAGGCTGCGTGTCTGGGAGGAGGTGCGGCGACTCAACCGCGAGCACGCAATGACGGTGTTTCTCACCACGCAGTACCTCGAAGAAGCTGATGAGTTGTCGAACCGAATCGGCATAATCGACCAAGGCCGGCTCGTAGCTCAGGGAACTCCCGCAGAATTGAAGCGCGCCGTCGGGACCGATGTCGTCATTGCTCGCCTCGAACAGGGCCACGAAACTGCAGCAGCAGCCCTTGTCGGCATCGAAGGGCTTGATTCGGTTGAACACCACGGCGACGAACTGATCATCAACACCAGTGACGGCAACCGAGCACTCAGCCCGGTCGCCTTGGCCTTTGACCGAGCCGGTGTCTCGGTGACCGAACTGGCGCTTCGAACACCGACCCTCGACGACGTTTTCTTGGAGGTCACAGGCCATCGCATGGAAGGAGTCGATTCATGACCACCACAATCACACCCCATCATCACATTCAGGCGCGACCAACGGGGTTCTTGCGAGACGTCGGCAGCATCGCCGTTCGGTCGGTCCGACAGTTGCCCCGTGATCTTGAAGCGGTAGTCCCAGCGCTTCTCATTCCGTTGTTCTTCCTGGTTATCAACGTTGGTTCTTTGCAGGACGTCGCCAACTTCACATCGATCGAGATCGACTACAAGGCCTTCCAGTTGCCAGTCGCGATCATCTTCGCGGTCACAGGAGTGTCGCGTGCGCCGGCGCTGGTGCTCGACATCCAGAACGGGTACTTCGACCGTCTGATGCTCACTCCGGTGTCCCGCCGGGCGCTGTTGATCGGCCATATCGTGGCCGACTTCGTGCTGGTCGTGATGCTGGTGATCCCAGTGCTCGTGCTCGGCTTCATTATCGGTGTTCGTTTCCCGACCGGGCCGTTGGGAGTGGTCACGTTCATCGTAATGGGCGCCCTCTGGGGGGTTGCCTATACGGGTTTGCCCTACGCCATCGCCCTTCGCACGGGCAACCCGGGAGCCGTTAACTCCTCATTCCTGTTGTTCTTTCCCTTTGCCTTCATTACTTCTTCATTCGTCCCGATCGACGCCATGACCGGCTGGCTGGGTGAAGCTGCGAGATACAACCCGGTGACGTATCTGTTGGAAGGTCTGCGTTCACTCTTCCTTGAATGGAACAGCGAGTCGCTCTTCGAGGGTTTCTTGGCAATAGCGTGCGTCGCGCTGATCAGTCAGACGCTGGCGTTCCGCGCCCTGAAACGTCGGGTCGCCCGCGGTTGAAATCGTGCCCAGCGCTTAGTCTTCGCTCGTGATCCTCGTTGACGTTGACCGTGTCTGCATGAGCCGACCTGATCGGCCTTTGTTCAGCGATGTCTCGGTCACGGTCGCGAAAGGGGACCGACTGGGGGTGGTCGGAATCAACGGCGCAGGCAAGACGACTCTCCTCTCAGTGATAGCCGGCCGGCAGATGCCCGAAAGCGGGGAGGTGCGACGCAAGAAGGGCGTTTCGGTAGCGACCCTGGATCAGATAACGGAGTTGCAGGCGAGGTCGGTCCGCGAGGCCGTCGGAGGGGGTTGGCAGGGAGAGGCGGCTCTGCAACGGCTTGGGATGGGCAAAAAGATCGACCACCCAATCGAGACACTGTCCGGCGGGGAACAGAAGCGGGTGGCGCTGGCGCAAACGGTCGTCGCCGAAGCGGATCTGTTGATTCTCGACGAACCGACCAACCACTTGGACGTGGACGCCATCGAATGGCTCGAGTCTGCGCTTGGCGCCTTCACCGGTGGTCTGGTGATCGTCACCCATGATCGCAAGGTGCTCGACGCGGTGACGACCAGAATCCTCGAACTTGAGCGGGGTTCGGCGTACCTTCACGACGGTGGCTACGCGGGTTACTTGGAGAGAAAGGCAGACCGTGAACAGCGAGCAGCGGCACACGAGTCAACTAGACGCAACTTGGCGCGGCGCGAACTGGCATGGCTGCGTCGGGGTGCCAAGGCCCGAACCCGCAAGAGCAAAGCACGCATCACCAAGGCCAATGAACTGATAGACCGAGGACCTGCCCCAAAGGGTGTTCGTGAAGAAGATCTCAACTTGGCGTCGTTGCACGACGGAACACCGCGGCTCGGAGATCAGGTTGTCGAACTTCACGATGTGACGGTGGGTTTCGATGGCGAACCCCCGCTGATCACTGGTCTCGATCTGTTGCTGGATCGAAGGGAACGCCTCGGAATTGTGGGAGCGAACGGATCAGGTAAATCGACGCTCCTTGATGTGATCGCGGGTCGTCGCGAGCCGCTGGCCGGTCGAGTCGTCCGGGGCCCCACCGCCGTCGTTGGCCTGCACGACCAGCAAGGTCGAAGTCTCGCCCCGAACGCGACAGTTCGCCAGTTCATTGCCGGGGAAGGGGCCCAACCAGACTGGTGGGATCTAGCCCTGCTGGAACGTTTTTGGTTCGACCGCGACACCCAACGGTCGCCCATCAGCATGCTGTCGGGCGGGGAGCGCCGTCGGCTCCAGCTAGTCGTCACCCTGGCAGAAAAACCCAACGTCCTGCTGCTCGATGAGCCGACCAACGATCTTGACCTCGACACGCTCAGAGCTCTGGAGGACTTTCTTGAACATTGGCCCGGAGCACTCATCGTGATCAGCCACGATCGCGCCCTGCTCAACAGAACTGTGGACGATGTGCTGGTGATCGACGACTGCCGAGCCCGGCGTTGGCCGGGCGGCTACGAAGGCTGGCTGGCGGACCGTCGACGACCGGCAGGAAGCGCCACTCACGGTGCGCGGTCGTCTTTGGGGTCCTCGCAGTCTCAGAGGCGTGGAACCGCGGGTGATCCGAAGGCGACGACCAGATCAAGTGCGACCATTCGCCACGAACTCAAACAGGCAGAGAAGGATCTGGAACGTCTTGAAGCCCTGAGGATCCGACTCGAGACGGTCTTGGCCGAATCGAGCACCGATCACAACCAGCTCGCCGAAACCGGGGCTGCACTGGCCGAATGTGCGCACGATCACGCGGTTGCCGAAGATCTTTGGTTGAGATTGAGCACTGAACTTGAACAACGTTGAGGTACCCGGCTCTAGCGGCCCGCCCGGGGCTCAAGCGGCCCGGTGAGCGCAGCGAATGAGAGTGGGAGGAGAAGCGAAGCGAACAAGATCGGGAAACAACGTTCTTCACGCTTGGGCGTCGGCGCTAGTCCACCTCGCGGGCCGGTAGTCTGATGTTCTATGACGGAAACGGAACTTGCTGTCGCCGACACTGATCAGGGTGAAGTCTTGATTGTCACCGACGCCGCCCGCGCGACCGTGCTCGACATCCGTTCCAACGAGGACGATGCAGAATCACTGGGGCTTCGCGTAGAGGTGACCGGCGCCGGCGGGGTGGACTACACCTACGACCTGTCTCTTGAGCCGATCGCCGAAAAAGCCGAAGACGACCACACCCATACCAAAGACGGGCTGACGGTGATCGTTCCAGCGCTCAGCGTCTCGGCTCTGACGGGCGCAACGCTCGACCTTCCGACCAACGCGGCCCAAGGGGGCTTGGTGATCCGCAACCCGAATCGTCCGAATCCGCTCGGCGATATGGGTCAACTCGAATTGACCGGCGACGCAGCCGACAAAGTGCGCACTCTTCTGGCCGAGCGGATCAATCCCGCGCTTGCCTCACACGGTGGTTACGCCGAACTGGTCGGCGTGGAGGGTGACCGGGCGTTTGTGACCATGGGTGGGGGCTGTCAGGGGTGCGCTATGAGTGCAGCCACTCTGCGCGATGGGATTTCCAAGGCGATCCTTGAAGCCATCCCCGAGATCACAGAAGTGATCGACACCACCGAACACGACCAGGGCGATAACCCCTACTACACGTAACACGTAACTTTTACCACTTTTGCCGGGCGTAGCCGGAGCCACCTCATCCCAAATCTGCGCGAAAACCGACAAAGATTGTAGCTGAACGCGCAAATTTCGGGTTGGTGGATGGGGTGAGCGGGGGTTGGGCTAGGGGCCGAGCAGGGCCCGGACTTCGGTGGCGATGCTCCTTGCGTCGAGACCGAATCGGGCGTGGATGTCGTCGGGTTTGGCGTGAGGGACGTACTCCACGGGGATCCCCAACACCCGAATACGGCAGTCAGTGTCACGGTCGCCGAGCGTGTCGCGGACTGAGGCGCCGGCACCGCCGATCCGCAACCCGTCCTCGACGGTGACAACCACATCGTGTTCAGCGATGTCGTCGATCATCCTCGGATCGAGCGGAACCACCGCTCGCGGGTCGTACACCGTCGTCTCAATGCCGTCGGCCGCAAGCAAATCAGCAGCACCCATTACCGCGCCCAGCATCTGACCGAATCCGAGCAACGCAACCCGCCCGTCGCCGACGCGAGTCTTGTGAGCGTTGAGGCCGGCGCCGACCTCATTGTCGGCCACGTGTGCAGCCGGACTGCGCGACCAGCGGATAGCCACGGGACCGTCTGTGAGGTCCATGGCGTCCTCCATCATCTGTTGGAGTTCCTGGTAGCTCGAAGGAGCCAGCACAGTCATTCCAGGCACCTTCGTGAACAACACCATGTCCAACAGCCCGTGGTGCGATGCGCCGTCGGGACCGGTCACTCCAGCTCGGTCCACGCAGAAGATCACGGGTTGGCCATGCAATCCGACATCAAGGTTGACCTGATCAAAAGCCCTGCTCAGGAAGGTCGAGTACACTGCGACGACGGGGCGAAGGCCGCCCATGGCCATCCCCGTCGCAGCAGTAACGGCATGCTGTTCGGCAATGCCCACATCGAAGCACCGCTCTGGGAATCGATCCCGGAAAGGCAGTAGACCGGTTGAATCGGGCATTGCGGCGGTGATCGCCACGAGTTCGGGATGTTGATCGCCCAGCTTCACCAGGGTCTCAGAGAACGCAGCCGTGTAAGACCCCTCCTTCACCGACCCGATGTCGTGCATGTTCTTGATCGCGTCGTTCTCTGCGGGAGCGTAACCACGGCCCTTCTGGGTCAGCACATGCACCAGGACCGGTCCGTCGAACTCGGCGGCGTTGTGCAGCGCCTCCTCTAGAGACTCGATGTCGTGGCCGTCGAACGGACCGATGTAGCGGATACCGAGGTTCTCGAAAAAAGCCGGCGGTTCCCACATCTCGCGGATCGCGGCCTTCGACATCTTCACGCCGCGCTTGATCTGCTCGCCAACCCAGGGGATGCGCTCAGCGATCTCCTCGACCTTCGCCTGTCGGCGCATGTAGATCGGATTGCTGCGAATCTTGACCAGGCTCTCGCTCAAACGGGAGACCGTGGGAGCGTAGGAGCGGCCATTGTCGTTCAAAACGATCACCACATCGCGCCCGCTGTGCCCGAGATTGTTCAGCCCCTCGAAAGCCATGCCGCCGGTCAGGGCGCCGTCACCGACGACAGCCACCACCCGCCGACGCTCATCATTGGCGTGAAACGCGGTTGCCAGGCCGTGGGCATAGGACAACACCGTTGATGCATGACTGTTCTCAATCCAGTCATGCTCGGACTCCGCCCTCGACGGATACCCCGACAACCCGCTTTCCTGACGCAGATGACGGAACCCGGCGAGTCTTCCCGTCAGCATCTTGTGGACGTACGCCTGGTGCCCGGTGTCCCACAGGATCGCGTCATGCGGTGAGCGGAACACGCGGTGCAAGGCAACGGTCAGTTCCACAGCGCCGAGGTTGGATCCCAGGTGACCGCTGTGCTCATTGACCGCCGAGACGATCTCGGCCCGGATCTGCTCGCAGAGATCGTCGAGTTCTTCGAAGCTGCGGCCTTGCAGATCAATTGGGCCGTGGATGGCATCAAGGCGCATGGGTGTCCTATGGCGGCGGCGAGGGCTGTGCGAGTAAGAGATCTTAGCCATTCGGGACCGCACTTGTGGAACGGCTCCGGTGGGATCCGCCGGGCAAGAACGGGGTGAGTATCGGAGCCAACAGCAGTCCCAGAGCCACAGACACAAGCCCGCCCACGGCGTCAATCCAGTAGTGGTTGGCTGTGACCACGATAGAAAAAAGCGTCAGAAGCGGATAGGACGCCATGACCGCCCGTGTTGTACGCCGCTTCAACACCGGATACAAGCCGATCATGCACCAGACTGACCAAGCGACATGCAGGCTCGGCATTGCCGCGTACTGATTCGAGATCGCCTCCATCGTCCCCGACTCGAAAGACCACAGCCCACCGGGATCAACCAGCGTGTCGACATAGTCGTGATAGTCGTGTCCCGGCCTGCAAATCCCGTACTGCGAAGCACAGTTCGACAACAGTCGTGGCGGCATCAGCGGATACAGCGCAAAACCGATGAGGGCCGAAGCCGTGGTGACCGCCAGAGCCGACCGCATCAAGATGTAGCGGGCCGGGAAACGGACGAACAGATACACCATCACGAAGATCGTGACGATGAAATGGAACGACCCGTAGAAGACGTTCCAGAACACGATGAACCATTCCCAGTCGAGGAACTGTCGTTGCACCCACTCCTCGAGGTAGAGCCCCATGGCTTTCTCAATGGCGATTATGTCGAGGGCGTTCTCGTAGGAGCGCTGCCGGACACTGTCGCCGAGGGCTGAACCGAACTGGTTCCTGATAGCGGAATAGACGATGTAGAAGGCCAGCGTCATCCCGGCCTCAAGCCACCACTTCAACACTGGCCCCGACGACGGGTTGCCTTCGACACTGGCGGCGTGCTCTGCTTCGACGCGCATTGGCGGTACCATAGCGACCTCTGGACCTTGGAGTTGCACGGACCTTGGAGTTGCACAGTGCTTGACCATGAGTTGATCAACCGCACCCTCAGCACTGCGCTGAGCACGGGGGCGGAGTTCGCAGAAGTGTTCGTGGAGGACAAGAAGTCATCGTCGGCCATGCTCGACGACGGACGGGTCGAAGAATTGACGAGCGGCCGGGACCGAGGCGCCGGCATTCGTGTGGTGGTCGGAGACACAACCGGTTTCGCGCACACAGCCGATCTCTCCGAAGCCGGACTTGCTGGGGCGGCCGAGGTCGCAGCGGCCGCGGCCCGGGGCGGAGGAGGCGGAACACGCACTGTCTCAGTCGGCAGTCACGGTACCTCGGCCGGCGCAACCGCCAAGATCCCGCCCGAAGACGTGGCCAAGACCGTCAAAGTTGAGCTGCTGGCGCGAGCGGACGCCGCAGCACGAGCGGAGGGGTCGCAAATCTCGCAGGTCGCGGCTCGCTACGGCGACAGCCGACGCCGGATCCTGGTGGCCAACAGCGACGGACTCCTCGCCGAAGACGACCAGATCCGCACCCTGTTCTCGGTATCGTGCGTGGCCACAGGCGACACCGGCCTGCAGACCGGGCGCGAATCGGTTGGGCGAACCATCGGCTTCGAGCTCTTCGAAGAGACCGACGTAACCGAACTGGCCCGGCGGGCAGCCAACCGGGCGATAACCAAACTGAGTGCACGCCCTGCACCCTCCGGGACGATGCCTGTGGTTGTCGGTCCCGGCGGCGGGGGAGTGTTGTTCCACGAAGCGTGCGGCCACGGCCTCGAAGCAGACCTCGTAGCCAAATCGGCGAGCGTCTTCGCCGATCGGGTCGGTGAACAGGTGGCCACGCCCCTCGTCACCCTCATCGACGACGGCACCATGGCCGGCGAATGGGGGCACTTTGCGATCGACGACGAAGGTCGAGAAGCCGCACACAACGTATTGATCGATCGAGGCGTGCTCACCGACTACATGTGGGACCACCTGCGTGCTCGCAAGCAGGACCGGCCGAGTTCGGGCAACGGTCGACGCCAGAGCTACCAGCACCTGCCGATGGTGCGGATGACCAACACCTACATCAGCAACGGCGAAGACGACCCGGACGACATCATCTCTGGAACCGAATCAGGCGTTTACGTAGCGCAGCTCGGTGGAGGACAGGTCAACACGGCCACCGGCGATTTCGTATTCGGCATGACCGAGGCCTATCTGATCGAGAACGGCGAGATCGGCGATCCGATACGGCAGGGAAACCTCATCGGCAACGGACCCGAAACCCTCCGATTGATCGAAGCCGTCGGCAATGATTTTGCGATGGGCTCACCCGGCACATGCGGCAAAGACGGCCAAGGCGTGCCGGTCGGGGACGGGACCCCGACACTGCGGGTGAAGGCTCTCACTATCGGCGGCACCGCGGCCTGAGGCGCTGTCATGGCTGGAAGAAACGGGTCGACCAACACTCATTTGTTGGACGTCGCCACCCGGGTCGCGGGATGGGCGGACCGCGGTGAACAGGTGGAGGTCTTCGTCGCTGAAGAACTCGAAACCGAGGTCCGTGCATATGCGGGAGAAGTCGAATCGTTCACGTCGGCCCGAAGCCAGGGGATAGGCGTGCGGGTTGTGGCCAACGGACGCCAGGGGTACGCCTACGCGGGGACTCTCGATCCTGCGGCGTTGTCGGAGACGCTGCAAGAAGCCCGTGACAACGCATCCTTCGCGGAGGCCGACGAATTCAACGGCGTGGCAGAGCCCGACGGTGTGGATCCCGTCGAGTTCGACCTGTTCGACCCGTCGCTGGACGACTTCTCAACCGACGACAAGGTGGCGCTCGCAGTCGAACTCGAACGCTGCACCCTCGGGGCGGACCAGCGTATTGCCGGGATCGAGACTGCCGAATACGCCGACACGCGTTGCGAGTCGGCCATCGCCACGTCCACGGGAATCACCAGCACGAGCCGTGAAACAGGCTGCTACCTGGCCACATACGCGATGGCCGAAGCCGCCGGCGAAACCCAGACGGGTTTCGGGTACTCGATCGGCAGGGGGCCAGAATCCCTCGACGTTGAACTTGCTGCCAGCGAAGCGGCCGAGAGGGCTACCCGGCTCTTGGGGGCGACCAAACCCCAGACGAGCAAACTCACCGTGATACTTGATCCGTGGGTGACGGCCCAGTTGCTGGGAATCATCGGCGGTACGTTGAGCGGTGATGCGGTGCAGAGGGGTCGCTCATTTTTTGCTGATCGAGTAGGTGAGCAAGTGGCAGTAGACGACTTCTGTCTTGTTGACGACGCCACGAACGTCGACGCTTTCACAGCTTCCGCGGTCGACGGCGAGGGGCTTGCCACGCGTCCGAATTCACTGATCGACTCGGGGGTGCTGCGCGGTTTCCTCCACAACTCCTACACGGCCCGGCGCGGGGCGACCTCATCCACCGGGTCAGCCGTTCGCGCCGGTTTCAAAGGAGCGCCGGGAGTCGGCTCTCAGGCGTTGGCGCTTCGCCCGGGCACACACAGCCAACAAGAACTCATCGCCGGCATCGACGACGGCCTCTTGGTCCAGGGGGTCAGCGGACTGCATTCCGGCGTCAATCCGGTTTCGGGGGATTTCTCCACCGGCGCCGAGGGCCTTCGTATTCGCAAAGGCGCTCTGGCCGAACCGGTACGAGAGATCACCATCGCCTCGACCCTCCAGCGGATACTGCTCGACGTCACCGAGATAGGCGACGATCTGCAGTGGCTTCCGATGAGCGCTGCGGGCGTCTCTTTGGTGGTCGCCGATGTGATGATGTCGGGCGCCTGAGCTGATGACTGATGTCGGTCCTGCACGCCATTGTTCTCGGCATTGTGCAAGGGCTGTCTGAGTTCTTTCCCGTATCGTCGAGCGCGCATCTGGAACTGACCCGCTGGCTGTTCGGCTGGGAGGAACTCAGCGGTGAGCTCGAGACGTCGTTCGACGTTGCCGTGCATCTCGGAACGCTCGTCGGTGCGATCGCATACCTCCGTGCTGACATCGTGAAGTACGTCGTTGCGGGGTTGGCGCCGCTGCGCGGGCAGCCGCTGTCCAGCGATGGGCGTATCGGTTGGCTCTTGGTCGCTTCTGCGGTTCCGGCGGGGTTGGTTGGTGTGCTCCTGGCCGATCAGATCAACGACTTGGAGGGGATAGCGGTGATCGCGGTCGTGTTGATCGTGTGCGGGCTCCTGTTGCTGTTGGCTGATCGGATGCCCGAACGGCGCGGCCAACACGAGTTCACGCTCCGTGACGCCCTGCTGATGGGCGTCGGCCAAGCTCTGGCTCTGCAGCCCGGGGTCTCACGTTCCGGAGCAGCCCTCACGGTCTCGCGTCTGCTCGGTTTCGAGAGGGACGCGGCGGTCCGGCTGGTCTTTTTGATGAGCCTTCCTGTCATTGCCGGCGCCGGATTGTTCTCGTTTTCGGACGCGGACATTCCGTCGTCGTTCTTGGCTCCGTTCGTGTGGGGAGCCGCAACCTCTGCGGCAACCGGCTGGGTGGCTGTGTGGGGGATGCTCCGCCTGGTCCGGAGCCACAGCTTCGCTCCGTTCGTTTGGTACCGGGTGATCCTCGGTCTCGGCGTGCTCGGCATTCTGGCCACCAGCTTGCGCTGATCCTGGCGTCAGCCGACAAGGACCGGCACGACGCCTCCGACGGTCAAAGATTGAATGACAGCCTGGATCTGCTGATCGGCTATGGCGACGGTGACGAAACCATCGTGTACCCCGATCACCCGCGCATCGTCGGCCAATCGCCTGCCGTCGATGAGGCCGTGCAGATCGACCAGGTCGCCTGCTTCCAAGGGCGTCCCGTCGGTTGCGATGGTCAGCCCTCCCGCAGCCTCGCCGAGTTGAGCGGCCAGTTGCCCTGCGGCGGTGGTGAGCCTGCCGTCTCGGACGATCTCCCCGGCAGCCATGGAGTCTCTCAGCGTCAGCCCGGTCGGATCGGTGAGCGTTGCGTCGCGAGGTGTTCCCGCCGTTGGGAGCCGTGTTGATGCGAGATCATCGGTTGTGAGGGTTGTGCCGGCTGCCAGGTCTCTGGTTGCCACCCATCCGTCGATTTCGGTTTGCCACTGCGCCCGTGCGGTTGCCGCGTTGTCGTAGATCCCGACGAGCCACAGTCCGACGCCCACCCCGATCGCTGCGGTCAGGACGAGTCTCGGCCAGCGACTGCGACCGACAGCGACCCGGCAACTGCCGATCGTGGCACGCACCGTCTCGATTGGCGGCCGGTCCAACAAAAACATGTTCGCTCCTCGTTGAGGCTCGACAATCGTTGGGGGAAGTTGCGCGAAAAGTGTCAGGCGGCTGTTGGGGGAAGCTGCGCGAAAAGTATCAGGCGGCGCTTGAAGCGCTGCTCTTGGAGGTTTTCGAACCGTTCGCGGACGCCCCGGAATCGCTGCTCGAAGAACTCGAATCGGTTTTGGCCGTGCTTGATTCGCCCGACGACGAACTCGATTTGGACTTCTCCGACGCTCTGGCACGGGCGTTCGAGCCGTGATCGTTCTTGTAGAAGCCATCTCCCTTGAACGAGATGCCAACCTTGGAGAACACCTTCTTCACGGGCGCGCCGCACTCCTGACCCTCGTTGTCATGGACCTGAGTGCAGACGGTCAGGGCTTCGTCGCGAAAGGACTGCCACATCTCGAACATCTCTCCGGTGCGCTGACAGCGGTAGTCGTACGTGGGCACAGCGACAGAGGATACCTGTACCGGCGGCGCTCGCCACCGTACGATGGTCGGGTGATTGAAGTTGTCGCCCTGGTGGTCGGCGCCTACATCGTTGGAATGTTCCCGACGGCGACGATCGTGGGACGTCGGATGGGCGTCGATCCGTCACGTGAGGGCTCGGGCAATCCGGGTGCGTCCAACATCTATCGACTCGGGAGCCGCAAAGCCGGCGTGATCGTCGGGTTGATCGACATGGGAAAGGGCGCCGGCCCCGCGGCGGCGGCCCTCGCACTGTCCGGTCGGCCGGCGGCCCATGCGGTGTGGATCGCGGCTGTGGCGGGCCACGTCTGGCCGGTTTTGCGACGCTTCCGCGGCGGCAAGGGTGTGGCCACCGCAGGCGGTGCGGGTCTGGTGATCAGCCCTGTGATCGGCTTGTTGTGCGCGCTCTGCTTCCTCTTCGTTGTGAAGGTGAAGAGGGTCGCCGCGTTGGGTTCGCTGTCCATTGCGTTCTCGTATCCGGTGCTGGCGACCATTGCGGGTCTCCCGGCCTGGGAGATCCTGGTGTCGATCGGGGTTGCCGCCATTCTCGTCGTACGTCACGAGTCCAACATCCGCCGCCTGCTGTCGGAGCGCTAGCTGCCGGCGACGCACACAGGCGGTGGCATCTGGTCCCGCGTTGGGGCACGCTTTAGGTGTGATATCGCTTGATGAAGCTCGTTCGCACGTTCTAGACCGCATCGACCGTCTACCGGCGCTGCCGGTTCCGTTGGCCGAGGCGGGTGGCCTGGTGCTGGCGGAGCCCATCGTCGCACAGGAGTCGGTGCCGCCTTTCGCCAACACCGCAATGGACGGTTTCGCGGTGATCGCTGCGGACACGACTGACGCGCCTGTCACTCTCGAAGTGGCTGGCACGGTGGCCGCAGGCGCTCCCGCGGCCGGGCCCCTGGGCCCGGGCCAAGCCATGCGCATCATGACGGGGGCGCCGATGCCAGAAGGCGCTGATGCGGTTGTGATGGTTGAGCGGACCTCCTACGACGCCGAGAACGCACTGGTTGATGTGGAGATCTCGGTGGGCGAGGGCAATCATGTGCGCGAGGCGGGCGAGGACGTACGGCCCGGCGATGAGCTGTTCGGCGCGGGCACGGTGCTGGCCGCAGGTCACCTCGGTGTGCTGGCCAGCGTCGGCGTTGATTCGGTGCGGGTTCATCGCAGGCCGGTCGTGGGAGTCGTATCGACAGGCGACGAGCTGGTCGACGACGGTCGACCATTGAAGCCCGGAGAGATCAGAGACTCGAATCGCCGAACCTTGCTGACGATGCTGGACGAATCCGGTATGGAACCTGTTGATCTCGGTATCGCACGCGACAATGAGACCGATATAGCCGAAGCGTTCACCGAAGGTGCGGCCCGCTGTGATGCAATCCTCTCGTCGGGCGGTGTGTCGATGGGAGCTTTCGACTATGTGAAAGTCGTACTCGACCGCCTAGGCGACATGCGCTGGATGCAAATCGCCATCAAGCCTGCGAAACCGTTCGCATTCGGGCTGATCGGAACGACTCCGGTGTTCGGGCTTCCCGGGAATCCGGTTTCGTCGATGGTCAGCTACGAGCTATTTGCCCGTCCCGCGTTGCGCAAGATGGCCGGGCACACGCTTTTCAATCGACCGGTCCGGCGTGCGATCAGCAAGGACCCGCTCGGCCGTCACGATGACGGCAAGACCCATTTCATTCGAGTCACGGGCGGTCCGGATGAAACCGGGCGTTGGCACGTCCGCAAACTCACCGGGCAGGGTTCGCATCAGCTCACGGCCATGGCCCGCGCGAGCGCGTTGGCGATTGTGCCCGAGGGGGTGGAGATCGGAGCCGGCGATGAGGTTGAGATCATCGGTTTGGGTACGGTGGTCGCATGACCTCGCAGTTGATCGACGGATTCGGTCGCGTTCATCGAGACCTGCGAATCTCCGTCACCGACCGTTGCAACTTTCGCTGCACCTATTGCATGCCCCAAGAAGGGATGCAATGGCAGCGACGTGAAGACCTGCTCTCGTTCGAGGAGATCGAACGCGTGGCTCGGATTCTGGTTGAACGCTTCGGGGTGAACACCATCCGTTTGACCGGTGGCGAGCCGACAGTACGCGCCAAGTTGTCTATGCTGGTGGTCAAGCTCGCAGCCCTCGACGTTGATCTGGCAATGACGACCAACGGAGTCATGCTGCCGTTGCTGGCCGACGAGTTGCGGGCCGCTGGTCTCACAAGGATCAACATTTCGCTGGATTCGCTGCGACCTGATCGTTTCGAGCAACTCACCCGACGCAATGAACTCCCGCGGGTGTTGGAGGGAATCGACGCCGCGCTGAGTGCGGGGTTCAGCCCTGTGAAGCTCAATGTCGTCGTGATGAAGGGCGTCAACGACGACGAGATTGTGGACTTTGCCCGCTTCGGTCGGGAGCGGGGTGTAGTCGTCCGCTTCATCGAGTTCATGCCCCTTGACGCGGAAGAAATCTGGAGCAATGACCGGGTGATGACCCAGAGCGACATCCTCGATTGTCTGTGGGGCGAATTCGATCTGGTTCGCGTCGAACGCACGTCGGCGCCGGCCACACGTTGGCGCCATGCCGACGGTCTCGGCGAGATCGGGATCGTGTCCAGCGTGAGCGAATCGTTCTGCGATTCGTGCGACCGGGTTCGCATCACCGCTGACGGACAGTTCCGCAACTGCTTGTTCGCCACCACCGAGACCGATGTTCGGGCGCTTTTGCGCAATGGAGCGTCCGACAACGACGTCGCCGAGGCTCTGCAACGGTCTGTGTCATCGAAGTGGGCTGGTCACAGCATCAATCAAGTGCACTTCATCCGTCCCAACCGTTCGATGTCAGAAATTGGCGGTTGACACGATGGCCGATCACGGGTTCACGCACCTGGATCCCGCCGGCCGTGCTCGAATGGTGGATGTTACGCCCAAAGACCCGAGCCATCGCAGGGCGATTGCACGAGGCCGGGTGTTTATGACGGCTGAGACGGCGCTGGCTGTGGCACAGGGAGCAATAAAGAAGGGCGACGTTCTGGCGGTCGCCCGCGTCGCTGGGATTCAAGCCGCGAAGCGTTGCTCTGACCTGGTTCCCCTGTGCCATCCGCTGCTCGTGGGGGCAGTCACGGTCAACTTCGAGATTCTCGACACGAGCATCGTGATCGAGTCGCAGGTTGAAACAGTCGACCGCACCGGAGTGGAGATGGAGGCGCTCACGGCCTGCAGCGTCGCCGCGTTGACCGTGTATGACATGTGCAAGTCGAAGGATCGTTCAATGGTGATCTCAGACATCGCGCTTTGGGAGAAGACTGGTGGCCGCTCCGGCCATTACCGCCGCGAAGATTCCGATTAGAGTCGGGGAACTCGAAAGCGTTGCCTTTGCGTTTCGATTGTAGTATAACTGTAACTTAGATCTAGGGTACCTGCCCTTCGGCAGCCGCGTTCACACAGCCGCAACCCACTGGGAGTTCAACACCACATGTCGGAGTCGATCATCATTGTGGCTTTGGCCGCCTGTTGGGCCGGCTATCTCGGCTGGTACTGGCGGCAGCGTTTCCAGAGCTCCCAGCGGGAGAAAGATCGGGTGAGTTCGTTCTCCTCCGGACTCGGAACTCTGGGATCTGCCCGACGGCTCGGCGACCAGTCGCCGACGGCTGTGCATAGATCGTCGCCGTTGGCGCCCCGCGACGCACACCAGGCGGCTCGCAGGCGCCGCGATGTCGGCATCACACTGGGCCTGCTCTGCCTGACGACACTGTTCGCGGCGTTGGCCTTCGGTCTGATCGTCTGGGTTGTCCATGTTCTGGTTGATATCGCTGCCGGGTTGTTCGCCTATTTCGCCTTCCAGCGCCGAAGCATCGCTGCTGAGCGCGAGATGAAGGTGCATATGCTCTATCCCGATCGAATGGCTGAGCAACCGCCGCTTGCAGGCGCCGGAAGGGCCGTCAACGGTTAGAGCGCATTCGAGAGTGGAAGGTCTGCACCTTGCCCGTGCGGCGCTACGATTGCCGGTCGCAGGGGGTGTAGCTCAGTTGGTAGAGCGCCTCGGTCGCATCGAGGAGGCCAGGGGTTCAATTCCCCTCACCTCCACTCTGCGTTGCTTTCGCCGGGCGCAGCCGGAGCCGTGGGGGCGCGTGTTGTGCTGGTAGCGGGGTGGGGCCGGGCCCAGCGGATCTAGGCCCAACCGAACCGGAGCCGCTTACCGGGGGGCGGGCCGGAAGTCGTTGCGTCCCGTGATGCAGATCGGATCCCCGCTGCGCCGCACGAACGGCAATGGCTGATCGCACGGGAACGAGAAGTCCAGAGTCTGGATCGTGTCAGCCATCTGGGTCTTGCCTGGGCGGATCGACGCCGGTGACATCGCGTTGTTGTCGATGGGCCCCAGGTTGGTGATCGCCTCGCGGACGTCGGCGACAGTCGGGTTGTCACCCGCGTCGTACAGCCCGCGAGCCATTATGCGGACGATCCCGCAGACGCTGCCGACCATCCCGTAGGCCGAATCGCCCAGGGTGCGCCAGTCATGGCTGGCGCCCGACGGACTGTTCTCGCTGTAGAGACGGTTGCACCCGTCGGCTATCGCGTTGGGCTCGTAGTCCGGATCCCGGTATTCGCCGGTGGTCCTGAAGTCGATGATCGTGGCGCCGTTGTAGAGGTTGCCGGCCTCGACGTTGTTGGCGATCTGGCCCGACACGAGTTCAGAAGTCTGGGAGTTGAAGTCAGAAGCGAAGAAGCGCACATCTCCAGGCTCGTAGCCCTGATTGACCATTTCGCCTATGTAACCGGGGGCAGAAACCACGTTGAGGACGTTGAAGAAACCGTTCACGCCTGCGTCGACCATGTTGGTGACCGACTCGGCGACGCCACCGAAGCAGATCGTTCCGCCGCCGCAGTCGATCACATCGAATACGACCTCGAACCCGGCGTCGCGCAACGGAATCACGAGGCCCTCTTCAACAGCTTCAACCTGGCCTGGTGTGTTCGGTGCTGCGACTCCCAGCGTGAGGCCGTCGAGCTCACCGCTGTTGAGAAGGTCGACGACCATGAAGTGCAGGCTCTCCTCCAGGGTCGGAGACAGCGAGAGCAGCAGGTCGTTGGACCGGCTCATGAACTCTTCGGTCTGGCCCTGGGTCGAGATGAATATGGTCTCCTGCTCCTCGACTAGGCACAGATTGGCCGTGCCCTGGAAACCGGTGCTGTTCATCACGATCACAGACTGATGGTCCTCGGTCATCGCCAAGCAGGCGGCGTTGCGGCTGCCGTCGACATCGGCGCCGAGAACTTCCGCCTCCGTGTAGCCGAGGTCGAGCATGCGGCCCCTGATCCCGCCGCACTCGGAGTTGATGTAGTCGATGAAGACCTCGAAAATCTCCTTCGGGTCGCCGACTGGGACGGCGAACCCGAAGTCGGTCAGGTCTTCGAGGCGGCTCCGAATGTGGCCGACCTTGATCGATTCGGCCGTGATCCCGTCGTCGGTGTCGACGCGGTTCTGAGCTGGATCGTGGCGCAAGCAGAAAACGTCGTGCTGCGCGAACGGATGGTCCCCACGATCAAAGCCCTGCTGGAACTCGGCGAAAATACCGCCCCGGGGATCCTCGTAGATGTTGGGCCTCGCTTCTTGTTCCTCAGGCGTCCCACTGTCGGTTTCATCACCAGCGTCGTCTCCGGTGGTCGTTTCGGGCGCGTCGTCATTATCGCCGACGGTCGTTTCGGGCGCGTCGTCTCCGCTGTCGTCACCCTGTTCGGCTGTGTCTGCGTCGTCGGTGTCGTCGTCCGAGTCGCCGGTCGTCTCACCACCGCAAGCAGCCGCGAAAAATGAAAAAGCCAGCAGAATTGCAAGCCACCGTAACCGTAGGTTGTGCATCGGACCCTCCATGTCTGAGCGCCGTGAGTATTCACGGCTCAGCCAGAATTGTTGCCTCAAGTGACGCGCGACACAAATCACCTCACAGGTTTCCTGGACTCACCTCACAGGTTTCCTGGACAGATTTGCTTTCTCGATACTGGCGCGGCTCTGCTGGTGCGGTAATGATGTCGGCGCACCGAACCGTCAATCTGGAGGGCCGATGACCAGCCAGGACCGAGATGTTGAATCCGGAGAGACCGCCGAAGAGTCGCCCGAAAGTTCAGCAGCACGGCTGGCGGCCGCGGTTCTAGACGAGGAAGCGCGTCGTCAGATCGAACAGGCGGAGAGGGACGAAGCCGTACTGTTCCCCGACGACCTGCTCCCCGGCGTGGGCGACGAGCCGATGTCGTTGCGCGAGGCGATGATCGTCGGAGGCAAGACCACTGTGGTGATGATGTTCCTGCTGAACTTCATCGACGACCTGCCCAGGGCCGTGCGGGTGATCGGACCCGACATCCAGAACTCGCTCAACATCTCAGACACGGTGTTGGCCGGTGTGCTCGGCTTCGGCGGGGTTGCCCTGGTGCTCGGAGCGGTCCCGATGGCGGCGCTGGCGGATCGCGTCACCAGGGTCGCCATAATTCCCGTCGCCTCGTTGTTCTGGGCGTCGACGATGGCGTTGTCCGGGTTCATAGTCAATGCCTTCCAGCTTTTCTGGACCAACGCCGCAACGGGCTTCGGGCAGGCGTACAGAATTCCGGTCTCCAACTCGTTGATCAGCGACCGCTATCCGATACAGGCGCGCTCGCGTGTGTTTGCGTTCGAAGCCCTGGGTCGGCCGCTCGGCCAACTCCTGGGTCCGCTGGCGATCGGTTTGATCGCGGCGATCGCAGGCGGCGAGGAAGGCTGGCGCTGGGCGTTCTACATCATGGCGATCCCACCGGTGCTCGTCGGTTTGGCCTCGCTGGGGATGAAGGAACCGCCTAGGGGCAAGAATGAACAGACAGCGGTGCTCGAGGACGATGCCATCGACGTAGAGGAACTCGAGGCGTCGATGAGCACCGCTCTGGCCCGGCTGCGCAAGGTCCGCACCTTCTATTTCCTGGCCACTGGCGTCGGCGTGCTCGGGTTCGCGTTGATCGCGGTGCCCGGTCAGTTCAACCTTATGCTCGAGGACAAGTACGGACTCGACGCTCTCGATCGCGGAATTGTGGAATCGCTGCTCTGGATTCCCGCGTTGATCGGGATTCCGCTCGCGGGCCGGGTGTTCGACCGCAAGTTCCGCGAGGACCCCGAAGCTGTGGTCAAGCTGACCGGATCGTTGATCATCGCCGCAGGCCTCGTCTATCTGGTGGCGTTGCCGATCAAAGACCGTGTGCTGCTGATTGCGGGTGTCGGGCTGGCCCAAGCACTGATCTCGGCCGCGTTCGTGGCCGCCCCGACGATCATCGCCCTGGTCTCCCCGTACCGGATCCGGGCACAGGCTTTCGCGCTGCTGCCGGTCTTCATCTTCCTCATGGGGGGATTCGTCGGCGGCCTGATCGCAGGACAGATATCCGACGCATACAACAACCGCACGGCCATGATCATCCTCGCGCCCTATACCGCCATGCTCGGCGGCTGGCTGATAAGGCGCGGCGCCGGCCACATACGCCGAGACATCTCCCTGGTGGTGGAGGAACTCCTCGAGGAGCAGTCCGAGGCTCGCAAGATCGCCTCGGGTGAAGCGGTCCCCGCGTTGCAGGTCCGCAACCTCGACTACAGCTACGGACCTGTTCAGGTTCTGTTCGATGTTGAGATCGAAGTGGCCAAGGGAGAGGTGCTGGCCCTGCTCGGAACCAACGGCGCCGGCAAATCCACGCTGCTGAGAGCCATCTCCGGTCTGGGCATTCCCGACCGGGGTGTGGTTCGCCTCAACGGGCGCACGATCACCTACGCCGAGGCCGAGACACGCTTCCGGGTCGGCATTGTGCAGTTGCGGGGAGGTGATGGGATCTTCCCGGCGTTGAGCATCGGCGACAACCTCCGTGCTGCGCTCATGGGCAAGGAAATGGAGTCCGAGGAAACAGAACTAAGGATTGCCAAGGCCGTCGAGACCTTCCCTGCGCTGCAAAGCAGGCTCGGAGAGCTCGCTGGCGACCTGTCGGGAGGCCAGCAACAGATGCTGGCTCTGGCAATGGCACTCATCCACGAACCCGAAGTGCTCCTCATCGACGAACTGAGCCTCGGCCTCGCGCCCGTGGTGGTCCAGGAACTGTTGGAAGTCGTGCAGGACCTCAAAGCGCAGGGTCAGACGATGATCATTGTGGAGCAATCGCTCAACGTCGCTCTGGCCTTCGCGGATCGTGCTGTCTTCATGGAAAAAGGCGTGGTCCGTTTCGAGGGGCCCGCGCAGGAGCTCGCTGAGCGCGACGACCTGGCTCGTGCCGTCTTCTTGGGAGGCGAAGGCGGATGATCGAGCTTCTCGGTCTTGAGATAGGCCAACAGTCGATAGTGATCGGCATCATCGCGGGCCTCACCTATGCCGCGTTGGCGGCAGGTTTCGTGCTCATCTACCGCTCGACGGGGGTACTCAACTTCGCGCACGGTGAGATGGGCTTCTTCGGTTTGGCGATCTTCGTGATGATGATCATCAACTACGAGCTGAACTGGTGGATCGCGTTCGTACTGGCGATCGCCGGGACCGCGCTCATCGGGATGGCCGTTGAATTGATCGTGGTCAGGCGCCTGTTCGAATCGCCGCGCCTGGTGCTGCTGATAGCCACGATCGGGGTGGGTCAGATCCTGACTCTGGCGCGTGTCGGCTGGATCCCCGACATCACTGCCGGAGGAAACATCCCCACGGCCTTCGAGACGACCTGGGAACCGACGGACCACATCCGCCTGCAGGCACGCGAGATCACGGTGCTCGCGGTGGTCCCGGTTCTAATCGCTCTGCTCGGTTTGTTCATGACCAAGACCCGCTTCGGTCTGGCTGTAAGGGCTTCGGCGTCCAATCCCGACACCGCCCGGGTCTATGGCATCTCACCCCGTCGTGTGTCGACGATCGTCTGGAGCATCGCAGGGGGGTTCGCGGCGGCGACCGCGATCCTCACCGCGCCGCTCCAGGGTTTCCAGGCGGCGACTGTTGACGACACCGGCAACCTCTTGGTCGAAGAGCTTCTCCTGAAGGTGTTGGTTGTGTCATTGCTCGCCAAGATGCGGTCATTGCCCGGCGTGATCTGGGCGGGCCTCGCGGTCGGCCTGATCGAGAAGATCGTTCGAAGCAACGTCGATTCGACCAATCAGTCGATCGTCAATCTCTGGTTCTTCATCACCGTGTTGGTCGTAGTCCTGTGGTTTGTGCGTTCAAGCAAGGAAGATGTGGGCTGGTCGCTGTCGCCGACGCTGCGGCCGATCCCTGAGCGGCTCCGCAGCATCTGGTGGGTGCGCAACCTCAACGGCATCGGGTTCTTCTTCCTGTTCGGGGCGTTGGCCCTGGTCCCGGTCTTTGTGACGAGCTCCTCGCCGATCCTGACCTGGAGCAACATTCTGTTGTTCGCCATGGTGGCTCTGTCTTTGACGGTTCTGACCGGATGGGCTGGGCAGCTGTCCCTCGGCCAGTTCGCCTTCGTCGGAGTCGGGGGACTGGCCACCCTGGCGTTCACCGAAGGCCACGACATTCCGATACCGTTCAACCTGTTCGACCTCAGCATTGACGTGCCGTGGGGGATCGCAGTGATTCTGGCAACCGCGTTGGGCGTGCTGGTCGCGGTTCTGGTCGGCTTGCCGGCGTTGCGGGTGCGCGGCCTGTTCCTGGCTGTCACCACCCTCGCGTTCGCGGTCATGGCGGGCACTTGGATCTTCACTCAAGACTTCTTCAGCGGCGGCACGACCGCGCCCCGGCCACCAGACCGACCGGCGTTGTTCGGGATCGACGTCGGGGAGTCGCGGCGGACGTTGTATCTGGTCTGCCTCGTCACGCTCGTATTGATGTCTTGGATCGTGACTCGCATCCGCGCCACAGGCATTGGACGCTCGTTCATCGCGGTGCGCGACAACGAAGACATGGCCGCGGCCTCCACGGTTCCGCCAGGCCGCATGAAACTCGCGGCTTTTGCGGTGGCCGGCGGGATGGCGGCGTTGACAGGCGCGCTCTATGTCATCGTCCAACCCTCCCTCAGCCCCGGTACGCAGTTCGCACCGGCCAACTCATTGAGGGTGATCGTAATCGCCATTGTCGGGGGCTTGGGGTCCGTTGCCGGACCGGTTCTCGGCTCGCTCTGGATTCTGGGCATTGAACGATTGGTCCCGGATCAGCTCCGCGATCTGCAGCAGCTGCTCACCTCCAACATCGGCCTGTTGGTGCTGCTCATGTACTTCCCGGGAGGATTGCTGCAAATCGTCTATTCGATTCGCGACGGGTTGCTGGCGGTGGCCGACCGCAAGCTCAGCGATCGCCAGACCGGGGACCCACCCCAGGTTGTCGAGCGCAAGCCGGTTCCGACAACGGCGCGACCCGATCCGCCCGCGGTCGACGGTCCAACGCTCGCGGCGCGGGGAATCACCGTTCGCTTTGGAGGCAACATCGCCGTGGCCGACGTTGATTTCGAGGTTCACCAGGGAGAACTGGTCGGTCTGATCGGCACCAACGGCGCCGGAAAGTCGACCCTGCTCAACGCGATCGGCGGATTCATTCCCTCCGAGGGCACGGTCGAAGTCCTTGGAGCAGACGTCACCGACCGCAGCGCCTCGGCCCGTCACCGTCTCGGACTCGGGAGGGGGTTCCAGGCAGCCCGCCTGTACCCGGGTCTCACGGTTCGCGAGGCGTTGATGGTCGCGTTGGAGGCCCGTCAGCATTCTCGGCTCGTGCCGTCGATGCTGGCGCTGCCACCGTCGGGCGCCCACGAGCGAGCCAAGCGGAGCGAAGCCGACGAGATAATCGACTATCTCGGGCTGGGCCGCTACTCGGACTCCTTCATCGAGGCGCTCTCGACAGGCACTCGCCGCATCGTTGAGCTCGGCAGCCTCTTGGCCGTCGACGCACGCGTGCTGCTGCTCGATGAGCCGACCGGCGGCGTGGCCCAGCGAGAGGCCGAAGCGTTCGGACCGCTCATCAAGCAGATCCAGTCCGAGCTCGAGGCTTCGGTGGTGGTGATCGAACACGACATGCCGTTGGTCATGAGTATCAGCGACCGGGTGTATTGCTTGGAGTCAGGTGCGGTGATCGCCAACGGGCCGCCTGAGGAGGTCCGCAACGACCCCCTGGTTGTCGCTAGCTATCTCGGTACCAACGAGGCCGCCATCCAGCGGTCCGGCACCACTGAGAACGGGGACGACTAGAGCGGGGGAGCCTAGAGCCCGAGCGGCTCTGTGAGCGGAGCGAGCATGAGCGGGGTGTCTAGAGCCCGAGCGGCTCTGTGAGCGGTGCGAGCATGAGCGGGGTGTCTAGAGCCCGAGCGGGTCTGTGAGCGGTGCGAGCATGAGCGGGGTGTCTAGAGCCCGAGCGGGTCTGTGAGCGGTGCGAGCATGAGCGGGGTGTCTAGAGCCCGAGCGGGTCGGCGGCTACCAAAGCGGCGCCGAGAGCTCCCGACTCGGAGCCGAAGGCGGCCAGCACGACATCGACTCTGGGACGATGCTCTGACCCCAGAAGCAAGCGCTGGAGCCAGTCGTCGATTCCGGCTCTGAGCGGCTCGCCCACCTCCGCGAGACCGCCGCCGATCACCACACGGCTCGAATCGAGTATCAGTATGAGGTTGGCGATCCCGCGGGCGGCTTCGCAACAGAAGCCGTCGAAGATCTCCGCAGCGGTCGAATCCCCTTGGTTCAGCGCCACGATCACATGTTCACTGCGAATCTCGCTGATGTCACCGACGAGGGCGACAGCTGCGGGAAAATCTCCTGCCGCGGCAGCCTCACGACCGAGACGGCCGAGCCCGTTCCCTGAGGCGAAGTACTCCCACGGCCCCGGTTCGCCGGTTATGTGTGCGGGACCGCGGGTGTCGACGGTCATATGCCCGGATTCTCCGGCAAAACCGTTGGCGCCCAGGAGCAGATGGCCACCGGCGACGAAACCGGTCCCGATGCCGCTTCCCAGAGCCACATAGGCGAAGTCGTCGGCGCCTCGCCCGGCGCCGAGCTTTGCTTCAGCCCAGGTGCCCGCAGTGGCGTCGTTGATTGTGATCACGTTCGTCTGGGTCGTCTCGGCCAAGAGTTGACCAACTGGAAACTCAACAAGGTTCGGCAGGTTGGGGGAGTAGCGAACCACACCGGTGCGGGCGGCCAGACCCGCTATGCCGAGCCCCACTCCCTGCAGCGGCTCCGGGCTGCGCTCGGAAAGGTCAGCCACGATTTCCGTCAGTCGTGCGACGAGTTCATCGCCGCTGCCATGACTGGACTTCTTTTTTCTGGCCACAACCCGACCGTCGTCAGGATCGACGAGCAACCCCAGGGCTTTGGTCCCTCCAACGTCGATCCCGACTATCACCCCACGAATCTACTGTCGAGGGCGCCAAAAGTCCGATTAGCTATAGAGCCAACGGTGAAATACCTTGCGTGGATGCAGACCGGACCCCGCAACCCGTTCCTTGCCGACTCCTCGAACGCGATGGCGCATGGTCGCTGCGACCAGCAGGACAACGTGGCATGGCGTGGACCCGAGGGACCGACCGAGGTGCTGGGCGAGGACGACATCCAATATTCGTGGCTCGGACCGTGCCACTTCGGCTGCACGATCTCAGGTCCGTATCCCGGCGGCCGTCGGGTCGTGTGGAGCAACGGTCGCCAGAATATTGCGAAGCTCGACTACGAGACCCTAGAGGTATTGGCGGACCACGAAATCGTCGGGGGCGAGGGTCGCACGCCGATAGCCGAACTGGAGGCGAACCTCGCCGGACTCGACAACAAGGAGGGGCAGGAAGCCATCGAGCATGCCATCGGCCTGTCCTTGCGGTTCATGACGGGTCTCGACGGCGTCTATGCGTTGCTGGATTGCGACAACACGTTCTTCCTCGGTCGCAAAGACCACGCGGTGGCCTATGTGGAAGCTGATTCAAGCGATCCGGCTTCGGCGATCAGCGAACGCGACCGCTGGTACAAGCCCGACCATATCGAAGGTTTTTTTGTGGGAGTGAACATGACCTTCGACGGTCGACTGGTGATGTCGACTGATCACGGCTGGGTAGTGGTGCTGGCTCGCGACTTCAGCGAATACCAAGCCATCCAGGTTGCGGGCGGCGCCACCGAGGCCGCCGAGTACTGCGCCCTCAGAGAAGCTGAGTTCGGCCACACCGGGTTCGGCTGGATGCGCACCAGCATCTGCGTCGATGAGGACAACGGCATCTACGTCAGCTCCAACAATCACCACCACAAGCTTCGCTGGACGGGCGAACGACTCTCGGACGACGAGGCAGACGGCTGTTGGTCGGTGCCCTATCGCAACGGCGACGGCTACGGATCCGGCACAACACCGTCGCTCATGGGTTTCGGCCCCGATGAAGACAAGTTCGTGGTGATCGGCGACGGGGACAAGGTCGTCAACATCACGCTGCTTTGGCGCGAGGACATCCCCGATGACTGGGAACAGCTCCCAGGCGCTCCACACCGCCGGATCGCAGGTATCGGTCCGGCCAACATGGGTGACCCAGACCTTGCAGAGATCAAAACCGAGCAGTCGATAACTGTGTCGGGCTACGGGGCAATGACCGTCAACAACGAGCCCGCCACCATTCCCGCGAATTTCCCCCCTAGAGGCACGAGAATGCTCTGCTTCATGCTCGGCCACAAGGCCGAATACACACCCCACGGCATGCACAAATACCGGTGGGATCCAGAGGTCAGAGAATTCAAAGAGGCCTGGGTCAACTACGACATCTCCTCGCCTAACTCGGTCCCGTTCGTGGCCGAGGAAAGCGGGCTGGTTTACACCTGCGGCGCGCGCGACGGCAAATGGACTGTTGAAGCGGCCGATTGGGAAACAGGCGAGAGCTGCTTCCATTTCGTTGTGGGCGGCTCGAAATTCAACACTGTGGGCGCTGGAGTCACGATCGACGAGGACGGCCGTGTGCTCATGGGCTCGATGTACGGCAAGACCCGAATCCTGCGCGGTCCGGGGCCGTCAGCGGGAGTCCCATAGCCCGTCCCATAGCCCAATGCGTGGAGTGCTCAACGCACAGGGTCCAACGCGGCTGCAAAAGCGGCGGCTGCGGCAGCTACGTCGTCGTCGCTGACGTCGAGGTGGGTCACAAGCCTCGTGCCGACCAGCTGCGCATAGGGGCTCGGTCCCTTGACGCCCCTCGTTCTGAGCACATCACAGAGCACGCCCCGGTCCCAGAGACGCTGCTGGAGTTCGCTGTCGGCATCGTCAATGGAGATGAACATCATGTTGGTGTTGACTGCGTTCACCTTGATCCCGTCTATGTCGGCCAGTGCCTCCGCTAGCGACTCCGCCCGAGCGTGATCATCAGCGAGGCGGTTGACATGGTTTTCCAGGGCGTAGACGCCTGCCGCTGCCAGCACCCCGGCCTGGCGCATCCCGCCGCCGAGCATCTTGCGCCACCTCCGGGCCTCGTCGATCAGCTCTCGGGGACCGCTGAGAACCGATCCTGCCGGCGCGCCGAGGCCCTTTGACAAACACATCGAGACGGTGTCGACCCCGGCGGTCAACTCGGCGCCCGAGACGCCCGACTCGACACAGGCGTTCCACATGCGTGCACCATCGAGATGCACGCTCAGGGAGGCGTCTCGAGCCACCTTGATCGCCTCGTCCATGCGTTCGGGCGACTGCACCATCCCGTTCTTGGTGTTCTCAAGGCACAGCAGCCGAGTTCGGGCGAAGTGCGTGTCGTCGGGTTTGACAGCGGCGGCGACCGCCTCGGGGTTGGGGAGCCCGTCAGTCTCCGTCGCCACGGGCTGAGGAGAAATCCCACCGAGGACCGCGCCGCCGCCGGCCTCCAGCCGAAATGTATGAGAAGTATCGCCGGCGATGTATTCGTCGCCTCGGCCGCAATGGGCCAGCAAAGCGCACAGGTTGGACTGGGTTCCGCTGGTGACGAACAGCGAAGCCTCCTTGTTGAGGCGTTCGGCCACCATGACCTCAAGCCTGTTCACAGTGGGGTCGTCTCCGAAGACGTCGTCGCCCACCTCTGCATCGGCCATCGCCCGCCGCATCGCCGGCGTCGGCTGCGTAACGGTGTCAGAACGAAGATCGATCATCCGAGTCACCCTCGATCATCCTTGGGATTCGGGTTCGAGGTCGGCGCTGACGCGGATCTCGCTTTGGCCGGTGACTGTGCCGGGCGCAACCGCAAGGATCACACCAGCGGCTTTCACATCATCGATCACCTGATCAAGCATATCCAACTGTGGGCCGGAGGTTGCAAAAGACGCTGAAAGAACCGCGGTGCGCAATTTGCGCTTGTTCTCAGACTTCTTGCGGCGGACAGCGCTGAGAGCGTCTGCAGCCACCCCGCTCGTGGCCGCACCGATGCCTCCCGCGGCCGCTCGCAGGCTGTCGCTTCTGGGCCAGTCAGCGGCGTGAACCGAGTCGTCATGCCACCAGCTCCAAACCTCTTCGGTGACGAACGGCAGGAAAGGAGCGAACATTCGTTGCATCGTCGACAGGGCGAAACGAAGCGCGTGGCGGGCCGACTCGGCGCGCTGCGGGCCGAATTCGCCGTAGGCGCGGGCTTTCACCAGCTCCAGATAGTTGTCGGTGAACCACCAGAAGAACGCTTCGGTCCTTTCAAGGGCCCTGGCGTAGTCGAAGCGCTCGAACGCCGCGGTGGCGTCGTCGACGAGATCGGCGAGCCGGTCCAGCATTGAGCGGTCGAGGGGTTCGCTGACCTTGCTCGCATCATGGTCGCCTGTATAGGGGACGTCTGTGTCGCCCGTGCCCGAAGCGCCGAAACCGAGTGTGAACTTCGAAGCGTTCAACAGCTTGATCGCTAAGCGCCGCCCGATCTTCATCTGCCCCTGATCAAAGGCAGTGTCGGTGCCGGGGCGGCCCGATGAGGCCCAGTAGCGAACAGCATCAGCGCCGTACTGTTCCAACAGATCGGTGGGGACCACCACGTTGCCCTTCGATTTGGACATCTTCTTGCGGTCAGGGTCAAGGATCCAACCTGAGAGCGCGGCGTTGCGCCAGGGAGCAGCACCAGCGTCGAAATGAGCCCGAACCACGGTGGAGAACAGCCAAGTACGGATGATGTCGTGTGCTTGCGGACGAACGTCCATCGGAAACGTGGCGGCGTAGAGGTCGGCGTCGGTTCTCCAGCCGGTCGCTATCTGGGGAGTGAGCGATGAGGTGGCCCAAGTGTCCATCACGTCGACCTCGCCGACAAAACCGTTGGGCTGACCCCGTTGCGCCTCTTCGAAGCCGTCGGGCACGTCGGTCGAAGGGTCGACCGGGAGTTGATCCTCGCGTGGACAGATGGGCTGGTCCCATCGTGGCTCTCCGTGGCCGTCGAGGGGATACCACAGCGGCAGCGGCACACCGAAGAAGCGCTGCCTGCTGATCAGCCAGTCTCCGTTGAGTCCCTCAATCCAGTTCGAATAGCGGGCCTGCATGTAGTCCGGTATCCAGTTGATCTCATCGCCCCGAGCCACCAGAGCCTCACGCAGATCGGCGTCGCGGCCGCCGTTGCGGATGTACCACTGACGGCTCGACACGATCTCGAGCGGTTTGTCGCCCTTCTCGAAGAACTTCACGGGATGAACGATCGGTCTGGGCGCGCCCCGCAGATCCCCTGATTCGCTGAGGATCTGCACGATCTCTTCCTGTGCCTGCTTGACCCTTCTGCCGGCGAGCCGCTCATAGGCCGCGCAGCCGTCGGGCGAGCCCAGCCAATCCGGGGTCTCAGCGGTGAAACGGCCGTCCCGACCGATGACAGTGCGCACAGGGAGGTCGAGCTCCCGCCACCAGGTCACGTCGGTGGTGTCGCCGAAAGTGCAGATCATGGCGATACCGGTGCCCTTTTCGGGATCGGCGAGATGGTGGGGATGCACGGGCAGTTCAACACCGAAAACTGGGCTCAGCACCGTGACGCCGTCGAACAGAGGCTGGTAGCGCTCGTCATCCGGATGAGCAACCAGAGCGACACAGGAGGGAACCAACTCCGGGCGGGTGGTGTCGATCCATACTGGCTCGCCGCCGTCAGACCGTTGAAAGCGAAGGTTGTGATAGGCGCCCGGCACTTCCTTGTCTTCCAACTCAGCTTGAGCCACGGCGGTTTGGAAAGTGACGTCCCAGAGGGAGGGAGCCTCAACCTGATATGCCTCACCGCGAGCAAGGTTGTCGAGAAAGGCGAGTTGGCTGACCCGTCTGCAGTGGTCGTTGATCGTCGTGTAGGTGCGGGTCCAGTCGACTGAGAGGCCGAGGTGGCGAAACAGTTGCTCGAAGACCTTCTCGTCCTCGCCTGTCAGCTCCAGGCACAGGTCGATGAAGTTCGGACGACTGATCGAGATCGGGCGGCGCTTCGAAACCTCTTTGGGGTTGCCGGCATCGGCGGGCGCTCTGAAATCGGCGTCGTAGGGCAGCGACGGGTCGCATACCACTCCGTAGTAGTTCTGCACACGCCGCTCGGTGGGGAGGCCGTTGTCGTCCCAACCCATGGGATAGAACACTTCACGGCCGGCCATGCGTTGATACCGGGCGACCGTGTCGGTGTGGGTATAGCTGAAGACGTGACCCACGTGCAGCGAGCCGCTGACCGTCGGCGGCGGGGTGTCGATCGAGAAGACTTCATCGCGCGGTCTGCCGGGGTCGAAATGGTAGATGCCGGCGCGATCCCATACGGCATCCCACTTCTTCTCCAGACCGACCAGATCAGGCTTTTCGGGAAGTCGCAGCGTAGCCATATGGGCCATGAGGTTACCGTCCAAGCCGCCCACCCGGATCACTGTTGCAATCACCGCCCCGCCGTCCGGGGCGGCTGTGGCCGATGCAGTTGCTCAGTTTGGCTATTCGGCGACTTTGGGTTGCTCGGCAGCGGTCCGGTAGTCGTCGTAGGGCTCGTCCCTCTCGCTGAGCGCGGCGGTCAGACCCTTCTGTTTGATGTTGCCGATGAACAGCTTCATCGATTCGCTGTGCACACCCAGCGCGCACAGCTCGGTGCCGGCTCGGATACCGGTGCGCAGGCCCATCACCTCCATCTGCCGATGAACCACACGTTTGTTGAGTTGGACCACGTCAGTGGGGGTCTGCGTGATCCGCTCGGCAATCTTGAGCACCTCAGCAGACAGATCCTCAGCAGGGAACGCTTTGTTCGCCCATCCGTACTCGACTGCTTCGACGCCGCTGACTGAATCGCCGGTGATCATCATCTCCATGGCCTTGCGCATCCCCATGAACCAGGCATGGAAGTGCATGTCAGGCACGCCGAAACGAGTTGCCGGGTAACCCATCTGGGCGTCTTCGGCTACGTAGACGAGATCACAGCAAGTTGCGAGTTCGCTGCCGCCTGCCAGGCAGTATCCGTGAACCTGGGCGATCACCGGCTTGGCCAGATCCCAGATGCTCATCCAACCCTCGGTGACATGGCGCGGCCATTGCCCCTCGCCTTGGGCGGTGAAGAACGGCAGCTCATAGTCGGCGTTGCCGCCGGCGAGGTCGTATCCGGCAGAGAAGGACGGGCCGTCGCCCCTCACGACCGAAACCTTGATGTCGTCGTCATCGTCGGCGTCTCGAAGCGCACCGAGTATCGCGCCCCGCAAAGGGTGGATCAGTGAGTTGCGCTTGTCGGCCCGGTTGAAAGTAATCCTGCGGACTCCAGGTATCGGATCGTCGAGCAGAACCCACTGATGTTCGTCTGCTGCTTGGGGGTCACCATTGTCCGCAGCGCTTGGATTGGCCGTTTCTTGGCTGTATTCGCTCATGGCTCGACTCTACGGCGCGCGGCCGCATCGGCGAAATTCGGACAGGACTGAGATACGGACAAAATCACAGATGTTGTGCCGGCGGGGGCGGGTGATCTTGTGGCCGGACTAGCCTACGGGCGTGACTTCTTACGATGACTTCGAGCGCACGCCCGGCGGGGCTGTTCTCATGGACGGAAACCTGCTGCGCGATGAGATTGTGGCAGCCATACGCGCAGAGATTGAATCGCTGCGCAACCCCGAGGTTTGTCTTGCCACCGTGCTGGTGGGCAGCGACAGACCGAGCCAGATCTATGTTCGCAACAAGCATCGCAAGGCCCAGGAAGCGGGGATGGCGTCGCGCCATGTGGAACTGGGCGAAGATGCGACGCAGGACGAGGTCGAAGCAGCGGTCGGCGATCTGGCGGCTGACCCGTCGGTCCACGGCATTCTTGTGCAACTTCCCGTTCCCGTCGGGATCGACGCCGAAGCGGTGCTCGATTTGATCCCACCCGAGAAAGATGTCGACGGCTTGACCGAACGGTCGATGGGCCGACTAGTCCGCGGTCGTTTGGGGCACGTTCCCTGCACGCCGTTGGGAGTGATGGAACTTCTGGAGCGTTACGGAATCGAGACCAGCGGCAAACGGGCAGTCGTCATCGGACGCTCCACACTGGTCGGCCTGCCTCAGGTGCTGTTGCTGGGCCGCAAGGGCTGCGATGCCACTGTGACGCTCGCCCACAGCCGAACGGCCGATCTGGCAGGATTGTGCCGACAGGCAGACATCATCATCGCTGCGGCGGGAATGGCCCGATTGGTGACCGCAGACTTTGTGAGCCCAGGTGCGGCTGTGGTCGACGTGGGCATCTCCCGCACCGAGGCGGGCATCGTCGGCGATGTCGACTTCGACAGTGTGCAGGACGTCGCGGGAGCAATCACCCCGATGCCGGGGGGCACCGGTCCCATGACGATCGGCTGCCTGCTCAAGAACACGCTGGCCGCAGCCCGGATGATGGGTGCAATCGGGTCCGGAAGCTAACGTTCAGCTCGGACTCAGGTGGTCGGTGGCGCCTACTCCGAATACCTGCAAGAACACGCCGGCCGGCGCCTTCGGGTAGAGGAAACTCGATTTCGGGGGCATCAGTTCTCCGCTCGCGGCGACTGCCATGATGTCGGTGATGTCTGTCGGGTAGACCAGTAGGCCCACGAACCCGTCGGTGTCGCAACGAGCCGTCAACTCCTTGACTCCAGTCGGCGCCGGAACGTAGTCGATGTCGCTGTCCTCGCGCAGCTCGTCTACGCCGAGAACTCTGCCGATGACTTCGACGCGGAGCCTCTCGACATCGAGCGAAGCCAGAGTGCTGGAGCTGTCCGGGGGATCGAGGCGCAGCCGGAACCAACAACCCTGGTGGTAGACGCCGACTTCGCCTCTTGAACGCGGTTGAGCCGCCCAGGCACTGTCGACCGCGCTGATGGTTCCCACGGCCTGCAGGGCGGCGACCAACTCTGCTGTGGAGCGTCGCGCCGAATCGGGTGCTCTGCGATGAAAGGCCTCGACCCGCAGATGGTCGTGGGGAAACAATACTGCGAGGGTCCGAGAGAAGGAGATGTTGCCCTGATGCGCGTTGCGGGCCCCGATTGCCGCAGCGCATCGATGATGGCCGTCCGTGACGAACAACTCCAGATCCTCTAGCAGCGGTTGGATGCTTGAAGTTTCCTCTGTGCCTAGAGTCCACACTTGGTTCCTGATTCCCTCTGTCACGACGTCGATGTCTGGTGTGGCCATGGACGCTGCTGTGAGCAGCTGCTGCAGTTCCGGCATCGCCACATGGGTCAGAGATATCGGCGATGAAGTCGCGCCGACGGAGTTGAGATGGTCGGTCAACAGAGAGGCCCGTTCGGGACGCACGTTCTCATGGGTGAGAACCCGTCCATCGTGCAGCCCTTCGATGTCGAGGGCTCCTACAATGCCGATCTGTGAGAAGGGCTCTTGAGATCGTCCGTCTCCAGAGGAGCTCATCCGGTAAACGTAGAAGGCGGCGTGGTCGCTGGGTTTGAAGGCGTCGGCGGAGAGGATCTGTCGAAAGGTTCCTGTGCTGAGCGCGACGAGTTCGTCTATATCGCATTCCGGGGACAAGTCCTCAGGAGAACGTGTCACCCCCAGGTAGCTGAACGGGTTGCCTTCGACGACGCCTCGGCGCTGCTCGGGGGTTTTGGAGTCGGTTGCGCTCGCGATCACCCTCTCAGCCCATTCGGGTCGTATCAGCCAACCCTGGAACGGCGCAAGAAGGGGGGAGCTCATGGTGTTGCGGGGTTATCTGAGCGTGGCTTGTTGCCACCGAAGCGTGGCGGCCACCTGGTTGAAGGTGAACATATGAAGGCCCTCGATGCCCAAAGAGCCGAACTCGTCGGCTAGGGGGTCGATGACGTCGCTGGGGTTGTAACCGGCCGAAGAGAATAGCTTCAGCAGGCCAGTCCTGTTCTTCTGGACGTATCTCAGAGAGGCTCCCACGCCTAGCCGCATACCCATGCGGATGAGCTTCGCTCGGTCCACGACGCCCGCGACCCCGAGATGCACCGGCATGGTCAGGCCTTCGGTGCGTTGCGAGGTCAGCCAGGAAACGATCGTGTCAGTCGAAAAGCACATCTGCGTGGACGCGTGTCCCTTGATTCCCGCCTCGCCGAACAGCTCCTGTTTGTCGATCAACGCTTGGCGCAATGCCGAATCGTCGATGAAGGCGTGACCGTCGGGGTAGGAGGACACGCCCACCGCAGTGATGTCTCCGGCGCCGATTTCGAGTAGGGGCTTCAGCAGCGACATGGCGTCGGGATAGTCGCCTGCGTCCTGCGCATCGCCTGCGATGCAGAAGATCTCCCGGAGCCCGAGTTGCTTGATGCGCGCTGCTATCGAGCGCAGGTGTGCCGCGTCGGCGACCTTGCGAGCCGCGAGATGGGGAATCGGGCGATGACCAAGGTCGAGCAGTTCGGCACACACGTCGAGGGTGTCCTCGAGAGGCTTGACCGGGGATGCGGTCACACTGACACGGGCATTGGCGGGAAGCTGCTGGATCGCCTCGGGCAGGCTCTTCAGCGGGATGACTTCATAGGTCATGTCGGAAATCGCGGCCCGCGCCGCTGGGGAGCTGATCGCTTGGGGGCCGGGGCGCAGGATCTTGGCGAGTGGGTTCACTTGACTCCAGTGTTCAGGACAGGCCCTCTGATGGGGCGTTGGTTCTAAGAAAGACCGACGACGTTGCCGTCGGCGTCAATGTCGATGGACTTGGCGGCCGGGATCTTTCCCAGGCCGGGCATGGTCCGCATATCGCCGCAGAGGGGGTAGATGAAACCGGCGCCGACACTCGCTCTTACCTCGCGTACAGGCAGGGTCCAGCCGGTGGGGGCGCCCTTCAATGCGGGGTTGGAACTGATGGAGAGATGCGTTTTGGCTATGCACACGGGCAGATCGGCGAAACCCGCCTCCGTATAGGTGGCCAGCTGTTTGTCAGCCTGGGCGGTGTACTCCACATCGTCTGCGCCGTAGACCTTGGTGGCCACCGCATGGATCTTGTCCTTGAGCGATGCCTCGCTCGGATACAGCAGTTGGAATTCGCTCGGTTCAGCCGCCGCCGCAGCCACCGCTTCGGCCAACTCGGCAGCCCCGCGTCCTCCATCTGAGAAGTGAGTGGACACCGCCGCGCGGGCGCCGTACTCATCGGCAATCTCACCGATCGCAGCTATGTCGCCGGGATGGTCCTCGGGGAAGACATTGATAGCGACCACCGGCGTGCAACCGTGTACCTGCATGTTCTCAAGCTGTTTGCGCAGGTTGTCGCCGCCCATGTGGACTTCGTCGGGATTCTCGGCCAGCAACGCCTCGGGCAGAGGCCTTCCTGCAACGATCTTGTGCTTGCCGGAGTGGGCTTTGAGGCCTCGCACCGTGGCGACGAGCACGGCGGCGTCGGGCGCGATCCCGGAGTAACGACACTTGATGTTGAAGAATCGCTCCGCTCCCATGTCTGCGCCGAATCCTGCCTCGGTCAGCAGGAACTCGCTGGTATGGATGCCGATCTGGTCGGCGATGATCGAACTGTTGCCGGTGGCGATGTTGCCGAAAGGCCCGGTGTGAACCAGCGCCGGAGTGTTCTCCAGCGTCTGCATCAGGTTGGGTTTGATGGCCTCTTTCAAGATCACGGCCATCGAGCCCGCCGCGCCGACGTCTTCGGCGGTGATCGGAGTCCCGGCCTTGTTGTAGCCCAGCACGATCCGCCCCAGCCGGGAACGCAGGTCTTGGAGCGAAGTGCACAGCGACAGGGCGGCCATGACTTCGGATGCGGCCGTGATGTCGAATCCCGTTTCACGGGGGACGCCGTCGAGCCGTCCGCCGAGACCGATCACGGCATTGCGCAGGGCGCGGTCGTTGACGTCGAGCACGCGTCGCCAGGTGATGTTGTGAACGTCGAAACCTGCTTCGTTGCCGTGGTAGATGTGAGCGTCGAGCATTGCCGAGCAGAGGTTGTGGGCCGCGGTGACGGCGTGCATGTCGCCGGTCAGATGGAGGTTGAACAGCTCCATGGGCACGACCTGGCTGTAGCCCCCTCCCGCGGCGCCGCCCTTTATCCCGAACGTCGGCCCCATCGAGGGCTGGCGGATGGCGATCGTGGCCGTTCTGCCGATGTGCTGGAACGCTTGGCCGAGACCGACCGTCGTGGTCGTTTTGCCTTCGCCAAGCGGCGTCGGGGTGATGGCTGAAACGACGACGTACGCCGCTCTGGGGCGGTCGCTCATCTTCTCGATGGCGTCGAGCGAGATCTTGGCTGCGCCCACGCCATAGGGCTCAAGACACTCAGCCGGGATACCGGCGCTGTGCGCGATGTCGGTCAGAGGTTTGAGCTTTGCCTGGTTGGCTATTTCTAGGTCGCTGGGAAAGGCCATTTTTGCTCCTGCGCGGGCGGCGCAGTCGGCGCCGCACGCTCATTGCTTCCGGTTGAATCGTTCCGTATTGCGGAACGATTCCGCGATACGGACCCATTGTAGCCCTTTCATGCTGGTCGTGTGTTTGCCAGATCTGCAGAAATTTGCGCGTTGTTGAAACCGTCCGGAATGAACGTCTCACGGCTTTGCAACGGCTCTGCCTGCTAGGGGCAATATCTCGTCCGTTGAACGCAGTGCTGAAAAAAGCGAGCTTCTAATCCTGCTGTCGCGTGCAAACTGAACGATCGTCCAGTATTGTTTCCGCGGGTTGTGCCGCAACGCACGCACTGCGATGCCGGCGGCACCGACCGGCACGACAATCGACTTCAGAATAGAGTCCAACCGTGAGCGAATTCCCCACCAGAGCTAATGTCGTAGTGATCGGCGCAGGGATCGTCGGCAACTGCCTCGTCGGACATCTCGCCCGACTCGGCTGGCAAGACCTCGTCCTCGTTGAGAAAGGGCCGCTTCCCAACCCCGGCGGCTCGACCGGGCACGCATCGAACTTCATCTTCCCGGTCGACCACAACAAGGAAATGGCTCTGCTCGGTGAGCAGAGCGCCAACCAGTACCGCGACCTGAACCTGTCGGTGGACTCCGGGGGCATCGAAGTAGCCCGCACCCAGGAGCGCATGGACGAACTCGAGCGGCGCATGACCTCAGCGGTGGCATGGGGTATCGAAGCTCACCTGCTCACCCCCGCCCAGGTGAAGGAACTGGTGCCCTACATCAACTCCGATGTCATCCTCGGCGGCTTCTACTGCCCCACGGTCTCGGTGGTCGACTCGCTTGAAACGGGCACCGTCATGCGCAAGGAAGCCGTCGAGAAAGCTGATTGCAAGGTCTTTGCCAACACCGAAGTGCTCGACCTCGTCACCGACGACACGCCCCGGCCCAACGGCCGCCGCAAGATCAAAGCAGTGGTCACCGACAAGGGCGCCATCGAGGCCGAATACGTGATCATCGCCTGCGGCGTCTGGTCCAATCGCATCGCCAACATGGCCGACGCCTACATCCCGCTCGTGCCCGCCGTGCACCAGATGGCTGACGTCGGCCCGATAGACGTCCTCGCGGAGACCAACAACGAGATCGGCTACCCGATCGTGCGCGACATGGACACCTTCTGCTACGAGCGGCAGTCGGCGGGATCGATGGAGGTTGGCTCCTACGGCCACCGGCCCATCCTGCACCACCCCGACGAGATCCCCTCCAACGAGGAGGCCGCGCTGTCTCCAACGGAGATGCCGTTCACTCCCGACGACTTCGACCAGCAGATGGAGGAAGCGATCGAGCTGATGGACATGCTCGGCGACGCCGAGATCAAGTACGCCATCAACGGCCTGCTGTCGCTGACACCCGACACCATGCCCTGCCTCGGCGAGATCCCCGACGTGGAGGGCCTCTGGTCGGCCGCTGCCGTGTGGGTCAAAGAAGGCCCGGGCATGGCCGAGGTGGTAGCGGAGTGGATGACTCACGGCTACCCGCGGGTGATCGACGCCCACGGCGCGGACATAGCTCGCTTCTACGACGAAGAGAAGAGCGACGAACACATCTGGGCGAGGGCCCACGAGCACTTCAACAAGACCTATGGCATCGTCCACCCCGCCGAGCAGTGGGAGTCTCGCCGTCATCTCGTGGAGTCGCCGTACCGTTCCCGCCAGGAGGCGCTCGAAGCGGAGTTCTTCCAAGCCCGCGTGTGGGAACGGCCCCAGTGGTACAACTCCAACGCTGATCTGTGCGAGCGCTACGACCTCGAGCCGCGTCAGGTCGAGTGGGACAACCGCTGGTGGAGCCCCATAACCATCGGTGAGCACCTGAACCTGCGTGAGAACTGCGGTGTGGTCGACCTGTCGGCCTTCCAGATCTACGAACTGCATGGGCCGGGAGCCGTCGAGTACGCGGACCGACTTGCCGTCAACAAGATCGATGTTGCCGTGGGCCGGTCCATTTACACGCCGTGGCTCAACGCCGACGGCGGCTTCCACTCCGACCTCACCATGATGCGCATGGGCGAAGACCGGGTGAGGATCGTCACCGGCGTGTTCGACGGTGGACGCGACGAGTTCTGGACCCGCAAGCACATGCCCAACGACGGTTCGGTGACCTTCACCAACGTCACCACACAGATCACCACCCTCGGACTCTGGGGTCCCAAAGCTCCGCAAGTCTTGGCACAACTCACAGATCACGACCTGAGCCAAGCCGGCTCGCCCTATGGCTCGATCATCCCGATCGAACTCGACTGCTCTGCAGGCGGAGGACAGGCCCGAACGATCCAAGCTCACCTGTTCCGCATCTCCTACGTGGGCGACACAGGCTGGGAGATCTACACGGATTGGAGCAACGGCCCGGCGCTGTGGGATGCCCTCTTCGCGGCCGGCCGAGAGCTCGGCATCCGTCCAACCGGCGGCGGCGTCTACGGCACCTCGGGCCGGATCGAGAAGGGCTATCGCTTGATGGGCGCTGAACTCGAGAGCGAATACAACCCGGTTGAAGCGGGACTCGCCCGGCCCAGGGTAAAAACCTCGGATTTCATTGGCCGCGAGCCCTATCTCAAAGCCCGTGAAGCTGGAGCGGAGGTCCAGTGTGTGACGCTTGCTGTCGAGGATCAAATCGACAGCGCTGGGCGCACCCGGCACATGATGGGGGGCAACGAACCCATCGTCGACCTCAACGGCGAGCGCATCGTGGATTCCCACGGAAGGGTGTCGCGGGTGACCTCGGCAGGGTATGGGCCGTCGGTCGGCAAGCACCTCCTCATGGGGTATGTGCCCAACGAATTGGCCACAGGGGGCACCCAACTTCAAGTCATGTACATGAACGAGTTGTTCCCGGTGACTGTCGTAGGCCCGGGTTCCGCCTTCGACCCCGAAGACTCACGTCTCAAGAGCTGATGTTCCGAGCTAATGATTCAAGGTTGACCAGGCCATGAGGATTCTCTGCTGCGTCAAGCGCGTGCCGGCGCCCGGTGCCAAGATCAACGTCACTGCCGACGGCTCCGATGTCGATGCCGCTCATTTGGGTTTCACGACCAGTCCACACGAAGAATGCGGTGTCGAAGGGGCTGTACAACTCCGTGAACAACACGGTGGAGAGGTCACCGTGCTCACAGTCGGCCCTGTCGAAGCAGCAGAACAACTGCGCTACGCCGCCTCGGTCGGGGCAGATCACGGCGTCTTGATCCCCGGCGACGGAGCGTGGGATCCGCAGCGGACCGCGGCCGTCATCGGCGAGGCGATCGATGTGCTCGAGTCCGAGAACGGAGAGCCGTTCGATCTCGTCCTCTTCGGCAACGAGTCGGCAGATTCCGGTGGCTTCCAGGTCGGGATACGGGTGGCGCATTCGCTGGGGAGGCCCATCGTCAACGGAATCAAGGGAATCGAAGTGTCCGGTGACGGGAGCGGAACCGGCACGGTCACGGCCCGTCGGGCGATCGACGGCGGCTTCGAGGTTTACGAACTCCCACGGCCATGCGTCCTAGGGGTCAAAGAAGGGCTCAATCTGCCCCGATACCCGACTATGAAGGGCCGCCTGAAGTCCAAGAAACTTGAGATCCGCTCGCTCGACATTGACGCCGCTCAAGGTGGTCAAGGCCGGATTCGGCTGCATCGCCCGCCCGAGCAGGTGTCCGAGACGGTCATCCTCGGAGACGGCCCTGATGCGGCCGCCGCGGTGGTCGACGTGCTCGAAGAGTTGGGGGTGCTCTGATGCTGCTGGTAGTGCTCGAACATGACCGAGGAGCGCTTGCTGAAGCGGCCCGTGAGGCTCTCACCTTCGGCCGGACATTGGCCGAGAAGATGGATGAAGACCTTGAAGCCGCTCTTATCGGCGCAGACGATGACGCGCTGGTCACCGAGGCCGGCGACTATGGCGCTGAGGTGGTCCACACCTGTGTTCATGAAGTGCTGAGCGACTACGGGCCGGATGCGTACGGTGCTGCGGTGGCCCAAATGGTCGCGGAACTCGAACCTTCCGCTGTGCTGGCCTGTGGATCGGATCGAGGCAACGAGGTCATGGCGCAGGTTGCGGCCCGTCTTGATGCTCCGTTCGCGGCCAACTGTGTTGACGTCACCCCCGGTATCCCCTGGACTATGACACGGGTGCAGTGGGGTGGCTCTCTGCTTGAAGACTCCAGCCTCGACGTCGACGTTGCGCTCCTCACCTGCGGCCTTCATGCGGTGGCCGCTCAACCCGGAGACTCTGTCGACGCCGACACGGAGACGTTCGACGCTGACCTCGACGAGAGCCACCGCGTGACCGTCGTCAAGGATCGCACGGTGCTCCAAGCCGGTGTGACTCTGCCCACCGCTCCGGTTGTGTGCGGCGGCGGCCGCGGGGTCGGTTCAGCTGAGGGTTTCGCGCAACTCGAGGAATTGGCTGAGCTTCTCGGTGGACGGGTCGGATGCTCCAGGGCTGTGACCAACCTCGGCTGGCGCCCCCATTCCGACCAGGTCGGTCAAACCGGCACACGCATCGCCCCGGAGATATATATCGCCTCGGGAATCTCGGGGGCGATCCAGCATTGGGTGGGAGCGATGGCCAGCAAACACATCTTGGCCATCAATACCGACCGGGAAGCCAACATGGTCGTGAAGGCCGATTGGGCGGTGATCGCCGATCTCCACGAAGTGATCCCTGCCATCACCGCCGAAATCCGCAGCCGGAAGGGCTAGAACTCCGGCCAGATTTCGGCCGGGCGGCTGTCACAGGGGTTCGGTATCCTGCGCTGGCATGACGACAGACGCTGGACAGTCACCTCACACAAGTGATGTCGGCAACGGTGATCGAGCCGAAGAGTCGGTGCCACTCAACAGTGAGGTGCTCAGTCTGCTGCGTCGACTCACTGGCGATCAGACCAGCGTGTTCCGTCCGGACCAGTTCGACGCGATTATGCGCTTGGCAGTCTATCGACAGCGTGTTCTGTTGGTTCAGCGCACTGGCTGGGGCAAGAGTGCTGTGTACTTCATATCCACGCGGATGCTCCGCGACAAGGGGTTGGGGCCGACTCTGCTCGTATCGCCACTTCTCGCGCTGATGCGCAATCAGATCGAAGCCGCCGAACGGCTCGGAGTTCGCGCCGAGACAATCAACAGTTCAAACACTGATGAATGGAGCGATGTTCGAGCGAGGATTGAGGCCGATGAATTAGATGTCCTGTTGATTTCGCCTGAGCGTTTGGCGAACCCTGAGTTCCGAAGTGAAGTCCTTCCGGTGGTTGGTCGGCGCAGCGGGTTGTTGGTGATCGACGAGGCTCATTGCATCTCGGATTGGGGCCACGACTTCCGGCCCGACTACCGGCGCTTGGTTCGAGTCTTGGAGTTGTTGCCGCAGGGAGTCCCTGTCCTTTGCTGCACCGCTACGGCCAACGACCGGGTTGTGGCCGATGTCAGGGGGCAGCTCGGAGCGGACTTCTCGCCTGTCCGAGGCCCGCTCGCGCGAGAGGGTTTACGCCTGCATGCGATCAACAAGCCGTCACAGGCGGAGCGGTTGGTGTGGCTGGCCGCCATCATCGAGGAACTGCCGGGTACCGGCGTCGTGTACTGTCTGACGGTCGCCGACACCGAACGTGTAGCAGGTTGGTTGCGGACGAGGGGCATCTCCGCGGAGGCCTACAGCGGCGAGAACGACAACGAGGACCGCCAACGGATCGAGCAGCGACTTCTGGCCAACGAGGTGAAGGTCGTTGTGGCCACGTCTGCTCTCGGGATGGGTTTCGACAAGCCCGACCTGGCATTCGTCGTTCACTATCAGTCGCCGGGTACTCCGATCGCGTACTACCAGCAAGTAGGCCGTGCCGGACGGGCGCTGTCTGAGTCGTGGGGTATTCTCCTGCGTGGGACCGAGGACGCCGATATCCAGGACTATTTCATCGAGGGAGCGTTTCCGTCGCCGCGTCCCGCCGAGCATGTCGTCGACTTTCTTGCCCGCAATGCCGTACCGATGACGAAGAGGGAGATGCTCGAAGCGGTGAATCTGCGGCCCGGCCAACTGGACCTGCTTCTGAAGGTGCTCGAGGTTGAAGGTGCCGTGGAACGCGACGGCGGTCGCTGGCTGCGGACGCTGACCCCTTGGTCCTTCGACCACGAGCGGGTCGCTTCGGTCACTTCATTGCGCAGGAGCGAACAACAACAGATGCTTGATTACATCAACACGGATCAGTGCCGGATGATGCTGTTGAACGGTTACTTGGACGACTACAGCAGTGGTCCGTGCGGAATCTGCGGCAACTGCAGCGGCGACAGCATGGATCGGACGTTCGACCCGGCCGAGGTGCAAGAGGCGATCGACTTCCTGCGATCCGCGGAGAGGTCTATCAAGCCCCGCAAACGATTGCCGGACGGCAAGACGATAAAGGCGGAACACCGGCTCGAAGAAGGCCGTGTCCTGGCTCGATGGGGCGATGCCGGTTGGGGGAGCTTGGTACGGAGCGGCAAGCAAGGTGAGGGAAGGTTCGACGATCAACTGGTGACCGCCGCCCGAGAGCTTATTGTTGACCGATGGAGGCCGGACCCCATGTCCGAGTGGGTGACCTTCGTGCCCTCGTTGCATCGGCCCGAACTTGTGGCCGACTTCGCGGCCCGACTGGCCGCAAGTCTTGGGCTAGCCTGCGAGGAAGTGGTATTCAAAGTCCGAGACGCGGAACCCCAGAAATCCATGCAGAACAGCCAACAGCAGCACCGCAATGTCCATGGTGCATTCGAGGTCAGAGGGCTGGTGCCCTCCGGCCCAGCGCTTTTGGTCGACGACATGGTCGACTCCTGTTGGACTATGGCTGTCGTCGGAGCAAGCCTTCGTGAGGCAGGTGCCGGTCCGGTGCTTCCGTTCGCGCTTGCAGAAACGGCGGGTAGATCGGGCCGATGAGACGCGACGACGACTCGTTGGCGACGATTCTGCTTGTGAGCCGGCTTTGCGGCGATGGTGTTCGACCGTTGAAGGCCTCTGAGTTCTGGAGTCTGATGGCACGGATTCGAGCCGGGGGTGAGCTCAATTCTGGAGACAGTGCCACCTTCGACTCCAGCGATGGGCCTGGGGTGTTCTTGGGGCTGGGTCAGGACCGGCTCGTGGCTGATTACGGCCTGGCCGACGACTTGGCGGGCCGAGTAGCGGAGCTTGTCGGGCGTGCTACTGCAATTGCATTCGAGTTGGACCGCTTGGAACAATCGGGAATCAGGGCGCTCACCGTTTTCGACGAGCACTATCCCCGCGAGTGGATTGTTCGGTTGGGGAGCAAGGCCCCGCCGCTGATGCATGCCGCCGGAGCCGTTGAGTTGTTCGATTCACCCGGGTTGGGTGTGGTCGGCAGCCGCGATGTGTCGGAAACCGGTGGCGAAACCAGCAAGGAACTGGCCGTTCGTGCGGCTTCACTGGGTTTGCCGCTCGTGTCAGGGGGAGCCCGGGGTGTGGACCAACTGGCCATGAATGAGGCCTTCGAGGCAGGCGGAACTGTCGTGGGGATTCTGGCCGAGTCGCTACTGCGCAAGCTCAAGCGTCCCGACGTTCGCCGAGCTGTCCTCGACGGGCAAACGGTCATGTGTACGCCGTACGCGCCGGGCGCACCGTTCAGCGCGGGCAACGCTATGGGGCGCAACAAGCTGATCTACGCGCTGGCCGCGCTCACCGTGGTGATCGCCAGCGATCACGGAACCGGTGGCACCTGGTCAGGCGCTGCCGAGGCGCTCAAAGGGGGATTCGGGCCAGTCGCTGTGTGGAGGGGAGCCGGCGAAGGACCCGGAAATGAGCCTCTGCAACAACTGGGCGCGACGGCGATATCGAACCTCCGCGACCTCGAATCCCTTCTTCACGACTCACACTTCGAACTGACGTCGGCGATTGAGGCACATGCTGGTGCGGTCGACCAACCGTCGCTATTCGGGACCATCGGATAATCGGCTACCGACCGCTATTCGGGACCATCGGATAATCGGCTACCGACCGCTATTCGGGACCATCGGATAATCGGCTACCGACCCGATCGGTCGGGTCATTCAGAGGCGAGGTTTTCGGCGAGGCTGGCGGCGGCGTTTATCACCAGGTTGCCGAGGTCGTGGGTGCGTTCCGGGTTGGGGAAGCGATAGGCCGGTCCGTGTATGTGCAGCGCAGCCTCAACCGTGCCGTCGGCCTCGATGATGGGTGCTGCCACGGAGTTGATGCCCTCGGCGAACTCTTCATAGACCCAGGCGTAGCCGAGGCTGCGGATGGTGGCGAGTCGCTTGCGGATCTCCTCTGGGTCGGTGACGGTCCAAGGGGTCGAAGCCGTGACCGGACCCCGCAGGTAGGCGTCGAGTTGCTTGTCGTCGTAGTGGGCGAGCAATACCAGGCCCGACGGCACCGCATGGAGCGGAGCGAGTTCACCGGTCCAGCTCCGTACCTGCACGTCGCTCTCGGCCTCCACATGGTCGAGGTAGTAGACGCAGCGCCCGTCGAGCACCGACACCCCTGCCGCCTCTCCGGCCTCGTCGCAGAGGTCGATCAGATGCGGGCGGGCGGTGGCCACGAGATTGCGTCCGGGTTGGGTTGCGCCGGCGATGTCGAGCAGTCCCTCGCCGAGACGGTATTCCCCGCCGATGTCGTCTTGGGTGACCGCACCCTCGTTCTCCAACGCCGCAAGGATCCGCGCGACAGTCGATTTCGGCAGTTCCACCCGTTCAGCCAGTTCCGTGACCCCGACCGGGCCGACCGCGAGGGCGCGCAACAGTGCGAAGGCTCGTTCAATCGACTGCACAGACATTACCTAGCGACTATAGGAGCTTGTTCGCATGACGGAACAGCAACTATGGCGCTTCGCTGCGGTGCGTCAGAGTTTGACTACCAAAGTTTTGGCGACCATGTCGTGCCATCCCTGGCGATTCTTGCCCCACAACAAAGAGAGATAGATCAGCAGCGAGACAAGTCCGAGCGGGGCCAGAGCCGGAACCAGGGTACCAACAATACTGATCACACCCGGAAGAGCCCAGCGGTAGAACGAAGCGTCCCAACCAGGCGGCATGTTCGCTTCGGTCTTGATCACTTTGATCCGGGTGGCCATCTTTCCGACGGTTTGGCCTTTGTTCGCGATCATTGAGACCTCGTAGACGAGGCCGAACACGATGGCTGTAGCGGTGACCAGCACTGCCCCTCCGATCACGCCGACAATAATCGCGGGGACCAGAACGATTATCGCGTCCACAATCCGTGCCAAGAGGCGGTGTCCAGCGCCTGCGAGCTCCACGTCCTCGCCTATGTTGGTCGTTGCCCGACCTTTGGCCGGTTGCGGCGCCTGCGACGGTTCTGGCGGCGGAGGGTGGTGGCTGGACGACTCGGATTCGAACTCGGGTGGGGGCGGGGGCAGGTCGGACACGGTCAGCTCCTACTAGTTGGATGTTTGAAAGCAAAGTATCACAAGGCGTTGGGGTGGTAGGAGAATGCTGGCTAGCCGCGTTCGCGGTTGACAGTGTCGACGAGCAGCGCAGCGATGGAGTCAACGCCGACGCGGGTTGTGTCACCTGTGGCTCGGGAAGTGAGTTCGACATCCCCGTCGGCCAATGCTCTCGGGCCGACGGTGACCCGGTAGGGGACGCCGATCAGCTCCGCGTCGGCGAACTTCACACCCGCACGGGCATCACGGTCATCCAACAAAACGTCGACGCCTGCAGAGCGAAGATCGTTGTAGAGCGATTCGCCTGCTGCTGCCGATGCGTCGTCTTTGGTGTTCACGATGGTGATCACCACCTCGAACGGGGCAACGTTCAAGGGCCATAACAGACCCTTGTCGTCATGGTGGATCTCGGCCACCGCGGCGACGTTGCGGCCGATGCCGATGCCGTAGCTGCCCATCACCAGCGGTTTCTGGTTGCCATTGGGATCGAGCACCGACGCACCCAGCGCGTCGGAGTATTTGGTGCCGAGTTTGAAGATGTGGCCCGCCTCTATGCAGCGGACGATCTCAAGGGGAGTGCCGCAATTCTGGCAGGGCTCGTCGGCTTGGACTCTGCGCAGGTCGGCCCACTCGTCAACGGCGACGTCGCGGGCGATATCGACTCCGGACCAGTGCCAGTCGTCCTCATTGGCGCCGGTGGTCAGACCGCGCCGGCCCTCGAGCGCGGGGTCGCAGACGACGCGCAAGCCGTCGACGTGTACGGCGCCCAGCGAACCGGGATTGGCGCCGAGGTGCTGAAGCGTTTCCTGAGCAGTCGCGGGCCGGACGTCTGCGGCTCCCGTGAAATCGGCGAGCTTCTGGATCTCAAGTTCGTGGTCGCCGCGCAGCAGGGCCAACGTCACTTCACCGTCGAGCACCATCACCATGGTCTTGATCTGGTGTACGGCCGAGGCCCCGCCCTCGATCGTCTCCAAATCGGCGATCGTGCGCACACCCGGGGTGGGGAAACGGGCCAACTCTGAGAGGTCCCGATCCTCAACGACAGACAGACGGGCTTTCGCTCGTTCAACGTTTGCTGCGTAGCCGCAATTGCCGCACAGCGCGATGTCGTCTTCGCCGGCGCTCGAAGGGACCATGAACTCGGTGGAACCTGAGCCGCCCATAGCCCCCGACGAGGCCTCGACGGGTATAGCGGGCAGGCCCAGGGCAGCGAAGATGCGCACATACGCATCGTGGTGGACGTCGAAACTGCGATCGAGGCCCGCTTCGTCGATGTCGAACGAATACGAGTCCTTCATAGCGAACTCGCGAACCCTCAACAGACCACTCTTGGGGCGGGGCTCGTCGCGGAACTTCCACTGGATCTGATACCAGATCTGAGGCAGCGACCTGTATGAGGTGATCTCCTGGGCGACGTCGGTGAAGATCTCCTCATGGGTCATCCCCAGAACGTTGTCGGCCCCCTTGCGATCGACGAGGCGGAACATCTCCTCGCCCACCGCGTGCCAGCGGCCCGACTTCTTCCAGACCTCGGCGGGATGCATAGCCGGCAGCAGGAACTCTTGGCCACCGATGGCGTCCATCTCGCGTCGCACGATGGCGGCGACTTTTTCATGCACCCGCAACCCGAGCGGAAGCAGCGAGTAGTGGCCTGAGTGGAGTTGGCGGATGAACCCGCCGCGGATCAACAGTTTGTGATTGGCTGCTTCGGCGTCGGCAGGCGGCTCGCGCAGAGTGGGCACGAAAAGGTTCGACCAGCGCATTGGGCGACGATATCCGAACGCCGACTGCAAACACGAACATTGCCACAACGCATGATCGGCTGGAGCGCGCTGCGAAGCGCGTGATAATCACACGCGATTCGGGGCGGAAAGACACACCTGTTCCGCATTGCGGTATTGTTCCAACGTGGAGAACGTTGCTGTAGACGACAGCGAAGCGAACACCCGACCAGCCCCCGAAGGACCGACTCGACAGGGGCTCAATCGCGGCAACCGCCGTCAGCGTTACGTCAAGCCCACCGAGCGGATCACGACTCCGATGGTGCGAGAAAACGGCGAACTGCGTGCCGCTTCATGGGATGAGGCACTCACCCGCGCGGCGCAGGGTCTCGCCCGGGTCCGGGACCGGTACGGCGGCGAAGCGTTCGGCATGTTCAGCTGCTCCAAGTCGACCAACGAGATGAACTACGCGGCGCAGAAGTTCATTCGCTGCGCGATGCGGTCCAACAACATCGACTCCTGCAATCGAACTTGACACGCACCTTCGGTCGTCGGTCTGGCGACTGTGTTCGGAGCAGGAGGAGGAACATCTTCATATGAAGAGGTGGAAGAGACCGATGTCGTCCTGTTGTGGGGTTCCAACGCCCGGGAGGCGCATCCGATCTACTTCCATCATCTGTTGAAGGGCCTCGACAACGGAGCGAGAATGTACTCGGTCGATCCCCGCCGCACGAGCTCCTCGAAGTTCGCGGACGCCTGGCTCGGGCTCAACGTAGGCACCGACATCGCGCTGGCGAATGCCGTCGGGCGCGAGATCATCGCTGCGGGACTGCACAACACCGACTTCATCGCCCATTCCACACAGGGTTTTGAGCACTACAAGGCCGCGGTCGAGCAATACACGCTTGAGGCGGCCGAGGAGATCACGGGTGTGCCCGCCCACGCCATCCGCGAACTGGCACACGATTACGCGACCGCTGACACCGCGCAGATTCTGTGGACCTTGGGCATCACCGAACACCACAACGCGGTTGAGAACGTCCTGTCATTGTGCAACCTGGCGCTGCTCACCGGGCATGTCGGCCGCTGGGGATCGGGGCTGGTACCGCTGCGCGGCCAGAACAACGTGCAGGGAGGCGGCGACATGGGTGCGCTGCCCAACAAGTTCCCCGGATTCCAAGACGTCGAGGATCCGGTTGCGCTCGCCAAGTTTGAAGCCGCCTACCACATGTCGCTGCCGAACAAACCCGGACTGCACCTCACCTTGATGTTCGAGGCGATGGAGCGGGGTGAAATCAAGGGGCTCTATGTGATCGGCGAGAACCCTGCAGATTCAGAAGCAGATGTGGCACATGCCCGCAAACTGCTCGACGGACTCGACATTCTCGTCGTGCAGGACATCCTGATGACCCGAACAGCCGAAATGGCTGACGTCGTGTTGCCTGCAGCGGTGGGATGGGCCGAATCCGAGGGAACGGTCACTTCATCAGAAAGACGGGTGCAACGGGTTCGCGCCGCCGTCTCGCCACCTGGAGAGGCTCGTCAGGACACCGACATCATCGGCGACCTCGCGAACCGTCTCGGCGTCGATTGGGGCACACCTACTCCCCAAGACCTGTGGGACGAACTCCGATCGCTGTCGCCGCTGCACGCGGGGATGAGCTGGGAGCGCCTGGAGTCTGAGGGCGGGCTCCAATGGCCCTGCAGAGACTCAGACGACCCCGGCAGTGCGTTCCTGCACGGCTGGCTGTGGGCCGACGACCTCGAGGGCCGCAATCCGGCGTCGTTCAGTGCGTGCCACCATGAGGGTCCCAAGGAACAGCTCAGCGACGAGTTCCCGCTTCGACTCACGACCGGACGAGCGCTCGACAGCTACAACACCGGCGTGCAGTCAGGGGGCTACGCGTCACCGATCCGCTATGGAGCCGGCGTCGACGTCAATCCGGCCGACGCTGCGCGACTCGGCCTCGGCGATGGCGACCGGGTGCGGGTATGTTCTCCCCGCGGCTCAGTCGAGACCAGTGTCCGGATCCAGCCCGACATTCCCGAGGGGCTCACCTTCACCACCTTCCATTTCCCTGAACTGGTCGATGTGAACCAACTCACCAACCCCGAATGGGATCCGCGGTCCGGCACAGCCGAATTCAAAGCGGCGGCCGTGCGGATAGAACCTGTGGAGAACCAACGACCGGAGCAGCTGACTCCGAGCACCGACCCCGCGACCACACCTGCTGATGGCTGATCTTTTTATCGGCGATGACATCGCGGACGAGATTGAGACTGCTGCAGTGAAAGCCGCCATCGGGGTACCGACCGCAGTGGTCCGCGAGACTGAGCGTCTCGTCTACGGCGGTGCGAACCGTCGCCATGACCACCGCCATCTGCTTCTTCCGGCCCTTCATGGGTTGCAGAACGCCAAGGGATGGATCAGCCCCGGTGGCCTCAACCACGTCTGTGAGCTGTTGCAGGTACCGCCGGCGGAAGCTTACGGGGTCGCAACGTTCTATGAGATGTTCCGCCTCGACGAACCCGATCACCCCTCCGAGGTCGCTCATGTCACTCATGTCTGCGTTGACGCGGCCTGCCAGATCGCGGCCAACGAAGAACTGATCGCCGAGCTTGAGTCGAACGGGGAGCACGTTCATCGCTCGCCCTGCCTCGGACAATGTGAACGGGCTCCGGCTCAGTTCCGCCAAGGAATCGGCAGGCCTGATTCTGTGCCTGCGGATGCTGTAGAGGTTGCCAGGCAGATACCGCAGCAGGGGGATCCGTCGCTGAGGCTGCTGCGCAATGTCGGCGTGGTGGACCCCACCTCGCTCGATGCCTACCGGGCCAACGGCGGTTATCTGGCGCTTGCCAAAGCGATTGAGATGGGGCCGGCTGAGGTGTGCACTGCAGTGGCTGACTCCGGCCTCTCCGGTCGCGGCGGAGCGGCTTTCCCCACTGGCGTCAAGTGGCGAGCTGTGGCCGCTGAGCGGGGGCGACCCAAACATGTTGTGGCCAACTGCGATGAGTCCGAGCCGGGCACGTTCAAGGACCGGATCGTGATGGAGCAAGACCCCTTCGCGGTGATCGAGTCGCTCACGCTCGCGGGTTTCGCGACAGGCGCCGAGAACGGTTGGATCTATATTCGCGGCGAGTATCCATTGGCCACCGCAAGGCTTGAGAATGCTGTGATCCAAGCTCGTGAGGCGGGCTTGCTCGGCGACGACGCGGCCGGGTCGGGGCATCATTTCGACATCGAGATCCGCAGGGGCGCCGGCGCTTACATCTGCGGCGAGGAAACCGCTCTGTTCGCTTCACTCGAGGGGTTCAGGGGTGAGCCGCGCAGCAAACCGCCGTTCCCGACGACGCATGGCTTGTTCAGAGAGCCGACCGCGATCAACAACCCTGAGACGCTGATCAACACTCTCGGCATCGTGCTCCACGGGGCGGAGGACTATCGAAGCAGAGGGACGGAGCGATCGCCGGGAACGAAGCTGCTGTGTGTGAGCGGAAGGGTGTCCGAACCAGGTCTCTACGAGGTGGAGTTCGGCACAACGCTCGGTCAGGTGCTGGATCTCGCGGGTCCTCTTACTGGGAGCGGCACTCTGGCTGCGGTGCTGATGGGTGGCGCGGCCGGGTCATTCGTAGGACCTGACGCTCTCGACATGCCTCTCACGTTGGAAGACACGCGTGAACGCGGCACCACGCTGGGTTCGGGTGTGGTGATGGCGTTCACCGATGAGATCGATATGACCGGCGTGCTCGTGCGCATCGCGGAGTTCTTCAAGAACGAGTCGTGCGGTCAATGTGTGCCTTGCCGTGTCGGCACTGTCCGCCAACACGAGACAATGGTGCAGATTCAAGCGAAGGGTTCTTTGTCGGCACAGCGCCGCAGTCTGGTTGACGACATCGCCGAGGTGATGGTCGACGCTTCTATTTGCGGACTCGGCCACACGGCGGCTTCTGCTGTCAATTCTGCTATGGACCTTGGCCTGCTGTCGAAGTCCAACGGGGAAGGCCCCCAATTCAGGGAGAGATCGTGACCGTTACTGAAGTCAGCGTGAACCTCACGATCAACGGACAGGCCGTTTCGGTGCCTGAGGGCACTTCGATACACAAGGCCTGTGAGTCGGCCGGTATCGAGACGCCGACCCTGTGTTGGGCCGAGAACCTCACCCCGGTCAACGTCTGCCGGGTCTGCGTGGTGGAGGTGGAAGGCTCTCGAGCGCTTGTTCCCTCGTGCGCGCGCGCCGTTGAGGACGAGATGGTTGTGCAGACCGACTCCCCTCGGGTTCGTCACAGTCGCAAGATGGTGCTCGAGTTCCTCGGTTCGAGTGTCGACTTGAGCCAGGCGACCGAGTTGGCCGAGTGGATGCGCCACTACGGCGCGGACCCGGATCGATATGACCAACCCGGCCTGGTGGCCGAGCGGATCAGCGAGGAGCCGAAGATTCAGGACGACCTCTACATCCGCGACTACGACAAGTGCGTCTTGTGCTACAAGTGTGTTGAGGCTTGCGGCGACGACGCGCAGCACACCTATGCCATCGCGGTCAGCGGACGTGGTTTCGATGCGCGGATTTCCACGGAGTTCGACACTGTATTGCCTGATTCAGCGTGCGTTTACTGCGGCAACTGCATCGGAGTGTGTCCGACCGGGGCGATCCAGTTCAAGACCGAGTTCGATATGCGGGCAGCGGGGGAGTGGCGCCCTGACGAACAGGACGTCACGACGACGGTCTGCTCGTTCTGCGGTGTCGGCTGCAACCTCGAGTTGCACACCCAAGACGACAGGATTGTGAAGGTCACCTCGCCGGCAGATCACTCCGTCACTCACGGCCACCTCTGCATCAAGGGCCGTTTCGGCTGGCAATACGTCCAACCCCCCACCCGCAAGTGAGTCAGCCTATAGCGGTGCTAGATCCCTCAACTTGCTTTGGAGTTTTGGCCCGAACTCCATTCGAAAGGATGAGGAGTAAACCGAATTCGGGTCAACCGAGTAACCTAGCATGTAGAGTTCTGCAACAATTTCTGTCAGCCATTCCAGTGCGTCATCCGGTTCCAGAACGAGAGTTGCCGTGGTCGCCACCTCTCTTCCAGTTATCGGCCTTTGCTCCCTGCCTCTGTAGGACACTGCAGATTCACTCTAGCCGCGGTCATCCTTGTAGACGACGCATTGGCCATCGCTCAGTTCAGCGAACTCCCGAAGTGAAAGTTCAAGCGTAGATTCACCGTTCTCCAGGTCTTGGCGAGGAATCTCCTCTCCGTCAAAGGTGGTGAAAAATTCGCGGGTCCGAATTGCCCGTTCTGACATTATTGTAATCCGTTGATTTGATTTCTGTGTCGCGTGTCGGTCTTTTATTTCACAAATCGCTCCCAAAGCGACAACAGTATGTTCATAATCTATGCCGTTCTTCATAGTTTTGGAACTCATGATTTTGGCCCCGTTTGGCGTATCTCGGTTCGCTTCTGTAACACCATCTTATTGAATATCTGTTATGAAATCGACTCCGGGAGAGGGCGGGAGGTGCCGTTCAGCGTCGCCGGGTGGTGACGAGGGGGTACAGGGCGGCGACCACGAGGCTGAGGGCGGCTACTCCAGCCCAGTGGCTGAGGCTTCCGAAACTGCTCCGCTCAACGATCACACCCGAAGCGAGTCCGGCGACAGCCCCCGAGGCGACCATCGTGAAATCGGCTGCCCCCTGCACGTTCGCTCGTTCGTGTGCGGGGAATGAGCCTGTGAGCAGAGAACTGCCGGCGATCATCGCGAACGACCAGCCCAAGCCGATCAGGAACAGTCCGACGAACACGCCGAGGCTGTCGGCAGGGTCTGTGTGTGATGCCATTTCACCCCCGACAAAGAGGACCACGCCGGCAGCGGCCACCATTGCCTCGGTGGGCAACCGGTCGACGAACCAGCCGACAACGGGAGCAAAAAAGAACATGCCGACGATGTGAAGGCTGATGACCAACCCGATGATTTGAGTCTCGTGGTGGCCGTCGTCCATGTGCAGCGGCGTGACGGTCATTATCGCAACCATCACTGCCTGGCCCACGGCCATGGCGCCGACTGCTATCAGAGCCGTCTGGTGGCGTCCAATGGCTGTGAAGCTGTCAACGAGCCTTGGTCGCGCGGCCGGGTCGTTCTGATCGTTGCGCGCGGGCCCGGCCGGTGCGGATTCGGACAGGCTTGCCGCCAAGGTCAGGGGATCCGGGCGGAGTTTGATCTGGACGACAAGCCCGGCTACAGCGAACACCAACGCGCCCATGAGGTACGGACCCGACAGGCGGGGCAGGTCGAGCTGTTCTGCGAACCAGCCGGTCGGGCCGAGAGCAACCGTCGGGCCGAGCACCGAACCGATCGACGACGCCCATACCAGCAGTCCGATCGTGCGGGCCCGACGATCAGGCGGGGCCAGATCCGCGGCGGCGTAGCGAGCCGCCAGGTTTGTGCCGTTGCCGACGCCGATTGCGAAAGCACCCGCTACCAACAGGGGGTAAATGTCGGCGAGCACCGAGACGAAAGCGACAAGAGAACCGACCCCGGCGACGGTCCAACCGATCCGCAGACCCGGGCGTCGTCCGTTGGCGGTCATGTAACGGGCCAACGGGACTGCTGCTATGGCGCCGCCGATACTGATCATGGTGGCGGCCAGCGTCGCCAGGCCGTCGCTGCCGGTGATGTCCTCGGCTGCCAGGCTGGTTGCCGAGAAGCCGCCGGCCATTCCCATGCCAGCAGGCCCCACCGACAACATCAACACGATCAATGTCCGGCGCTGGATCGCCTCAGTGTCGGGAGTGGCAGTGATCACCGCAGTCACCCTAACGGTTGCGGAGAACAGCCGAAGATCACAGGCGGTTCGGGGCTCCTGACGAGGTTGGAACTGGTAGTGTGACGGGTCACATGCACACGGAGTCTTCACCTCGTCGCCGGGGTCGTCGGGAGCGACCATCCGGCCCGATTGCGCCTGCGCAACCTGATTGGAATCTGCATCGACGACTTTTCGCTCCGACCGCTGTGATCTCCGACGATGAACTCGAGTCGATCCATGACTCTTCGCTGCTCGTGCTGAGAGACGTCGGCATGGATTTTCTCCATCCGAAAGCGACCGAGATGCTGGCCGCGGCGGGTGCTGACGTTGATGGTGAGAGGGTTCGTTTCGATCCGGAGATGGTCACTGAATTGATCAGCACCGCACCAGCGGAGTTTGTGATGCATGCGCCCAACCCTGCTCGCGATCTGGTGATCGGGGGGGACAGTGTGGTGTTCGGTTCGGTTGCGAGCGCGCCCAACGCAGCCGACCGCAAAGGAGGGCGCCGTACCGGCAACCGCGCCGATTTCCAGAGTCTCGTCAGGCTGGTTCAGTGCCTCAACTCGGTCCAGACCCACGGTGGTTATCCAGTGGAGCCGATCGATATCCACCCCTCGGTACGCCACTTGGAAGCGTTCCGTGACCTTCTGACGCTGTCGGACAAGGTGGTGGACGCATATTCGCTCGGCGCGCAGCGCAACATCGACTGTCTGGAGATGGTGCGAATTGTGCGCGGGGTCAGCGACGCAGAACTCGACGAGCAGCCGTCGATCCACTCGGTCATCAATGTCAGTTCGCCTCTGCGTCTCGACGGACCGATGATCGAGGGCATCTTGGAGTACTCGTCGCGCAATCAGGTGATTGTGCTCACGCCGTTCACGCTGGCGGGAGCGATGGCTCCGGTGACTGTGGCAGGCGCGGTGGTGCAGCAGAACGCGGAAGCGTTGGCGGGAATCGCTTTCACCCAGCTGGTTCGGCCCGGTGCGCCGGTCGTCTACGGCGGTTTCACCTCCAATGTCGACATGCAGTCGGGTTCTCCCGCGTTCGGCACGCCCGAATACATGCAGTCGGCGATGCTCGGAGGGCAGCTGGCACGCCGTTACAACCTGCCGTACCGCTCGTCCAATGTGTGTGCTGCGAACGCGGTCGACGCCCAAGCCGGTTATGAGTCGGTGTTCTCGCTGTGGGGCGCGATCATGGGCGGCGCCAACCTCGTGTACCACGGCGCGGGTTGGATGGAGGGCGGGCTTCACGCAAGCTTCGAGAAGATGGTCATCGACAACGACCTGTTGCAGAGCGTGGCCGCCTTCTTGCAGCCGCTGGTCGTCGACGCTGCATCGATGGCCCTGGAGGCGATTGCCGATGTCGGACCCGGCGGCCACTTCTTCGGCACACAGCACACCCAGGACCGCTACCGGAGTGCCTTCTTCAAACCGGCGGTGTCTGACTGGCGCAATTACGAGTCTTGGGAGGAGGCCGGGTCGCCCACCGCACTGGATCACGCCGAACGCTTGGTTGCCGCCCACCTTGAGGCCTATCAGCCGCCTCATATGGACGATTCGATTCGAGAAGAACTGCATGCATTCGTTGATCGGCGCGTCGCCGAAGGCGGGGTGGAGACGGACTACCAATAGCGGACTAGCAATAGCGGACTACCAGTAAAGGACTGCCAGTGAAGATCGAACAGATGCATCAGCTGTCAGAGGATCCGAGCGTCGGGCACTGGACCGATGAGTCGGTCTGGGCGGGCACAAGGGCGCCCTTGGCCGCGGCGACAGGACTGCCGCCGCAGATGTATACCGACGAGAGCTTCTTCGCGGTCGAACGCAGCCGGGTGTTCGAACGGGCGTGGGTGGCGGTCGGCAACGCGGCTGAAGTGGCCCAGGCCGGCCGCTTGCTGGTGCGCCAGGCCGGCGGGCGGTCGATTCTCATCACTCGCGACCAGCAGGGTGTGCTGCGCGGCTTTGTGAACTCGTGCCGTCACCGCGGAACGGAACTGGCCGTGGGCGACTGCGACGTCGGCGGGACGATCCGCTGTCCCTATCACCGTTGGGGTTATGGACTCGACGGATCGCTGCAGTCGACGCCCCTGTTCGAGGAGATTCCACGGGCGGGTTTCAGTCGGGAGGACTTCGGGCTCGTTGAGGTCCGCGTCGATACTTGGGGCTTGTTGCTGTTCGCCTGTGTCGACCCTGCGACTCCTCCGTTGCACCAGTGGCTCGGCGATCTCCCGGAACGGATGGGCGGGTACGGTTTCGACCGATGGCGGGTGCAGTCGGAAATGACTTTTGAGGTCCGCGCGAACTGGAAGCTGATCTCGGAGAACTTTCAGGAGTACTACCACCTGAGCTGGGTCCACCCGGAGCTGGCGAAGGTGTCCAGGGTCAAGGACCACTATCGCTATCAGGGGCCGGGAATGTATTGCGGCCAGACCACTACGCCGGTGTCGGGTGATGACCGCGACGACTGGCTGGTGCTGCCGCCCGCGGCTGGGCTCAACCAGTCTGATTCGGTCAGCGGACGTTTCGTTGCGGTGTTTCCCAACGTGATGTTGGCGGTGCTGCCGAACCATGTGTTCCTGATCCGGCTCGAACCGGTAGCTCCGGATCTCACCCTGGAGCGGTGTACGTTTCTGCTGCCGCCTTCGACGCCGGATGTATCAGATGAGGACATGGCTCAGACTCGCAGTTTCTGGGTCGATGTCAACGACGAGGACATCGACGTCGTCGAACGGGGGCAACGCGGGGTCGCCGCGGGTGCTGTCGCGCCGGGGCCGCTGGCGCCGCGGTTCGAGGAACCGCTGCATCGTTTTCACAACATGCTCGCCGACGCCATGACCGCCGATTGCCCCGCCGATATCGCGGTTCCCGGCGGAGACGGCGACAGCGAGGCTGCCCGTCTCGGCAGCGGCGTGAATCCCTATCCGCCCGAGTTCGGTCAGTGACCGCAGACAGGGCGGAGAGCCCGATGAAGACCGATGCGCGAGTCGTGGTGGTCGGCGGCGGGGTGGTCGGGGCCTCAGTGCTGTACCACCTGGCCAAAGCAGGCTGGACCGATGTGGTGCTCGTTGAGCGGACCGAGCTGACCGCGGGGTCGACATGGCACTCCGCGGGTGGAATGCACACGCTCAACGGCGATCCCAATGTCGCTCGACTACAGCGCTACACCATCGACCTGTACGCCGAGATCGAAGAGGTCTCCGGTCAGGACTGCGGTATTCACCTCACGGGCGGGGTGATGCTTGCTGACACGGAGCAACGCTTGGACTGGCTCAAAATGGCCCATGCCCGCGGACGCTACCTGGGCCACCAGACGGAACTGCTCTCGGTCGCTGAAGCGAAACGGCTCATGCCCCTGCTCGACGAGAAGTACTTCGTCGGGGCCATGTACGACCCCCACGAAGGCCACGTCGACCCGGCGGGAGTCACACACGCTTATGTCAAAGCCGCACGCCTGAAAGGCGCGGCCCTGTACCGCAACACCTGGGTCCGTGAGATCGACCGCGCCAGTGACGGGGGCTGGGATGTTCACACCTACGACACTGCGTCGGGCGATGAGAAGGGGGTGATCCGCTGCGAACATGTGGTCAATGCCGGGGGGCTGTGGGCACGCGAGGTGGGACGGATGGTCGGGCTCGATCTGCCGGTGCTGGCCATGGAGCACCAGTATCTGCTCACTGAGGACGTCGAAGCGGTCGCCGAACACAACAGCGAACACGGCGAACTGATGCACTGCATTGATTTCGGGGGGGAGATCTATCTGCGCCAGGAGGGTGGCGGGCTTCTTCTGGGAACCTACGAACGAAGCGGCCAGTCCTGGTCGCCGCGCCAAACTCCGTGGGACTTCAGCATGCGCCTGTTGCCGCCCGACCTCGAGCGCATCGCTGATTCTCTTGAAATCGGCTTCCGGCACTTTCCGGCCATCGGTGAGGCCGGTATCAAGCAGGTGGTCAACGGCCCCTTCACTTTCGCGCCCGACGGCAACCCGTTGCTGGGCCCGGTTCTTGGTCTGCCCGGTTACTGGTCGGCGTGTGCGGTCATGGCCGGACTGTCTCAAGGAGGCGGTGTCGGTATCGCCCTGGCCAACTGGATCACCGAGGGTGATCCTGGTTTCGACGTTTGGGGAATGGACGTCGCACGTTTCGGTGACTTCGCCATACCGAGTTACACCGACGCCAAGGTCGCGGAGAACTACAGCCGACGTTTCCGGATCAGGTTCCCAAACGAGTTCCTGCCGGCTGCGCGCAGCGTCCAGACGTCGCCTGTCTTCGACCTGTTGCGTGCGCAGAACGCGGTCTTCGGCGATGGGTTCGGGCTGGAAGCACCGCTCTGGTTCGCCCAGAAGGGCGCGGATCCAGTCGAGGAGGTGACCTTCGGGCGGTCGAACGCCTGGGATCAGGTTCGGGCCGAGACCCTGGCTGTAAGGGCCGGCGTCGGGATCAGCGAGACGACCGGTTTCTGCAAGTTCATGGTCACCGGTCCTGGGGCCCGTGCTCATTTGGATCGACTATTGGCCTCGCGGATTCCCAACCCCGGCCGTATGGCTCTGGCGCCGATGACCAATGAGAAAGGCAATTTGATCGGAGATCTCACGGTGGCCTGTCTCGGAGCTGCTCCTGGCCGATCAGAGGGCCCCGAAGACACGATCGTCGGTGGCACGACCGGCAACATGCGAGGCGAAGAGCGGTTCGTGGTTTTCGGTTCAGGCATTGCTGAGCGCTACTACGAGCGTTGGTTCCACCAGCAGTTGCCCGCCGACGGCAGTGTTGAGATCGACACGCTGGGAGCGGAGATGTGCGGCTTGTCGATCGCAGGCCCGAACTCCCGGTTGTTGCTCGAAAAGTTGACCGACGCCGATGTGTCCGCGCATGGGATGCGTTTCATGGCCTTCACCGAGATGAACATCGGCCTTGCGCCCGTGTGGTGTGGTCGCGTGTCCTACACCGGTGATCTGGGTTACGAGTTCTGGATGCCGGCGCGTTACCAGCGTTACGTGTACCAGCAGCTGCTCAGAGCGGGGGAGGAGTTCGGCTTGCGCCATTTCGGGCTCCACGCGCTCAACTCGCTCCGCCTCGAGAAAGGCTTCGGGTCATGGGCTCGGGAGTACCGCCCGATCTACGATCCTTTCGAAGCTGCGCTCGGTCGTTTCGTGCGACTTGAGAAGGACTTCATCGGCCGAGACGCTCTGGCCGACAAGTACGCATCCGGCGGCACTGCCAAGAAGTCGGCCCGGGGGTCGGCCCAAAAATTGGCATTGTGCAGCTGGACCGTCGACTCCGAACCCGGACGAGCCGGGGTCGACGCGATCGGTGACGAACCAATCGCTTACGAAGGCGATGTGGTCGGCTGGGTGACCTCAGGCGGCTACGCACACCACTCCGAGAAGTCGGTGGCCTTGGGCTATGTGCCCGTCGAGCTGATGGGTGCTGTCGGCACGTTCGAGATCGAGATACTGGGCCGGCAGCGCGAAGCGAAGCTCGTCGAAGGATGCTTGTGGGATCAACAAGGGGAAAGGATGCGTTCTTGACCGGTAGTTCCGAGCCGCTTTCGGCGCGTCATTTCCCGAAGATCGCGGCGCACTCGCAGGTTCCAGCATGGCTGGTCGAGCACACCCAGCGGAACCGCCATGAACTGGGTCCTCACCGGTCGGTGGTCGAGGAGTGGATCCGGGCGGGACTCGCGCTGCCGGACATGGCTGCGATCCGTCGTTACCGCCTTGAGCGGGTTCGAGAGCAGTTGCGTGCCCGAAGCATCGACGGTCTGGTGTTGCACGACCCGCTGAACGTCAGGTACGCAACCGATACGACCAACATGCCGGTTTGGACCATGCACAATGCGGTCCGCTACGTGTGGGTGCCGGCCGACGGCGAAGTTGTTCTGTTCGAGTTCTCTCACGGCGAGTTTCTTTCCGCGCATTCGGAGGTGGTCGATGAGATTCGGCCTGCGGTTTCGTTGCTGCCGTTCTATACGGGTTCCCGCATCATCGAAGTTGCCGATCGATTCGCCGACGAGATCATCGAGTTGCTGCGAAGAGACCAGAGGACCGGCGACATGCGCCTCGGGGTCGACGTCATCGGCTTGGAGGGCCTGCGCGCGCTCGAGGCCCGCGGGGCGACTGTGCTGCCGGCTCATCAGTTGATGGAGGACGCGCGCCTCGTGAAGTCCGGCGATGAGGTCGAGGCGATGCGCTGTGCCGTCGAGTCTTGTCAGCGCTCGATCGAAGACATGCGCTCTCTGTTCGTGCCGGGGGTCACCGAACTGGAGCTCTGGGCCGAGCTTCAGAAGGCCAACTTCCTGCGTCACGGCGAATGGGTCGAGACCAGGCTTCTGGCATCGGGCGCCCGCACCAACCCGTGGTATCAGGAGGCGAGCATCAAGACGGTTGAAGCGGGCGAGTTGATGGCTTTCGACACGGACATGGTCGGCGCATACGGGATGTGCGTTGACATGTCTCGCACGTGGCTCTGCGACGGGGGGCGACCGAGCGCGGCCCAGGCCGACGTGTACGGCCGGGCTCGGGACATGGTCGAGTCGAACTGGCCGCTGTTCGTGGCCGGCAGCACTTATCGCGAGATCACTGATCGCCTTTGGTACCCCGATGTGGAAGAGTTCAACGGTTACACGGTTCTGGCTCACGGGACCGGCTTGTGCGACGAGTATCCGTCGCTGTTCACCCGTGAACAGTGGGATCGCGGGGGATTCGACGGAGTGGTCGAGGTGGGCAACGTGTTCAGCGTCGAGTCCTTCGTGGGTCGGCGCAGCGGCGGGGAGGGAGTGAAGTTGGAGGACATGATTGTGGTCACCGAAACCGGCCCTGAGCTGCTCACCGACTACCCGCTCGACCTTGTCTGAAGCAGTTGGGCATGCGCCGGCGTCCTCCCTGAAGAGATCATTTGTGTTATCGAAGGCTTATGTGTCCGAACCGCAGGCCGTTCCCCTCTCCTGTCGTTGCCGCTAACCGACCGGTCTTTCGGGCATGTGCAAACGCTGAGGTGGATCTCATCGCTTTTGCCGGACAACCGGCGTGTGTTGCAAAGCCGCGGGACTCGCTAGTGGTATGTCTGTTGACAGACCGGCCGCCAAGGTTCATTATCTGCGGTGTTGATAGAACTCGCCGCGACCGAACAACTCGAAGATCATCCGTGCACGGATCTCGCGTTGGTGACATCCGACAAGGCTCTGCTGGCCTACATGCTCCAAGACGTGCGGGTGCTGGCTCGGCAGGTAGACAGCCGCGAGATTGATCTCCAGCGCTACGAAACGCTGCACTGGGACGTCCACGGCTTGGCGCGGCGCGCGGTGATCTGTGACCCCGAGGCGCTCGCGCAGCCAGTGGAGCGCTGCGTGGTCGGGTTCTTCGGCGAGCGACGACCTGACGCCAAACAGTCCGTGGTGGATGATATTGAGGTCGATCTTCTTTTGGAGTTCCGATCACATCCCGGGATTCTGAGCTACAGCTCCACAGAACTCGTCGACAACTACTGGGCGAACCTGGTTATCCATACCAAACCGGTCGACTCCCAAGAGTGGCGCAACAGCGATGTGCACCGCCGAGCGGTCGCGGAGATCTCGCCGCGGCATTACCGGTCGGTGCGCATTCACAATGGACGGCTTCCCGGTGGTGTTGTCGGCAGCGGGGCGATAACGATCGACCGGACCAAGTTCTGGGACTACGGCACCTCAGAAGTCTGGGAAGCGGTGCGCGACTACGCCTGAGCCCGCCAGTTTGCGGGTTACAATAACTGTACTTATTATAAATGCAATTGTATTAAGTTCATTTGTGTCAATAGGGTAGCGCATGGACATGCCAGTCAAACCGAGCAGTCTCTACGACAGAGAGATCGAGTGGGAAGACTTGTCACGTTTTGCTTCGCTTCAACAGCCGAGCCTTCGACTGGGCATCGTGTACGGTCGGCGACGCTTCGGCAAAAGCTATTTGCTCCGCCGTCTTGTAGAGGCGATGGGCGGGGTGTATCACCTGGCGTTGCAAGAGGAGCGCAGACCCGCTCTGGGCCGGTTCGCCAACAGTCTCAGCCGACAGCTTCACTGGGCACCTCCGCAGCCGTTCCGGGACTGGGTCGATGCCCTGGAGCAAGCCGTCGGCGCAATGGGCACACGAGGCACGCAGCCACAGGTCTTGGTGATCGATGAGTATCCCTACCTCCAGCACAACAATCCCGATTTGGACTCGGCGATTCAGGCGCTGATGGACGAAGCCTCTGCCGGTCGTCTGACTGAGAGGTGGACAGCACCGGTGAGCATCGTTCTGTGCGGTTCGGCCATGTCGGTGATGACCCGAATCCTGAGCGGCACGTCCCCAATGCGAGGTCGCGCAGCGCTGGACATGCCGCTGCTCCAATTCGATTTCCGCCAGGCTCGCGGTTATTGGGAAATCGATGATCTAGCCACGGCGTTCGCGGTTGACACCGTTGTGGGCGGGGCTGCCGGCTACAAGGACCTGGTCGCAGAGGCCGGGATCCCGGACCACCCGGACGGCCTGCACGCGTGGCTGGCGGCGACCGTGCTCAACCCGTCTCATGTCCTGTTCCGAGAAGACGAATACTTGCTGCGAGAAGACCCGCGGGTAACCGACGAGGCCACCTACTACTCCTTGCTCCAGGCAATAGCCGAAGGGCGGACGACATCGGCCAAGATTGCCGCAGCGCTCGCGAAGACGTCCAACGACATCAGTCATCATCTGGGAGTGATGACCGCCGCCGGTTTCATCGTGCGCCATGAGGATCTCCTGGCTGATCGGCGACCGCTCTACCGGGTGGCCGATTCGATCGTGCGATTCCACCACCTGATCAACCGACGTCATCGTGCCCGACTCGAGGACCGCCGTGTACTTGAGGTGTGGACCGACGCCGAAGCGACGTACCGCTCTCGGATCGTCGGTCCCCACTTCGAGTCGATGTGCCGCTTGTGGACAGACCGCTATGCCTCGGATGAGACGCTCGGCGGCCCAACAGGTCCATCGGCCTCAATGCAAGTGAACGACCGAAAGAGAGGCCAGTCCTTCGAATTGGACGTGGTGGCACTTCGGCGCGGGGCGGGCACAGCAGGCATCAAGCCCATCCAACTGATCGGGGAGGCAAAGGCCCATCAACTCGACGTCGACGCATTGCAACGCCTCGACCGACTCAGCGAACTGCTAGCCGGTCGCGCTGGGGTTGCCCAATCCCCAACGGCCAAGCGCCTCCTGTTCTCCGCCCGAGGATTCACCCCCGCCCTCGCCGCTGCCGCCCAAGCCCGCCCTGAGGTGGAGCTCATCGACCTCGCCCGCCTCTACGAAGGCGATTGAAGCAAATCCGGCACTTCGCGATCGAAGTATCCCGGAAATCTGAGCTGAAGCGGCACAGAAATCTGGGAAGCGGTGCGCGGCTACGCCTGAGCGCGCCAGCCTCGGTAACCGCCGATCAGATCGGTGGCGGCGGAGAACCCCATCTTCTGCAGGTCCGCTGCGGCGAGACTCGAGGCGTACCCTTCGTTGCACATGATGATGATCGGCGTGTCAGGCTCGATGTCGATTATCCGTGCTTCGGAATTCGGATCGAGTCGCCATTCAAGGACGTTGCGCTCGATAATCATCGCTTCGGGATGCACGCCCTCCTCCTGGCGGAATGACTCGGGGCGAATGTCGACGAGGATTGCCCCTGCGCTCAACATCTCCGGCAGTTCAGCAGGCTCGACGCGGTTAAGATTCTGACGAGCTTCCTCGAGACGCCTGTCGATCGGAGTCATGTTCAAGCTGCTCATTGGTACCTCCACAAGATCTGGCAAAAGAGGCCGAACACATCGGTCCAGCGCTCACAGTACACCCCCCACCGTCTTGGGGGAATAGGCAAAACCAGTGAGGGGGGGGGGGGGTGGGGCCCCCCCCCCCCGCGCGGGGGTTTTTTTTTTTTGGGGGGGCTTTAGATAAGGGGGGGGGGGTTGAGTTATGCCCCCACCCCGAGCCTTATT
>JAPPMP010000005.1:283951-285236 GCA_028819005.1 Acidimicrobiaceae bacterium
AAGCTCAAAAACCCCCCCACCCCCCGCGCCCCCCCCACCACCCCCCCCCCCCCCCGTGGGGGGCCCCCCCCCCCCCTCTTGCGGGGGGGGGGGGCCCCCCCCCCCCCCCCCCACTTCAGTGGTTTTTGTTGAAGCGCGATCGCTTCAGATCAGGCTGCTGCTAGTCCTTCAGCCACCCACGCGTCGACTTGGTCGCGGTTATTCGCGATCCAGTCTGCTGCGGCTTGGGCGATTTCAGCCTCGGTCCAGTTGGCATCAGCTTGTTCGACCTGCAGAATCGACACCTCTACGACCGGTAGCTTCGCAGCCCTGAGCAGCGCTTCGGCGGCAGGGTTGGCCGTTAGCCAATCTTTGTTGGCGGTAACAGAGATGTCAGCAGGAACCCAACCGAGCGGGCAGTATCCGAGATCTGCCGCTGCCGGGCACAGATCTTCCGCTATCGCTAGTTGCACAAGATCGGTGGTTCCTGTCCAATACCTCTGGTCATGTTTGTCGCCGCCATCAACTCCGGTCGGGTTGGAGTCGTCAAGCGTGTTTTCCACACCGATCCAGTAAACGTTGTCACCTGGACGCAGTTGTGTGATGTAGGGACCTGGCGTCCAGGTGTAGACCACCATTGGTTCGCCGGCTTCGACTCTGGCCTTCGCCTCTGCAAAATTGGCCTCGTAACCGGCGATTGTTTGGGTGATGTTGTCCCATCCCGAGAACGCGATCTGATTGGTGATGATGTCGTCGCATGTCCAACTCTCTGGGCATCCAAGGATCTCAGCGATGCCGTCGCCGTCACTATCGAATAGGGCCCGAATCTCAGGATCGTCGTTGATCTGGTCAATGTAGGCGATGCCGTATTCGTCGGCAATTTCCTTAGTGACGAGGAATCCCTGGAGGCCACCTCCCAAGAAAACCCCTCCGACTACTTCAAGATGGTCACCTACGAGCGACCCGTCGGGAAGTTCCGGCTCCCACCACGCCGAGTGCCCTGGATACCAACTGTTTGCCCAGAAATCAACATCGCCCTCGGCCATAGCGAGATATGCCAAGGATGGACCCAACTCGGCTTCGGACGGCTCAGACACATCGTAACCGAGTTCCTCAAGCAACTGCTTGTAGACCTGCGCTTGGAAATAACCGGTTGACCAGTCGGCCCGAGCCATCGTGACGGAGACGCCCTCTCCAGGCAACATGTCTTCGGCCATGTCGTCTTCGGCCATGTCGTCTTCGGCCATGTCGTCGGCCATGTCGTCTTCGGCCATGTCGTCTTCGGCCATGTCGTCTTCGGCCATGT
>JAPPMP010000033.1 GCA_028819005.1 Acidimicrobiaceae bacterium
CCGCACAACCACCGCTCGCCGTATGCGCATACGCAGAATCCGCTGCAGGCACCCCATCACCCGAATAAGACACCGACACCCCCGCAGCAGAAAACGCCAACACATCAGGACACTTCACGGTGCCGCCGAAACCGACCTGAACAACGAAACTTGATATTTCGTTCCATGCGCCGGTCGAATCCCATGTTCGAGAATGTGCAGAGTCGGCGATGCTCCAGCCCGGCAGGGCGCCGCTGTCCTCGCCCGACGAGATGGTAAGACCGAGAGCCGTCCCGTTCCCGGTGCTGCCGGTCATGTCGAACACCAGCCAGTACGTGGTGTTCGCCGCGAGGTCGATGCCCGCGCTGGTGAACCTCAGCGCCTGGTCGGAGCTGGACTCGGGAAAGCCGGCCGGATTCGCCAGAGCGCCCTCCAGGCTGCCCGGCGACCCGCCCGAATCAGAGTAGACGCCCGCTGTCAACTGCGAAGAATCGAAACCTGACGCGACAGAGCCGAACAACGCATCGACGCTGCGCAGGCTGTAGCCCGCGCTGTTGGAGCCCGTCGTGAACGCCTGAGCGTTGTCCGAAAGCAGACCGGAGAAGGCTGTTTTATGCTGGCCCTGGTTGCTGACGAACACCCGCTGCGCGGGAAACGCCGACTGCGCTGTGGCTCCACGGCCGGGCACCACAGCCAGCACCGCGGCTGCCAGCACCAAAACCAGCAGCGCCGCGCCGAAACGCCCTACAAAACCCCCACCACTGGGGGGGGGGCGCGGCCGCGACAATATCACCAAAACCAGAACCATTCGACATGGCGCCAATCCTACACCCAAACAGCGGTCTGCGCAAGCTGTGGCAACGGCACTGCGAGCCGACGCCACGCAACCAGCGATGCAGCGGTCAGCGCCAGCCGGCGGCGATGTGCTCGAGCCACCATTGGGTGGCGTTGTCGGTCAGGTTGGGCAGGTTGGAGTAGTCCCACCAGCGCTGGATCAGACCGTCGTCGGTGAGTTCCATCACCGAGGTGAAGGGGTGGACGATGCTTGATGGCCGACCCACGCTATACCCTATAGCCATCGTCACGCGAAGGGAGGAGTGGCCATGTCGCTGCCACAGACTGGATCCCGATGAGGTTGCCCGCCGCTCTGACAAAATTATGAGCACGACCTCTGCCCATAGGTTCGAGGCCGACCAAAGCGACGAGATTGTCGCCAGCGAAGTCGAGAGCGGCTGTTGGGGCCTCGGCAATACAGCAACCGAAGCGGCATACGGTGCGGCGAGAGCACCGGCAACCTGTGGCGAACTCGCTCAGGGAGCATTCAACGGCGTTCTCGCGATGGTGACCCTCCCGATAGATCGGTTTGCTGTCGCGAATGTCAAGCTGACCAAGGGGCGCGGCCGCGCGAGCGGCACGCCCAACACGGCCAAGGCGACACAGGCGGTACGGCAGGCGCTGCTTACCCTCCGACGTTCTGATCTAGACGCGCAGCTCTCGCTGCAGAGTCCGATTCCTCGTGGTAAGGGATTTGGCAGCAGCACAGCGGACGTGGCGGCAGCGATCGGCGCTACCTATGCTGCATTGGGTTTGAGCGCTTCGCCTTGTCAGATCGCTGAGATCGCTCTGTCTATCGAACCGAGTGACGGGGTCATGTATCCCGGCATTGCGTTGTTCGACCATCTCGAGGGCCGGATCGCGCGGACACTGGGTCTGCCGCCGCCAATGCAGGTGTTGGCACTCGAGTTCATCGGCACGATTGAGACGATCGCGTTCAATAAGGCGCAGCGAGCATTCGGGGGTTCGCATCGTCTCGACCAGCCGATGGCTCTGATCGAAGCGGGATTGCGCAGCTGCGACCCAGCCTTGATCGGCCGCGGTGCCACGGAGTGCGCTCTCGCGCATCAGGAAGTCATCGCGAAACCACAACTCGAAGCAGCGATCGCGATCGGTGCCGACGCTGGCGCTGTCGGTGTGAACGTAGCGCATAGCGGCACCCTCGTCGGCATACTCTTCGCGGACGGCACAGACGTCAACTTGCGGATCGCTTGGGCAGCAGCCCAGGCCCAGGAGCGCTTGGTTGACCTAGTAGACACCCATCAACACCGACTGATCGGCGGCGGTGTCTGGCAGCAGGCTCTTGGCGGTGCATTGCCTGAGTGATTAGCCACCCGAGCGGCCACTTGGCGCGTCGCCCTCTCTGTTCAACCGTGCTGGGCGACGGGAGCCTGGCTGAGCGCCGCTGCGTCGTTCATGGCGACATCACCTCCGCCAACGCGGTGATGAGTTGCTCGCACTCGTGTCGTTGTCGGACTGCGATGCGGATGTGCTGCGGCAAGCCAAACGATGCGCAATCGCGCACAACGATTTGTTGTTGCAACAAGGCTTTGCGCACCACCGACGCGTTGCAAACGTCGACGAGCAGAAAGTTGGCAACGGACGGCTCAGGAGTCAGGCCCAGTCGACGCAACTCGTGGGACAAGTAGTCTCGGGATTCGCGAACCGCACATCGCGCCCGGTTGACATGTGCCTCGTCCTTGACAGCAGCGAGTCCGGCGGTTTGGGCAACAGCGTTGACGCTCCAGGAGTGCTGGCGGCGCTCAACCGCCGCGACGACGCTCTTTGGAGCGATCAGGCAGCCCAGTCGGACCCCCGCCAGCGCGTGCGCCTTGGTCAGCGAGCGTAACACCACGATGTTGTTACGCTCGAGCAGCGAGCAGGCGTCCCAGGCTTGCTCGACAAAATGTGCATAGGCGTCGTCGAGGACGAGCAGCCCCTGTTTAGGGATGGCGTCGGCGAGTTCTTCCACCTCTGGCAGATCGAGATAGCGACCGGTTGGGTTGTTGGGATTGCAGAGGAAAACCAGGCTCGGACATCGATCACGGAATGTCTGCGCGGCGGTGGCGATATTCCAGCGGAACTTGTTTTCAGCTGTAGCTCTGATCGGGACGACCGTTGAGCCTGCCATCTCAGCGGCAGCTCGATATTCGCCAAAGGTTGGCTCCAGGATGACACAACACAGATCGGGGCCGAGATACGCCTGTGCCAACAAGTGGATTAGTTCGGTTGCGCCATTGCCGACCAGTACCTGATCTGGGTGCACATCGGATTGAGCGGCCAGCGCCTCTCGTAGCTGTGTGGATCTCGGGTCAGGGTACGATGTGATGTCGGCAGCGGCCGCTGCACGCAGTACCGCCTCGGATGGGCCGAGTGGGTTCAGGTTCGATCTGAAATCAAGCACAGCAGTTGGGTCGAGGCCAAAGGCGTGAAGTTCCGCCTCGTCCAAACCGCCGTGAACAGCCATCAGCGCGCCTCGTTTATCCTGCAAGCCAGTGTCTTAGCGTCAACAGCGCAATCGCCACGGGGAGGCCAAGCATTGCGACGCCTTTCGCCAACCGATTGGCCGTGTCGATATCTGAAGCGGCTGGCTCGGGGAACTCTGCCCCTAGGATGTAGTGCCCCTGTTTCTCCAGGCGTCGTCCTAGCAGTCCCGCCATGGCTGCCATCGTCCAGCCGGCGTTGGGGCTCTCAGTGATCTGCTGATCGCGTCGCATGACCGCTGCCCCGCGCTGCCATGGCAACGCGAAGATCGCTCCCGCGCCGATCATGAGTAGTGAGCAAAGCCTGGCTGGCAGGAAGTTGAGCGCGTCGTCGAAGCGTGCCGCGGTCTTGCCCAGATACTCGAAGCGGCCGCGTTTGCCCCACATGCTGTCCAGCGTATTCGCAGCCCGATATGCAATTGCCCCTGCCGGCCCGAGCAGGGCGAACATCAGCCAGGGCGAGATGAAGCTGTCGGTAGTGTTCTCGGCGATGGATTCAATCGCGGCGGCAGCGATCAGTGGCTCAGAAAGCGTGCTCCGATCACGGCTGACCAATGCACCCGCTCGACTTCTAGCTTGATCCAGATCGCCTTCAAGCAACGATTCCCGCGTTAGCTCTCCGGCTGCGACAAGTCCGCGCATAGTGAAACTAGTACGCAGCAACGCGACACTGCCAATCAGGTAGGCAATGATCCCCAATTCCGCCAGTCCAACCACAATGAGCCAGCACAGGGCACCCACGCCTGCGACGACCGTGCACGCAACCAGCATGCCGTAAAGGAAGGCAGCACGATCTCTTGGGAGCGTGGGACGCTCGAGTCGGTTCAGCAACTTGCCGGTCCAGACAACAGGGTGGATACGTTCAGGCGGCTCTGGCAGCGTTCGATCGAGGATGACCGCTAGGAGGAAGACGCTCAGGTCCACCAGCAGATTGGCCCACCAATCGGAGTAGATCATTGCAAGACGTCCTGATGACGGATGTGGGCAGTGACAAGTCGGTCAGAGACCTGTGGCAGCCTATCTTCACCGGACTCGCTGAAGCGCTCGGCCTCAATGCCGCTGCGCTTGTGGATGTGACGGATGTCGGACTCGGATGTCGTCCTGCTGATCCCCGACGCAAGACGAGCGTTGTACCGTCCTGATAGCGCGGAGGGCAAGCGCAAGTGGCAGTCCTCGGCCCATGTCGGTGACCTGTCAGCCCTGCGGGCCCGCAGCCGCATCAGCGAAGCCGAAGCCCTATGCGACCCGTCCGGCATGGGCTCTTCCCGCGCCCTCGAATGGCAGGTCTAGCCCAATTCCCTGTATTTGGCGCTAGATTAGCGCTGATAGCGTGAATCTAGCGTTACCATTCGGCATGGCCACTATTCAGATCAAGCAAGTTCCTGAAGATGTCCACCGCAAGCTCAGGATTCGCGCCGCTGGAGCGGGGCAGTCTCTGCAGCAGTACATGCTTGATGCGGTATGCAAACAGGCGGCCTTGGCGAGCGCGGAGGAGTTGCTGGCTCGAAAACGGGTGGAGGTGCTCGCACACGGCGAGTTGGATATCGACCCGGAGATGATCGTTGAGATCATCCGAGCCGACCGCGATTCGCGTTGATCGTCGTCGACGCGAGCGTGGTCGTCGAGGCCGTTGGAGGATCAAGCGGACGCAACTTTGAGGCATTGCGCCGGATCGCTCAGGACGCAACGCTCGCCCCCCATGTACTAGACGTCGAAGTAGTCTCTGCTCTGAGAGGTCTCCTGCGCCGAAATGAGATCCCCGAACCGGTCGCCCGCGGCGCTCTGAGGCACCTTGCCCATCTGCCGATCAGGCGCATTCCGCACGAACCTCTACTGCAACGCTGTTGGGAACTCCGCGACAACCTCACCGTTTACGACGCCTGCTATGTGGCTCTAGCAGAGGCAACGGGTGCCACTCTGTTGACTTCTGACCGACGCGCAGCCGGTGCCCCCGGTGTTCAATGCGAGATCGAACTCCTGCATTGACGAGGACTACATCTATCCGCGCCAGCCGGCGGCGATGTGCTCGAGCCACCATTGGGGGGCGTTGTCGGTCAGGTTGGGCAGGTTGGAGTAGTCCCACCAGCGCTGGATCAGACCGTCGTCGGTGAGTTCCATCACCGAGGTGAAGGGGTGGACGACGCGTTCGCCGGTGTGGAACACCCACTCCTCGGCGTGTTCGGTCACCACGAAATGATCCTCGGCGATCATGGTGCCCTCGACATGGTTGTGCTCCTGCACCGGATCTAGGCCGAGGTAAAGGCGGGCCACGATCTCGTCGGGTCCGTGAGCGCCGCCCATGGTTTCGCCGAGGCCGGTGTCCACGTAGTTGGCCGTGTCGGTGAAGAACGAGGCGATCTCGTCCCAGTCGTGGGAGTAGAGGGCTTCCAGTAGCGGGCGACGATCTCCTTGTTGCGTTGTTGGATGGTCTCAGGCTGCTCGGTGCTCACCGTTTGTCCTCCTCGGATTGGACTGAGTGTGTCTCAGCCCGACCCGAAGGATAAAGCCCAAGGGTTGGGGCGTGCCCATTGAGCTGACCTAGTCGTCTGTGCAGTCTCCGTTGTCCGTGTGGTCCCGGTCCCCGTCGTCCGTGTCGGCAACGCCTGTGTCGTCTGTGTCAGGTTCTTCTGGCGGGGAAGGTTCGGCGTTGCGCTTGCGGAAGCGCCGCAGGATCAACCATGCGGCCAGAGCAACGAAGGGCAGGAATGGCAGGACCGTGCCGAGCACGATCAACAGAACCGAACCCAGCGTGGCCAGCTTGGACCAACCCGACGAGAACGAGTCCGAGAACCCGGGAAGCGGATCTTCGACGCTGGCCTCCAGATACACATAGTCCCGGACCTCAAGTTCAACCGCGTCGTTGTGAGGCAACAGGGAGGCAACTGGAACCGCGGTCGCGACGACCTCGACGTCTCGACCCCGACTGGTGTTGATCCGGTGCACGAAACCGTCCTCGGTTCTGATGTCGACCACCGCAACCAGGGACTCACCGGGTTCGATCTCGCTGAGATCGCCGCTGCGCACGGTCAGGTCGTCGATGCGGAGCCTGAAGGTCGGCACATCGATGTCGATATCGGTGAGGACATCGTCGCCCGTGTTGCGAACCTCTATGCACAGGACTGCTTCGTCGTTGGCTTCGACGGTCAGATTAGAGAACCCGGGACAGGCATCGGACTCGTCGGAACCGAGCCAGGCCACCATGTCGACGTCGGCTTCGGGAATGTCGGGTTGCTGCTCGGTGATGGTCACTGTGATGGTGGCGAGGCCGACCTGGTTCTGAAGTGTTCTGAGCCGGCCTTTGAGCTGCTCAAGGAGTGTTTCCCGCTCAAGCAGCTGCTGTTCCAGTTCGACGATGCCCTTGACGTCGGAGGCGTTGCTGATGAGTGTTCGCACACGCTCCACGCTCAGTTCCGCAGTGGTGATGCGGCTCTTAAGGTCGACAACTCTCTCGGTCACGTCGTCGGTGTGAATCGACTGGTGCTCGACGCTGCCGACCCCTTCCAGAGCACGCATCGCCCGATCAAAGTCCTCCGGGTAGACCCTGTATGTCAGGACTGTGTGGGGCCGCGAACCAGCCACTGTGGTCTGCCCGAACAGGAATCCGCCCACCTCAGCGATCGCTTCATTGGCTGCCGCGGTGGCGCTGAGCACGTCTTCGACCCGGATTTCGATTTCGGCGGTGTAGATGATCTGGCGGCCGACGCTGATCGGTGAGATCTCGGGAACAGCCATGCCCTCGCCTCCGCTGGTAGCGGAGTCAGCGGGTTCATCGACTATGTCGTCGCCTTCTGCGTATGAGCCGGCTGTGTCTGATCCGGTTGCTGAGGAGTAGTCGCCGTCGTCGGCCACGTCGCCCTCGTCGTACATGTAGGCGCTGTCCGCAGCGGTTTCCGCGAAGGCGGTGGTGTCGGAGTCGTTCGAATCGAGCACGCCGCAGGCGGTCATTAGCAGCATGAAGCCGAGCACAGCGATGACCCAACGCCCCGTGTGTGTGGTGGAACCGGTCATTGAAACTCCTTCTTGTCGGTTGATGCCCGAGTGATGTCGGATCCGATTGTCAGACGGCAGGTGTCAGCGATTAGTTCCCGTGTCTCGCGATCGACGCAGTTTCGTCACACAACCGCAGCATTCGGGCTGTGCGCCAATCTCGTTTGTGAGCTCAGGGGGCCGTGTCGGTAAGGTCGCTCCATGACCGGAAGAGACATCCACATTCGCACTTGCCATCTTTGCGAGGCGATGTGCGGCCTTGAACTCCATGTCGAAGACGGCGAGGTCAAGCTGACCCGCGCCAACCGCGACGATGTGTGGTCGAAGGGCTATCTCTGTCCCAAAGGCACCACGCTCGGCCACCTCCACACCGATCCCGACCGGCTCCGCATGCCGCTGATCCGCAACGCCGCCGGCGAACACGTGGAAGCCACCTGGGACGAGGCGTTTGCCCGTGCCGAGGAGTTGATGGCGGGTGTGATCGCAAAGCACGGCAAGGAAGCTGTCACCCTCTACATCGGCAACCCGGCGGCTCACAACTATTCGATCAGCCGGTACACCGGGCTGATGATGGGACTCGCCGATCTGCCCGGTCCGATCTACTCGGCGGGCACGGTCGACCAATGGCCCAAGAACGTCACCTGTTGGACGATGTACGGGCATCCGTGGCGAATCCCGGCGCCGGATCTCCCCAACACCGACTTCATCGTCGTCCAGGGCGCCAACCCGCACGCCAGTCAGGGTTCGCTGCTCGCCTGCCCCGACGTGCTGGGAGAACTCGACAAGGTGCGTGCACGCGGCAAAGTCGTGGTGATCGACCCGCGCCGCACCGGCACCGTCGAACATGCAGACCAGTGGCTGCCGATCTACCCGGGCACGGACGCAGCCCTGCAGCTGGCGGTGGTCCAGGTGCTGTTCGAGGAAGGACTCGTCGACCTGGGCCATCTCGGCGACAAGCTCCGCAACGTCGACGTGGTAGAGCGGGTGGCCCGCGATTTCACACCAGAAAGGGTCGCAGCCGCCTGTGGTGTGACCGCGGCTGAGATCCGCACCCTGGCCCGCGAGTTTGCGGCAGCCGATCGTGCCTGCTGGTACGCCCGGATCGGCACCTGCAACCAGGAGTTCGGAACGCTCGCGTCGTGGCTGCCCGACGTGATCAACGCCCTCACCGGCAATCTCGACAGCGAAGGCGGCCTGATGTGGGGCAAGCCGATCGCCTGGTCGGGGACTCTCGCGCCTAGAGATCAGCCGATTGAGTTCGGCAAGTTCCACAGCCGCGTGCGGGGAGCGCCGGAGATCATGGGCCAGTTCCCGGTGTCGTGCATGGCCGAGGAGATCGCCACGCCCGGCGAGGGGCAGCTGAAGGCCCTGGTCACGGTTGCCGGCAATCCGGTGATCTCAGCGCCAGATTCGCAGAAGCTCGACGAGGCCCTGCCCATGCTCGACTGCATGATCGCGATCGACAACGCCCTGAACGAGACCACACGGCACGCCGATGTGATCCTGCCGGGTTTGTCGCCCCTCGAACAGCCCCACTACGACGAGTTGCTGTGGTCGTGGGCTGTGCGTTCCGCCGGGAAATGGTCGCCGGCGCTGTTCGAGCCTGAAGACGGTCGTCCCGAGGAGTGGGAGGTGATGATCCGGGTGGGGGCGATGATCGCGGGCATCCCCCAGCAGCACGTCGACATCAAGGCGATCGACGACGGGTTCTTCTCGGCGTTCGCGCAGATGGGCGGAGCCGACCCCGAAGTGGCGCTCGCGGCCTGTCCTGAACCGGGCCCGGAGCGTCTCAACGACAACGCCATCCGCACAGGCCCTTGGGGGGACCAGTACGGGAAGAACCCCGACGGGCTCACCCTGCAACACTTCAAGGACGAACCCAACGGCATCGACATGGGACCCATGGTCTCCCGCATCGACGAGATCGTCTGTCATCCCGACGGCAAAGTCGATCTGGCCCCCGAGTACGTGATCGCCGATCTGCCCCGCCTCGAGGAGCGAATTGACCGCTCCAACGATGGACTGCTTCTGGTCAGCCGCCGACATGTCCGCTCCAACAACTCCTGGATGCACAACGTGAAGGTCTTGGTCAAAGGCAAGGATCGCTGCACTCTGCTGATCCATCCCGACGACGCCGCCGCAAGCGGCGTGGCAGACGGATCTGTGGCTCGGGTTTCTTCGAGCGCCGGGGAGATCGAAGTGCCGGTGGAGGTGAGCGACGAGATGATGCCGGGCGTGGTGTCGTTGCCGCACGGTTGGGGGCATGACAAGCCCGGAACCCGCATGTCGATCGCCCGTGAACACGCCGGGGTCAACAACAACCTGCTGGCGCCGGGCACTTTTGTCGACGTTCCCTCAGGCAACGCCGCGGTCAACGGCATCCCCGTCGAGGTCGTGCCTGCCTGAGCCCCGCTCAACTCGCTGCCTGGGCCGTCGCGAGTCCGTAGACTCGGTGGTCTATGGGAGCGCCTTCGACAAGCGACACCGCGACAAGCGACACCGCGACAACCGGCAACGCAGCGACAACCGGCAACGCAGCGACAACCGGCACGTCGCTCAACAACCAGGGGGCCGCGGTGCTCTCCGCGATCGTCATGGACGCCGATGTCGCCGGTGCGCTCTGGGCGGCGGTCGACAGCGGCCGGATCGACGATCTGGTACCGGAACTTCCGCTGCTGCACATGGAGCAGGACCCGGTTCATCGCCATAAGGATGTGCTGGCCCACACAATTGCGGTTGTGGCCAAGACGCCCGACGATGAAATAGTGCGTTTAGCAGCACTTTTCCATGACATCGCCAAGCCCAGGACGCGCAGCTTCGAACATGGAGGAGTGACGTTCAGGCACCACGAAGCGGTCGGTTCCCGGATGACCAGAAAACGCTTGACCGAACTCGGCTACCCCGAAGAGGTCGTGGAGCAAGTGAGCGAACTGGTGAGGTTGAGCGGTCGTTTCAAGGGCTATTCCGACGGTTGGTCAGATGCTGCGGTGCGCCGATACGCCCGCGAGGCCGGCCCCTTGCTGGGTCGGCTCAACGCCTTGATCCGGTCCGATTGCACTACCCGCAATCAGAACAAAGTGGAAGAGCTGCAACGGGCGATCGACGAACTCGAATCGCGGATCGCGGACCTGGCCCATCAGGAGCGCAAAGCCGCGGAGAGGCCTCAGATCGACGGCAAGGCGGTAATGGAGCACCTCGACGTCGGTCCGGGTCGGCACGTCGGTGAGATCCTCGGCTGGCTGCTCGAGTTGAAGCGGTCCGAGGGCGTCCTCGACGACGGAGAGCTATTCTCCCGCCTCGACGAGTGGTGGGAACAGAACTGCGACCGCTACTCCTAGCCGGAATACATTACTCTCCCGCTCGTGTTCGCTTCGCTCACAGGGGCCGCTCGGGCCACGGCCTCGCTAATCGCAAGAGTGCGTATTGGCCGTCTGCGTCTGTTCGCTCGGCCTCTGGGGTGTCGCAGAGACCGCCGGGTAGCCTCAACGGCATGGATATCGGAATCGTAGGAGCGACTGGTCAGGTCGGTGGGGTAGTGCTCACCGTGCTCGCGGAGCGGGATTTCCCAGTCGACGCGTTGAGGTTGTTCGCCTCGTCTCGTTCGGCCGGCACGAGCATCGACTTCAAGGGACGCCCCGTGGTCGTTGAGGAGGCGACGGGCGCCGACTACACAGGGCTCGACATCGTCATCTTCTCCGCCGGCGCGACGGTGAGCCGCGATCTGGCGCCGAAGGTCGCGGCTCAGGGTGCGCTGGTGATCGACAACTCATCGGCGTGGCGCATGGATCCCGACGTACCCCTGGTGGTTCCGGAGGTCAATGCAGAGGTTCTGCGCTCGATTCCGAAGGGTATTGTGGCCAACCCCAACTGCACCACCATGGCGGCGATGCCGGTGCTGAAGCCCCTGGCCGACGTGGCCGGTCTGGAGGCGATGGTGATTTCGACATACCAGGCTGTGTCGGGGGCGGGTTTGTCCGGCGTACGCGAGCTTGATGACCAGGTCCAAAAGGTCGGGACCGCCGGGTTGGAGCTCACCTTCGACGGTGCTGCAGTACCGCTCGAAGCGGGCGAGAACTTCAGCCAGCCGATCGCTTTCAACGTGTTGCCTCTTGCCGGTTCGATCGTCGATGACGGTGCGAACGAGACCAACGAGGAGCAGAAGCTGCGCGACGAGAGCCGCAAGATCCTCGATCTTCCGGACTTGGCGGTGTCGGGCACCTGCGTACGTGTTCCGGTGTTCACCGGGCACAGTCTCTCGATCAACGCCCGGTTCGGGTCGCCGATCACCCCCGAACGTGCTTATGAGGTGCTCGGCTCTGCTCCGGGAGTCGTCGTCGAAGAGGTGCCGACACCGCTCAAGGCTGCCGGCGTGGACCCCTCATATGTCGGACGCATCCGTAACGATCCGACCGTCGACAACGGCCTGGCCCTGTTCGTGTCGGGCGACAATCTGCGCAAGGGCGCGGCCCTCAACACCGTCCAAATTGCCGAGACGCTCATCGCCCAAGGTTTCATCACCGTCTGAGTGATCGGACTCGGTGAATCGCAGCACACCCCGCCGGGTCGCCCGTCACAGACACTTGAGCCACGCCGTCCGTTGTCATTCCCTAACCCGACTGACGGTTGGGTTCGCATTCCGTGAGTGTTGTGTGGTCGACTCGTGGGCGATAGAGAATCGACGGAACACCCGAACTGAGAGGCGAGCGACCATGGATGTACGAGAGGCGTTGTACACAACCAGGGCGATGCGGCGGGTCAGACCCGATCCCGTTCCTGAAGAGATCCAGCTACAGATACTCGACGCGGCCATCCGTGCCCCGAGCGGGGGCAACAGCCAGGCATGGCGGTTCCTGATAGTCGACGACTCCGAACAGATAGCCAAGATCGGCGCTCTCTACTCAGACTGCATCGACATGTTGTGGGAGACGATCTATAAGGACCAAGTCGCCGAGGCAGCCGCCGGTGAGACTGCCGAGTCCCGCCAGTTCGCCAAGATCATCAAGTCCGTGACCTGGGCACAGAAGAACTTCGCCTCCTATCCGCTGCTGCTCTTCGCCTTCGACCAGTTCGACACGACCGGCGGTTCCATCTTCCCGGCCGTGTGGAGTGCCATGCTGGCTGCCCGGGCCGAGGGTGTGGGCTCGTCGCTGACCAGCGTTCTGCTGTTCAAGAACGACGAGACTCTTGATGTCCTCAACGTGCCCAAGGACCAAGGCTGGCGGATGGCCTGCTGTGTGCCCATGGGCTATCCGACCGGGACTTGGGGCACTGCCGGCCGCCGCCCGGCCCATGAGGTGTCGTATCGCAACTCTTGGGGCACGCCGCTCGGTGCGGAGATCAACGAACCCCTCTGGCCGTAGCAGAACTGCCCCGTTTCTCGGCCGGGTTCAGTCCCAGAGCCAGCGGGTGGCGCACTTCGAGAACTCTTCGGGGGTCTCGATCATGCCGAAGGCGCGCTCAGGGACGACCTCGAAAGCTGTGCTGCCGCGCACTGTTTTCATCATCTCCTCCTTTGAGAAATTGTCGTCGCAGTACTTCTCAGCCCAGGCAACCGCGAGCGGTTCTGCCTCGTCGCCCTCAACAAGCACCGCTCGTCCCTCCAAAGAAACGCACTCAACACTGTTCCTCGTCGTGACGACCACCTGATCGTTGGTGCTGATGTTGCGCGCCTTGCGAGCTCCCGAGTCGCAGGCCATGCCGAAGCGTTCCCGCTCGGGCATCCAGACGCCCCACAGCGGCATTGAATGCGGCCGTCCCTCGGCGTCGGCGGTCACGAACCAGAAATTCCGCTCAGTGAGCAGGCGCTGCTCCGCCACGACCAGTCCAGCAAGCCCTCCGGGTCTTCGGTGACCCCATATCCGGCCATGCTTGGGCGCGTACTGCGAGGCACCCAAAAAGTCTATAGACGCTGTGGGTCGTGACGGGGCTGCGGGCAGGGCAGAATAACGGTCCATGCCAGCTTCAGCGAACCGTTGGATTCTTGGTGTTGACACCGGTGGCACGTACACCGACGCGGTCATCTACGACGAGGCTTCGAGCACTCTGCTCGCCAAGGCCAAGGCTTCCACCACGCATGACGACCTCGCCGGGGGAATAGGCGAGGCGGTCGAGCGGGTGCTCGACGCGGCGGCGGTTGATCCGGGGGCAATCAGCTTCGTTTCGCTGTCCACCACGTTGGCAACCAATGCGCTCGTCGAAGGCCGGGGGCGCCCAGCTGCACTGGTGATGATCGGCTTCGAGGACGCCGTGCTTGCCCGGGGCGGCTTGCGCAACACGATCGGCAGCGATGCGGTGGTGATGGTCGCCGGAGGGCACACCCCGCACGGCGTCGAAGCCGAACCGCTCGATGAGGAGTCGTTGGCCGCTGCGGTCACCGAGGTCGCACCGTCGGTCGACGGTTTCGCGGTCACATCACAGTTCAGCGTGCGCAATGCCGACCATGAGATCGCCGCCCGCAACTTGATTCGGGAGCGGACCGGTCTGCCCGTCACCTGCAGCCATGAATTGGCCGATGCGCTCGACGGTCCGAAACGCTCCGTGACGGCCCTGCTCAACGCCCGCATGATCGGCCTGATCGACGAGCTCGTGTCGACCACTTCTGAGGTGCTCGACGCGGCAGGGATCGGCGCGCCGATCATGGTGGTGCGCGGCAACGGTTCCCTGGTGTCGGCCGACTTCGTCCGGGAACGCCCGGTGGAGACGATCCTGTCGGGACCGGCTGCGAGCCTGCTCGGCGCAGCCCACCTCGTGGGCGCAAGCGACGCGATCATCTCCGATATCGGCGGCACCACCACCGACATCGCGGCTTTGCGCAACGGGTTGTTCGACTTCGGCGCCAAGGGAGCGACGGTCGGCGGGCATCAGACCATGGTTGAAGCGGTGGCCATGGCGACCCATGGCCTCGGAGGTGACAGCGAGGTGCTGCTCGCCGACCGCGCCCTCGGGGCTGACCTCGTTGTTGGGCCGCGACGTGTGGTTCCGCTGGTGGTCACAGCCCAGAGTCACAGTGAGTTCCTGCAATCGCAGCTGAAGCGGCAACTCACTGCCGACACGATTCCTGGGGAGTGGAGCACCGTTTTCCTGCAGCCGACATCGAAAGCCTCACAGGCCACGCTGGACCGTGTCGAGAGCCTGCTGATGGAGAGGATCGGCGACCGGATCGTTGCCGCGGACGCGGTTGTCGAAGGCAGCCGAGACGCTCTCGCCACCAGAAGGCTGGCTGCTCGCGGGCTGTTGCGCATGTCTGCATTCACCCCCACCGACGCCAGCCACGTGCTGGGCACGCAGTCGACCCACGATGCTGCGGTTGCCCAAGCTGCCGCTGAAGTCTGGTCATGGCGTTGCGATCATCGCGGCAAGGCCATCGCCGACAGCCCAGAGGAGTTCGCCGAAGCTGTAACGGCAGCGTTGGTGCGCCAGTCCGCTGAGAAGCTGCTCGCCACGGCCTTGACGAGCGATGGCCTGTCCGAACGGGCCGCTGCATCCGAGGTGGTGGCCGCAGCGCTCGACGGCAGGCCGCGCACCTCTAAGCTGGTGGCCGGTTTAGCGGTCCCGTTGGTGGGCCTTGGCGCCCCCGCGGCCACCTATTACCCCGCGATTGGAGATCTGCTCGGCACGAAGGTTGAGATTCCCGAGCACGCAGATGTTGCCAATGCGATCGGTGCTGCCGTGGGCAAGGTCCGGTTGAGGCGCCGTGTGACTGTTTCGTCTCCACGACGGGGGCTCTTCCGGGTCTATATCGGCGCGGAGCCGGACTCCTTTTTCGAACTTGAACCCGCCAGGGAGGCAGCCATAGAGCAAGCCGGCGCGGCGGTGGCGTCGGCGATGGTGGCCGCGGGCGCGCCCGAGTTCGATCTGGAGACCCACTGGGACGAGAAATCTGTTGATGTGGACGGTCGGGTCCTGTTCGTGGAAGGTGTCGCCACTGTCATCGGCACAGGTCGCCCGCAACTCGATTGATCTTCACTCGAATCGACCACACCTGATTGCCGCTGAACTTCTTCGGCGCCGTCGGTCTACGCTTTGACGATGGGATCAGAAGCAGAACTTGAAAGCGAACTCATCAACCGGGTCACCTGGAAAATCCCGAATGCGTTGGCGCTGGTGGGGTCTCGAGCAGGCGATGAACGCAACGCAATGACCACGAGTTGGATCACACAGTTGTCGATGGAACCGGTGCTGATCGGTATCGGAGTCGACAACACCGCGGTGACCCATCGGCTCATCTCCGACGGTGGTTCCTTCACGATCAACCTCTGGGACTCCGAGGACACGAGGGTCTTCGTCAAGTTCTCGAAACCGGCCCGCGATGACGGTGGTGCCTTGAACGGTCGGGCTGTTCGATCCGGCCGCACCGGAGCACCGATATTCACCGAAGCCATCGCCTGGATGGACTGTGAGGTCCGCCATGCTATCGACCTGGGAACTCACACGCTTTTTGTCGGGGAACTTGTCGACGCGGCGATTGTCGACGATGCCAAGCGCTCCGCTTCCATGAACGACACCCGCATGAAATACGGTGGAGTGAGGCGCCACTGACAGCGGCACGCCGCAACCACAGAACAGGCGCAACTACAGAACAGACGCAACTACAGAACAGGCGCAACTACAGAACACAGGGAGGCTGGTGCTGATGCGAGACAAAGATCCAATGCAGCGCTGGGTGGTCGTGGCTTGCCTGGCGACCATCGCCTATTCGGTGGTGATTGCCTTGATCCGGTTCGCCGGATCCGAGGGTGAGCCCGGAAGCCTGCGGATCTCGGTGTCGTTGGTGGCGCCATTCGTTGTTGCGGCCCTGGTCGCGCTGCTGACTCACTCGGTGGGCCGCGGACGGTTCGTCATGGCAGCAGGAGCTGGGATTATCCCCGCCGCGGTGATCTCGGTAATAGCGCTTCCGCTGTGGATCCCGGCGATCATGCTGCTGGTCGCGGGCTGGCGCCGGACGACGCCGGGATCGGCAAAAGAGATGGCGGCCAGCGTCTTCGTCACCATCGGCATCTTCTCTGCCATGATCGCCCTGCTGGCGCACAGGGATCCTCTCGAATGGTCCGACGGATCTGTCGACCAGTATTCGAACAACACGATCACCGCCTCAGAATCATTGCTGTCGGCCACGATCCTCGGCCTGGTGATAATCGTCGCGTTGGCCGCGGCCCGCCCTCGGGCTGCCGTCGAAGCCGACGCCGACGACCCCGACGGTTGACAACGGTGGAGGTTCTGCTCAGGCCGTATCGGCGGTTGACGCCGCGGCGAGTGGACATGTTGTTGTTTGTGGCAGTAGTTGTAGCGGCAGGCACGGGGTTGTTGTCGTGGGGTGTGGGCACAGGCTGGGGCCGTTGGGTCACGGTTGTGCATGCGCTGGCCGGTCTGAGCTTGTTGGCGCTGGCCCCTGCCAAAATCAGCGGGTCGGTGCGCACCGGTTTGCGCCGCCGCCGGGCCACCCGCTGGCTCTCGTTGCTGCTCGGCGGGCTGGTGGCGGCCACGGTCGTGCTGGGCGTGCTGCACTCCACCGGACTCTGGTACGGGGTCGGCTACTGGTCGGCGTTGTGGACCCATGTGCTGTTGGCCGCAGTGCTGGCTGTGCTGGTGATCTGGCACGTCGTCAGCCGCACCGGTCGGCCACGCGTCGCTGACCTCGATCGCAGGGCCGTGGCTGGGGGCAGCGTTGCGCTTGTGGCAGCGGCCGCGGTGTACGGCGTTCAAGAACTGGCCGTCGGCGGGAATCGGCGTTTCACGGGTTCCCATGAGACTGCCTCGTTCACTCCGTCGAAGATGCCCACAGTGACGTGGCTCAACGACAGTGCCCCAGATGTCCCGGCTCAGCAGTGGGATCTCAGCGTCGGCGGAGAGCCGGTTTCGATCGAGGCGCTTTGGGACTCGGCCCGGCCCGTGGAGGCCGATCTCGATTGCACCGGCGGTTGGTGGAGCCGCCAGAGCTGGGATGCGGTCCCGCTGTCGGAATTGATGCCGACCCTGGATGCACCCACGTTGGAGGTCACGTCGCTGACCGGTTACAGCCGTCTGTTCCCCGCCCGAGACGCCCAGAATCTCTTTCTTGGGGTCGGCTACGACGGCGAGCCACTGCGACGAGGCCACGGCGCGCCGGTGCGGCTCGTGGCACCGGGACGGCGCGGTTTCTGGTGGGTCAAATGGGTCAGCTCCGTTGAGCCCGTCAACCGGCGATGGTGGCTCCAGCTGCCCTTCCCGCTGGAGTGACGACGACGGCCCTCACGTACTCTCAGCGCCGGTTTGGTTGCCGCGGCGGGCGCGCATGCGCTCCTTCATGCGGGCGTGGGCTTCAGGGGTGCCGTCATGGAAGGTTCCGAAGAGCTTGTCGATCGGCACCGGGCGGTTGCCGTAGTTGCATTCGAAATAACGGTGGTGGAGATGGTGGTAGTAGTCGGCGCCGGGAGCGGTCCGGCCCTGGCGTCGGCCGATCTCGAACTGATCGAAACCGGAGTGAGAGACGGCCGGTGACAGGCCGTTGAACAACCCGCTGAGGATCACGATGAACGGGTGTGCTGGCACGACCCACCAGAGTAGAAAAACGCTGAAATAGATGACATGCTCGAGCGGGTGCATGGAGGTGCCGCTCCACGGCCCGGTGTTCACGTTGCGGTGATGCAGATAGTGGGCGTGGTCGTAGAACCAGCGCACGTGCAGCAGTCGATGGTTGAGATAGAAGTGGATGACCGACCACAGGAACACGCCGACGGTGAGCGCCCCCAGGTACAGCCACGCCGAGTCCCAGCCTGTGGAAGCAACCCAGTCATTGGCGTATGCCCACAGGGTGAGTGATTCGTACACGGTCCAGATCCCGCAGCCGCTGACGAGGCTCCAGAACATGTTGTCCCGCGTCTGGTTGGTCCACAGGAACGACTTGTTGGTGGTGCTGAGCCAGCGCTGGTTGTACTTGTAGCGCTGCTGTTGGGCTTGGCGGCTGTACAGGAAAAGGTGGAGTGATCCCGCGACCAGACTCAACAGCACGACATTGCGCAAGTATATCTCTAGCATCCACGCCGGATGGAGGTCCGCCATGCGGTCCATCGACGGGGTGAGATAGTTCCAGGTCAGAGCCGCCAGTGCCACCCAGAAGATCCCGTAGGGCAGCATCACCGGTGTGAGCAGGTAGCGCAGCGTCGCCAGCGGACGCGGCGGCCAGTCAAGGATCGGCGACACCGTTATCGGCACCGCCGGTTCGTAGCCCTTGGACTCGGGGCCCCGTCCCGTGTTGAGCGGTGCCGTGCTGTTCGTCGGGGACGTGTCTGCCATAAGGCGTGCGACCTCCTTCAAGCGGGCTGCTTGCCAGCCGAGCAGACACGCTCGACTGACACCGAATCGTACACCCTCGCCACGCCCGAAGGAACAGCTCAGCGGACGGCGTGAGCGGGTGCCGGCGCGATGGTGAACTCCATCACGTCGTCGTCGACCGGCTGGCGGCCGATGAACTTCCGGTCCCTCAGATAGTTCTGGGTGTTGAGCCAGGGCTCGCGGTCGCCCTGGCGAGGCAGCAGATGCATGGCCCGCTTGATGTAGCCCGCTGGGAAGTCGTCGATGAAGGGCCGCGGCGCCATGTCGTGGTCGGTCGGACGCAGACGCGGCGTGCACTGGGTCGTCCCCGTTTCGCGCATGTGGTTCAGCAGGCGACAGACGTAGCCGGCGTTCAGGTCCACCCGCAGGGTCCAGGACGAGTTGATGTATCCGAAGGTCGTCACGAGATTGGGCACATCGGAGAAGGCCATGCCCTTGTAGGTCCAGGTCTCGCCCAGATTGACGGGTTGGCCGTCGACTTCGAGCTCGACCTGCCCCAGCGCCACGAGCTGCAGGCCCGTGGCGGTGACGATGATGTCGGCTTCGAGTTCCGTGCCCGATTCGAGCAGGATGCCTTTCTCGGTGAACGTGTCGATCGTGTCGGTAACCACCGAAGCCGACCCGTTGCTGATGGATTCGTAGAGGTCGCCGTCGGGGATCAGGCATAGTCGCTGGTCCCAAGGGTTGTATTGGGGCGTGAAGTGGGTGTCGACGTCGTAGTCGGGTCCGAGAGCTTCGCGGGCGGCCTCAAGGAGCCGTTCTTTGAGACGCTCTGGTTTGGTGCGCGACATCCGGTAGATGAGGTGTATGCGGACGATGTTCTTCCAGCGGGTCAGCCAGTAGGCGAGCCGTTCGGGCAGCACTCGCTTGAGCCTCTGGTTGAACGGATCGACGGCGGGCGCGGGCGCCATGTAGGTGGGCGATCGCTGCAGCATGGTGATGTGCGCGGTCTTGGCGGCCATCGCCGGCACGAGGGTTACCGCGGTGGCGCCAGAGCCGATAACGACCACACGCTTGTCCTTGTAGTCAAGGTCTTCGGGCCAGGCCTGCGGGTGGACGATCTGGCCACCGAAGCGCTCAACCCCCCGGAATTCGGGAGTGAACCCCTCCCGGTAGGAGTAGTAGCCCGAGCACATGTTCAAGAAGCCGGCCTTCATTGTGCTGTGCTCGCCGGTGTCGGTGTGTTCCACCGCGACCGTCCAGCGCTGCTCGGCGCTCGACCACGAGGCCCGCTGCACGCGCCGGTTGAAGTGAATGCGGCGAGCGAGGTCGTTCTCTTCGATGGTCTCTTTGAGATAGTCGAGGATTGCGGGTCCGTCGGCGATGGACTTGTCAGCGGTCCAGGGTTTGAAGCTGTAGCCGAGGGTGTGCATGTCGCTGTCGGAACGCACCCCGGGATACCGGAAGAGGTCCCAGGTACCGCCGACGTCGGGCCGTCCTTCGAGGATCGCGAACGTGCGGTCCGGGCACTGGTTCTGCAGGTAGTACCCCATCCCGATCCCCGAGATCCCCGCCCCGACCACAAGCACGTCTGTGTTGTTGCCGGGCGCGTTGCTTTCGCCGGGCGTAGCCGGAGCCCCGGAGGCGTTGTTGTTGCCTGGCGCGTTGTTGTTGCCGGGCGTAGCCGGAGCCCCGGAGGCGTTGCTTTCGCCGGGCGTAGCCGAAACTCCGGAGGCCGCGGGAGCCGCTGGGTCTTCATCCCGTCGGTGACCGCCCCGACCGGTCTGAGCCCCGGCGGCCGCGGGAGCCGCGGGATCCGTACTGTTGGCGGCGGTGGCGCTGGGAGAGCGGTCGTTCACGGGGTAAGTATGGCGGGTTGCGCGGGCTAGTCCTCGAAGAGGTGGTACATGGCAGCGGTCGCGCTGCACATCATGTCGACCCGGTCCGAGCGCTCGACGGTGGCGGCGAACTTCAACCCGTCGTCGCCGAGCCAGCGGCCGCCCTCGCCGAGTGCATCGAGCGCAGGAGCAACGACCGTACGCGGGTCGACAGGCGGACCTCCCATGCGTTCATGGTCGGGATTGCTGGAACGGAGGGCTGGGGTGTCCATGCTCGGAGCGACGATGGCCAACGTGTCGACGCCGGAGTCTTTCAGTTCCCAGCCGATCGCCTCGATCAGGTTGATGGAGAACGCCTTGGTCGCGCTGTAGAGGCCCACACAGGCGGTGCCTGCCAGCGCGGAGCCCGAACTGGTGACAACGAAACCGCCGCGACCGCGCTCGGCCATGGCCGGCAGCGCCCACGAAGCCAGATCGACAGTTGCCCTGCAGTTGACGTCGAGGGTCTTGCGACGCATCTCCGCGTCCATGTCGAGAAACGGGCGAACATACGAGACGCCCGCGTTCGCCACCGCGATTCCGATCTCAAGCCCAGCGGTCTGCTCGGTGAGCACGTCGATCCATCCGGGGTCGCTCACATCGGTGATGACCGTGCGGGTCCTCCCGCCGAGTCCGGCGGCGGTCTCTACGACTCCCGGCGAGATGTCGACCATCACGACCCCGACTCCCCGGGATATCAGTTCCTCGGTGTACGCCAGTCCCACGCCGGCGCCCGCCCCTGTCACCACACCCCACGGACCGTATTTCTCAGCAAAGCCTGTCATGGCACAACCTTGCCAGAGCCTGTACCGATCAGTCGAAACGGGTACCGAGGGCCGCTAAGGCCAGGAGCGCCATGCGCTCACGTCGAGCGCGATCACCGGACCGGGCGGTCGTGCGGAGCGATACTGCGGGTACTTGCCGGCTAGCAGGTCCAACGCCCTGTTGCGCTCGTCGCCGTCGGTCAGCACCCGTGCGGTGCAGTCCAGTCGGATCCACCAGAGCTCCGACCAGTCGTCTTCATAGTGATCAACCAGCAAGCAGGCCTCCGGGTGGGCGGCGAGGTTGTCCAGCCGGCGCAACGCCGGCGTCGACTTCGGTTTGGCGTCCACGGCCGAGTACACGATGTCCCCGTCGAGCACGAAGCAGCACGGCACCGCATGCGGCCGTCCGTCAGCGGTGATCGTGCTCAAAACCCCCGACCGAGCTTCCGACGCCCGTCGCCGCATCTGCGTTGAACCCACGCCTCAACCCTACGCAACGAGCGAGCGCTATGGCTATGCAAATGTTGGCCCGCTGTATTGTTACGACGTACAACCGCCAGTTTATTGGATAGTCAACCGCCACTTTATTGGCGGATATAACTATTTTTGATGTATGATAATGGTTTCTGAACAAAGGAAGCACCGTGGATCCCGTCAACATAGAACACAATGGTTCCGGTACGAGCGAGATCGGGCCGGCCGGATACCTGCCGCGGCTGGTAGACGAACGAATGAGCGTGGCGCTGCGGACTATGCCGGCGGTTGTCGTAGAGGGTCCCCGAGCGTGCGGCAAGACATGGACTGGCAGGCATTTCGCGGCCAGTGCCGTCTACCTCGATGAACGAGTGAATGCCGCGCTGGCAGCGGGAATTGATCCGGCGTCAATCCTCGACGGGGAGACACCCCGTTTGCTGGACGAATGGCAGATCGCTCCCGCCGTGTGGAACACCATGCGGCGCGCTTGCGATGCCCGCGGCCTGCGCGGCCAGTTCATTCTCACCGGTTCCGCCGACCCGCCTGACGACATCACTCGGCATTCGGGAGCCGGGCGGATCATGCGCGTGCCGATGCGGACGATGAGCTTGTTCGAGAGCGGGGAATCGAGCGGTGACGTCTCGTTTCAGAGCCTGATCGACGGTGAGCCATGTACCGCAGCGGACGGGGGTTTGTCACTGGGCGATGTAGTTGCGCTGGCATGCCGCGGTGGATGGCCCCAGCAACTCGCCGCCGATCTGCCGACTGCGACGGGCGCCGCCCGCGCTTACTTGGATGAGATCAGCCGTACTGACGTGTCACGGGTCGACGGCGCCGAGCGAGACCCGACGCGAGTGCGAAGATTGCTCGCATCAATTGCGCGAAACGTGGCCACCGAGGTGCGGCACACGGTGCTTGCGGCAGACACCGCGACAGCAGGGGAGCCTCCATTGGAGCGACGGACCGTCGCGAGCTACCTCGCAGCATTGGGGCGCTTGTTCGTTGTCGAAGAGATTCCCGCGTGGAGACCTCACATCGCCTCTCGGGCTCAGGCCCGCAACTCTGCGAAGATCCATCTCGTTGATCCGTCGCTAACCGTGGCAGCCTTGCGGCTCACGGTCGACATGCTCATGCGCGACCTCAGCTTCGTTGGGCGGCTGTTCGAGTCGATGGCACTGCGCGACCTGCAAATCTACGCGGCAGCCATCGAGTGCTCGTTGTCGCATTATCGCGACAGTCACCACCTTGAGGTCGACGCGATCATCGAACACCCGGATGGCAGATGGGCGGCCGCGGAGATCAAGCTCGGAGGCTCGGAGGCGATCGACAAGGGCGCCGAGTCGCTCTTGCGGTTGCGGGCCAGGCTGAAGGGAGGCCGCACCGGCGCCCCGGCACGGCTCGCCGTCGTCACCGCCACGGGCTTCGCCTACGAGCGACCCGATGGCGTCTGCGTGGTCCCACTCACCTCGCTGCGCCCATAGATCCCGATTCGCTCGACCAACCGCCCAGGACGCGTTGTGTTGTCGGGCAGGCGGGATTTGAACCCACGACCTCCTCGTCCCGAACGAGGCGCGCTACCAACCTGCGCCACTGCCCGTGTTGCAGAACTGCGAGTTTATCGGCTCTCGGTGAGCGACGCGAGCGCTTTGTTGATCGTTCGCAGAGTGCTGAAGGCGTCGAGCGGCTTGATCAGCCACCCGTCGGGAGCTGCTCGGCCGGCCAGGAAGACATCGGCCTCTCGGTCGAGCAGCAGGTAGATGACGCTGGGGTCGAGTCGGCCCGCCTCCTCCTCCTGGCGGACCGCCAGACACGCAGCTACGCCGCCCATGTTGCCGATCTGGAAGTCGAGCAGCACAAGATCGGGGTTTATCTCAGCGATAGCAGGCACGACGTCGGCACCGTTGCTCACCCGGTGAATGAGATGAGTGCCCCCGACTGCGGCCTCGATGTCGTCGACCAACCAGTCGGCGTCTGTCGCAAGGAGGATGTCGGACACGGGCCGAAGCGTACACCGCAGCGGCGGCGACCGCGATGTCGGCGAACGGTCAGAGACAACAACGCAACAAACAAAGAACGCGCGCAAATTGGCGGGCCTTCGAGTTGCAGCCCGTTGTTCCCCGCTCCTGGTTCGCTGCGCTGCGTTTCCCGCTCTTGTTCGCTGCGCTCACCGGGCCGTTCGGTCCGCGGGCGGGCTCGGTCTGGCAAGGCCCGGCTCGTCACGGCCGCGGGCGGGCCCATCCTCTCCATCGAAGTCGTCAACGGGCTCAGCCCGGCTCGTCACGCCCGCGGGCGGGCCGCTCGGGCCACGGCCCGCAAATCAAGCTGCTCGCACTCGGAAGTCCTCTGCCAATTCGCGGGGCCTCTAGGATACGATGCGCTTGTGCTTGAGATCTCAGCTAGCCGCGTCAGCGAGGGCAACTATGTTGTGCTTCGCCCCCAGGGAGAACTCGACGCTTACTCCGTCGCTCAGTTCCGTGAGGCTTTCGCCAAGGTTTCCGAGGAGCAGCGGCTGTTGGTGGACCTCTCGGGTGTGCAGTTCATGGATTCGGCGGGTCTTGGAGCCTTGATCGGCGGTATCCGCAAAGTTCGCGACAACGAAGGCCGGATCGCAGTTTTCAGCGATCGTGCGGCGATCTCCCGGTTGCTTCACACGACCGGGTTCGACCGGATCGTTCCCGTCAAAGAAGACGTGCTCGAAGCCGTTGCTGCTCTGAGCGAAACCTAAAGCGGGTCTTGCACGAGCAGCTCGGCGATATCGCCGAGCGCGGATATGTCGTGCACGTCGCTCGACAGCAGTGGAACTTTTGTGAGGGTGGCGTCGGGGACGTGGGCCATGATCTGTGAGATTCTGTCTTCGTCGCCTGCGGAGGCGTGGACATGGTCGACGAGAGCCTGCGCAGCGCCGGCCAGAGGGCCTGCGCCCAACCTGGCTTGAAGCTGTGCAGCCTCGTCGCCTGATGCTGATAGCGCTGCGAGCATGCGATTCGCCACTACCGCAAGGACCGACAGGTCGGCGTCGGCGAGCCTGTTGAGGAAGTAGAGCGCTTCGGCGATCGTGTCGCTGCGGGGCGAGGCGACGAGCACGAAAGCGGTGTCGTCGGAGGCCAGCAGCGACAGGGTCTCATCGGCTCGTTTCTTGAAGCCCTCCTCCATGCCCTGAAACGTCTGAAAGAACTCGATGGCGTCATCGACGACCTCGGCGCCGACCACCCTCGCCAGACGGCGAACCACGCCACTCGCAGCCCTGTTCACGGCCTGCCGGACCCCGGGCCGCGGAGATATCAGCAGTTTGTAGATGGTGTTGTTGAGCAGCCTTGTCAGCAGTTTGGGGGCTTCGAAGAAGGCGAGAGCATCGCGGGTCGGCGGAGTGTCGACGACCACGAGGTCCCAGTCGCCCGAACAGTGCAGTTCATTCAGCTTCTCCACCGCCATGTAGTCCTGGGTGCCCGGCAGTTCGGTCGACACGTTCACGTAGAAACGATTGCTGAAGATGTGCTCGACCTGCTCCTTGCTGGTGGCGTGGCGGGTGACCACATCATCGAAAGTGGCCTTGCTGTCGAGCATCATCGCCCCGAGAGTCCCCGTCCAGGCACCGTCGATCACGGTCGGCGTGTTGCCGAGTGCATCGATTCCGAGGGCGTCGGCCAGGCGTTTGGCGGGGTCGATCGTGACCACCACAGCGCGCCGCCCGGCTCGGGCCGCGGCGACAGCGGTGGCCGCGGCCATCGTCGTCTTGCCGACGCCGCCGGTGCCGCAGGCGACGATCACCCGCTTCCGGGCGACCAGGTCACCGTAGTTGCTCGGTGGAGTGCTTATTGGCGGAGTACGAGTCATCAACCGGTTCACACTTCAGTCAGCCAACAATTTGATCGCTTCAATTGAGGCACTGGCTGCGTCGGCGAGCGTCTCGAGTTCGGCCAGACCGACCGAAGTGGTGAACAACTGCGGCAGACGTATCTGTGCAAGCGGCAGCTGCTGGGCCAGCGAGGCGAGTTGATCATCCTGCAACGACAGCCGATCCCGCCGGAAGTCGGCCGCCGTGATCAGGTCGCTGATCTCACCTGCGCTCAGCGCGTGCTCGGAGGCCCCGAATTCGGACGGATCAAGCTCAGAAGCCGTGTCGAGCGATTCGATCGACGGGAGAAGGCCGTTGACCACGACCGGGCCGAGCGCCAACCCCACCTCGTCCTCGACGGCGAACGCGGTTTCGACCAACTCCTTGATCGGTGTCTCCTCCGCGATGGTGACCAGCAGAGCCCGGCACCGTTGGCTGTCACCCAACATTTCCAAGGTCTCGGTTGCCTGGCGCCTCAGCACTCCGGTGCGTGCGGTGTTGCGCACCGCCAGCGGTGCTTTCAAGAAGTTGAGCGCGTGGCCCGCCGCGGGAGCGTCCACAACAATCAGGTCGGCCGCACGACTCTGCTCGAGATGTTTGATCTGACCCAGTACCAGCAGTTCCTTGATGCCGGGAGTTGCAGTGGCGACGATTTCAAGCAGTCCGGACCTAGACATGCGCCTGACGATCCGCGCAAAACCGTGGTTGCTCAACCATTCGACGAGCGCGGCGTCGGGGGTGATCGAGCGGCAGCGGACCTGACCGCGGTCGGGGTCGTCGTAAACGGTCTGCTCGTCGTAGCCTTGTGGATCGACGTCGAACATCGGCGCCGAACCCAACCTGCCGGCCACCTCCACAACCAGGACGGTGCGTCCGGTTCGAGCCGCCGCCAAGGCCAAGCCGGCTGAGGCGGCGGTCTTGCCCACGCCACCTTTCCCCGCCACGATCAGGATCCGCGACGATGCGAAGAATTGACCGGGATCCATTCCCCCCCTCGAAGCGATCGACACGATGGACACGGCTGCGTCGTTCGGTCACGCTATCGTCTGCGGCCGCACTGCTAGCGATGTCGCTGCTCGGCTGGTTCATGCCCGCCCACGCTCAGCAGAGCTCGAGCCTCGCGGCGCAGAGCACGGCGGCCGACGAATACCCGACGTTCGACGTCATCGAGATAGCAGGGTTGATCGATGAGATCGTCGCCGACTTCATCGAGGAGTTCATAGTCGATGCCGAGGCCGGCGGATCGGGTGGCGTCGTCCTTCAGGTGAACAGCAGCGGGCATGTGGTGAGCGATGAACGGTTGACAGAGGTGGCGCAGGCCATCGCTGACTCGACGGTCCCGGTGTACGCATGGGTCGGCCCGTCCGGCTCCTCAGCGCAGGGCGGGACTGCTCAACTCGTGGCGGCGACCGAAGAGTTGTCGGTGGCGGTGGGAGCACGATTCGGGAACACCGGCGAACTGATCTTCCCGGAGCTTCTGTCGGATCAGTTCCTGCGTGCAGCCAGCGCCCTCGAGAACGGCACGGTCGATGAAGAAACCGTCGTCTCCCAGGGTCTCGCACACCGCGATTCACCCACTCTCTTGTCCTTTGTGCTGGATTTGCCCGGTTTTGCCAGCACGGTGGACAACAGCGGTGAGGAACCGGTGCGCGTGCCGGACTCACAAGTGCGCTTCTCCAAGCTTCCCCTCATCGACGGCTGGGTACACAGCCTCGCCAGTCCTGCGATGGCCTACCTGCTCTTCCTGATAGGGGCGGCGCTGCTCATATTCGAGTTCTACACCGCAGGCGTGGGGATTGCCGGGGCGATAGGGGCGGGTTGCTTCGTGGTCGGCTGTTATGGCTTCGATGTTCTGCCCGCTCGGAACTGGGCGATCGCGCTTCTCGTCGTTGCCATGTTCGGGTACGCCATCGATGTGCAGGTGGGAGTGCCGCGGGTGTGGTCGTGGATAGCGACGTTCTGTCTGATCGCTGGCTCGTTGTTCCTGTATGAAGGGATGGTGATCTCATGGATAACGCTGCTGGTGGGCATCATCGGCATTGCGCTCTCGATGATCTCGGGCATGCCTTCGATGATCCGCACCCGCTTCGGAACGCCCACGATCGGCCGCGAATGGATGGTGGGGAAGATGGCTGAGGCCACAGAGGACATCAAGAAGGAGGGCATTGTCAGTGTCGACGGCGCTCCCTGGCGAGCACGTGTGAATCGCACAACCCCGATCTCAGCGGGCGATCAGGTCCGCATTGTTGCCATTGAGGGGCTCTACCTCGAGATTGAGCCGGAAACCGGCGGTGCTCGCGACTACCGCGAGATGCGGCATTGATCCACGATGTTGATCCACGATGTTGATCCAATGGGATCGAATGGTTCAGATGTTGACCCAAAAACTACTGACAGTGGTTATTTCTCTGTAGTTCGCACTCAAAACGTTTGCCCAACGTCGATCTGTCTGGTAGCCAAACATCTGAAGAAACGGAGTGCTGATGATCAAGCAATTTGACGCTGTCGATTGGCAATTGCGCGCAGCTTGCCGCGGACCTCAGTCGGCGATCTTTTTCCCTCCTGCGTCGCCCGAGCGACGAGATGAGAAGCGGGCCCGCGAACGGCACGCAAAGGCGATCTGCGAAACCTGCACCGTGCGCGACGACTGCTTGGCCCATGCCCTCTCCATTCGCGAACAGCACGGCATCTGGGGTGGACTGAGCGAAAGCGAGCGCCGCCAGCTGCTGACCGTCTAGCCCGAGCCCGCTAGGTCGACTCCCCTCAGGCCGATTCATCCAGTGGCGGCAGTCTGGGTCCGCCGATCCGCAGATCACCACGACGCCGGGTGATCCCGTTGTCGTCGAGACAGGACAGCAGCGGAATGGCGTACTTGCGGCTCGTTCCCCACTCGTCACGGACCTCGGCCACCGTGACCCCGTCGGGTTGACGGCTCAAAAGAGCGGCCACGACTCCAGCCGCAGCCGCGACCGCGCTCTTGGCGAAATAAACCCCGTGGGCTTCGATCACGTCACCCCTGCGAACCAGCTCACGAAGTTCAGCCCGGTCGACGCCGGTGGGATCGGGAGGGGCGAACGGCGAGGCCTCCAGAGCATCCACGAAGGGATGCCCGGTCAATGTGTCGACCGCGTCGACAGCCCTCGCGTGGCCGTGGTCCACGGTCACGCCGACAAGGGTGTCCAACAACGCTCGTCCGAAGTCGTCGAGGGTTGCAATGTCTAGTCCTAGCGGCCCCGCTGCGGAGACGGCCTCGCCGAGCTCGACCCGACGGGCCTCCAACACCGCAGGGTCCACCGCCCAGTTCCCCACATCGGGTTCACGCCGCTCACCGGTCAGTCGCAGCAGATGGTCGACGTCCACTCGACCTCGTTCGGCGATCACCCGGTCCAAGCTCCGATCAGGCCGGGCTTTGGCAGCGGCGACTATCGGGTCGACGTCCAGGATCTCCCCTCCCCCGAGCGTCTCCCCCCGGCCCGATTCGCGAAGGATGAACCGGTCCCCGGGCAACAGAGGCAGCCCCACCGGCAGATGCAGGCGAACCGCGCCCTCTGTGCCGGGCTGAATCTCCGAAGGGCCGAGCACACGGAGCCTGACCGGGAACTCCCCGGAGCCCAGATAGGCCATGTGAGCACCCCGTCGGGTGACCGGATGGTCAACGGCGTCAAGGACCTTCAACTGGCCGTCGATGCGCCGGGTGACATGCCACTGGTCGGCCCCTACGAGCACATCGCCGCGGGTCAGCTCGTCATGGCTGACCCCGGACAGGTTCAGTGCAACCCGGTTCCCCGGTCCCACCTTCGATCGTTCGGCATACAAGCTCTGCAGCGCCCGGACCCGTACAGCCCGCCGGTTGGGCAGAGCAGCCAATTCATCGCCTACCCGCACCCGGCCGCCGGTGAGGGTCCCCGTGACCACGGTCCCCGATCCCTTTGCGGCGAACACCCGGTCGATCCAGAGCCGCGGCCGCTTGTGGTCGACCGCTGTCGGTGTGCTCTCCAGCAACTCGTCGAGTGCTTGCTGGATGTCCTCGACGCCGGACCCGTCCAGAGCGTCCACGTCGACAATCGCCGCACCTTCCAGAAAGGTGCCCTCCGCGCGTTCCTCCACGTCGAGGCGCGCCAGTTCTCGCAAGTCCTCATCGGCCAAGGAGGCTTTCGTGAGCGCCAGCAGCCCGTGTTTGATCCCCAGCAGATCCAGGATCTGCAGATGTTCCTCGGACTGGGGCTTCCAACCCTCGGTGGCCGCCACCACGAAAACGCAGGCGTCTACGCTGCCAACCCCGGCCAGCATGTTCTTGAGGAAGCGGACATGGCCGGGCACGTCGATGAACGCCACGCCTCTGCCGGAGGGGAGTTGCGTTGAAGCGAAGCCCAAGTCGATGGTGAGTCCGCGTGCCTTCTCCTCAGACAGCCGATCCGGGTCGGTGCCGGTCAGCGCCTTGACCAGGGTCGACTTGCCGTGGTCCACATGCCCGGCCGTAGCCACCACATGCATCGGTCAACACCCCCCGACGTGTGGCGAGCGGATCATCAGTCAGAGCCGGGGGTCAAAGCAGCGGCAATCTCGGAGTCGTCGTCCGGGTGAACGGTGCGGAGATCGATGACGGTGCGCCCGTCGACGACCCGGGCAATTATCGGGCGCCGGTGGTTGCGCAGACGGTTGCGCTGGTCGCCTTCGACCGCCACGCCCGCAGACGGGATCTCCACTCCCGGCAAGGTCCCGCCACCTGGCGTGGAAGCGACGTCCACAACGACCCCGACGCCGATTTCCTGGGCTCGGGAGCGCAGCTCATCTTGGGACAGAGACGCCATTCGCCAAAACGGGATGGCGTCGCCGTCGCGATTCAGGTAGGCCAAAGCGGTGGCCTGCAAAGCCCCGAGGACCAGGGAGCCGGGTCTGAGGGCACGGGCCAGCGGATGGGCCGCGCACGCTGCCACCAGATCAGCGCGGCCCGCGATGATGCCCGCTTGTGGACCACCGAAGAGCTTGTCGCCGGAGAACGTGACCAGATCGGCGCCCGCCTCAAGCGTCTGACGAGCGGCTGGTTCGTTGTCCAGCCACCCGGGGGGTCCACCGGGCAGCCAGGAGCAACGGCTGTCGGCGAGTCCCGAACCGATGTCGGAGACCAGCGGGCGGCTGAGCGTGGCGAGCTCGGCGGTCCGGGGGGCTTCGGTGAAGCCGACGATCTTGTAGTTCGACTGGTGTACCTGCAGCACCACAGCGGCGGCATCGCCGTGCTGCTCGACCGCTCGTTTGAAATCGGCCAGCCTCGTGCGATTGGTGGTCCCGACCTCGATGAGTCGTGCCCCCGAACGTTCCATCACGTCGGGAACCCGAAAACCCCCGCCGATCTCCACCAACTCGCCGCGGGAGACCACTACTCCTGAGCCCTCGGCGAGACTCGCCAACACGAGCAGCACCGCTGCCGCGCAATTGTTCACCACAATCGCAGCTTCAGCCCCGCAGACCTGGGCGATCAGCGCCGGAGCGGCGTCCATGCGCGAGCCGCGTTCTCCAGTCGTCAGATCGAACTCGAGATTCGAGTACTGCTCGGCTTGGTCCCAGCTGATCGGGGCACGACCGAGGTTGGTGTGCAGCAGCGTGCCGGTGCCGTTGATGACCGGGCGCAGCAGGCGGCGCCTGGCCGCGTCGTCGGCGATCTGACGTGCGCTTTCGGGGGCTCCGGCGTTGATCGCGGTGCGGGCCGCCTCCACGAGCATCGGGTGAGGAAGGCCGGTGTCGTGCAACGACCGGGCCAGCCGGTCGACCGACGGAGGGCGCGAAGTCTGTTCAGTCACGACCGGATCAGCCTAGAGCACCAGTGCGCCCACGGGGTTCTGCGGTGCACGTACCCTGAATCCCCGTAGGATGGCCGCATCTTGGGCATCCTCTTTGTTCTGTTTCTTGTGGTCATGGTAACCGAGGGCTATCTGATCCTCGCGTTCGCCGCAGCCTTCGGCGGGTGGAACACCGTGGGTCTGATCGTGCTGACCTCTATGGTCGGCGCCGTTCTCGTCAGGAGCGAGGGTCTCAGCGTGCTGCGCCGGGCGCAGCAGTCGCTCGACAGGGGCCAGATTCCGACCAACGAATTGATCAACGGCGTGTTGTTGTTGGTCGCCGCAGCGCTGATCCTGACGCCGGGGTTCTTGACCGCAGGTGTCGGACTGCTCCTGTTGTTCCCTCCGACTAGGGCGGTCGTGCGGGAAGTGCTCAAGCGCCGCTTCGCCGGTCGGGTGATGGCCCGTGAGACGTTTCGCGGGTCCGGAGTGCATTTCGGCCAATGGACCGATGTGAACGCAACCGATGTCACCGATGCAGGTGAAGCAGGCTACGGCGACAGCGGGGGCTCGGCGATCGAACTGGGCGCGGCGTCTGAGGAGGACACGAACTCCGATGCGGACGGAGGCCCCGGCGCAGGTCCCCGACAACGCTGACAACCGCCGCGTTCAGTTCGCGTTCAGTTCGCGTTCGTTTCGAACTCGTCCAACTCGTCGAGGGCAGTCATCGCGGCTTCAAGCATGCGGGCCGAGCAACCCGCCATCTCCACCGGGGGGATGTACTCCTCCGCAATGGCCGCGGCGATGGCCCTGATGGCATCGGCAGCGGGGCTGGAGCCGAGCACTGCCGGCGAGCCGTTGTCGCCTCCGACTGACACCTCAGCCTCGATCGGCACCGATCCGAGCAGCGGCACACCCACGTCGTCGGCGAGTTGTTGGCCGCCTCCGCTTCCGAACAGATCGTGTTCGCTGCCGTCAGGGGCGACGAAGCTGGTCATGTTCTCGATGACGCCGACGATCCGCAGATAGTTCTTGCGACCCATGTCGGCCACCCGCGCGGCAACTTTCTGGGCATTGCTTGCGGGGGTGGTGACGATCAGCATCTCGGCGCGGGGCAGCAGTTTCGCCAGACCCATCTGCACATCTCCGGTTCCGGGCGGCATGTCGATCAGCAGGTAGTCGAGATCCTCGGACCAGGCGACGTCTTCGCAGAAGTGCCGGACTGCCCGGTCCAGCATGAGCCCGCGCCACATCAACGCAGAGTCCTCCTGTGCGACAAGGAAGCCCATCGACACGATTTCGAGGCGACCGCCGCCGATCTGGCGGATAAGGGGAGTGATCTTCCCTTCATGGGCGACCAGGTCGCCGTCGACCCCGAGCATGCGGGGAACCGAGAACCCCCAGATGTCGGCGTCCATCACGCCGACCGCGTAGCCGCTGTCGGCCAGCGCGGCTGCCAGGTTGGTCGTGATCGAAGATTTGCCGACTCCACCCTTGCCCGAGGCGATCATGATGACTTTGGTGGTCGGCGGGATGGCCGTGGCCGGGGCGTCCTGGCTGACGTTGAATCGTGCCTTGGCCATGGCCTCAGACTTCTGTTCCTGGGTCAGTTCGCCCCAGTTGATCTTCACGCTGGCGACCCCGGGTAGCGACAGGAGACGGCTGCGGACGTCCTTTTGGATCTGTCCCCGCAACGGGCAGCCGCTGGTGGTCAGGGCGATCTCCAAAGTGATCCGACCGCTGTCGGCGACGTCCACGGAGCGGGCCATGCCGAGCTCGACGATGTCGCTGCCCAGTTCAGGGTCGACCACCCCGCGCAGCAACCCCATCACGTCATCAGCAGTGGGCAGCGCAGCGTCTGTCACCCCCCGAGGCTACCGCCGCAACCCGAGCGCGAGTTCTCTGTGCCGCACAGCTCGTAGGTTCAGGGGGTCGTCCGTGCGGGTTGGGAGATCAAGTAAGCGAGAACGACTTGTCGGTCTGCTGACCGAATGGCATTCCCTTGTAGATGCTCGAATACGAGTAGTCACCCTGACTCATCCTTCCGCCACGCTCCAAGACCGCGGCGGGAGCGATGTCACGGTCGCGCATCAGCAGGCATAGAGCGAGGGGGAATGTTGAGTTGAACTGGTTCTTCCCCCACAGATCCTTGCCATGGCGGTCTGAGTTCTCGGGACGGATACCGAACAGAGAGGGGCTATGGCTGGGTTGTATATTGGACTGCCTCAGCGACCCGCTCAGCGAGTTGCACTGGCACGGCGTTGCCGATCTGCAGTTCGGTGTCGGCGTTGCGGTTGCGTCCGTCCCACTCCCATTCGATCGGGAATGTCTGGACTCGTCCCCTCTCGCGCGTCGTCAGAGGCCGAACCTCCGATGGTGGGACGCTGTCGAGATGATTGCCGGCGTACTTTGGCGGCACAGGTCGGTTCACTCCGCGCACGGTTGGCGACGGTTCATGCACAGAGAACACTGATCGGCGCGAGTAGTTGCGAGGATGACGATAGTAGAACTCGATGTTGATCTCTCCGCCCATGTACTGCTTCACCGTGAGACGTTGAGTCGCCTTTTTCGCGTCCAGATACTGTTCGAAGCGTTCTCCTTGGTCTCCGTTGCCCAGATATCCGAAAGCAAAGAACCTCCGCCTGATTTGCGGCACTCCATACCAGCTCGCATCGAGCACCGTTTCAACCACGGTGTAGCCTTCCGCAGAGACAGTCTGCCGCATCCGTTTGTACGTCTCGCTCAGTCTGACCTGGGGGACGTTTTCCATGAGGAAGGCTGGTGGCTTGCAGCGTGCCAGAATGCGGCCAAAGGCGATTGTGAGGTTGGCATGACCGGCTTCAATCCGTTTGCCCGCCGTTGAGAAGTCTTGGCATGGTGGAGCACCGACGACCAGATCGGGAGCAAGGCTGGATATTCGTTCGCTGGTAGCGTCAACGTCGGACAAGTCGAACTCGACGGCGTGCCCGCCGATGTTGTGAACATAGGTTTCGAGGGCTTGGGGCCAGCAGTCGTAAGCCTCTGCGACGTCGATGCCAGCGCTTATCAACCCTTTTGAGAGTCCGCCGCATCCGCAGAACAGGTCTACCGCTCGTAGTGCCGATAGAGCAGTTTGCCGGGGGGATATCACGCTGGTCATGCTCATTAGATTGGCGCTGGGGTATGACAACGGCTCATTGAGTTCGACTCCGGCTCTGCACGATGATGATCATATGGGCGGTTCGGTGGAGTGTCACGGCTGAAGAGTCAGTCGTGGGCACGCACCTAGTTCCGGCAATAGACGCGCCCGCCTGATCTTGAGCGGATCCATTGATTGAACACGGCCCGACAGATTGCTGTGGTTGGTAGAGTCCGGCCATGAGCACGCTTCCCCGTGAGTCTTGGGCCTCCTCTGCGGCGACGCGGAAGTCCATGCAGGGGAATCGCAGTCGTGATACCAAGCCGGAGTTGGCAGCACGTTCTCTGATTCACGCGCAGGGGCTTCGCTACCGTGTGGGCGACAGGCCGCTGCCGGGGCTCCGGCGGACTGCGGATCTGGTGTTCCGCAGAGACAAGATTGCGGTGTTCTTGGACGGCTGCTTCTGGCACGGTTGCCCCGAGCACCACACTCAACCGTCGACCAACTTCGAATACTGGTCCGCGAAGATAAGCGGCAACATCGAGCGGGACAAAGACACCAACGCCCGCCTTGAGCAAGCCGGCTGGAAAGTCCTGCGCTTCTGGGAGCACGAGCCTCCCGAAACGGTCGCTGAGGTCGTATCGCAAGCAGTTCGCGCGAGTCGGGCAGGGGATTGAGCCCAGAGACAGCGAGACGATTGTGGGTGGCAGCCGGTAAGGTGGGGGCGGTATCGTAGTAGTTCTTCTAGAGAGGAAGTCCTGTGATCACACTGACCGATTCCGCCGTGTCGAAAGTCGATGAACTCCTCACCGCAGAGGGGGAGGAAGGGCTGGCTCTGCGTGTGTCCGTGCGCCCCGGCGGCTGCTCGGGTTTCTCCTACGAGATGTATTTCGACAACGAGAAGGCTTCCGACGACACGATGGTCGCCTACGGCCCCGTAGACGTGGTTGTGGATCCGTCGTCCGCCCAGCTTCTCGAGGGCGCCACGCTCGACTACAAAGACGGCCTCACCGACGCCGGTTTCTCGATCGACAACCCCAACGCTCAACGCACCTGCGGCTGCGGCCAGAGTTTCAGCTGACCCCTCTACAGGACAGGCTCGTCAGGTCGAGCCTTCGGTCCACAGCCGGTCGATTGGCAGGGCTATGATACGGTCGTCGTCTTCAAAGCGGGTGCAGTAATCGCCTGTGTAAAATACAACGCCGACGACAAATCGCTTGTCCAGGGCCTCGCGTAGCATCCGCAGGCCGCGCCGGTCGCGTCGATGGACCCTTCCGCTGGCCTTGACTTCAATTCCGATGACTGAGCCGTCGTGCCCGTTTTCTATGACCAGATCGACCTCAGCTCCGTCGTGGGTGCGCCAATGGCCGACATGAGGTCGGTGTTCAAGCCAAGACGCTTGCTTGAGCACTTCACCGACGACGAATGTCTCGAGGAGGTGCCCGAACTGTTGCAATGATGTGGGGTCCAGCCCGGCGAGCTTTTCGGGTTGAAGGCTCAACAGCCTGGCCGCGACCCCTGAGTCGATGATGCGCAGCTTGGGGCGTGAGGCTACAGCAGAATGGAATCAGGATTTCCACAGTTTGAAGACGAACGGCTACGGTCGCGGTATGACTGAGCGATCCTATGATCCAGAGTTTCTTGAGATTCTGCCGTTGCTGCCCACGCTCTCAGGTTTCTCCGATCTCGAGGAGATTCATGCCATGCGGGACTCGATGGGCCTGTTTTTCACCGAGGTTGAACCCCGCGATGATGTGATCCGCGAGGACCGTGCGGTGCCGGGTCTCGACGGCGACCCCGATGTGCCTGTGCGGATATACCGTCCAGAGGTGGCTCCCGCCGACCTTCTGCCCGCAGTGCTGGAGATCCACAGCGGCGGGTTCATGGTCGGATCGATCGAGATGATGGACTTCTGGTGCGATCGCGTGGCTGCCGAATTCCCGGCGGCAGTCGTGTCGGTCGAGTACCGACTGGCGCCCGAAGATCCTTTCCCAGCGGCGATCCACGATTGCTACGCGGCGCTCTTGTGGTTGGCCGACAATGCCGCGGAGCTGGGTGTAGACCCCGAGCGCGTGGCCATCGCCGGTCAGAGTGCCGGCGGCGGCCTGGCCGCGGGCACCGCGCTCATGGCCCGCGACCGCGGCGGGCCACCCTTGTGCTTCCAACTGCTGGAAATACCCGAACTGGATCATCGTCTCGAGACGCCGTCCATGAAGGAGTTCACCGATACGCCATTGTGGAATCGACCCAACGCAGTCTGGAGCTGGAAGCACTACTTGGGACCCGACCACGAAGGGCCTGTCTCGCCGTACGCGTCGCCTTCGGTGGCCGAAGACCTCTCAGGTCTGCCGCCTGCTTTCGTGTCGGTGATGGAGTTCGACCCGTTGCGTGATGAGGGGCTGACTTACGCAATGCGACTGCTCGAAGCCGGCGTGTCGACCGAGATCCACGCCTACCCGGGGACGTTCCACGCTTCGTCCATGGTGGCTGCCGCACAGGTCAGCCTCAACAGCGCCCGTGACGCCTCGGCCGCCCTGCGCAAAGCGCTCGGTGCATAAGCGAACAATTGGGCAGCAACTTCAGGGCCAGAGTTGATCCGTGCTCAGCGCTTGGTGAAAATCGCTGAGCGGCCACACCTCTATACCGTCGTCGGTGCAAAAGGCGCGGTCACCACCGTAGATGAGGATGCGTCTGCACAGCCCAGTCAGATCTTCCAGGTTGCGGAGTCCCTTGAGCATGGCGGTGTTGTAACGGTTTGCGGATTTGACCTCGACCGCGATGTGCGCTCCATCGCGGGTGAGCACAAAGTCGACTTCCGTGCGGGATTCTGCGGGCGCCCAGTAGCCGATGTCATCGAAGAGGTGCTGGTGTTCGTTGTGGGCCCTGAACAAGCTGAAAACCCAGCCTTCGAGCAACGCGCCTCTCTCCTCGGCGGTCACCGGACCCAGTTGGCGTTTGAGGGCGCGCACGACCCCGCAGTCGACCCAGTAGAACTTGGGTCGTCGCCGTTCTCGAACCCGCATTTTGGCCTCGAACGCCGATAGTCGTGTCGTCAACAGGGTGTCCTCAAGGATTTCGAGGTAGCCGTTGACGGTGGCTCGAGCAATACCCGCGTCACGGGCGATCCCGGCTGCATTGAGCGTCTGTGCGTGCATCAGAGCAGCGACCGGCAGGAACCGAACGAAGCCCGAAAGGTTTCTGACCAGTGCTTCGGCCCGGATCTCTTCTCGCAGATAGAGCTGTGTGTAACTGTTGAGTGCCTCACGCCGGTCGGGCGCAGTCCAGACCAAGGGAATCGTGCCATAGCGCAGCGCTTCGTCGAGGTTGAAGTCGCTGCCCAACTCGGCGGGAGTGAGCGGATGCATCGCCTTGTTGAGCGCCCGCCCGGCCAACAGGTTCGTTCCGGCTGTCTTGAGCTTTCTCGCACTGGAGCCCAACAGCGCAAACTTGATTCCCCGTTCCTCGATCAGCCGGTGAACCTCGTTGAGCAGCGCGGGGATGCGCTGCACTTCGTCTACAACGACCCAGTCGCCGGCTTGTTGCTTCGAGAGCAACTGGCGAAACAGCGACGGGTCTGCCAACAAGTCTGCGAACAGGGCTTCGTCGAGCAGGTCGATTCGCAGCGCATCGGGCAATGCCCCGCGAACCCATGTGCTCTTGCCGACTCCTCGAATCCCGAGCAGGAAAAAGCTCTGCTCAGGAACTCGGTTCAGCCTTGTGTAAAGCATGCCATCTAAAATAGCCGAAAACCGACGGTATATCTGTCACTTTTGCGGATTCAGCGCCTCGATCAACTTTTCTGGCACCCAGTCGTGGACATGCTGGGCCGTCCATCCGTCTTCAAACAGCTGCGAATCGCGATGCTCGTCACGGTCGAGGAGGATGGCCACTTGCTGATCCGGCCAAGCGACTTCAAGGACGTCTCCTGAAGAAGTCGCGAATTCAGCAACAGGCGTCGACGCACCAAGATCCGAGACTTTGCGAAGCAGGCCATGGACCAGTGGACTGAAAGCCTTGAATTCGTCGGGCTTTCGAGTGCTGAGAATGTGGTCGATCAAGGCCTGTGCATAACCGCGTGACAGTTCGTCGTGAAAATACTGGTTGCGGTAAGTCCTCAAGCAGCCATAACAAGACGCTGATTCCTGACAAGAGCACACAACAACTCTGCGGGCTGCCATGAAGAGGGCAGGCAGGTTGTCGAGAATCCGCTGGGCATGGCCGGCCCCACCGGGAACTGTGTCGAACAACACCATTGCCGAAGAAGAGTTTCGGCCCCGAAAGTGCATCGTGCCGTCGACCTCAGCACGATTGATCCCGATAGCGGGCACCGCGGCCAGCAGGGCACTGAGCAGGCTGGTCATTGAATTGCCGGGGAAGCGGGTTCGCGGCGTTCCTTCGAATTGGATTTCCAATACATCAGTCAGGTAGTCGTGTCCGAGCTGTGTGAATTGCATACGACCAGCACATTTCTTGCCGGGCCGGCGCAAATCGTCGTGGTCTTTGCTGGATCGGCCCGAAGCCCGTTCGCCCTTTCCGCACCATGGGCAGAACCTGTAGCCGTTGGCATTGATCGTGACGATTCGGCCGGCACTGCTGGCACGCGCCGAGACCGCCAAGGTGCTTGAGAGCTCAGGAATCTCGGCGAACTCGGGCGCAGCATCTCGGTAGGAACCGAAATAGGTTTGCGTGCCGGTTCGACGAGAAGGCGGACTGTGCGGTTCGCCTTCGTGTTTGCCGACGAAGCCGTACCGCGGGCTGATGAAGTGGCCTGCGCCTTTTTGAGATCTGGTCTTTTGGCAACCGCACTCTGGACATTCTGGACTCACCTCTTCGATATGCATGCGAAACGCTTCGCAGGCATGGCATACCTTCCAGTGGTACTTGGGAAGCTCTTCACCTCGATGTGGTTGGCGGATACCTTTCGCTACCCAGAGCTGACCGCCGGCCACCACGGATTCCCCGGGTGCGAATTCCGTTATTGCAACGCGGAGGTCGCGGTCAAGCTCAAGCGATTGTGATTCAGTCCCGGCGTCAGACAGGTGGAGCGGGACAACGTCGATCGGAAACCCATATTTCGGGAGTATGTTCCGACTCGCCAAGAATCCCAAGAGTGACCGAGCCTCGAGGTTCCGCTTGACTCTTTTGAGGCGGTCACCCTGGCTCCCACGCTGTTGGTCGAAAGCGTCCGCAATCATTTCGCTGAGTGCCTCAGACTCTTCATCGACGTCTTCGGCGGCTCGTTTCATCCAACCGAAGGTCGGCTCTGAATCGTCGTGCTGGTACAGAGCCTCAACCCAGCCCCAGCCGGCGATGTCCATTTCAGCAGATGCAGCGTCTGGCAGCACCCGCTGCAGCGCAGTCTGAATCGCAGTCGGCTTGCAATTCAGCCACGTCTGGAACGCATCAGCACCCGATTCACCTCGCTCCCGGAAGAACTTTCCGACCTGTGTGGCCGGTTCCAGCCCCCTGTCGGCCAGGTGGCGCTGAAACGCGGCGAACGCCACGGAGTGGGCATGTCTGCGCAGTATCGGGGTGTTCTCGAGATGGATCCTCGGAGGGTTGACATGTCCGTCGATCATCGTCATCGGATCGTTGAAGAACGTCCGGTCGTGGGACCGCAACTGTGCCATCGCAATCACCACCGCCGCGGAGTTCTGTCTGCGACCGGCCCGGCCCGCACGCTGAACATAGTTGGAGGCGCTGGGCGGAACGTTGCGCAACAAGACCGCTTGAACATCTCCAACATCCACGCCCATCTCAAAGGTGGTCGAACAGCTCAGCACGTTCAGCTTCCCGCGCACGAACCGGTCCTGGATCTCACTTGCTTTGTCGGGCCGCCATTGCGCGGTGTGCTCCTCCACCGACATCCCGATCACATCCAGCTTTCGATAGAGCTGCGCGTAGTGATTGGAATCTACAGTTGCTGCATCAACCAGTTCCAGTGTTCCTTCGCAGCGCCACGAAGGGCACTCCCCGGCGATGGTGCGCCACCAGATATTGCGGCATTTTGCGCACTGGTATGCAGGGTTGTCGGTGGATGCGAGGCCGAACTCGAGTCGCGTATGGTTCAAGGCGAACGTCACACCACGATGATCGTTTGATCTGGTGAACAGCCCGTCTCCGGCGGGACCGGTGATCTGCTCCCACACGTTCTTCAAAACGTCGACGGGTCCTGCTTCGACGGTCCGTCGAAGCAGGACTTTGCGCAAAATCTCAACGCGTCGGTTTGTAGAGCGGGCACCTGGCAGCCAGGAGAGAATTCCAGAAGCGGACCCTTGCTCGCGCATTGCGATCTGCACGTTTCGCGGGGCGAACATCTCGTGGCTGATATCCACACCATCAGGTGTCGAAACGGCACCGCTCAGGCGCAGAGTATCCAAGAGGATCTGCAGCAGGTCAAAACATTCGTCCCTCTCCAAGCCGAGCCGCAGTAACGAATCCGGAGGTTCCAAGAGACGCGGCAAGGCCGACCGGATGTCTACTAGCCCCAGTCCGTCAAGGCTCTGCCGTCGGTCGAGAGCCAAGGCTTCTCGCGTGACCCAGCGCTCGACAGTCTTCTGATTGGCGGCGCGACCATCGTCGGGGTTGAGCAGCACATCTTCAACTGCCCGCCTCGCGTTGTCGACGACATCGTCGAATCGCGGAGCCTCACCATATCGCTTGCTGAGGTCTGAGATTGCTTGAAGTACCACTCGTCGGACCACAGCGCGCTCATATGTGCGATTCAGAAACGGAGCAGCGAAGGCTGCGTCTTGGCGGCTGTCGGCGAAAGAAAGCAGCTTCCTTCCTTTGCCGATCTCGTGCATCTGACCGGGGTCGGGTGATGGTGGAAGGTTCTGATACAGCGCGGTCGCAATTACCGAGAGTGGAGCGTCCCTGCCTGTTCGGTAAGGCGATACAACACCGTCACGACGTGAAGCGCTGCACACGACGCAGCGTTTCAGCTGACCGCTGTTGTCGGGCAAGTCGATTCGGGTGATTCTGACTTGATGCTTCTGTTGTTGTCTGGAGTCGCTGAGCAACCCACTCTCGACATCAAAATACTGGGTTGTGTCAGTCGGCAACTCCTGGTCGTCCAACAGCTCGTCTCCGAGCGCGTCGGCGTCCTCGTCGGTGAGGTCAGAGTGTTTGACGTCACTGATGTGCAAGTAGTCGAATTTTGGACCAGAGTGCAGTTGGAACTGCTCGCCGGCCCCGGTGGGTTCGATCCGGCCGATGGCGTACTCGCTTCCACACGACCGGCAGACGCCGATTTCAACCAAGTGTGACTGGATCCCCAAGTTCTGGCACCACGGACAGGTCTTGTGGCGTTCCATCTGGAGCCGGTTCGCTCCCGCGGGATGTTCGGGATGCTGGCACAGATAGCCGCCGTCAAGTGATTTGAGCCAATAGTGGTAACGAGCGGGCAGCAGTGGAGCGTCGTCAGGGCGAGGTTTGGCTGCCACAGCTAGATCGACGAGCTTGACGACGTCGTTGCGAGCACGGTCTCCCCCGAACGCATGGCGTGCAAGATCGTCAATCGAACGCGAGCCGCCCGATAACTGCTCCTGAACGGAGATCACCGTTTGTTCCTGGCCCAGCACGCGGTGTAGGTAGGCTTCGGGGGCTTCACCATCGCGAGAGTCAAGACTCGGAGCGTGCGCGAGAATCTGTTGCGCTAGTTCCGAAGCAGGTGCTCCGTTGCGAAAAGCCTGCTGCAGCAACCCGAAGGCTTCTTGGGGAAGCTTGAAGGCTGCGTCGTCGAGGACCAACGAGCGCCGCGTCGCTTCTACGATGTCCTGCCGGTTCAGGTCATGGTCCACCCACTCGAACGGTTCATCGAACATCCGCTCGGCGAATTCAATGAGATCCGGGTAATCCTCCTGACCCTTTCCCATTGTGGCGCTTGTGGCGAAGCACTGAAGCCGGCCGGGTTCGCTGCTATGGATCCGATCGCGGACGCGACGGAGCAGCATCGCCACCTCGGTTCCCTGTGCGCCGTCGTACACGTGGGCTTCGTCCAGCACCAGATGACGCCACGCTTGGGCGTTGTCGCCATCGAAGAACGGGCTGTCCTTGGGTCGGAGCAGCAGGTATTCGAGCATCGCGTAGTTGGTGAGCAGCAGCGAAGGAGGATTCGCTTGGAGTTCTTCTCGCGAAAGCAGTTCGTTGGGAATGAGAGGCTCGGACGGGTAGCGGTGTCGAAATGCGTCCTCGGCCCCTTGTTTCGTGTAGCCGGTTTCTCCGACATAGCGTCCGAAAGTTATTTCGGGAAACGGCTCAAGCAACCGTCGAAGGCGCTTCACCTGGTCATTGGCGAGAGCGTTCATTGGATAGAGCAAGAGGGCGCGAACACCCGCGCGCGCAATCGACCCGCTTTCGATTTCTCTGAACAAACCGTTCAGGATGGGCAGCAGAAACGCCTCGGTCTTGCCGGACCCTGTTCCGGTCGCGACGATCAGGTTGCGGCCGCCTGCTGCCTTGCGGACCGCTGTCTCCTGATGAAGGTGCAGCGGGCGATCAATGGGGAAGGTCTGCGGGCTGAAACGAAGAAACAAATCCGACAGCAGCCCCTCCTCGACGAGTTCGCGAACCGAGCACCCTTGCTCGAATGGTGCGGATGCTTCAAGAAAAGGCCCTTTAGACAACTCTGCGTTTTTCATCGTCGACTCGAACTCGCGGGCTCTCCCGGGATGGCTGCCACGGAAAGTGGAAATCAGGTAGCTCCGGTATGCGCTGTCGATCTGCTCGGTTGTCTTCAACGCGTCGAGTGTTTCAGTCTCCATCGGGCGCCCCCCTCAGCGAACCCTGCTCGCGCAGGTGGTACAGCAGAGCGACCACGAGCTGGCGTTCAACTAGACGAGGCGCGAATTCGTAGGCCGCGGACAGGGCGTCGATCGCCATTGAATCGATCCTTGGATTGGTGTTGAAACAGACCAACTGGAGCGAAATTGCCAACAGGTCCGCCGGCAATCGCAACAGAGGGTCTGGTGCTTGACTCAGTTCAGCATGTGCGACGCGTGCCTGTTCTGGCCATTCGCCTTGGGATAGACCGAGCAGAGTCCTCTGCCCTTCTTGCCATCGCTGAGTCTCCGAATAATCGCCCGCTGACTGGAGCAACCACCGGACCATCGCTTCGAGGAACCCTGTCATTTGCAGTAATACGACCCTCTGGCTCGTGATTTTCGCGTAGGTCTTCCTCAAGGAACCGATTTCACGTTTGAGAATCTCTGTCTTCAACGGCTTGCCGTCGTATACGGGACCGTCGGTAAGAACCCAGCCGAGGTGGGTCTTCCAGCGAGACAGAGCCGCCTCATCTACAGGCCGATCCATCGCTGCTGCAAGAACTGGTGAAACCTCCCACAGATCGCGGTAGTCGCGATCGTTGAGCGAGCCGGCACTGATCGGACAGTCGCAAGCTCCGGTTATCAGTTGCAAGACTGCAAGACGAGCGATGTGTTCCCCGAGGCGACCGGTCTGGTGTTCGGCAACGATGGCTTTCGCGAGTCGCGCCGGATCGTCCAAAAGCGTCTCGGAGCAGTGGTGTTTGACAAGGTCTTTGAGCGAATCATTGAGCTGACGCGATGACGCGACGACGAGAGTGATCGCCTGCAATGCCTCAGACGCGAGGCGCATGGCCTCGGTCTCATCGGGCGCAGCTTCAATCGCTTCACGCGTAGGGAAGTTCGCAAGTTCATCTTGGCCCGACCGATCGGTGGACAGATCCTGGTCTGGCGAGACGTCGAATCGGCACATGTTCGCAGAATCGTGGCTTGGGAATCTGGTTTCGGCCACCTCCACGGTGAGTTCTGCGATGTAGTGGCTCGGCGACAGATCCAAAGGACCAAGCAAGATTCGCTGTGAACCGTCGAGTCCGTCCAGAACCCGAAAATCAACCGGGTCGATCCACGGGCGCAGACTGTCCCAAATGCGAACGACGCGACCATCCGTCGTGGCGACCTCTTCGAACTCGCAGAACGCGTCGCCGTTGCCGTGCATAAACTCGAACCACCGGACTTTGTAGTCTCTCCGAATCTCCAGAGCGGAACCTGCGACGGATTCGGCTTCGATCGAGACGACCAACAGAGGCTCTGATGTATGCCGCACCGTGTCGCGAAAGGACCGCAAATCGAGCCGAAGCCGGCCTGTGCGCCGCGAGGTGGTCTTCCAACTGCCTTGTTGCACGACAGCGTCGAATCGGTCCCGCAGGACAGCGCGGACTCGCGTTTCCAAACCTGTGTTGACCCAGAGAAACGGCTCAGAATCAAGGAACTCTTCTACGGTAACTGAAACTTTCTGAAGCCCGAAGCTCTCCGCGGCGATGTCGGGCCCGATGTCCCATAGCAGCCGCGGAATCTTGAATTGCAGCTCGGCCGCCTCTCTTGAAGTCGAAGCCGTGAGTTCGAGTGTGTCGCTGCCAGGGGCAAACTCATAAGCGTCCCGACCTGGTTCCGGTCCGCCAGGCCGGCCGAGATGAACCCCGTCATCCACCGTAATCGTGTTGACGAACGTCTCATACGGAGCCACCACCTTGCTAGGAGGTCGGTAGTCGAGCCCTGAGACAACAATAAACTGCTGGTCCAAGTCACCACCGAGTGGCCCGCTGACCCGAATTCCGATTTGCGCCACCAACGGGATATCGTCCAGTTGATCCAGTGACCACAGGTTGTCGTCCTCTCCGAGCCTGGTTTCGATGCGTCCTAGCTGAGCTACCTGCCGGACTCCCCGTGGTTCGTCGTTGACATTCAGGCTTACAAACCACCGTTTCGGGTTGTCGCCGCGAGGGATCCGCAGCATCGGTAAGCCGTCATAAACGGGCGTGTCGCGGTGGCCCGCAACGCCAGGCAGAGGTTCCCCGATCAGTGCAGCCCGCCCATTCTCTGAACCGCATCGCAGAATCACCTCAGAACGAATCGAATCGTCGTGACCGCCATATTCAACGGCCAGTTCGCAGTTCTCCCCAAGGTCTACGTCGACGACGGTGTAGCCGCCCCAATCCCCGCTCAAAGGCGCGTAGTTGGTGGAACGAACAAGCCTGCGGTTGCCGATGTGAAGGGTGGAGCCATCGGGCACAAGGGCTACCAAGTCATCCCCGGTCCACAGCCTTGAGGTGACCGGCCGGCCATCGGTAAGCCCGAAGAGATAGACCCCTCCCGCTGAGGAGATGACGTCAAGCCTGCTCGCCAGCTCACCGTTGCAGCGGCCCTCGACAATCCAGCGGCTGGTCGCGGGCAGCGGTTGAATGCGTGTACGAAACCGGGAAGGCTGAAAGGAGTGCTGTTCGAAGTCACCCCGTAAGAGCCATTTGTCGATTTCGCTGGTTGGCGGAAGGACTAGTTCAGGCCCCGCTTCAGTCCAAGGGTCAAACAGGATCTTTGGTCGAGCCGCAGAAGATGTGACGGCAAGCGAGCGGGGCATGGTGACCTGGCCCATGACGTCGTCCAGATACTGCGCAAGCCCGAAATCCTCAGCGCTGACCTTCGCGTTCTGGACTCTCTCCTTCAATAGGAGTGCGAGTCGGTTGAGATAGTCTTCTGCAAGGTCGTCGCCGTAGCGAAGGAAGTGAAGGACCGGCTCGGGCAATGGCACACTGCGATCATCATGAAGCAGTGCGGTGTGTAACTCGGTACCGTTGGCCAGACCTTCGTTGAGGAACCCCGATACTCGCTCGAGCAGTCTTTGTGATGACTCTTTGGGCACGATCGCGTGGAACATCACCTGGCTCACGTACCGCATGTGTGGTTCGTCCCGCAGGCGCTCAGCAGCGTCAAGAAGACGTTGTTCCTTAACGGCTTTCTCGAACGCTTGACCCGTCGCCGTCTGAAGGGAGGCTCGGCCGCCGACAAACGGAACATGCTTCCACAGCTCACCACCGTGACCGTGGTGAGCCCCGATTCCGGCTAGGTAGTACGCGAACAGTGCCGGATGTGTCCTGGCGAATGCTTCGACACGACTCGCCATGTCGCGCTCAGTTGGTTTGGCAAAGTGCTCTTCGACTAGCTGTTTGGCCCGCGCAAACGCAGGTCCTTCGAATGGGAACTCACCGACCAGCCGCCGAGTGCTGAGCTTTGACTGGATGTACCTGTCAAGCTCAACCGGATACATGGACGCTATGTCTGTGCTGTTGGGACCGCGATTACCGCTTTCCATGTGGAGTCACTCGGCTCTTCTACGGGGTGGCGCATTGTCTACCACAGAAGTGTGACATCGGATGATCCGACCGAGGCGACGAGCGCGTCCCGTTCAGTCGAGGAGGAACTCAGCGGCGTTGTGGTCGCTGATCGCGGTCATGGAGCGATTGAACATGTCGACTATGAGCGCCCTGGCCCGGTCGTTGACGAGTTCGATGCGTCCAGCCTGGATCGGATAGCACAGGCAGAACATCGCGGTCGCCCGGTAGTCGTCCATCAACATGTCGTAGTCGTGGTCGACGCCCGCGGCCCGTAGCTCGTCGAGGTAGGCATCGATGAGTGCAGCCTCATGAGCCCTGCGGTCTTCGATGGTCAAGCTCTGCGTCATGAAGTAGGCGAGGTCGTAGGCGAAGGGTCCCTTGGCGCAGACCTGCCAGTCGATGGCCGTGACCCTGCCGTCGGCGGAGAAGAACAGGTTGTCGAGCCGGTAATCGCCGTGGACCAGGGTGATCGGGCGGCCCTCCTTGACGGTCAGCAGGGAACGCGCGGAGGTGGCGAAACGGTCCATGATCGCGACTAGCTCATCGGTGACGAGTTCGGGGAACGACTCCTGGAACGGTCCCCAGGAATCGGCCATTCCCTGTATCACACCCTCGGGATTAGGCGAGTCCGAACCGAACGGCACCCAGGCGAAGTCGGGATCGTCGAACAGCGCAGAATCAGCGAACGCTGCATGGTGACGAGCGATGTTCTGTAGCGTGAGCAGGGCCGCGTCAAGCGGACAGCCATCGACCTGACTGTGAACCGCCGCGTCACCGACGTCCTCGAGCAGGAGTGCGAAATCGTCGGTCTCAAGATCATGGTCAGCCGCGTAGCAGGCGGTGGTGGGGACCGGGGTCAGCGGCGCGAAGTGGCGGTAGAAACCGACTTCCTTCTCATAGAACCGAAAGACGCGCGACACATAGCGAGCCTGAGGGTCGCTGGATGCGAGCTTCAGCACGACCGTTGCAGGACCAGCATCTTCGTTGTCATAGCGCAGCGACAGGCGGTACAGCAGCCCCATGATGCCGATCCCCATGCCGATCGGCTCGATGTCGAATTCGGTCACCTGTGAGTCAGCGGCGAGAACTCCCCCCGAGCGCAGCGACTGCGTGAGCCACTGCGCCGCGACTTCGTCAATCTGAGTCGGGAACGTTGCCATTGCGCCCGAACACTAGTCGTTACGATCAACTGGTGGAATCGGGTCGATCCATTGAGATTGTCGTCAACGGCCGCAACGTTGCGATCGGCGAATCAATTGCCGAATCGGCGACGTTGCTCGACGTGCTGCGTGACGATCTCCACCTCACCTCGGTCAAGGACGGGTGCAGCCCCCAAGGGCAGTGTGGCTGTTGCACCGTGCTGGTGGACGGCGTGCCACGGGTGTCGTGCGTGACCCCGGTGCGGCGGGTTCGTGATCGCACCGTCACCACCCTCGAAGGACTCCCCGATGATCTCAGCGCGGCGTGGGCCGAATCGTTCGCTGCTGCCGGAGGAAGTCAATGCGGGTTCTGCACCCCCGGAATCATCTGCCGCTTCGAGGGACTGCGGGCCAAGGGCGGGGACCACAATGACCGAGAAGCCGCGGCGAAGGCGCTGCAAGCACATCTGTGCCGGTGCACCGGCTGGCAGACCGTGGTTGACGCATGGGAGGCGTTCGACGACCATCACCGGACCCCGGACGCACCTGTTGATGTCCGCACGCTCAACCGAGACGGCGACGCGGCTCGCAGAGCGACCATCGAGGGAGGCGTCGCCCAGTCTGTGGGTCCAGCGGTCGCCGCGGGACTCGGTGGTTTCGCCGACGACTCCGCCCCCGTTGATGCACTCGTAGCGGTTCTGAACAAAGACGGGCAATGGGTGCTCGCCGAGAACCGTGCTGAGGCTCTGCGTCTTGCGGGCAAAGTGCAAGGCCGTCGCACGACGGCGGTTTTCGACCCGCCGATCGCGATGCCGGAAGGCACGTTCGACCTTGCGCTTCGCACTTCGTGGGTCGAGCCCGCCTACCTCGAAACCGACGCGTCCTGGTGCGTTCCGGGGGGCGACCCGGTGTCGCCGTTGGCGAACGGGGGAGCATTCGGGGCGAAACAATCGAGCGAGGTCGCAGAGGCTGCGCGGCGTCTGGCCAACGAATCGGGACGCCCGGTGCGGGTGCTGTACTCCCGCGAAGACTCCGTGCGGCGCGGTCCCAAGCGCCCACCGCTAGCGGCGGGAGTAAACCGCGACGGAACGGGCGTGGTTCGGGTCGCCCGGACACCGGGCATCGGCGAAGCGATCGCCGGCGTCGCTCCCGGGTTGCTGGTGGAGGAAGTCGATGTGGCCGGCCCGCCGACCAGTACGGCCATCCGCGGGGCCGGTTGGGTCGAAGCAGTCGTTCTGCTGGCCGGAGCACGAGGCGATGTCGGTTGGATCAAGGCACCCGGTGGAGGTGAGGCGACGGCCTCAGTCGGAGCGGATGGGACGCTGCACGTCTCTGTGCGCGCCGGAGCGGTTCTCGACGAGACTGTTCTTCGCTCGTACTGCATCGGAGCTGCGCATATGGCCCTGTCGTGGTTGACGAGCGAGAGTCTCGCCGTCGACGAGAACGGTGAACTCCACGATCTGACGATCCGTTCCTTCGGTGTGCTGCGCGCCGTCGACACGCCCTGCATCGAGATAACGGTCGAGCCTTCAACCGACGATCCGGTCAACGGCTCAGACGCAGTGCTCGCGTCGGTCGCTGCCGCTGTCTGGATTGATCGAGGCTGCCCGTCGCAGTGGCCGATCCGCGACCGTTGAGCATGGTGCTTTTGCTCGTTTGCGAAGCTGCGTAACGGTTTTCCCGAAATCTGCGCGTTCAGCTACATTAGATGTAGCTGAACGCGCTAATTTCAGCGGTCGGCATGGCTTGGCGACAAGCAAGGAGTACATCATGAGCACACCCGCCGTATGAGCACACCCGTCGGTCCGTATTCGCCGATCATGAGAGGCGGCGGCTTCCTGTTCACCGCCGGCCAGATCGGTATCAGCGACGGCGTGCTCGTCGAGGGCGGGGTGGAGGCCCAGACCCGGCAGGTGTTCGCCAACTTGCGCTCGGTGCTGGCGTCGGCCGACGCCTCCCTCACCGATGTGGTGAAGGCCACCGTGTTCCTTGTCGACATCGACGACTACGCGGCTGTCAACAAGATCTACTCCGAAGAGTTCGACGGGCACCGTCCGGCTCGATCGGCGGTCGCGGTGACCGCGCTGCCACTGGGCGCTCAGGTCGAGATTGAAGTGACAGCCGTCCGCACCGCAGATCTGGCAGACTGACCCCATGGACTTGGGAGCCATAGCGATCGTGGTGCTGCTGGTTGTGGTGATGCCCGTGGGTGTGCTGATGAGCATGGCTGCGCTGGCCGGTGCGCTCGGCACTCTGATCGGGCGTGACCGCGACCTCGACAACGTCACCGAAGACGGAGAACCAAACGAATATCTGGCGCTGTCTGAGACCAACCCGTATAGCGGTTAGCGCCGACAGCAGGTACCGGCAACTTGTGCCGACGACTACCCCCAGCGGCTGCGGCCGAAGGAATACCCGACGGAACGGACGGTCTGGATCAGGTTGGCGTGCTCCTCGCCGAGTTTTGAGCGCAGCCGCCGCACATGCACGTCTACGGTGCGGGCTCCGCCGTAGTAGTCGTAGCCCCAGACCCGGTTGAGAAGCGTCTCGCGGGTGAAGACCTTTCCGGGATGCAAGGCCAGGAACTTCAGCAGTTCGTACTCCATGTAGGTGAGATCGAGCGGCCTGGCGTCGATCGCGGCTTGATAGGTCTCAAGGTTCATCGCCAGCGGGCCGTACTCGATCAGCTCGACGTCGTCGGTGTGGCCACTCCGCCTGAACAGGTGTTTGAGGCGGATCTCCAGTTCCTGGGGATGGAACGGGTGCAGGCAGAAATCGTCGAACAGGTCGTGATGGGGGTCGAGGGATTGGAGATGACCGCCGTTGATCAGCAGAAGCAGCGAGCGGACGTCGACCTCGCCGTTGTGAACCGATCGGCAGAACCGCAGCGCCGGTTCGAGATCCGGACCTGCCATCACGATTGCGCCCACCCAGCCATCGGCCGGTTCGTCGGCCCGAGCGGCGGTGACGTCAGCAGCGGCTTTCCAAGCCCAACCCCCGATGTCGAGGGTCTGGGCCAGCTCCGGAGGCACCGGATCGGGAAAGACCAGCAGCGCTTTCATTGCCCGGCGTTCTGTCGGGGCTTCATATTGTTGAGGTCGAGCATGTCTGCAACCTTATGCACAACTACCAGGTGGGGAGGTATCGCTCCAGCTCGAAGGGGGTGACCGTGGACTGGTATTGGGACCACTCGGAACGTTTGTTGCGCAAGAACCATTCGAAAATATGATCGCCGAGAGAATCCCGCACGAGCTCGGAGCCCTCCATCACGTCGAGGGCTTCGTCGAGCGAGCGCGGCAGCGGTTCGATCCCCATCGCGGCACGTTCGTGATGGCTGAGGTCGTGGAGGTTGGCGCTTGTTTCGGCGGGCAGTTCGTATCCCTCGCTGATCCCGCGCAAACCCGCCGACAGCACCAACGAGAATGCCAGGTAGGGATTGCAGGCCGGATCCGGAGACCGGTACTCGATCCGAGCCGAGCTCGGCTTGCCCCTTCGCCGCACCGGCACCCTGACCAGCGCTGAGCGGTTGTTGCGCGCCCAGGCAATGTAGGGAGGCGCCTCGGACTTCTCCGAAAGGCGCTTGTAGCTGTTGACCAGTTGGTTGGTGACTGCGGTTATCTCACGGGCGTGGTGCAGAACGCCGGCAGTGAACTGTCGCCCCGTCTCTGAGAGCCCGTAGGCGTCGCTGCCATCGTGGAACACATTGGCGTCGCCGGAGAACAACGACAGATGGACGTGCATCCCCGACCCCTGCACGCCGTTGAGCGGCTTGGGCATGAAGGAAGCGTAGGTGCCGCTCTCCATGGCGATCTTCTTGACGACGAGTCGCAACGTCATGATGTTGTCGGCCACGTCGAGTGCTTCGGTGTAGCGAAGGTCGATCTCGTGCTGGCTGGGACTGTCCTCGTGGAACGAGTATTCGACAGGTATCCCCATGGCTTCGAGCATGTGAATCGTGCGCTTGCGGAGATTGCTTGAGACGTCGGCCGTGGTGAGGTCGAAATAGGAGGCGCTGTCGAGCGGTTGCGGTTTTCCCAGAGACGGGTCGCCGGACGCGAAGTAGAAGAACTCGACTTCCGGTGCCGCAAAGAACGAGTAGCGGTCGGCTCTGGCCTCGTTGAGATTGCGGCGAAGAACCTGGCGGGGATCACCGTCGAAGGGGGTCTCGTCGAGATTCTGGATGTCGCAGAACATTCGGGCCGACGGTTCGTCCCTGGTGGCCCAGGGGAGCAGCTCGAAGGAGGTTGCGTCAGGGCGGGCGAGAACATCGGATTCATGCACCCGGGAGAAGCCGTCGATCGAGCTGCCGTCGAACTGCACCCCCTCATCGAATGCGGCCTCGAGCTCGGCGGGGGTGATCGCCACCGACTTGAGCTTCCCGAGGACGTCGGTGAACCAGAGGTGGATCAGGCGCACGCCGCGCTCTTCAACACTGCGCAGCACGTATTGCTGGTCGCGTTCCATTCGTACACCCCCGTTGGTGGCCGGAACCGTTCGCCTCCACGGTGCCGCAGCACGAGCCGGATTCTGCTGTGCGACGGCCCCGTTCACACACTGTTAACAATTGCGCAACCGGGTAGAAACTCGACTCTTGGACCCTAGGATCTACCTGTTGGCCAACCTGACGCTGTTTGCATCAGGAGCCGCCGAACAGTCGACGACCAACAGTCAAGAGAGGTAATTCTAGTGGCTTATCGAGCTGAATATCTGTGGATTGACGGGACCGAGCCGACCAACGAGATTCGTTCCAAGACGAAGATTCTGGCCGATGGCGAAGAGCCCGGCATCTGGGGCTTCGACGGTTCCAGCACAAACCAAGCTGCAGGCAGTGATTCCGACGTCGTCCTCGAACCGGTGTTCCAGTGTCACGACCCGATTCGCGGAGGCGACAACATTCTCGTCATGTGCGAAACGCAGTTGACGGGGACTCTGGCGCCCCATCCGAGCAACACGCGTCAACAGGCGCGGGAGGCTTTTGGGCGCTACTCAGATCAGGAGCCGATCTTCGGGATGGAGCAGGAGTACACCCTGCTCGACCGCACCACGGGCTGGCCGGCAGGTTTCCCGCCCAATGGTTTCCCCGCCCCTCAGGGGCCGTACTACTGCGGTGTGGGCGCAGTGAAGATCCACGGACGTGAGCTGATCGAGCGCCACACCACTGCCTGTATCGAAGCGGGCCTGTCGATTTCGGGCACCAACGCCGAGGTCATGCCCGGGCAGTGGGAGTTCCAGATCGGCCCCATCGACACCCTGGCGATCGGCGATCAGATGTGGGTTGCCCGCTATCTCCTGTACCGCCTGGCCGAAGAGTTCGGTGTGGAGGTGTCTTTGGAGGCCAAGCCCATGAAGGGCGACTGGAACGGTGCGGGGATGCACACGAACTTCTCCACCAAGGCCATGCGCGAGTCGTTCGCCCCGATCATCGCGGCATGCGAGGCGATGGGTGCTGACGGCGTCCCCGAGAAACATATTCGGGGCTACGGGGTAGGCATCGAGGACCGTCTGACGGGAGCTCATGAGACGGAGAGGTACGACACCTTCTCATACGCTCCATCCGACCGCGGTGCATCCATCCGCATCCCTTGGCAGGTGGTGCAGAACGGCAAGGGCTACATCGAAGATCGTCGCCCCAACGCCAACGCCGACCCGTATGTTGTGGCCGCTCTGGTCACCGACACCATCTGCAGCGCCCTCGCCTGATCAGCACGCCTGATCAGCAAGGGCCCGGCCCGGGGTCTTCGCGCAACTGGACCATTGCCCTGCCGGTGTTTCCGCCGGTGAGCAGCATGCCCGCTGATTCTCGCGTATTTCTGATTCACGGGGTCAACTTTCGTCACAGCCGTGCTGTGCGTGGCCGCGGGCTGCTTGTGACTGTCGTGCTGTGCGCAACTGCCGTGATACCGGCGGGTCGCCCTACCATGAAGGCATGGCTTCAGATGCCGATGTCCTGCGAGTCGCCGTTTGCCAGATCAACCCGACAGTGGGTGATCTCGACGGCAACATGACGCTGGCGCTGCAGGCGCTCGCAGAAGCCGAAGAAGCGAACGCCGACGTGGCGGTCATGCCGGAAATGGCAATCACCGGCTATCCGCCCGAAGATCTGGTGTTGAGACCGGCGTTCGTTGCTGACTGTCGGGCAACGGTCGAGAAGCTCGCGGCGCGAACCTCGCGTTGTGCTGTGGTGGTGGGGTTCGCTGACGGCGATCCTTCGAACGAACGGCCCGTCGCTGACCTTGCCGTGGTCGTCGACGAGGACTCCGGCTGCAGCAGCGGGGTTTGGAACGCCCTGGCGATCTGTGTCGGTGGTCGCGTGGTCGGGACCTATCACAAGCGTCATCTGCCCAACTACGACGTGTTCGACGAACTCCGTCATTTCCAGCGTGGCGACGACCCGCTCACGCTGTATGAGATCGCCGGCGCTGCTGTCGGGGTGACCGTGTGTGAGGACTCCTGGATCCCCGACGGCCCTGTATCGAGGCTGGCCTCAGCGGGTGCCCGCGTCGTGTTCAACGTCAACGGCTCGCCGTTCCGGACCGGCAAACAGCAGGTTCGGGAGCAGGTCATCAGCGAACGCGTGGCTGAAGCTGGGATACCGGTCCTGTACACCAACCTCGTCGGAGGTCAGGATGAACTGGTTTTCGACGGTGGCTCGTTCGTGGTCAGCCCGACGCCGCAGGGACCGAAGGTGACTGCGCGTTGTGAGCGTTTCGCGGAGCGTGTCGAGGTGGTCGACATCGAGTTGCCCCCTCCGCAAGAAGGGACTGAAGAGGTTCCGGTGGTGGCTGTCTCGGCGGCTCTCAGCGGGCATCGTGGGTGGCTCGCCCCGCCGCTGGCGGAGCCGTTGGGCGAGTTGGGCGAACAGTGGCGTGCTCTGGAGCTAGCCACCCGCGACTATGTCCACAAGAGCGGGTTCAGCGACGTTTGTGTTGGTCTTTCGGGCGGGGTCGACTCGTCGCTCACTGCCACGATTGCCGCGGATGCGCTCGGCGCGAGCCATGTGCACGGGGTGTTGATGCCGTCGCGGTATTCGAGCGATCACTCCTTGGCCGACGCCGAAGCTCTGGCCGCCAATCTCGGTATCGACATCCGTGCTGTTGCGATAGAGCCTGCCCATGCGGCGTTCACCGAGATGTTGTCCAGCGACGCCGCGACTCCCGGGAATCTGGGCGATTTGACCGATCAGAACGTGCAGTCGCGGATTCGCGGCGTGCTGTTGATGGCCCTGGCCAATGAACACGGCTGGTTGGTGTTGACCACCGGCAACAAGTCGGAGGCCGCGGTCGGTTACTCGACCCTCTACGGCGACACGGCCGGTGCCTACGCGGTCATCAAAGACGTCTGGAAGCTCGCTGTCTACGAGTTGTGCCGATGGCGGAACAGTCGAGGTTCGCCTGTGATTCCCGAAGCTGTTCTGCGGAAGGCTCCGTCGGCTGAGCTGAGGCCTGATCAGCGTGACGACCAGTCGCTGCCGCCCTACGAAGTGCTGGATCCGATCCTGCGGGCCTATGTGGAGGACGATCTGGGGGTGGCTGAGATCGTGGAACGGGGCTTGGGCGGCCGTGATCTGGTCCAGCAGGTCTGTCGCCTTGTAGATATAGCCGAGTTCAAACGCCGCCAGACCCCTATCGGGGCTCGACTCAGCAGCAAGGCCTTCGGTCGTGATCGCCGGATGCCGATAGTCAACCGTTATCGGGGCTGAGGATCACTCCAGCTATGGGCACTCTGCCAATGAGCAAACGGCTATGAGCGGAGAATCAGGTCGGATGGACCCTGGCCGAACGTTGACGGCGGAGACGACCGCGGTGTTGGTGAGCAGTCTCCACTGGGCTTCGAAGAGCTTGTTCGAGCTTTTCGTCTCCTGGGCGAGCGAGGTTGAACCCGACCGCGGTGACGTCGCTTCCTGGTTGTCGAGCACCGGGCGCCACCTCGGTGAGCAGGCTCAGAGCCTTGCGGGTTTGATGCCGGATTCGGTGCTGCTCGCCGATTCAACAGGTCTCGCGGCGCCCTCGGTTGAAGCCGAAGAAGCTCTTCGCGCTGTTCGAGCGATTCCAGGTTCGGTGGTGCGCTTGGCGATAGCGCACCGGGTACTTCTGACTCAGCTTTCGGACGCGTGCGAGGCGTTGCAACAGCTGGCCGAGCCTCATGCGGATGCGCCGTTGCTCCGGGTGTTGGGTTTCCTGCTGCTCGACATCGCAAATGACCGGGAGCGAGCCGAACTTCTACTGGGTTCGTTTCGCGGTCCCGAGACTGATCCGCGACTAGACGAAGCGGTATCGGAGGTCGAGAACCGCCTCGCGTCTGCTGGCGGGCTTGTCCCCGCAGGCGTACTTCACGGAACCTGAACATGGAACCCGGGGTCGATGTCCTGCTGATCGAGTTCGGCACCCTCGTCCTCGGTCTTGCCCTCATAGCACGCGCGGCACAGTGGCTCGGTCTTCCCGTTCTGCCGGTATATCTGCTTGCAGGCCTCGCGTTCGGCGAGGGCGGAATCGTGGATCTGGGCGCGTCGAGCGGTTTCATCGAGGTCGGCGCGCAGATCGGTCTCATCCTGATGCTGTTGACTCTGGGACTCGAGTTCTCAGCCCATGAACTCATCGACAACGTCCGCAAGTCGGCCAGCGCCGGGATCGTAGACCTGGTCCTCAACTTTCCACCGGGTTTCGTTGCGGGGCTGCTGCTCGGTTTTGACCCGATAGTGGCAGTGCTGCTGGGTGGAGTGACCTATATCTCCTCGTCAGGGATCGTTTCCAAGCTCGTAGCCGATTTGGATCGAGTCCGGAACCGCGAGACGCCTGTGGTGTTGAGCGTGCTGGTGATCGAGGACCTCGCAATGGTCCTGTACCTGCCTGTCGTGACGGCCGTGCTGTTCGGGGATTCGCCCGCGGCAACGGTGGTCACTGTCGTCATATCTCTCGCGGCGGTAACCGCGATCCTCGCCGTCGAATACTTCTACGGAGACCGGATCAACGCACTGATATTGAGCAACTCCCGTGAGGTGTTGCTGTTGACCCTGCTCGGAGCCACCCTGGCGATAGCGGGTCTGGCCGAGCGGATTCACCTGTCCTCCGCGGTGGGAGCATTCCTAGTCGGTGTGGTGCTGTCGGGCGAGGTCGTGTCGCGTGCCCGCGACCTGCTTCTGCCGCTGCGCCACCTCTTTGCCGCTTCGTTCTTCGTCTTTTTCGGACTTCAGGTCGATCCGGGGATCATTCCCGACGTCGCCCTGCTGGCGGCCGCGTTGGCGGTCCTGACCGCTGTCACCAAGGTCGGCACGGGATGGTTCGCGGCACGTTCCAAGAAGCTCGACACGTCGGAGAGGTTCCGCGCGGGTTCGGCTCTGATCGCCCGTGGTGAGTTCTCCATCGTCATTGCGGAACTGGGCGTTGGGAGGGAGCCAGACCTCGGCGCGCTCTCGGCGGCGTACGTGATTCTGCTGGCAGTCACGGGAGGGCTCCTGTACCACTTCGACGGCGCGTTGTCTGGCATTGCCCGGCGTTGGTCACGGCGCTGAGTCCGCCGCGGAGTCCCGCAGTTGCCTGCTGTGAGCAGTTGATCGGCGGGAAAAGCGAGGTTCTGGGGCACAAAGACTTTCGTAAATTTCGGCGCGTTCGGAAGAAATCCATCGGTATCGTAAACCGAACGGGGCTGAAGCGACGAGAGGGACATCCGTGGCGAAGGAGCGTGTCGAGAGGGACGAAGAGGATCTGGTCCGGCTGTATCTCACGGACATAGGCCAGTACCCGCTCTTGACCAAGGAGGGCGAAGTTCGCCTGGCTCAAGAGATTGAGGCTGGGATCGAAGCGCGTCGCGAACTGGCCGAGTCCAGGCCTTCTCCCGCGCGCCGCCGTGAGCTTCGTCGACTCTCCCGCAAGGGTGAGGCTGCGACCCGCACCTTCGTCCAGTCGAACCTGCGACTCGTTGTCTCTATCGCCAAGAAGTACCAGGCCTCCGGTTTGCCGCTGCTCGACCTGATCCAAGAGGGCAATCTCGGTTTGATGCACGCCGTCGAGAAGTTCGATTGGCGCAAGGGGTTCAAGTTCTCGACGTACGCCACTTGGTGGATCCGCCAGGCGATCACCCGCGGAATCGCCAACACCGGGCGCACGATCCGCCTGCCGGTGCATGCCGGCGACACTCTGGCGCGCCTGCAGAAGGCCCGAACCCGCTTGGAGCTCAAGTACGGTCGACCCGCCACGCTAAGCGAACTGGCCGCCGAAGTTGAGATGCCTGAGGACAAGGTGACCGAGGCGTTGCGGTTCGCGGCCGAGCCGTTGTCGCTTTCTGAGCCGTTGCGAGAGGACGGGGATGCTGAACTCGGCGACGTCGTGGAGGATCGCGGCGCTGACTCTCCGTTCGAGGTGGCGGCCACGGCTCTGTTGCCCGAGGAGATCTCTCGGCTGCTGTCTCCGCTCGACGAGCGTGAGCGTGAGATTCTCAAGCTTCGGTTCGGCCTCGACCGGGGTGAGCCTCGGACTCTTGAAGAAGTGGGGGAGCATTTCAACCTCACCCGTGAACGCATCCGTCAGATCGAGGCCCGAGCGATGTCGAAGCTGCGCCACCCATCATCGGACACCGGCGCCCGCGACCTCCTCAGCATCTAGCTTGCACATCCCGCTTGCAGGGGACGCAAGTCGCTCAGGCTAGATCCTGAGGAGGTCATGTGATTGCGAGTCATTCAGAGCGCGCAAATAGGCAGGCCTTCGAGTTGCAGTCGGTTGTTCCCCGCTCTTGGTTCGCTGCGCTGCATTTCCCGCTCTTGGTTCGCTGCGCTCACCGGCCCGCTCGGGCCGCGGGCGGGCCGCCGGCCACGGCCCCGCAAATCAAACCGTTCGCACTCGAAACCGTTCGCACTCGAAAGTCATCTGCCTGTTTGCGTGGCCTCTCAGGTGGATGCCTTGTTGGACACATGCAGTGTCAGTCCGCTCACCAGCAGGGTCCCGATGAACAGGCCTTGAGTCATTAAATGGTTCCTCTCGCCCAACAGGATCGCACCGGCTGACAGAAGTGCAAAGAACAGCACGCTGAGAGCGATGCAAGCGTGGCCGACTTCGTAGCGATGCGGTTTGCGGGTGACGAAAGCAATGAGCGACAGCAGGAACAGCAGGCCCAGCACCACCTCGATGATGCCGACGCCAGCGGCTAGAGGCGCTGCCAGCGACGTGTCCAACCCCAGTTTGGGCAGCATGTTTTGTTCGAGTCCCATTTTGAAGTTCACGCCGTAGAACTCTGCGCCGTTGAAAAACTTGTCGAAGCCGTTCAACAGCCAGAACAAGAACCAGTACAGGCTCAGCACCGCTCCGATACCGACCTTCTCATTGATGCGAACAAGCATTCCCGCAATTCCGGGCGCGCCCGCAGTTCGATCATTCATGTGCTGTCTCCTTTAGTCGTTGGGCCCGCGTTGACGTGCCTATGTGTTATGTGCAACCAGTCTATATGGAGCCGCTGATCGCGTGACTTGGAGAGTTGTCCATCGTGGTGCGGTCAACTGAGAGCAGATCGTTGAGTCGCAGGGGGCCGGTGCGCAAAGGTTTCGGTCGGCGGGTCAGCCGTGGACGCTCATGGAAGTGGCGGCTGCCTCGCGGTTGCGGCTGAAGAATCCGACTTCGATGGGCATGCCGGTGTAGCGTCCTGTCACCACGAGCGGGTCGTTGTCGTGGTCAAGGCCACTTTCGACCGCGGTGATCAACTCGGCCATCACATGTCCGGCAACGGATCCGTTCTTGTACTGGTTGCCACTGGTGCCGATGGCCACGTAGAACCCGTCGAGATCGGTGCGGTCATAGATCGGCACCCAGTCGTCGCTGACGTCGTAAAGGTCGACGACGCCCTTCTTCTGGTGGGGGATCCCGAGTCCGGGAATCCGTCGTCCGGCGCGAAGCACCTGAGCCTCCCACTGGCTGTCGCTGATCCGGTTGTCGTAACTGTCGGGGTGAACCCATTGCTGCTCGTCGCAGGTCGGGTCGCCGCTGCCGATCAATATGTGGTTGCCGACCTCGGGCCGGTAGTAGACCCCGGTGTCGTCGTCGGCGGCGGTGAATCCCTGTGTCTCGTAGTCGAACCCGTCGGGGGCGGGCACGTGATGCACCTCGTGGCGCAAGGCTCGGGTCTTGATCTTCATCGAGTCGTAGACGCCGGCCATCTGGTTGATCAGATACGAGTGAGGTCCGGCGACGTTCACCACCACCGAAGCGCTGATTCTGGCGCCGTCCGCGAGCGCGACGCCCGAAACCCGTTGTGACGAGCGCAAGATCTCGACGATCTGCGAGTTGAACATGAAACACGCACCGGCAGCTTCGGCAGCTCGCTGAAGGTTGTGGACTGACAGCTGGGGGTCGTTGACGTACCCGGCCTCCGGTGAGTAGATCGCGCCGCGGAGCTGGGCTGAAGGCTCTTCCCAGAACTGTTCGTCGGACGGCAGTTTGGGCGGGCCGTAGCATCCCTGATCGAAGATCGGCAGGCGCCGAGCCAGGTCCTCGGAAGTCCACTCCTCAAAGGGAATGCCGAGTTCGTGCCACAGGGCTCGTACTCGTTGGGGGTGGTCGGTGTCGTCGCTGAGCAGCACCACCTGTCCGCATTGGCGGTATTCGATCAGCCCGAGCTCATCCTCGACGCCTGTGTAGTCGCGCCAATTGAGCCAGTAGTGGAGTCCTTCCCAGGCCAAAACGACTCCCGGCTTTGTCGAGTAGCTGAACCGCACGATCGCACAGGAGTTGAGGGTCGACCCGGCGCCGGCGCTCGCAGCCTTGTCCACACACAGCACACGCCACCCCCGCCGTGCCAGTTCGAGCGTTGTGGCTGCGCCGATAATGCCGGCGCCGATGACCACCGCATCGTAACTGTCGCTGCTTTCGGGTCCGGCAGGACCAACCGGCTTGGAGTTCGCATTCATCACGGGATCTTACCCATGTCGCGATTTCAGCCCCATGGCCTGAAGACGGTTGGGGATTGTTGGGGCAGCGCAGAGGTTCGGGGGCACGCACTGGCGGCTTCGACGCCCGGCGCCTGCCGACGTGCTCTGCGGCGGGCTAGGCGTGGACAGTGAAGGCTTGGCGGCGGTTTCGGCCGAACCGGTAGATGAAATAGTCCTGATCAAATGAGATCGCCTCGTGAACGCCGAGGCGCCGCATGATCGACCAGTTTGTGCGATCGACGATTGAGAACTCCTAGTCGGTGAACGCGTCGTGAATCTGCGAGGCGATCTCAAGGTCAGCGATCGTGGCGACTTCCACGCGGGCCCGCTGATAAGGTCAGGGACCGGAGGGCCAGTGTTGAACTTCCAGTTCGGGCATCGGAAAGTCCGCAACGTTTGCAGTGGCCAATACTGCACCCGCCCCGACAGCAGACGCCGCTATCAGGCAGTCTGCCTGATGCAGGGTGATACCGGCAGCGGCGTACTCTCGGCGCCAGCGGCCGGCGCGTTGGCCTTCTGCGCCACCCAGGGGCGCCATTCGTAGTGCTTGAACCAGGCGACGGGCCGCCGGCTCTTCCTCAGCCCGAAGGCCCCGCCAGATCTCTTCGACTGATACCGCGCACACCCACGGTTCCACACCTTGGCGCCGCATTGCTCGCAAGCGCTCCGCAGCGGGTCGACCTCTGAGCGCGTCGATCAGGACTGTCGAGTCGAGCAGAAGTCGTGACACTCTCAGCCCGAACGCACCGGGTCGCTCCGCCGCTGCGCGCGAACCCATCCTTGAGGGTCTTCGTCCCAGTCATGCCCGGTGTCGGCGATCGACGCTAGAGACTCCTCAATCTCATCCCAGCGTTGCTCCTGCTCAAGACTGCGCCGGATCAGCGCTGCGATAAACGCGCTCCGCCGCCGATGCCCCGCTCTCCGGTCCAGATCTGCTACCAGATCATCTTCAAGCTGAATGTGTAAACGCATGTGCCTAATTATACACATAGATCAGACTGTCACGACTCCGACTTTCGTCAAAGAGCTTGAGGCTAGGTGTGGACAGTGAAGGCTTGGCGACGGTTGCGACCGAACCGGTAGATGAAATAGTCCTGATCAAACGAGATCGCCTCGTGAACGCCAAGGCGCTGCATAATCGACCAGCTTGCGCGATCGACGATTGAGAACTCCTGGTCGGTGAACGCGTCGTGGATCTGCGCGGCGATCTCAAGGTCGGCGATCGTGGCGACTTCCACGCGTGCCCCACCGGAGCGGACTGTTGCGATGAGTGTTTCGGCTGTATCGAAACCGAGCCGATTAGCCGCCAGGAACCAGGTCTCGACGAGCACATGATCGCTGGTCACCAGGTCTCCGGAGAACTCGCTGAGGCGTTCGACGGCTCGGTCGTGATGAATATCGCCGAGGTCCGCGGCTGCGTACCAAGCCGACGTGTCGACGAAGACGCTCACCTCCGCGCGTCCCGATGAACTGTTATGGCTTCAGCCGTGGCTGTCTTGCGATCGACGGCGATGTTGCTGCCGCCGGAATCACCGATGCCGAAGATGGCAGTGATGTCGGAGTTCGGGCTCGTCTGAGCGAGGTCTTGCTCAACGAGGCGGCGGATGTACTCGGCCATGCTGATGCCCAGATCGACGGCCTTGCGTTTGGCGAGTGCATGCTGTTCCGATTCGAGGTGGATCTGTGTACGCATGATGCTACATCATAACAGCATCGATGCGAATGGCTCAAGATCGAGCCGTTGTCACCATGGAAATACGCGTCCCATCGTTTCCATAAGTGTGATGCGATGTTGATGATGGCGGAGGTGGACGGGAATCGAACCCGCCGGACAGGGATCACCCATCCCACCCGCTTTGAAGGCGGGGGAGCCCACCAGGCGCTCGGACACCTCCACACAAGAAACTACAGGCAAATCAGTTGCGCTCGACCGTGTGAGAACCCCGGTGCGTCGATACCGTCATCGGAATGTCTAAGAACCGTCTGCTTCTGGGTGTCGTCTTGATCGTGCTGCTGGTGCTGCTGGGCCGAAAGGTCAAAGACGTCTGAGGCCGCGCTTGTGAGCCAGCGCCGCTGATATCAGTGCGTTTGGTGGGTTGACACTGCAATCTGTCCCATTAGGGTGTGACATACAACTTCCCCCGTCGAACATCGAGTTGCGGGAGTTGTCGTGTTTATTGTCTGCTGGTCACCCAAGGGTGGCTCAGGTACATCGGTTGTAGCCAGCGCTCTGGCGCTCAACCTTGCTTCATCGGGCCGAGAGACCCTGCTGGTCGACACGGTCGGCGACCTGGGCATGGTCCTCGGGTTGCCGCCGGGCGACGGCGACGGCTTGTCCGACTGGCTGCTGGCGCCGTCGGATGTATCGGCCGACGCGTTGTCGCTGCTCGAGGTGACTGCCGGGGAACGACTGCAACTCCTTGGCGCTGGAAACGCAACGCAGGCGGAAATCAACCCCGAGCGGACCGTGTTGGCCGCCGACCTGTTGTCTCGGTCAGCACGCTGGGTTGTGGTCGATGCGGGCAGCACCGGCACACCGGAGCCTTGGCTGGTGCAGGGCGCACGCTCGGTGATGATTCTGCGGGCCTGCTACCTCGGCATTCAGGCTGCCCTCGCGCGACGGCTGGCCCCGGGAACTTCAATTGTGGTCGTCGAAGAGCCTGGCAGGGCTTTGCGACTGGCTGACGTGACAGCGGTCTTCGCCGGACACAACGTTGTTTCAGTGCCCTGGGATCCAGCGGTTTCACGCGCTGTCGATTCCGGCCTGCTGGCGCACCGGATGCCGCGTTCGCTCAACCGTCTCGGCGAGGTGCTCGATGGCTGAAGCACCACCCATGGCTGAGACAACACCGAAGGCTGAAGCGCCGCTGCTCGATCTTGCTGAGGCTGTCCACGGCGACCTGTTGGACCAGGGAGGCGGCACCGCGGAGATCTTCAGCGCGATAGCCCGCCATGCCCCTCTGCTGGGCGCGCGCGAAAGAGAGTCGCTGCATCGTCAGGTCACCGCCCGGTTGGCTGGGCTCGGCTCCATCGAGCCGTTGCTGGTCGATCGGGAGATCAGCGAGATCATGATCAACGGGCCGGGCGTGGTTTGGCTGGAACGCAACGGGCGGATCGAACCGAGCGGGGTGGTGCTCAACAACAGCGAACTGGAGTTGCTCGTCGAACGGATCGTGGCGCCGATCGGTCGGATCGTGGATCCCAGGCGGCCCTGGGTGGACGGGCGCCTGGCCGACGGCAGCCGGGTCAACATAGTCGCACCGCCGGTGGCTATCGACGGCCCCTATGTCACGATTCGCCGGTTCGTGCTGCGAGCTGAAGACGTGTCTGATTTCGGGCCGCCCGACGTCGCCTCGATGCTCTCGGAGCTGGTCAAAAGAAGGCGCAGCATCATCGTCAGCGGCGGCACGGGTGCGGGCAAGACCTCGTTGCTCAACGCCCTCGCCGCGCACGTGGCTTCTGAAGCTCGCGTGATCACCGTCGAGGACGCGGCTGAGCTTCGCCTCCAGCATCCACATGTGGTGCGACTAGAGGCGCGAGCGGCCGGGGTCGAAGGGGTCGGAGCGGTGGAGATCCGCGACCTGTTGCGCAACGCGCTGCGAATGCGCCCTGATCGGATCGTGCTCGGCGAAGTGCGCGGCCCCGAAGCACTCGACCTGATTCAGGCTCTCAACACCGGGCATTCGGGGTGCCTGTCGACGATCCATGCGAACTCCCCGACCGATGCGCTGCGGCGATTGTCGTCTTTGGTGATGTCGGCGGGCACCGGCCTGCCCCATGAGGCGATCCGCGCCCAGATCGGTTCTGCGGTGGACGTGGTCGTGCAGGTTGAACGCACAGCATCCGAAGCACGCGAGGTGGCTGCAATTGTCGAGGTGGTCGACGGTGAGACGGTACGCCCCCTGTGGTGTGGGGAGTGACTGTGGTGCAAGGCGTGACCGTGGTGCGGGGTACGACGGTGAACCGCGCGGAGCGTCGTCGTCTCGCCGCGATCAGCCAACTTCCCGAAATGCTCGATGTGCTGGCACGTGAGTTGCGGGCCGGGCGCAACCTCCACGAAGCGATTCAGGCAGCGTCGATGTTGCCTTCGCTGTACGGCTTGGGGCTCGACACGCTTGTTGCGCGCTTCGCATCGGGCGAACGGCTGGTGGAAGCGCTTGACCGTTGGGCCGGCGCGCTGAACCATCCTGACGGTGATCTGGTGCGGGCTGTAGTGAGCCTCGGGTCGGTCACCGGCGGTGCGCTCGCAGGATCCATGGAACGAGCCGCGTTGACTCTGCGGGAGCGGGCCGGGCTCGTCGATGAGGTGAGGGTACTGACCGCGCAGACTCGGGCTTCGGCGATGTTGCTGTTCGTGGCGCCCATCGGCTTCGTGGTTCTGCTCTCGATGTTCGATCCGACGAGCAGCGCGGTGGTGTTCACCACCGGTGCAGGCCAACTTTGCCTGGGGCTGGGGCTGGTGCTCGATGTCGTCGGTTTCGTGTGGATGCGCTGGCTTGTGGCGACGGTGACCCGGTGAGCGCCTTGTTCGTCCTCGGTTGCTGCGCGCTCAGCGCGGTGTGGCTGCGTCCCTGGCGCACCCGGCCCCGACCTCTGGTGGAACCCCTGCCCACAGCGCACCGAGATGCGCTGCGGTCGACAGGCCGCTCAGCCCGTCGGCCGAGGAGCCGGTCAGCCGGTCGGTCAGAGGGCCGCTCAACGGGTCGGGCAACTGGCCGGTCAGCCGGTCGGCCGGGCTCGACTCGACGCCGAGCGCTATTGGTCGGAGTGATCCTCGGGGTGGTAATGGTCGGGTTGTCGCAGCCGGTGCTGGTCATCCCGCTGCTCTTGGTATACGCGGTCGTGGTGAGACGCCGTCGGCGAGCCGCAACCGACGACCACGCCGACGTGGTCAGGGCCCTGCCCGAGGTCGTGGACTTGGTGTTGGTGGGTGTGGGCGCCGGCCTGACGCCGAGAGAAACGCTGCACCGTTGCCAATCATGGTTGCCCGATCCCTTTGCGGAAGCCGTGGCCGGAGCACTGTCGAGGGCCGCGTCCGGGGCGACCTTCGCCGACGCGCTGGACAGAGGCATGACGCCGCTGGGAGACCGAGTGCGCCCACTGGTGGCAGCGCTCAATGCCGGCGAGCGCGATCACGCAATGCTGGCCCCCAGCCTGCTGCGGGTCAGCGACGAGGCTCGTCGCCAACGGCGGGTCGCCGCACAGGAGCGAGCGCGGCGTGTACCGGTCGCGATGCTCGGACCACTGCTTTTGTGCGTGCTCCCGTCGTTCGCACTGCTGACCTTGGCCCCGTTGATACTCGGCTCTCTCAGCGACCTGGGAGTGGTCGTCTAGCTCCGACTCGCATTGTCGCTTCCCTAACATCAAGCGCTTCCCCCACAGCAAAGACACAACAAGCGAAACAGGAGGAACACGATGTTGTTCCGTCAATGGGTAGCGATTGAGACGACCATGTTCACGGTTGCGGTCGAGGCAAAGGAGCGGTTGACCTGCGACAGGGGCCAAGCAACAGCCGAATATGCGCTGGTGGTGCTCGGAGCGGCCACAGTAGCGATGATGCTGATCGCCTGGGCCACGTCCACGGGCAAGATATCGGGCCTGCTCAACAAGGTCGTCAATTCAATAGCAGACCGGGTTTCGTGACGAAGCGCCGCGGCAGTCGCGGACAGGCGACGGTCGAGTTCGCGCTCCTGTTGCCAGTCGCGGTAGTTGCGCTGCTGGTGATCGCGCAGATCGGGCTCGTGGTTCGAGCCAGGGTCATGCTCACCCACGCGGCTCGCGAGGGAGCCCGGGTTGCGGCGGTCGGCGGATCGGACGCGGAGGTGGAGGCCGCGGTGGCCGATTCCGGCTCGCTGGACCCCGCGCAGCTGACGGTGGCCGTAACCCGCGGCGCTTCGACGGTCACAGTGCTGGTCGTCTACGTCATGCAAACCAATGTCTCCGTTGTCGGTGCGATGCTCGACGACCCTCAGATGTCGTCGGTGGCGACCATGTACCGGGAGCAGTGACCGTGCCCTTCCAGGCCTGTATGAACCGGCAACGCGTGCTGGTCAGATACGGTTTCCGGGGTGCATTTGACTCGGACATTCCGCGACGGTCCGTGGTGGGTCACTTCCGTCGCGGGGGAGCTTGACGTCGTCGGCGGACCCGAACTGCGTCAACATGTGATGGCTCAGGTCGACCAAGGCGGTCATCGTCTGGTGCTCGACCTGAGTGGCGTCGACTTCATCGACTCGTTCGGGCTCGGGGTGATCGTTGGGGCGCTCAAACGAACACGGCTCCTTGATGGCGACCTGCGCATAGTGGTACCAGCGCCTCGGATTCGTAGAGTTTTTGAAGTGTGTGATCTTGACCGTGTCTTCGACCTTCATCGAACCGTGCAAGAGGCGGTCGCGGCCTGATGGCCCCGAGCCGAAGTCGCTCCGAGTCGTCCGACCCTGCCAGTTCAGAAACCGCTGGTTCAGACCCCGCTGATCCAGAAGCCGAGAGCGCTTGCACAGGCGAAGTCGTCCTCGCTATTCCGGCTCTCACCGAATACGTGTCGCTGGTGCGGCTGGTGGTTTCCAGTGCTGTACAGGTCCATCCCTGCATTGACCCGGATCGGATCGAGGATCTCCAAGTCGCGGTGTCCGAGGCCACGACCAACGCCATCCGGTCCCACGAGAGCTCGGGCACAAATGCGCAGATCAGGGTCACCTGCAACGTTGCGGAGGATCACATCGAAGTGATCATCCGCGACTATGGCGAAGGGTTCGACCCGGACGCCCTTCCAGTCCTCCCCGAACCGGGTTCGCCGGAACGGCTGCTGCATGAATCGGGGATGGGCCTCCGGCTGATGCGGATGCTCGCTGATGAGACAGAGATTTATCCGTCCTCATCGGGCACCTGCGTCCGCTTGGTATTCCACGGAACCAAGCGTCACCGCGCCGTCATGGGCCGATAGCGTCTCACATTGATATGTCAGACGATTCGGTCCAACATCTGCCGCCGAGACGGCGAAGTCGAGAGTTTCGATTCGTTGAAGCCCTCGGCCGTCCGTTGCGCAAGTTCCTGCGGATCCAGGCGGCGGGTGGCATCCTGCTGCTGGCTGCCACGCTCAGCGCTCTGATCTGGGCCAATTCGGCCTACAGCGACGTCTACCACGAGATTCTTGAGACCGACATCAAGATAGAGATCGGCTCCCATGAGCTTTTGGACCTGTCGCTGGAAGCTTGGATCAACGACGCCTTGATGGCGATCTTCTTCTTCGTCGTCGGACTTGAGATCAAGCGGGAGTTCGTGGTCGGCACACTCCGGGACCCCCGTGCGGCTGCTCTTCCGGCGATCGCCGCGATAGGGGGGATGGTCGTTCCAGCCGGGTTCTACTTCTTCTTCAACCCCAGCGGCATGGGTGCAGACGGTTGGGGCATTCCCATGGCCACCGATATTGCTTTTGCCATCGGTGTGGTGTCGTTGCTCGGCAACCGTGTGCCGAGCGCGATGAAGGTGTTCTTGTTGACCCTTGCCATCGTCGACGATATCGGCGCGATCGCGGTCATTGCGATCTTCTATACGAGCAACCTTTACGTCGACTGGCTGCTCGCTTCGGTGGCCGCCGTCTTTGTGGTGATCGGCATGCGCAGAGCCGGGATTGCGTGGACTCCCGCGTATGTGGTCGTGGGGTTCTTCATGTGGTTCGCGGTGCATGAATCAGGGGTGCATGCCACGATTGCCGGGGTGATTCTGGGCCTGCTTGCGCCCGCCCGCCCGTTGAACGAGGTGCAACCCGACGAAGAGCCGGTTCTCAGCGCGTTGCGCGGAAATGCGAACGCCATGGTCGTCCGCCGTGCGAACTTCGAGTTGAAAGACCAAGTATCGGTGGTTGAACGGCTTGAAGACCTGCTCCATCCAGTGTCGAGTTTCCTGATCATCCCGATCTTCGCTCTGGCCAACGCCGGGATCGAGCTGTCGACCGAGACAATCTCCGACGCCGCAACCAGTCCGATCACGATCGGGATCGCCGTCGGTCTGGTTTTCGGCAAGCTCATCGGGGTCACCCTCGCGACCTGGCTCGGCGTGAAGTCGGGGCTGACCTCGCTGCCTCCGTCGGCCACCTGGACCCATGTCATCGGGCTGGCGGCCACAGCAGGCATCGGTTTCACAGTGTCGTTGTTCATTGCCGGTCTGGCGTTCTCGGATCCGCTGTTGACCGAGGCGAAGATCGGGATAGTCGGCGCGTCCCTGGTCGCCGCGGTGATCGGATCGTCGATTCTGTTGCGGGCGAAAGAAGTCGAAGAGATCGAGACGGACGACCCGATGTTGGTGGGAACCTCCAGCCCCTAGTGTTGCTTGACTACATTCGACGGCTACATTGCCCGACACTATTTCTAACGTTTGGATTGATTGCTCCCTGTGACAAACGCTCTGGTCATTGTCGAATCGCCTGCCAAGGCGAAGAAGATCGCGGAGTTTCTCGGCGCGGGTTACACCGTTGAGTCGTCGATCGGGCACATCCGCGACCTGCCGCGCAATGCCGCAGAGGTGCCCAAGGCCTACAAGAGCGAGCCGTGGGCGCGCACCGGGATCAATGTCGACGACGGGTTCAAACCGCTGTATGTGGAGAACGCGGACAAGAGAGCGCACATTCGACTGTTGAAGCAGTTGGTCAAGGACAGCGACGAGTTGTATCTGGCAACCGATGAGGATCGGGAGGGTGAAGCGATCGCCTGGCATCTCATCGAGGTGCTCAACCCTCAGATACCGGTGAAGCGGATGGTGTTTCACGAGATCACCCCGGCGGCGATAGCGGCCGCTGTCAACTCTCCTAGGGAACTCGACCGCAAAATGGTCGACGCTCAGGAGGCCCGGCGCATCCTCGACCGGCTCTACGGGTATGAAGTGTCCCCAGTGCTCTGGAAGAAAGTGCTGCCCCAGCTGTCGGCGGGACGGGTCCAGAGCGTGGCGACACGGATCGTGGTCCAGCGTGAACGCGAGCGGATGGAGTTTCGGTCTGCGAACTACTGGAGCGTGAGCGGTGTGTTCGCCGCCGTTTCGGGCGACGCCCGCGAGTTCTCGGCTTCGCTCGCGTCGGTCGACGGAGTGAAACTGGCCACCGGTCGAGACTTCGGCGACGACGGCCGTCCTGCCCGTGAGGACGTGACGGTGCTCGACGAATCCGCCGCAGCGAAGCTCGTCGGCGAGTTGGAAGGAGTCGACTACGAGGTTCGGTCCCGTGAGGCCAAGCCCTATCGCCGGCGCCCCGCCGCACCGTTCATCACCTCCACGTATCAACAGGAAGCGGGTCGCAAGCTCAAGATGTCGGCCCAGATGGCGATGCGCGCAGCACAGGGACTGTACGAGAAGGGCTATATCACCTATATGCGAACGGACAGCACGACGCTGTCCGAGACTGCACTGCAGGCGGCCCGTGCCACCATCAAGAACCGTTACGGCGCCCAATATCTGCCCGACTCGCCGAGGCGCTACACCAAGAAGTCGAAGAACGCCCAGGAGGCTCACGAAGCGATCCGGCCCGCCGGCGAATCGTTCCGCTCGCCCGCCGAGGTCGCCTCGGAGGTGCCCAGTTCCGAGGCACGGGCCTATGAACTGATCTGGAAGAGGACCCTTGCGTCGCAGATGACCGACTGCACCGGAGAGACCGTGCAGCTTCGACTCGGCGCAACTAGCCGCACGGGTGCCGATGTGGTGTTCAGCGCCAGCGGCACGGTGATTTCGCACCGTGGATTCCGCGAGGTGTACGAGGAAACCTCCGATGGGACCGGCGACGAGAACGAGGAACGGCGCCTGCCTTCGATCAACGAGGGGGACGAAGTTCGCGCGAACGGTCCGCTGGAACCTGAGGGCCACGAAACCACGCCACCGGCGCGTTATACGGAAGCTTCGCTGGTCAAGCGGCTTGAAGAGCTCGGTGTCGGGCGTCCTTCCACATATGCGTCGATCATCAGCACGATCCTGGACCGTGGCTACGTCTGGAAGAAGGGCTCGGCTCTGATCCCCTCCTTCACAGCGTTCGCGGTCGTCAACCTGATGGAGAGGCACTTCCCGAACCTGGTCGATTATCGGTTCACCGCCCAGATGGAGGACGATCTCGACAAGATCGCCCGCGGCGCCGAAGAGTCCCAGCCTTGGTTGACGCGTTTCTACTTCGGCGGAGGTGAAGGAGCCGAGCCTGGTCTGAAGGAGAAGGTGTCGACCCGCCTAGCCGATATCGACGCCAGATCGATCAACACGGTTCCGTTGGGCATGAGCGACGACGGCCAGCCGATCGTCGTGCGGGTCGGCCGTTACGGACCTTACGTGCAACGCGGGGAATCCGATGAGAATGGCAGCAGCAACGGCACCAACACCGCGTCGATCCCGGACGATCTGCCGCCTGACGAGCTGACCTTGGAGAGAGCGCTCGAGTATCTCGAAATGCCCAAGGCGGGACGCGTGCTCGGAACCGATCCGGACAGCGGCATGAACATCTATGCCAAAGCCGGCCGTTTCGGGCCGTACGTGCAGGTCGGCACCAACGACGAGCAGGAGGAGAAGCCTAAATCGGCTTCGTTGTTCGCGACGATGACCCTTGAGCGGGTCACGCTGGAGGATGCACTTCAACTCTTGTCTCTGCCCCGCACCGTCGGGACCGATCCAGCAGACGGAGAGGTCATTTCGGCCCAGAACGGGCGCTATGGACCGTATGTGAGCAAGGGCTCCGAGAGCCGCAGCCTCGACGCCGAGGAACAGATCTTCACCATCACGCTCGAGCAGTGTTTGGCGCTGCTCGCCCAACCCAAGCGTCGGCGTGGTCAGGCCCCCAAACCGCCGCTGCGCGAGATGGGCGAAGATCCAGACACCGGAAAGGCCATGGTCGTGAAGGACGGTCGTTTCGGCCCCTACGTCACCGACGGCGAATACAACGCGTCTCTCCGCAAGGGCGACACCGTGGAGGAATTGAGCGTTGAGCGGGCCGCTGAACTGCTGGCCGAAAGACGGCTGAAGGGCCCTGCCAAGAAGCCCGTGAAACGCGCCGGCGCCAAGAAGAAAGCCAAGAAGAAGGCGACGAAGAAAGCCGCTAAGAAAACTGTCAAGAAGCGATCAGCGTCCTGATCCAAGTTCGGCACAGCTTGATAACCGTCTAGTCTCGCACCGTGGACCAACATCGCCATTCGAGCAGCGCCACCCGTTTGGGGGAGGCTCTGACGGCGGCCCGCCAAAGGGGCCGCATCGAGGCGATGTTCGGTTCCAGAGAGTTCTTCAGGCTCTGGATTGCTCAGGTCATCTCCGCAACCGGTGACTGGCTGGGTTTGATTGCCATCATCTCGCTGGCCGACCGACTCAGCGACGGGTCTGAGGGTACGGCTATCGCTCTGGTGCTCGCAGCCCGCATCGCACCCGGGTTCTTCCTCGCGACCGCGGCCGGGGTGCTTGTGGACCGGCTCGACCGAAAACGGGTGATGCTGGTCTGTGACGTCTCCCGGGCGCTGGTGCTGTTCTCGCTGCCGTTCGTGGACAGTCTGCTGGGCCTGATCATTGCATCGTTCGCTTTGGAGATATGCACGATGATGTGGTCGCCGGCCAAGGAGGCGGTGGTCCCCAATATTGTCCCGACCGAGAAGCTCACCACCGCCAACTCCCTGAACGTAGCGGCTGCTTACGGCATGTTCCCTGTCGCCGCGGGTATCGCTGCCCTGCTGGCCAAACTCGCCGAGTCCTTCAGCGACGAAGGCTGGGTCAACACATTCCGGCTGAATCAGGAGGGCCTGGCTTTCTATGTCGACGGGCTCTCGTTCTTGACCACCGCGTTGATTGTCTGGACGATCGCCTTCCCGCGCCGCAGCCGGGAGGAACGAAAATCGACTGGCAAAACCGATTGGGAGCTGGGTGGCGCGATCCGCGAGTTGCGGGAAGGGTGGCAGTTCATCGCGGTCAACCCCATCGTGCGGGCCGTCAACGTGGGTTTGGCGGTCGGGGTGATCGGCGGGGGGATGCTGGTGCCGCTCGGCGCGCTGTTCGTCAACGACGTCATTTCCGGTGATGAAGCGGACTTCGACCTCCTTCTCTTCGCCCTCGGGCTGGGTATGGCGCTTGGTGTGATAACCGCCTCGGCGATGCAGAACCGCATCAATCGTTCGAAGGTCTTTCCGCTGGCCCTGTTCATGGCGGGCAGCGCCCTGTTGGTCTCGGGTTCGTCCTCGCTGCTCGGAATTGTGGTGCCGGTGATCGGGATGGCGGGGTTTGCTGCAGGACCGATCTACGTCTTGGGCTTCACGCTGTTGCACGAGCATGTCGAAGACGAGTTGCGGGGCCGTATCTTTGCCGCGCTCTTGGTGTTGGTCCGCTTCTGTCTGCTGCTGGCGCTCGCAGTCGCGCCTTTGCTGGCAGAAGCCTTCGGTGCTCTTTCGGAACGTTGGTGGGGCTCCGATTGGGACTTCTTCGGCGTGACCGTCGCGGTGCCCGGCGTTCGCCTGACTATGTGGCTTTCAGCGATCACGGTCCTGTCTGCCGGTGTGCTTGCGACTTGGAGCCTCCGCGGCAAGGGGATCCAAGCTGTTGAACAGACCGAAACGCAAGGAGAGAACGGGTGACCGGGCGTTTGATCGTGTTTGAGGGAATTGACGGTTCGGGGAAGTCGACGCAGGTTCGCAGGCTCGGCGAACGATCAGATTTTGACGTCAAACAACCCGGGCAACTTTTTCTGGACTACAAGCACGAGCGCGTTCGAGGGCTTGCAAAGGACCTTGATTTCGACGCCACGTTCCAGTTCGGGGCGACTGGCGTGGGCGAAGCGATCCGTTCGATTCTTCTGGATCCCGACAACGGTCAACTCGATGATCGAACAGAAGCCCTGCTGATCATCGCCGACAAGGCGCAGCATGTGAGCGAGAAGGTGAGACCCGCTTTGGAGGCCGGTCGCACAGTGGTTTCCGACCGGTACTGTGCATCGACTCTTGCGTACCAGGGGTACGGACGCGGATTGGACTTGGGACTACTTGCTGAGATCATGCGTTTCGCAACAGGAGGCTTGGAACCGGAGCTCACGGTGCTGCTCGATATCGATGTTGAGACAGCGATGGAGCGGCTCGGCGACCAAAAAGACCGCATTGAAGGTGCAGGAACAGGATTCTACCAACGGGTCCGCGACGGGTACCTCGCACTCGCCAAGCAGTCACCCGATTCGTGGGCTGTAATCGATGCGACCGCGACCGTCGATGAGGTAACCGCTCAGGTTGAAGACGTTGTCGACAACTGGCTCCGAAACCCATGACTTCTGAGGTGTGGGAACCGCTGGTCGGCCAGCCGGAGGCCGCGCGCCGTCTCAGTGCAGCGGTGTCGTCACCGGTGCATGCCTACCTGTTCGTCGGGCCCCGAGGCGTCGGCAAGCGCCAGGCTGCGCAGATCTTCGCCGGCGAGCTGCTGGCCGACGCCGATCCGAGCAGAGCGAGCCACCACCGGCGTTCGGCGGAGCTGACTCATGCCGACATTGTGGTCTTCGCGCCTGCGGGCAACAATCTGCGCCTCGGCTCGCGCAGCGACCCGGGCGAGATCCCTGCGATCATCAGCGAGGCGACCCGGTCACCCACAGAGGCAAGCCGCAAAGTGGTGATTGTCGAGGACTTTCAGTCCGCTGACGCCCCGGCGTCCTCGGCTCTGTTGAAACTCGTGGAAGAACCGCCGGAAACCACGATCTTCGTGCTGTTGGCCAACGATGTGCCACCTCATCAAGCGACGATCGAATCCCGCTGCCTGCGGGTCGATTTTCTGCCTGTCAGCGCCGAGGCCATCGCCGCGGTCCTCGTGGCCGAAGAACTGATTGACGCTGAGGGCGCGCAGGTCGTGGCGGCGGCGGCCAACGGCAGCGTGGAGCGGGCCCGTCTGCTGGTGTTGGACGAACGCCTGGCTTTGCGGCGAGACGCCTGGTGGTCGATCCCTGACCGTCTCAACGGCACTGGCGCCTCGGTGGCGGAGGCGGTGGAGGAACTCAGAGGCCTGATCGACGATGCCTCGGAGGTCAAGGTCGCTCAGCATCAACGAGAGCTCGAAGAGCTGAACCGGAGCGAAGAACAACTCGGCGCCCGCGGTTCGGGCAGACGCACCCTCGAGGCCCGCCAGCGGCGCGAGCTTCGCCAGTTCCGCACCGAAGAGCTGCGGTTCGGGTTCGCCACGCTCGCGGCCCGCTACCGCGAGATGGTCGTTGCCTCGGCGGGTGGTGATGCCGCGCTCGACGCGGTCGACCACCTCAACCACAGCACCGATGCGCTGGTCCGCAATCCTAATGAAGCCCTGCTGCTGCAAGCGCTGCTGCTGAAACTGTCACCGGTCGACCAACCGATCTTCGCTCGGTAACGCCGTGGATCCGCTGCGGTAGATTGGTACCTTTCGGTGTCTTGCCCGAGTAGCTCAGTCGGTAGAGCAACGCTCTCGTAAAGCGTAGGTCAGGAGTTCAAATCTCCTCTCGGGCTCGTTTTTCAACCAGCGCACGAGCTTTGGCCTTACACTGACAGGCATGACACTCGCAGTTGTTTGGCACTTCTGGATCGCAGTTCCTCTTGCTTTCGGAGCCGTCGTGGCCGTGATTGCGACGGTTGTGGGCTACCTCAACAAGGTCACCTCCACCCGTTACCCCCGAGACTGAACCGGGCTGCTGAGTGTCGAAGGATCCTGTCGACTGGGACATCGCCAAGAATGTCGCATACAGGACAGCGGGCCGCGACCCCTACCAGGCGTCCTATTATCGCAGCGGCCTCGAGGAGGACTTCGACCGGTGCACGGCGCAAGCCGAGGAACTCGTTGCAGAGTGCACCGGGCTGCGTTCGCTCAGTGGCAGTGCCCGTGGTCGGGTAACGGACCGCAAAGGTTGGATCGATGCCAACCTGGCCTCGTTTCAACGGCTTCTGCGACCGATTGTCACCAAGCTCGGCGACCAGATCGATGACGGCGCGATGCGGGGGATGGGGGGCAAGATCGCCGGCGCCGAACTGGGTGCGATGCTCGGCTGGATGTCCAAGCGGGTGCTCGGCCAGTACGACCTGTTGGTGATCGAGGACGAGAGCCCTGAAGAGCAGGACATCGTCTATTACGTGGCGCCCAACGTGCTGGCCCTTGAACGTCGCTATGCCTTCCCGCCCCAGGAATTCCGGCTGTGGCTGGCGCTGCATGAGGTCACCCACAGGGCGCAGTTCACGGGCGTGCCCTGGATGCGGCAGCATTTCCTGGGGCTTGTCGAGTCGACGATGGATGGACTTGATCCCGATCCGAAGCGGGTCGTCGAAGCGGTCTCCCGGCTGATCGAAGCCCGTCGACGCGGTGAGGACATAATGGGTCAGGGAGGGGTCATGGGCCTGTTCGCCTCGGAACAACAACTCGTTGTCATCAACGAAGTTGCAGGCCTGATGAGCCTCCTCGAAGGTCACGGCGACGTCACCATGGATCGAGCGGGCATGGGTCTGGTTCCCTCGGCGCTCCGCTTCGCTCGTGTGCTTCGCAACCGTCGCCAGAACGTTCGCGGCTTCGCCAGGGTCTTTCAGAAACTCTCGGGGCTTGAAGCGAAGATGAAACAGTACGCCGAAGGCGAGCACTTCATCGCGGTGGTGGAGGATCACGGCGGCGCCGAACTGCTCGACAGGGTCTGGGCTGAGCCGGCCAATGTCCCCTCGATCAAAGAGATTCGGCAACCGGAACTGTGGATCGCTCGGGTTTCTGCTGCCGACGTTGCGGCTTGAGCGATGGACGCCGCTGAACTGCTGGCTCGCTGTGACTTCGGCGATGACGACGAACTTGCGCTCGGCGTAAGCGGAGGCGCTGACAGCACGGCGATGGCTCTGCTGGCGGCCGAAGCCGGCAGGTCGTTCAGGATCTGGCATGTTCATCACGGCCTGCGGGACGCTTCTGACGCTGAGGTCGAGCTGGTCGCGAAGCTGGCGTCGTCTCTTGGCATGCCCTTCGAGCTGCGACGGCTCGAGTTGACCGACGGACCGGATCTTGAGGCGACCGCGCGTGAGGCTCGTTACGCCGTGTTGCCACCTGATGTGTGCGTGGCGCACACAGCCGACGACCGTGCCGAGACGGTCCTGTTCAATCTGTTGCGCGGCGCTGGTTTGGCGGGTGTGGCTGCGCCATTCGCCAGGGTGCGCCGCCCGATCATCGGTTTGCGTCGTGCCGAAACCCGCGCTTTGTGCGAGTTCACGGGCGTTGCGGTGGTTGACGACCCGATGAACGACGATCCCCGCTTCGCGCGGGTGGTGGTGCGCAAGCAGCTGTTGCCGGCCGCTGCGAATGCTCTGGGACGCGACCCGGTTCCCTTGCTGAACCGCCATGCCGACCTTGTCGCGGACGCGCTCATTGTCATTCAGGATGCCGCTGCCGCGCTCGACGCAACCGATACCGCAGCTTTGCGAGCCGCTCCCCGGGCTGTGGCCTCAGAGGCGTTGCGTCAGTGGCTGATGGCTGAGACGGGCAACCGTCTGGCGGTTGACGCGGCTTCGATCAGTCGGGTCATGGATGTAGTGGTCGGAACAGCGCGAGCCACCGAAGTCGAAGGCGGCTTTCGAGTTGCCCGCACCGCCGGCCGCCTGCGTGCAGAGCCCCCACCAGGGGGGAACGAGGTGGTCGCCTCCCGCGGCTATCGCGCCGGCTATCATGTCGCGGAGCCGCCACCAGGGGGGAACGAGTAACCGTTCTGGTTCGGCTCACGCGCCTGGCTACGCGGCGGGATTCGGTTGGAAACCGATTTCCAGTCGTCCTTCGATGCGGGCCAGTCGTTCCCGAGCGTCAGCGAGACTCCTGTTCATCTCCGCAAGGCTTCCGGTCATCTCCGCGTGGTTCTTCTCGGTGACACGGCGCTGGTCCACGATTGCCTCGTGCAGATTCTGGTGGCTGGCTTCGAGGATCGTGGTCCGGGTTGCGAGCTCACGGACCGCGTTGCTGTTCTCGTCGAGTTTGTCGCGGGTCTTGGCAGCCTCGCGGCGCTGGTCGAATGCACTGGCGAGGACAGCCGCGAACAATGCCGCGACCATCGTCAACACAGCAGCATCCATAGACCGCAGTCTAGTCGCACCCTCCCTCCGGGCGCAACTGTAAATACATAGAAAATAATGAAAGCTCTGATATGGTTGCTCTGGTCATGCTCTTTGCTCAGATTTGTCATGGTTTGCGAACAACAAATTTGTTGGCGTTTGACTTCGGCCTCCGCGTAGGGTTAACCGGCAATGACGTTTCCGGAGGGGGACATCGGTCGAGTTCTGGTCGGTTCAGAGGAGCTTGCGGCGCGCGTTCGGGAATTGGGAGCACAGATCACCGAGGACTACGCGGGGCGCAGTCCGCTGCTCGTGGGTGTGCTGAAGGGCGCGTTCGTGTTCATGAGCGACCTTGCCCGCGAGATTCGTCTCCCGGTCGAGATGGATTTCATGGCGGTCTCCTCCTACGGCGCGTCCACGAAATCGAGCGGGGTGGTGCGGATCGTGAAGGATCTCGACGTGGACGTCGCAGGTCGGGATGTTCTGTTGGTTGAGGACATCGTCGATTCTGGGTCGACCCTGCGTTACCTTCTGCGGTTTCTGGCAGAGCGGAACCCGGCGAGCCTCGAGGTCTGTGCCCTGCTCGTCCGCGATGGCGCCAGAACCGACGACATTGCCTATGTCGGGTTTTCGATTCCGGCTGATTTCGTGGTCGGTTACGGACTCGATGTCGCTGAGCATTATCGGGAACTGAGTTCGATAAGTGTCTTTGAGCCCGCAAACTCAGCTAGCTTGCCACCGTGAGTTCACCCGACGACTACTCCCGGCCGCTGGTCAACGGTTTGCAGGCGCCTCAGATCGACCAGCCGCGGATTGCGAACGCGGTTCGGGAGATACTGGCTGCGATCGGGGAGGATCCGAGCCGCGAGGGCCTGCTCGAGACTCCTGATCGGGTTGCTCGCATGTATGCCGAAGTGTGTGCGGGGCTTCACGAAGACCCGCTCACATACCTCAAGACGACTTTCGAGGTGGGCCACGACGAGATGGTCATGGTTCGCGACATTCCGCTCTACTCGCTGTGCGAGCATCACCTCATTCCGTTTCTGGGAACCGCTCACGTCGCTTATATCCCAAGCGGGTCCGGTCAGGTAACCGGGTTGTCCAAATTGGCCCGTTTGGTCGACGGCTACGCCAAACGCCCGCAGGTGCAGGAGCGCCTCACCACCCAGGTCGCCGAGGCGATTGAAGAGTCGCTGCAACCTCGTGGAGTGCTCGTCGTGATCGAAGCGGAACATCTCTGCATGTCGATGCGGGGTGTGCGCAAGCCGGGAACGACGACGGTCACGTCGAGCGTCACCGGGATATTCCGCGAGAACGTCGCCACCCGGGCCGAGGCCATGCGTTTTCTTGATCGGTGAGAAGATGACCCAGGTCATGGGTATTGTCAACGTCACGCCGGATTCGTTCTCCGACGGCGGCCTCTGGCTTGAAACCGACGCGGCTGTCGCCCATGCCGAGTCGTTGATCGGACAGGGCGCCAATGTCATCGACATCGGCGGTGAGAGCACAAGGCCGGGATCACATCCCATTGACGAAGCCACCGAACTCGAGCGAACGATTCCAGTCGTTTTGGCCGCGGCTGCGATGGGCGTCGATGTGTCGATCGACACCACCAAAGCAGCGGTGGCCAGAGCCGCTGTTGACGCCGGCGCCGCGATCATCAACGACGTGTCCGCCTCGCTGGAGAACGTTGCGGCTTCAACCGGGGCTGGTTGGATCGCCATGCACGCGCTCGGCGACAGCGCAACCATGCAGGACGACCCCCGCTACGACGACGTCGTGGAGGAGGTCGCCGATTTTCTGGCTGATGCCGTGCGGCGCGGCCGCGCTGCCGGCGTGGACCGTATTTGGATTGATCCCGGAATCGGTTTCGGCAAGACGAAGCAGCACAACCTGGAACTGCTGGCCAACCTCGATCGTCTCGCGCAGATCGCGCCTGTCCTTGTGGGTGCGAGCCGCAAGAGCGTCGTCGGACAGGTGCATGCGCGATCCGACGGTCTTTTGGCCGACGGTCTCGCTGGCGAGAATCCGATGACAGGATCCGGTGATCGGCTCGAAGGCTCCGTGGGGATTGCAGTGTGGAGCGCGTATCTTGGAGTTGACATGATCCGAGTGCATGACGTCAGGGCCACGGTCCACGCCTTGAGCTTGCTGAAAGCATAAAGGACGTGGATGGATGGCAATGAGGGGCCGCTGGGCGCAGGGCATCAAACCGAGACATTTTCGCTGGGTTCTCAAGGATCAGGTAGCTGTTTGCGAGCGGCCTGGCGGCTATGGCTTCGACCATCGCAAGGTACGCCGACTCGAGGAGATCATCTGGCTGCGCGAGCAGGGGTTTCACTTCGTTGTGTCGCTGATCGGCTCCAAGCACAACCTCCACAACTACGAAGAGCTCGGCTTGCCGTACCACCATGTGCCCTTCGCCGGTTTGAGCGATGGGCCTCTGGGACTGACCCGGGCGATGGCAGCAATCCGCGACCATGTCCGAGCGGGGCACAAGATCATCGTTCACCGTGAAGAGTTGGGCGAGACGATCACGGGCTTGATGGCCGCGTACCTGCTGTGGATGGGCCTGGTACCGGACGGTCCACGGGCGATCATGGTCACGGAACAGCTTTTCGAGCGTGAGCTGACTTCAGCGGGTCGCGAGATGGTGGCGATGTTGGGGAGATGCGACGCCCAGGACGACGTCCCGACAGGTGCCTTCGTGAACATTGTCGACGAGTCCGAGGAGGGTGACTCCGAGGGTGGCGGGAACCCTGACGGTGGTGAGTCTGATGTCTTCTCCTGATGTGATCTTGCTGCGCGGATTGCGTCTTGCCTGTATCTGCGGCGCGCTGCCTGAAGAACAGGATCGGCGGCAACCCTACGAGTTCGATATCGACGTTGTGGCGGACCTAGCGGCGACAACCACCGATGATCTCGCCGACACGATCGACTACGGCAGCATCCTCGCCCGAATCGAAGAGGTCACGGTCAACGAGTCCTTCCAACTCTTCGAGCGCATGGCACAGCGGATTGCGGAGGCAGTGCTTGTCGATGAGCGGGTGCTCGAGGTCGCGGTCGAGGTCAGAAAACTGCGTCCACCGGTCACCCAGTTCCTCGACTCGAGCGGTGTCCGGATCGTTCGGCAGCGATGACCGAACATCACAGAGCGTTTCTGGGGTTTGGTTCGAATCTTGGCGACCGGGTCGGCTATTTGCGCGACGGCGTGGCGGCGGTTCCAGATCTGGTCGGAGTGTCCGACGTGTACGAGACAGCGCCGGTAGGCGGTCCTGAGCAGGGTCCGTATCTGAACCTCGTGGTGGAGTTGAGCACCCGTCTCGGCGCGCGGGAGTTGCTCGGCGTTTGCCAGAGCCTTGAAAGTGCTGCTCAACGGGTACGTGAAGTCCGTTGGGGTGCCCGCACTCTCGATGTCGATGTGCTTTGGGTAGACGGCGAGACGCTGTCTGAACCCGACCTTGTCGTCCCTCACCCGCGTATGTTCGAACGGAGCTTCGTGCTGGTACCGCTGGGCGACCTTGCCGCGGACCTGCTCCCCGAGGGTTTCGACGTCGACAGCGCGGGCCGTCGGGATCAGGTGGTGCGTCGCGGCCGACTTGACGAGTTGGCGTCGTCTCCCCAACTATGAGACCTCCCCAACTATGAGAAAGGTCCGCATCATCGGTCGCGGCCGTGCCGGTGAGTCGTTGGGCAACGCGCTCGGGTCCGCGGGCTGGGAAGTACTGGGTTATCTGGGTCGCGACCATGATCTCAGCACCGCTTCGCTGGGCGTCGATGTGCTGGTGATCGCTACTCCGGACGACAGGGTCGCCTCTGTGGCCGAGTCGGTTCGCCCCACGCCGACGACTCTCGTGCTGCATCTGTCGGGTGCTCTGGGCCTCGACGTCCTCGAGGGCCACCCCCGCCGCGCGGCGATGCATCCGCTGGTGTCGCTGCCGTCTGCAGACTTGGGGACCGGGCGTCTGCGCGGTGCCTGGTTCGCAGTGGTCGGCGACGCTGAAGTCGACTCGCTGGTCGATTCGCTGGGCGGTCGCTCGTTCGCCGTCGACGAGAGTGCCCGCCCCCTCTACCACGCTGCTGCGGTGATTTCGTCCAATCACCTGGTTGCGTTGCTGGGTCAAGCAGAACGGGTGGCCGACCTCGCCGGTGTACCGCTTGAGGTGATGCTCGATCTGGCCCGAGACACCATCGACAACGTCCGGCGCCTGGGCCCCGCGGCGGCATTGACAGGTCCGGCGGCGCGCGGCGATGAAGCGACGATCGCTCGCCATCTCGAAGCCCTGCCCCCTGACGAACGCGCCGTCTACGAGGCGCTCGTCAACGAGGCGAAGCGCCTAGCCGAAAGCTGACACCACGCTCCAGGTCACAGCACGCGGTTCGGCTCGCTAGTGTGCGTGCCTTCTCCGTCGTCGAAAGCTGACACCACGCTCGAGGTCGCAGCACGCGGTTCGGTCCGCTGGTGTGCGGCCTTCTCCGTCGTCGAAAGCTGACACCACGCTCGAGGTCGCAGCACGCGGTTCGGTCCGCTGGTGTGCGGCCTTCTCCGTCGTCGAAAGCTGACACCACGCTCGAGGTCGCAGCATGCGGTTCGGCTTGCTGGTGTGCGTGCCTTCTCCGTCGTTGTCAGCTTTGCCGGGTGGTCGAGGTCACAGCACGCGGTTCGGCCCGCTAGTGTGCGTGCCTATGCCGGTGCTGCTGGGAGCTCTAGCGTCGGGGCTGATCGGTGTTTCGGACTACTTCGGCCGATACTGCACCAGGCGTGCTCAGGCCATGACTTCGGTGGGCACTGCCTTCATCGGCGGCTTGGCGATCACCGCAGTGCTGCTGGTGTTCGTGCCGAGCACGATCGGCTACGAGGCCCTCGCTCTGGGGGCTGCGTCGGGAGCGCTGATGGCTCTCGCACTCTCCGCGATGTGGCACAGCATGGCCATATCGTCGGCGTCAATCGCCTCGCCGATCGTCGCCGCGTTCACTGCATTGGGGCCTCTTGGGTATGGCGTCGCAACCGGAGAACGTCCCTCCCGCATCGTTGCTCTGGGAATCGCCTGTGCGGTCATCGGCCTGCTGGCGGCGGTTGTCGTCCCCGATCTCGCCGGCCGCCTTCGCGCCGGAATCGCCTATGCGGTGCTGGCCGGAACTGCGTTCGCGGTGGCGGCGGTGCTTCTGGCTTGGACAAGCCTCGAAAGCGGTATGTGGCCTGCGGTCAGCCAGAGATTCGTGGCCACGGCGTTGATGCTGCTGGCCACGAGGGTGATGAGAGTTCCTCAGATCCTGCCGCGCTCGCTTCGATTGGCCGGCTTCGTCGGAGGCTTGATGGGCGGTGCGGGAATCGCCGCGTTGATCGCGGGGCTGCAGCGAGGTCCCGTCGGGGAGGTGGCTGTGGCGGGGTCGCTGTACCCGGTCGTCACCATCGCGTTGGCGGTGCTGTTCGACGAGGACCGGCTCCGCTGGTGGCAGATCGTCGGCATCACCGCAGTCCTGACAGGCACCACCCTGATGACTGTCGGTTGAGCACCAATTGGAGCTCAGATGTGGCACACTTCAATCCGCGCACGCTCTTATCTAACCGATGACTTGGTTGGAGTGGTGACAGCGCTACCTGCGTTGGCGGATCGGAAGTTTGTATCGGGCGAAACTGTCTTGACGGTTGATGACGTCGATGTCATCGCAATGCAATCTGAGGCTCCACTGTGTGATTTGCAGTGCATTTGGTGTCCCGGCATCTCTTTCGCTCCGATTCATTCCGCCATATGGTAGGAGCGTCTCTCTGTTTGGCGACTGCGTTGGTGATAACAGCATGTGTGCTCGTGCATCCAAAATCTATGTTGGCCGCATTGAAAGATCGTTAGTGACTCTGACGTCGGTCTTTGGCGCGGTTCAGAATGGAACTGTTCTTTTCTAGGGTCGTTTTCCATTAGTCTGTTGCGCGCTGCGTATGGAAACGATCACGACAATCTCTGATCTGAGAGAGAGGCTCGACGCCGAGCGTGGGGCCGGCCGCGGCGTCGGTTTCGTGCCGACCATGGGCTACCTGCACGCTGGGCACCTGTCGCTGGCGTCCGCCTCCGTGGCCGACAACCCGGTGACGGTCGTCTCGATATTCGTGAACCCGCTGCAGTTCGCCGAAGGCGAAGATCTCGATTCGTATCCCCGAGATCTGGTGAGCGACAGCGCGCAGTGCGCGGCCCTCGGAGTCGACTATCTGTTCGTTCCCTCCGTTGAAGAGATGTACCCGAGCCCGATCGTCACGGTCGTCGAGGTGCCATCGGTGGCGACCCCGCTGGAGGGCTTGACGCGTCCTCACCACTTCGCAGGAGTGGCGACCGTCGTTGCCAAGCTGTTCTCAATCGTGGGGAAGTGCCGCGCCTATTTGGGAGCGAAGGACTGGCAGCAGGTTTGTGTGGTCGAACGCATGGTCAGCGATCTGAGCATGCCGGTGGAGGTGGTGGCGTGTCCGACAGTCAGGGAACCCGACGGGCTGGCGATGTCGAGTCGCAACGTCTACCTCACCTCGGAGGAGCGGGTCCAGGCCCCGGTTCTGCGTGCTGCTCTGGACGCCGGACTTGACGCGATCGCCGGCGGGGAGACTGATTCGGCGGTTGTGGAGGCGACCATGGCGGCCGTTGTGAACACCGCCGGCCTTGCCTCGCTCGAATATGCGGCCGCGGTGCAAGCCGATTCGCTTGTCAGCGACGGTCCTCTGCACGGTGAGGTTCGACTTCTCGTTGCCGCTCGTTTCGGAAAGGCCCGCCTCATCGACAACGACGGCACCGAGATCTGATCGGAACTGCCCGCAGGGGCGCCGTGCACAGGGAACGGGAGCAGGGTAGCGGGTAGCGTTGTTGTGTGCTTCTAACGATTGACGTCGGCAATACCCAGAGTGTCCTCGGCCTCTACGATCTCGACAGTGATTCCGGCGAGGGCGCCGCAGTCGGCCTGGTGGAGCACTGGCGGCTGTCGACTGACGCGGAGAGGACGTCCGATGAGTACTCAGTGCTCATTCGCTCGTTGCTCAACACTTCAGGGGTTGATCTGGAAAGGGATCTGACCGGAACGGCGATCTGCAGCGGTGTGCCTCGGATTCTCGCAGTTCTGCGCGAGATGGTCGGGCGCTACCTGCCGTTCGACCCCATCGTCATCGAGCCGGGCATCAAGACAGGCATCCCGATCCTCTATGACAATCCCAAAGAGGTCGGCGCTGACCGGATAGCCAACGCCATCGGCGCTTTCGACCTTTACGGCGGCCCGACGATCGTCGTCGATTTCGGGACGGGCAACAATTTCGACGTCATCTCCGAGTTCGGCGAGTTCCTCGGCGGGGCGATCGCTCCCGGCATTGAGATCAGCCTTGATGCGCTGTTCGGTAGGGCCGCGGCGCTGAGAGCGGTCGAACTTGTCGAGCCGCGTAGTGTGATCGGCAAGTCGACGGTCGAGTCCATCCAGTCGGGAACCGTCTACGGCTTTGCCGCCATGATCGACGGAATGGTTGGTCGCTTCGCTGAAGAGATGGGTGAGATCAATGTGGTCGCCACCGGTGGTCTTGCCCACCTGATCGCGCCTGTCGCGCGAACGATCGAGAACGTCGAGCCGTTCCTCACGCTTCACGGCCTGCGGATCGTCCACCAACGCAACACGCGTTAACGACACCAAACCTGCGCGATCAGCCACACTGGATGTGGTTTTTCGCGCAGATTTGGGCGAGAGACCACCGCCGACGGGCGGCTAGCGGACGGTGTTGAGGCGTTCCATCAAGTGGTGTCCCGCCGCCCGCAGGGCCTTGGCGCCTGTCGTGTCGGGAAGGTCTGACAGGGCTGCATCGGCTTTGCCGGCCCAAGTCTCGGCCATGCTCACAGCAAGCTCAACCCCTCCGCCCCGGCGAGTCAGCTCACGGGCACGGTCTCGTTGTTCGATTGTGATGTCGTGCCTGAGCAGGGATCGAAGCTCGTCGGTGACGTCGGGATCCTGCAGCGAATAGATCACTGGCAATGTGTAGATCCCTTCGAGAAGGTCGTTGCCCGAGGGTTTGCCGAGCTGCCCGTCGGTGGCGATGACGTCGAGAATGTCGTCGACGATCTGAAAGGCCATTCCGTAGGCGCGTCCGAACTCGGTGAGCGCGTCGATGGTCGGGCGTGGAACATCAGCCACGATCGCGCCGATTCGACAGGCGGTCGCCAGCAACGACGAAGTCTTCCCCGAGATCGAGCGTTGGTACGCATCGAAACTGCGATGCGTGTTGTAGGTCGACTCCAACTCGAGAATCTGCCCGGTGCACAGTTCGGTGATTGTCGTGGCCAACAAGCCGGCCACTTCAGTGCCGAGTGCGGCGGCCAACTCGGAGGCTCGCCCGAGCAGATAGTCGCCGGCGAGGATCGCTCGCAGATTTCCCCACTCCGCGTTGATGCTCTTGACGCCGCGGCGAGTAGTCGCTCCGTCCATCACATCGTCGTGGTACAGCGAACCGATATGCACCAGCTCCACCGCACAACCGCCGCGTACCACGTCGATCGAAGCTGCGGAGCCTGTGTCATCGTGAACCGCCGCGGCGGCGATGCAAAAACCGGGCCTGACCCGCTTTCCTCCGGCGTTTATGAGATGGCTTGCGACGTCGGTCAGAAAGTCGTCGTCGGCGGAAACGACCCGCAGAAGCTCGGTCTCCACGCGAAGCAGGTCGTCCTGCATTGAAGGGACCAGAGAAAGCGGAGTCACAGCCACGCTCAGAGGTTACTTGCCCAATTTCCTCCTAGGCGCTGATCGGGGTCGTTGTGCATTCGATGGTCTTACCGGCGAGCCTGCCTGTACACTCAGATCTGCAAAGCCCGATATTCAGGAGGGAAAACCCGATGTTCGAGCGGTTCACCGACAGGGCTCGACGTGTGGTGGTGCTCGCTCAGGAAGAAGCGCGCCTGCTCAACCACAACTACATCGGCACCGAGCACATCCTTCTGGGACTCATCCATGAGGGTGAGGGAGTCGCGGCGAAGGCACTCGAGTCGCTGGGGATCAGCCTCGAAGCGGTACGCAATCAGGTGCAGGAGATCATCGGTCAGGGTGGATCATCGCCGAGCGGCCACATTCCTTTCACTCCCCGGGCCAAGAAAGTCCTCGAGCTCAGCCTCCGTGAAGCGCTGCAGCTCGGCCACAACTACATCGGCACCGAGCACATCCTTCTGGGATTGATACGCGAAGGCGAGGGCGTGGCCGCGCAGGTCCTCGTCAAGCTCGGTGCTGATCTCAGTCGCGTGCGCCAGCAGGTCATCAAGCTCCTCTCCGGTTACGGAGGGCCCGCGGGAGAGCAGGCGTCGGGGTCCTCACGGGAGAGAGCGGGCGCGGTGACAGGCGGTTCAGGCGGCGACAGCGCATCTGGATCGCTGGTCCTCGACCAGTTCGGTCGCAATCTGACCCAACTGGCGCGCGACAAGAGCCTGGATCCGGTGATCGGACGCGCCCGCGAAACCGAAAGGGTGATGCAGGTCCTCAGTCGCCGCACCAAGAACAACCCGGTTCTGGTAGGCGAGCCCGGCGTGGGCAAGACCGCAATCGTCGAGGGGCTCGCCCAGGCGATCGCCAACGACAACGTCCCTGAAACCCTCCACGAGAAGCAGCTCTACACCCTCGACCTGGGCGCTCTGGTGGCCGGATCGCGCTATCGCGGCGACTTCGAGGAACGCCTCAAGAAGGTGCTCAAGGAGATCAGGACCCGCGGCGACATCATCCTGTTCGTCGACGAGATCCACACTCTCGTCGGTGCGGGTGCGGCCGAAGGCGCGATCGACGCTGCGTCAATACTCAAGCCCATGCTGGCTCGGGGCGAACTCCAGACCATCGGCGCCACCACTCTTGACGAGTACCGCAAGTACTTCGAGAAGGACGCAGCCCTGGAACGGCGCTTTCAACGGGTAGTGGTCGACGAGCCGACCCTCCCCCACACGATCGAGATCTTGAAAGGGCTGCGTGATCGTTACGAAACACATCACCGCGTGACCATCACCGATCAGGCTGTCGTGGCAGCCGCCAACCTGGCGGACCGTTACATTTCGGATCGCTTCCTGCCCGACAAGGCGATCGACCTGATCGACGAGGCGGGATCGCGGCTGCGCATCAAGCGGATGTCGACCCCTCCCGAGTACAAGGAACTCGAAGCCGAGCTGTCCGAGGTCGTCCAGCAGAAGAAGTTCGCGGTCGAGTCCCAGCAGTTCGAAGAAGCAGGTCGCCTGCGAGATCGGGAGAAAGAACTGCTTGCGCGCCGCGATTCGCTGGAAGGCGAAGCCAAGGCGTCCGGGGTCGACCTCTTCGACGAAGTCGACGAGGAGGCCATCGCGGAGGTGCTCTCGCTGTGGACCGGGATCCCCGTCTACAAGCTCACCGAGGAAGAGACCCAGAAACTGCTGCGCATGGAAGAGGAGCTCCATAAGCGGGTTGTCGGACAGAAAAGCTCGGTTCACGCAGTGTCCCAGGCGATTCGCCGTACCCGAGCCGGGCTGAAAGACCCGAAGCGGCCGAGCGGCTCGTTCGTTTTCCTGGGTCCGTCCGGCGTCGGCAAGACCGAACTGGCAAAGACCCTCGCCGAGTTCCTGTTCGGCGATGAGAGCTCGCTGATCAGCCTGGACATGTCCGAATACATGGACAAGCACACGGTCAGCCGGCTGATCGGTTCCCCGCCCGGCTTCATCGGCTACGACGAAGGCGGCCAGCTCACCGAGCAGGTGCGTCGCAAGCCTTTCTCGGTGGTGTTGTTCGACGAGGTCGAGAAGGCCCATCCGGACGTCTTCAACACTTTGCTGCAGATCCTCGAAGAGGGCCGCCTCACCGACAGTCAGGGCCGTACTGTCGACTTCCGCAACACGGTGCTGATCATGACCTCCAATCTGGGCACCCAGGATCTGCGCAAGGCAAACCTCGGGTTCACCAAGGTCGATGAGGCTGTCACCTACGAGCGGATGAAGGAGAAGGTCACCGATGCCCTCAAGGCGCACTTCCGGCCTGAGTTCCTGAACCGCATCGACGATGTGATCGTCTTCCATGAGCTGAGCCAGCCCGAAGTCCGCGAGATCGTTGATCTCATGGTGGCCCGCACCGCCGAGCAACTCGCCGGTCAGGGCATGGGCTTGGAGTTGACCGACGCGGCCAAGGACCATCTCTCATCTGAAGGCTACGACCCGACACTGGGAGCGAGACCGTTGCGCCGTGCGTTGCAGCGACTGGTGGAGGATCCGTTGTCGGAGAGGCTGCTCAACAAGGATTTCCGGGCGGGTGAGATTGTCATCGTCGATGTCGAAGCCGACCCCTCCACGAGTGACGAGTTGATGATCGTGTTCCGATCCATCGAGGGTTTCACTCCCCCTGAACCTGAACTTGCCGAAGCAGTCGACAGCTTCTAGAGCGGCCACCCGCGGACGTGCGGCCCCGTCTGCGGCCCGAGCGGCCCGTGAGCGCAGCAAACAGGGGCGGGTGGTGGGGCGCAGCGAACAAGAGCGGGAGATGGCGCCCGGTGACATGCTCAGCGGTCTAGCGTTCATACGATGATGCGGTTGCGCGTGGCTTGGCGAAAGAGTGCGCTCGTGGCGTTGGCCCTTGTGCTCCTGAGCGCCTGCCGTGTCGATACCACGGTCGACGTCAGGGTCGACGAGGACGGCTCGGGTGAGGTGACCGTGGAGGTGGTCGCGGATGCTGAAGCCGTTGCTCTGGTTCCTGACGCTCCCAATGCGTTGCAACTGCACGATCTCAGCGAAGCGGGATGGACCGTGGACAGCAGCACCGTTGATGCTGCCGGCTCATTGACCGTGACGATCTCGAAACGGTTCCCGTCCTCCGACGCGCTCGGTGGTGTGCTGGCCGAGATCGCCGGTGAGGACGTGATCTTCGAGGGGTTCACCCTCATCAAGGAACACAGCTTCGACGTCATCGGCCTGGGACCGGCAAAAACCGATTACAAGCTCAGCGGTTCGATCAATCCCACGTTCGACGTCGAACAGCTCGGCGACGTCTTCGCTGAGGGGCTTCCTCCTCTCGGACGAACGGCAGATTCGATCGAAGCCGACTTCGAGGGCGACTTCGAAGACGTCCTCGGTCTGACGGTGAGGGCGAGGCTGCCGGAGGCGCCGCGTTCGGCCAACGGTGAGATCGTTGACGAGACCATCGTCTGGACGATGAGCTACGGCGACCGCGCCGTGGAGGTCGAGGCGAACACGGCCGTGGAGAGCATCCTTGTGCGGGTCTGGACCATGGTCGCGCTCGCGGCGGGTGTGCTTCTGGTACTGCTCCTCGGCACGTATTCGGTGCGTTTCCTGCTGGCCAAGTGGCGCACGCCGAAGGGCCGCCGCCGACGGGACATAAGGCGTCGTCAGCACCGTGCGGCCACCCGTGCGCAGGAGGCGAGCCGTCCCCGCCGTCGAATGCTGCGACTGTTGATGCTCGATGTTCATGGAGTGTTGGTTCGCCCCACGGACCCGCTCGAAGGGGCGTTGCTGCCGCTGATTCTTGACGAACAACCCGATATTGATCCTCAGCGTGTGCGAGACCTGCATCGTTTGTTGGTGCTGGGACGGATGTCACCGTCGGAGTTCTGGAGCGAGGTTGACCTGAGTCTGGCGTCCGATCAGCTTGAGACCAGATATCTGTCGTCGTTCCGGCTGCTCCCGGGTCTGCATTCGTTCCTGGACCGAATGAAGAACAGCGAACTCCCGGTTGCGGTCATCGGCGATCAACCCCGTGCTTGGGGTGACCGTTTACGTCGGATGGCGGCGCTCGACGACTCGATCTCGTCGTGGATGGTCAGCGGCGACGTCGGGTCCACCCTGCCCGAGCCGGCGCTTTTTGAGGCGACCCGGCGAACCATGTCCGTCGACCTCTTCGACTGCTTCTATCTGAGCAACATCCCCGGCAACCTCGATGTTGCTGAAGAGCTGGGCATGGCGACCGGGCTGTTCCTGTCGGGCAGCGATCCGATCCCCGACACTGATCACACTGTGATTCTTGGATTCGAGGACCTTCTCAAGAACCGCGGGGCCTGAGCGGCAGCACGTAGCGGCCGGCCAAAATCCAGCCGTGGCGAGAGCTGGGAGCGGTCGCCAGAAGCCGCTGTCACAGGGTCTCCGTAATGTGCTGCCATGGCTCGGACCAGGACGATTCACCGCTGTTCGGCGTGCGGAGCGTCGTCACCGTGCTGGACCGGTCGCTGCGACAGTTGCGGCGAGTGGAACACCCTCTGCGAGGAACTGGTTCAACGTGACTGCTCGTCCTCTCTGTCCCTGGTTCCTTCGGTCGGGCATGCGGCTGAGGGTGCGGTCGGGGGGTCTGTGGCGCTTCGCATCGGGGATGTGGCCGATGAATCAGCCGCGGTTCAGGCCACCGGCCTGCCGGAACTGGACCGGGTACTCGGAGGAGGGCTCGTTGCAGGATCGGTGACGCTGCTCGGCGGCGAGCCCGGTATCGGGAAGTCGACGCTGTTGCTCCAGCTCGCGGCTCAGGCCGCGGGGTCGAACCGCCGCGCGCTCTACATATCGGGTGAAGAGTCAATCGGCCAGATCCGGATGCGCGCCGATCGCCTCGGCGCAACCCGATCTGAACTGTGGCTGGTGGCCGCAACTTCTCTGCCGGAGGTTCTGGCCCATCTCGATGACGTCAAGCCCGATCTCGTCATCGTAGATTCGGTGCAGACCTTGCAGAGCCCGGCGCACACGTCGGCACCCGGTTCGGTGGTGCAGGTCCGTGAATGCGCTCACATTCTGGTGCAGGAGGCGAAGCGTCGCGGCGTCGCCTTGTTGCTGGTGGGCCACGTGACCAAGGAGGGGACCTTGGCGGGGCCGCGAGTGCTCGAGCATGTGGTCGACACGGTTCTCGAGTTTGAGGGCGAGCGCCATCACGAGCTTCGGTTGCTGCGTGCCACCAAACACCGCTTCGGACCGACCTGTGAGGTCGGGCTGATGCAGATGGACAAGTCGGGTCTGGCGCCGGTGGAGGATCCGAGCGGTCTGTTCTTGGCTGACCGCTCGGCTCAAGTGTCAGGATCCGCGGTGGTCCCGACCGTTGACGGCAACCGCCCTCTGCTCGTCGAGTTGCAGGCACTGGTCGCCCCGTCCTCGCTGGCGACGCCGCGGCGCAGTGCGTCGGGCGTGGACCATGGCCGCTTGGCGATGCTGTTGGCCGTGCTGGAGAGGCGGGTAGGGCTGCCGCTGTCGAACGCCGAAGTGTACGCGCTCGCAGTCGGAGGAGCGAAGGTGGCCGACCCTGGCGCTGATGCTGCTCTGGCTCTGGCTGTGGCTTCCTCGCTGACCGACCGTCCGTTGGCCGAAGATTTGGTTGTCATCGGCGAGGTCGGCCTGGGCGGAGAACTCCGCCATGTCAGCCACACCAGTCGAAGGCTCGCGGAGTCCGCTCGTATGGGTTTTCGTCGGGTGATTGTTCCTCAGGCGACGTCTGCTGCCCCTGAAGGCTTGACCGTTCTGCGGGCACCGACGCTGGCCGCCGCCGTGCAGCTCGCCGAGGTCGGCCCGGGTTGAGTTGAGATGCCAAGATACGTTTATGCGAATTGAACTACGGTCCGGCACACCAGCGGAAGTGGTCGGTTCCAGCGACGAGCGAGGGCTGGTTCTGGTACCCGATATCATGGGGCTGCGCCCGCTCTTCGACGAGATGGCGGCCCGCCTCGCTGAAGAGTGGCAGTGCTGCGTGGTCGCCCCTGAGTTGTACCCCGGTCAGGAGCATCTCGATCTCGAGGGCCGGTTCGCGGCCGCTGCGTCGCTGACTGATGGGCGAGTCCTGGGAGATATGACCGCTGCGGCTGATCGCACCGGAGCGGCAACTGTCGCAGCAATCGGCTTCTGCATGGGCGGGATGTATGTCAACAAGGTGGTGAGCACCGGCCGTTTCGATCGGCTCGTGTCCTTCTACGGGATGATCCATGTGCCCGATGGCTGGAGAGGGCCTGGCCAGGGCGAGCCTCTCGAACATCTGAGCAACGGCGATCCGTCTTGTTTGCTGGCCGTGACCGGTGCCGCTGATCCGTACACGCCTGCCGAGGGCGTGGCTGAGCTCCGAGCATCAGGCGTGCAGGTCGTGGAGTATGACGAAGCCGAACATGGTTTTGTTCACGATCCGGCGCGTCCCGCGCACCGCCCGGCGGATGCTGCTGACGCTTGGCAGCATGCCGCGCGCTGGCTCTGGCAGCTCAACGGGCTCTGATGGTGAGCTGCTCGCGGTTGGTGATGATGTAGCGCCGGTCAGACTGATCGATCCAGTTCAGGCGCACGAATGAGGCAATGGCCTTGTTCACCCTCTCGCGGCTGGCTCCGATCATTCCGGCCAACTCCTCCTGGGTGATCGGCAGAACGAACTCGTCCTTGTCGCCCGCCAACTCCAAGAGGCGCTTGGCGGTCCTGCCGGTCACGTCGAGGAAAACGCTGTCAGCCAGGCTCTTGTCGGTCGCGCGCAGGCGACCGACAAGGAGCTTGACGACGCCCCACAGTTCATCAGGGTGCTCTTCGTACAGCGTCCGAACCGGTTCGTAGGGGATGGAGACCACCCCGGACGGCTCCAGTGCTCTGGCTGCCGCCGATCGTTTTCCGCCGTCGAACAAGGGCATCTCACCGAACAGATCGCCGGTCTCCATGAGAGCCACCACAGATTCTCGTCCGTCGATTGAGCGATTGACAATGGCGATTCGGCCGCTGGTCACGATGTGAATGTGGTCGGGTTCCTCACCTTCGGTGAACAGCGTGTCGCCTCGCCGCAGTTGCCGTGAAGACCCGGCGGCCGCAATGGCAGAGAGGGATTCTTCGTTGAGGCCGGCGAACAGCTCAGTGGCGCGAAGAATACTGGTCTCTGTCATGGGTACTTCAATCTAGTTGGGCACCCGATCCCGTTTAGAATCCAAGGCAATTGGGTTTCGAGGCAAATGGGGTCTTCGGTGGGTGATTCGACCTGCTGCTGCCAAGCTGTAGCTGTGAATTGCGAACGCGACCGCGTGATCTGGACCATTGTGGCTGCTGCTGGTTCTGGGAGTCGTTTCGGGGCGGCGAAGCAATTCGTCGACCTGGCCGGGGTGAGTGTGCTGGATCGCTCGGTGCTGACCGCGGCGCGCCACAGTGACGGTGTCGTGGTTGTCGTGCCGCCATCAGAGTTCGCGGGATTGTCTTTGGGCCTTGAATCCAGCGAGTTGCGCGACGGGTTCGAGTGGCGGGTGGTCGTTGGCGGTTCTACCCGCTCGGAGTCCGTCCGCAATGGTCTGGCTGCTGTTCCCGACGATGCTGAGTTCGTGCTGGTCCATGACGCGGCTCGGCCGTTGGCCTCGGATTCGATATACGAGAGCGTCATCGCAGCTGTGAGCGCTGGGGCGGACGCGACCACGCCGGTGATGGCGCTGACCGACGCCGTCCGGTTCCGCTCGGGAGGCAACCTGGACCGCGACGAGCTCGTGGCGGTACAGACGCCGCAAGCGTTTCGAGCCGAGGTGCTGCGAAAGGTTCACCAGCGGAGTCCGGAGGCCACGGACGACGTCTCGTTGGTCGCTGATGCCGGTGGCAGAGTCGACCTTGTGCCGGGAGATCAGCGCAACCTCAAGCTGACCACCCCCTACGATCTTGAGGTGGCTGCCTTTCTTCTTTCGTCCGGCGGTGAATCGTGAGCGGTTCGGAGATCCGTTATCGGGTGGGTCAGGCGTTCGATGTTCATGCCCGTTCCGATGATCCCGACCGTGTGCTGGTGCTCGGCGGTATTGCGTTCCCCGGCGAACCGGGATTGAAAGGGCACAGCGACGCCGATGTGATCGCTCATGTCTGCGCCGACGCGTTGTTGAGCGCAGCAGGACTGGGCGACATCGGGAAGATGTTCCCCGATGCGGATCCGGCACTTGCTGGCGCTGACAGCGTAAACCTGCTGCACCTTGCTTCGGAGGCGGTGCGCGAGAGTGGCTGGTCACCAGGGAATATCGACTGTTCGGTCGTCCTTGATCGACCGGTTCTGGCCCCGGTGAAGTTCGCGATGGAGTCCAAGCTGTCGGGTGCGGTGGGAGCACCGGTCTCTGTCACGGGCCGTCGGACCGAGGGGGTCGGTGCCCTGGGTCGGGGAGAGGGCGTGGTTGCGTGGGCGGTCGCCCTGGTGGCGAGATGAGCCCGAGCCCCAACCCGGGGGGCGGTCGAAGGCGCGGCTCGCAAGGTGGTAGTTCCAACCGAGGAGCTAAAGGAAAGCGGAGGAGTTCTCCGGGCAGGGGTCCGGGTCGTCGTCCCCACGGTCAACGCGGCACCACGCCGCGTCGTGACGATCCGATGAATCGCGGACGCGGGCCGACTTTGGGCGGTGATCAGGTGGAGGGTCGCCACGCGGTCAGGGAACTGCTGCTGGCGGGCACCCGACGCACGCGCGAGGTCGTGTTGGCGGGCGATCTCGATGACTCCCCGATCCTGGGTGACATCATCGACCTCGCCGACGAGAACAAGGTGCCCATTCGCGAGTTGGCCAGAAGCAAGTTCGAGTCGATGGCTCGCACCGGCGCCTCACAGGGGGTCATTGCAACCGCAGCCCCGTTGCAGCCCGCCGAATTGGAGGACCTTCTGGGCAGCAGCGCGGGCGGTGACAAACCGTTCTTGTTGCTGCTCGACGGCATAACTGACCCTCAGAACCTCGGGGCGATCCTGCGCACGGCCGAGTGCGCCGGGGTGACGGGGGTGGTGTTGCCCCGGCATCGCGCCGCCCACATCACGCCTTCGGTCACGAAAGCTGCTGCTGGAGCCATTGAGCATCTGCGCATGGCCTTGGTGGGCGGCCTGCCGACCGCGATGCAAACGTTGAGCGCGGCAGGCGTCTGGACGGTCGGGCTCGACTCGAGCGGTGATCAGTCTATTCATCGGTTGACCGTCGCTGATGAACCGATTGCCCTGGTCCTGGGGGCGGAGGGCCCGGGCCTCAGTCGGCTGGTCCGTCAGCGTTGCGATGCGCTGGCGGGGATTCCGCTTCAGGGTGCGCTCGGGTCTCTCAACGTCTCGGCAGCGGCGGCGGTCGCGTGCTTTGAGATTCTGTCCCGCCGCTCCCAGAGGCCGAGTGAATAGCGAGGCCGCGGCTCGAGCGGCCCGCCCGCGGCTCGAGCGGCCCGCCCGCGGACCGAGCGGCCCGGTGAGCGAAGCGAACAAGAGCGGGAGATGGAGCGAAGCGAACAAGAGCGGGAGGTTAGACGAAGCGAACAAGAGCGGGAGATGGAACGAAGCTAGCGCGGGATTGTGATGACGATGCTGCCGACATGGTCCTTGGAGCCGAACGCCTCCTGTGCATCGTGGATCTGTTCGAGCGGGAAGGCGCCGCCGACTACCGGTCGTACTTGAGCCCGCTCGATGTAGCCGACCAGATCGGCGAAGACCCTGGGTGCGTAGATGGTGGCGCCGTGAAGTTGTAGGTCGCGAAGGTAGAGAGTGCGAAGGTCCAAGTCTACGACCGGCCCGGCAATGGCGCCGGAGGTGACGTATCGGCCGCCTCGGTTGAGCGCTTCGAGCCAGCTTCCGAAGCCGTCCCCGCCGACGACGTCGGCTACGGCGTCGAAGAGTCCCCCGTTGGCCTCCACGGCGGCGGTGACCGAGTCGTCGGTTTCCCGGGCGACCGCCGAGTCTGCTCCGAGCTCGAGGACCCGTTCCAGCTTGGAAGCGCCGGCTATCGCCACAACGCTTGCGCCGCGGAGCTTGGCGAGCTGTACAAGTGCGCTGCCGACTCCGCCGGATGCTCCCGGAACGGCGATTGTTTCCCCGGCGCCCAGGTTCACCCGCTGCAGCATGTGCTCGGCGGTGGACCACGAGCAGGCGAACGAGGCCAGTTCCACGTCTGTCATCTCGGTTGATACCGGGTATACGTTCTCGCTTGGCACGGTGCAGTACTGGGCGAAGCCTCCGTCGCGTTCGCTCCCCAGGTAGCCGGTCAGTTCGCGGTCGCTGGGGTTGCGCCGGTCCCGCAGCCAGGGGTCTACAAGAACTCGACGCCCGAGCAGGCTGTGGTCGGTGTCGTCACCGAGTGCCACAACGACCCCGGCAATGTCCGCTCCCTGAATACGCGGGTAGGCGAGGCCGTCACGCCCCCAGCCCACATCGTCGAGGTCCGCCTCGGCGAAGCCGTCACCGGATGTGGCGGCAGTGACCGAGCGGCTGTACCAACCGACTCGGGTGTTGATGTCGGTGTTGTTGACGCCGCATGCGAACACCCGGATCAGCACATCGCCTCGGTCGGGTCGGGGAACCGGAACGTCGTCACGCACTTCGAGCATCTCGGGTCCGCCCGTGCCGAGCAGCAGCGCGGCCCGCATTGTCTCTGGAATCGCCTGGTCCGTTGTCATGGGTTTTCAACCACCTGATTTCAGGTTCTGTTCGTCTGTGCCGTTGGTCGCGCCGGATGATATCGCCGGAACGTCTGCGTGTGGCGTCGTGGTTTGGGCGCTTTGGGCACGGTTGTATTTCTCGGGGGCTTATATGTGTAAGTTGCCTAGATATCGGAGATGGTGTGTTTATGCTGGTAAACTACGGTTTATGAGTGTCGGGTTGTTGCATTTCACGGTGCGTGCGGGGGTTCGTTTGTCGAACGGCTCGAAGCGTCGGGTGTGGCGTGCTGTGCAGGCGCAGCGTCAGGCTTACAACCTCGGCGTCGAGTTGGAGTTGGGGTCGCATCGGTCGAAGTTCGACGCGTTCAAAGAGACGCGTTCAAAGAGTTGACGAAGAAACGCTCTGACGGTGCGATGCCCGCCCATGGTGTTCTTATTCAGTGCGCTGGCGTGGCACGCGGTCGGGATGCTGTGTTGAAACACAGTCGGGCGGTGTTCAAGCTGGAGAAATCCGTTGAGCATTGGGTTGGTGAGGTCGCGAAAGGCTTGGAGGGTGACGCTGGCGAGAAAGCGGCCAAGGGGCTGTTTCGGGCTGAGCAGCGCCTGACCAAGCTGCAGGATCGCGGGGACCGACGATTGTTTCGGTCTCGCAAACAAGAAGACACCAGCAACCTTCGGTCGCTGGTAGTTGACGGCGGCGCCCGAATAGACGACGGTGTGTTGGTGATTCCTGGCGGGATACGGGTTCTTTTGTCTCAGTCGTGGAACCAACGCGTCCCTGACGGCGGTGAACACCGCATAAGCTCCTATCTTTGCGTATCGCTCGGCGTGTAACCCGAGGTGATCAACCGACGATGACTCAACCGCCTACAGAGAATATGGATCCCGCGGGCGACGACGCACGGCGGCGTCGGCGGCGTGACTGTTTGGTGGTGAGTCTCGCGGTTGGCGTCATTGGTGTGACCTTCGGCGTTTTCGCCGAGGCGGCGGGTTTCGACCTGCCCCGGATTGTGGTGATGTCTGCGCTGGTGTTCACTGGCGCCTCGCAGTTCGCGGCGGTGGGTGTGATCGACGACGGCGGAACGGGGGGTGCAGCGGTCGGGTCGGCGTTGTTGTTGGCTACCCGCAATGCGTTGTACGGCCCGGTAGTGCGCAAGTCTCTGCCCGACTCGACGTTGCCGAGGCTGGGGGCAGCCCATTTGGTGATCGACGAGACCACGGCCATGGCGGTCGCTCAGCCCGACCGCCGCTCCGGTTGGGACGCCTTCTGGTTCACCGGCGTGACCCTGTGGATCTGCTGGAACTTGGGTTCGTTGGCGGGTGCGGCGCTGGGCGCGGTTTTGAGCACTCCAGAGACTTGGGGGCTCGACGCCGCCTTTCCAGCGATCTTCGTGGCGTTGCTCGCCACCCATCTGCGCACACCTGCGGGGCGCGTGGCGGCGATCGTCGCAGCCGTGATTGCCTTGGGGGCTGTGCCAGTTACCGCCGCGGGTGTGCCGATCCTGCTAGCGGTGGTTGCCGTGCTCCCGGCTTTGTACGTGCGCCATCGCCGGCCGAGCGGCAGCGCAGTTCCGCCGGGCGAGTCTGGGCCGCAGCCGTGAGTTGGCCGCTGATGATCGTGTTGGCCGCGGGTTCGTATGGCTTGAAGGTCCTGGGGGTGACGACCCTGGGTTCTGTGGTGGAGCGCAGGCTCGGAGCGTTGGTGTCGCTGTTGCCGGCGGTTCTGTTCTCGGCGCTCATAGTGGTGATGACCTTCGAGACGGCAGGCGAGCTTGTGCTCGACGCCCGGGTCGTCGGTGTGGGTGTCGGTGCGCTGGCCGTGTGGCGCAAGGCGCCGCTGCTGGTTGTCGTCCTTGCCGCCATGTCCGTCACCGCAGGCCTGCGTTTGGTGGCCTAGCGGGGGCGGGTGTGTCACACCCTGTGAATATCGTGTCATGCCATGTCCCATCACCTGGCCCTGTTTGGTCTGTCCGTTCTTCCGAGTGCCGTGTCGAATCGAACTAGTGTTAGAGGGATGTCTGTCACCTGTTTCTGCGGATCGAAGGTGGCAACGCATGGTTGACGTTCACCGCGATGATCCAGCGCTAGATGGGGCTCGGTCCCGTGAACCAATGATGAGCGACATCAAGGGAGGCAAGGGGAGTGTCTTTTATAGGGCCCACTCGTACCACACGAAGGTGCCGGTGGAAGGTCTCGTCCAGTTGATCGAGCACTACACAGATCCTGGCGATGTGGTGCTAGACCCGTTCTGTGGATCCGGCCAGACGGGTGTTGCCGCCGTGCTGACTGGCCGGCATGCCGTGCTGTCCGATCTCTCGCCGGCCGCGGTCCATATCGCTCGTGGTTATACCACGCGAGTTGATCCCGATCGGTTCAAGCAGGTCGCATCCGAGCTGCTGGTCGGACTTGGGCCGCTGGAAATGGATCTATATGGGGTGCCCGGTGGACGAATCGAGTACACGGTCTGGTCCGACGTGTATCAATGTGTCACGTGTGAGCGGGAGATCCTGTTCTGGGACGCGGCTGTGGATCATCACGCTGGAGCTGTCCTGAAGACGCTGTCGTGTCCCGTGGGCCATGGGCCCTTCAAGAAGACAGATCTCCACTGGCTGCGTTCCCAACCGGTGCAAGAGAACGTTAGCCTCGACGGGCAAAGTGCTCGACTCGTGCGGTCAGTCGAGACTGAGGGACAAAGGAACGGAGTCGAACGGGTCAGCATCCCGCACTGGTTCCCGACAGTTCCCTGGGAACCGTGGCGCGAGATGTGGCGATCCCAGCACGACTTCCAAGGCATCGCGACTTCAGCAGATTTCTTCACAGCGCGTAATCTCTATGCGCTGTCGGCACTCTGGGATGCGATCGCGCGGGTGGAGGAAGACACGATTCGTGCCGGTCTCCGTTTTGTGTTTACCGCGAGCGTCAACCGAGCCTCACGTCGTTATCAGTGGCATCCGAAGCGGCCAACGAACGTCTTGTCCTCCACGATGTATGTAGCGTCATTGAACTACGAATTCAATGTATTCAGCCTCTTCCGTCGCAAGATCGCCACCATCACCGACATGTACCGGCAGACCTGGGAGGCACCTGGCTCGTGTGAGGTGCACCTCGGATCCGCCGAGCAGCTCGCGTGGGCAGCGGATAGAAGCGTGGATTATGTGTTCACCGATCCGCCATTCGGTTCGAACATCTACTACAGCGACTCTTCCTTCCTGTGGGAGGCGTGGTTGGGCGAGCAGACCGACGTTGCCGCTGAGACTGTGGTCAACAGGCGCTTGACGGCCGAGTTGGGCCGAACGACGCTCGACGATTATGAGAAGGCGATGAGCCGGGCGATGGGGGAGATCAGTCGTGTAATTCGGGCGGGTGCTTGGGCTTCGCTGCAATTCCACAACTCTGATGATGCGGTTTGGTCATCCATTCAAAACGCTGTCGATTCAGCGGGGCTGCGCGTAAAAGCCGCCGTGGTGATGGACAAGGGGCAGGCGTCGTTCAAGGGGCTCCGGCATGAGGACAAGGGTGAGAAGGTTGCGAATTTCGACCTCGTGATGCACCTCGTTGCTGAGACCCAGGGTGGTCGCAATATCGAGCGCCGCGAAGTAGATCTAGCCGAGATCGAGAAGGAACTAAGGGTGTACGTCGAGCATCAGCCTGCATCGCGCCGCACTACGCCGTGGTTGCACTCGCAAGTTATGCGTTACTTGCTCGCCGAAGGTGCATCACCTGCTGGCTGGAGCTTCGCCGCCGTTGAGTCTCTCTGTAGCGAGATTCTTGAGAGGAAGGGAAACACATGGCATCTGCCAGTCGCAAGCAAGTAAGCAGACCTTCGTTGGCTGCCCATGAGCCGCTACCGGAACATGTGGCTGGCTCAAAGGGTGGGCCTTGGTACACATCGCACACCTATCCCACTAAGGTTCCACCTGAGGCAATCAGACCCTTCATTGAGGCGTCGACCGAGCCGGGTGGCCTGGTTGCCGATCCGTTCTGTGGATCCGGGATGACAGGAGTTGCAGCATTGCTCACAGGTCGACGGGCGGCGCTGTCTGACCTGTCGCCCGGTGCCGCACACCTTGCCCGAAACCACACGCGGCGCGTGTCTCCCGAGCAGTTGGCTGAGGCTGTAGCTGTGCTCGACTGTTCATGGATGCGCCGAACAGAACGCGATCTGTATTGGTCGTCGGTCGATACCGATGACGGGGTTGTGCACGGGCTAGCGCGCCATACGGTCTGGTCAGAGGTCTACGAGTGCCCGAAATGCACATCGGAGGTTGTTCTATGGGATGCGGCTGAGCCCGACCGGCCGCTGCCTCTTGAAATTCGTTGCGGTAACTGCAGATGGTGGTTCAATCGGAGGAGCTCCATGCCGGTTGCATCGGTACCCCGGTGGGTCACGCTCGCCCCTGCGTCAGGAGGAAAGCTCGTCCATGGCTATCCAACCACAGCTGCAATCAACCGGATCGACAAGATCGGATGTCGCCGGATTACTCGCTGGATGCCGACGGATCCGATCAACCCATCTCGTGAGATGTACATCCGGTCTGCTCTCCACCTTCGTGGGGTGCAGACGGTCGCCGACATGTTTGCTCGCCGGCCCTCTATTGCGCTGTCCCGACTGTGGCATCGACTTGGCCTAGTACACGACACGGCCGTACGCGAGGCGCTGCAGTTCGCCTTTACGAACACGGCGTGGCACGCCAGCCGGATGCGACGTTACAACGCGAAGGGAGGCCAGCGGCCACTCACCGGCACTCTCTTCATCCCGCAGTTGGTCTCGGAGCCCAACGTTTTCGAGGTCTTTCGTCACCAAGTACGCCAAGTTTGTCGGCTCTACGAGGTGCTCCCGGACGGTGAAGTTGACGTGAACCAAGCGTCCGCTACCGACCTACGATGGCTCGCTGACAACTCGGTTGACTACGTGTTCACCGATCCACCTTTCGGCAACAATATTCACTACGCGGATTGCAACATTGTATGGGAGGCGTGGCTAGGAGATCTCACCGACAACGATAAAGAGATCGTCGTCAACAAGTCGCGTCGAGTCGAAGACGGAGGAAAGACGATAGGCGACTATCAGCGGCTGCTCACCGACTCCTTTAGAGAGGCGAAGCGCGTCGTCGCCAAGGACGGGCGCGTCTCAGTTGTATTTCACAACTCGGACGACGCTGTGTGGAGCGCACTTCTTGACGCGGTAGAGGATGTTGGTCTTCGCCAAGCGGAGGTGTCGATCCTTGACAAGGGGCAGCGCAGTCAGAAGGGCTACAAGGTTAGGAGAGGTGAGCTTGTTCCGTTCTACGACCTCGTCATGACATTCGACATCGCTCGAAGGGGCACTCCGCTACTCAACGGCGCAGGCGACATAGCCGTCGATGCCGTCACGGCGCACCTAGAGAGTCTTGAGCGCAGCGCTTCACCGCGTCGCCAGATCGATTACCTATACTCGGTCGCCGTGGGCGCGGTCATCGGTGGTGGTGCGAAGCCTGACGGACTCTCACTCCGCGCGTTCGAGCAACTCTGCAACGATCAGTTCGAACGGGTTGGCAGCGCGTACTATGTGTAGACCACGAGCGGGTTCAGGAAAACGGCGTTGACCGACCGGCTCTCGACCACGGAACTTCAAGACCGGTTCGTCGCGGCCATCGGTCCCGCTGTGCTCATCGCGGCAAGCACCGATGCTTCCGGTGAACTTGTAGTGGAGCTCTGTCGTCCACTACCTAGCCGCGTTCGAGTCTACATCTACAATGCAACGGACCCTCCTGGCGGCCGATCTGCCCCGGAGCACAAGATCCAGCTGACCGGTCAGCGCCGCGGCGAACGAGGCGAACTCGATTGGTCGGGAGTCGACTTGGTGCTGCTCTGCGGCTATGCCGCCGAACATGACGTTTTTGTCTTCTGGGACGCAGCTCTACACATCGACTTCGCATTCTCAAAGAACCTGCAGGTTCGGACGGCCAATATTCAAGAAGCAGCCGCGTCCGGTGCACGGGTGCGTCAGAACCGCCGGCTGCACACCGGAATGGAAATCGTCATCTGCGCGCCGAGGCAGACGGTGATTGAAGCGATCGAGGAGCGTGCCTCGAGCGGAGAAGTGCGGTTGCGAGGGGGGGACCACTCGGCACTCCTAGGAAAGCCCTACATGCGTCCTCCAGGAGGTGGCTCCGCCACCCCGAGGTCGCGGGTATTCAGATTCGATCCTGATGCGATTGATCGAGGAACGAACGCGCACAAGAAGATCCAGAACCAGCTAGCGGACACTGTCCGAGAGCGAGGGTGGGAGCCGCTGTCACCAAGTGATTCCGATCCTCTATTCGATGTCGGTTGGACTACGGCCAGCGCAGCCTGGATTGCGGAGGTGAAGAGCCTCACGCCCGCTAATGAGGAACGCCAGCTACGGCTGGGCCTTGGGCAGGTACTCAGCTACGCACACCTGGTCGATTGGGGATTTGAGAAGAACCACCCTGTGTTGGCCGTCGAGCGGGAGCCTTCGGCTGACTACTGGCCTGATCTCTGTCAGTCGCACGGTGTCGCCTTGTCTTGGCCGGATGTGTTCGACGAATTGCTAGACGCTTGCGTCTAAGCCTGACTGGCGGGTGTTTGTGGCTGGGCGCTACGGCGCGCCGGCACTCGAAGGAGCTTCGGCCTCGTTAAGCAGCGCGATGATATCGAGTTCGCCTACCGACTCCATGTGTCCGCTCACGCGACGGAGTCCGTCATCGATCAGGAACGGGTCTGTCAGGAATTTTGTGTAACGGGCGTGCATAACTGGTCTCTGGCCGAAATTCCTAAATCACCTGTTAGCGTCGGGAAGCCCGTCGATATTGGAAAGCAGGGCCATGGTCCACGCGACTGAGTTATTCGACCTGACTGGTCGCACTGCTGTGGTCACCGGCGGCAGTCGGGGGCTTGGGCGTGAGATTGTTCTGGCTTTTGCAGAGCACGGAGCCAACGTTGTGATCGCCAGCCGCAAACTCGGCAACTGCGAAGCGGTGGCCGCCGAAGCACGGGCTTTCGGGGTTGAGGCTCTGCCGTTCGGGTGTCATGTCGGGTATTGGGATCAGGTGGAGGCACTTGCACAGGCGGCGTATCAGCGGTTTGGTGAGATCGACGTCTTGGTGAACAATGCCGGGATGTCGCCTTTGTATCGTTCGATCGCTGAAATCTCAGAGGCGCTGTATGACAAGGTGATGGACGTCAACGTCAAGGGAGCCTTCAGGCTGACCGCGGTGGTCGGGGAGCGCATGAAGGCTCGCGGTTCGGGGTCGGTCATCTTCGTCAGCTCGAGCGCAGCGGTGAAACCGACGCCGGGTGAAGTTGTGTACGGCATGGCCAAAGCAAGCCTTCACAACCTCACCGAGAGCTTGTCGGTGGCGTACGGACCCGAAGTCCGGGTCAACTGCATCCAACCAGGCCCGTTCCTGACCGACATATCCAGGGCATGGTCGCCTGAGGCGATTGCTGGAATCGGCAGCCGGGTCTCTCTCGGGCGAGCCGGCCGGCCCGAGGAGATTGTGGGCGCAGCCCTCTATTTCGCCGGCGACGCCGGCATTTTCACCACCGGCGCCGTCTTGCGCCTCGACGGTGGGTTGCGTTAGGGCTGGGCTGGTGTTGTTGTGTTCAGGTGCTCGAGTTTGTATTCTTGGGCAGGTTTTTCGGTCTGCTGTCGTTTTGTGTGGGGGTTTGTGATGCCTGTTCCAATTTCGTCTCTCTCTCTCTCTCTCTCTCTCTCTCTCTCGTTGTTCGGGGCGGGGTTTTGTGAGGCGTTGCGGTGCGGTGTTGGCCGTTGTCGTGTTGTTGGGGTCGGTGTTGGCGTCGGCGTCGTTGGTGGTGTTGTTGGCTGAGAGGGCTTCGGCTTTGTCGGTGCCGTTGGTGTCCAATTTCGGCAGGGCG
>JAPPMP010000032.1 GCA_028819005.1 Acidimicrobiaceae bacterium
TTTTTGTACTGATTCGTTGTCTTCTGAGATTTTTTCTTCTTTGTTATTTGGTTGTTTGTGGTGTTCTTGTTTCTCGTCGCGGCCGCCTTCGTCTTCGGCCATGTCGTCGCCCGTATCGGCTGTCGTGGTGTCGGAGTCGTCGTCTCCGCACGACGCGACGAACAGTGCGAACGCCGCCAACAACGCGAGCCACATAAGCGCTCGTTTCTTTATCATGTTTGGGTTTCCCTCCTGGGTTGGGTTTCCTTCACGCGCCGAGCACGATGCCCGAAGCGAGCGGACTGTTAGAATAGCTCGTGAATCCTCATTGCGCCACCGGACGTTCTTCGCGCGTTGGCTGCGCTTCAGTCGGTGCCGATGCCGGCTCTGGTGGTGGGGCCATATCGCTGTAGACCTTGGATCGTCCGAATTCTCTAAGTACCGGGACAGCGGTGAAGGCGATAATGACTCCACCCACGACTGCAAGGAACGAACCGATACCGCTGAAATAGCTGTCGTCCGCAGAGCGCACATGAGTCAAAACCCACGCGAAGCCCACGCAAACGATTCCGGTTCCAACCCCTGCCACAATTGCGTTCCAAAACCATCGTTGGTGTTCGTTGCGATCCCGGGCTCCAGCGGCTGGGAAAATGACTGCAAGTCCCACCAGGCCGGCGATCAGGGTCCATATTCCGAAACCTGGCCCTGTGTCGCTAATACCATCAACAATAATCCTATCGTCCGCAGTCAGTTCCGCCTCCAAGGATGATATTTGCATTGCGTAAACGCTGGATTGACGAGGGTCGGCTTCGGCTTGTGCCGTGAGTTCCTCAATCTGGGCCTGCACCTCTGGAGTAATAATGACGTCGGCTCGCTCGTCGAAGCTCCAACCCGAAATAGCGCCGATCACGATCATGACAGCGGCGATTGCCCCACCGACTGCTTGCCCCCAACTGAAACGGGCACTCAGTGGATGCGCTGGGGTGTGGGGCGCTTGCCGAATCCACAACACTGACCCGACTGAGGCCAGGATGCCTCCGACAAGCGCGACATACACACCGGCTCCGTCGCTCTGACCGACCGTGAGGTCCGACGGATTGGCAAGCAGGTACGCGATCATCATTATCATCAAGGCAAACGATGCAATTACCGCTCCATCAGCAGTCCACCACCGAGGACCCTGCCCCGGTTTGAGAAGAGTTGTGGCGACGGACGCGAGTACAAACATCCCCAACGCGAATGCAAGAAAGCCGAACCATGAACCACCGCTAGCAGAGAGACCGTTGAATGATTCGCCGACAAGCTGCTCATCGGAGCGGCGACCGTATGCGCTGATGAAACCTGCGCCGCTACTCCAAGTCAGGAACACAGAGGCAACCGCCAAGAGACCCCCGGCACCCGCGATCAGCATCGAAGCACGCTCGGGTTTGGTTATCTCTGCGAAGGAACCTTCATCGGTGCTCTCGGAGTCGGTCTCTGGTTCATCGGATGGAAGCAATTGCTCTGGATCACGTCGGTGTGCCCAAGCGAGACGTATGCGGTGCAGCAGGCTTCTCGTCGTTTCTCCTTCGCGCTGAGAGATGCGGTCGAGCACGACGGCGACGAGAAAAAACGCGAGTCCGGCTGCAGCTCCGTCAGACACGCTCTGATTGTTGATTGCTCTGAACAGCAATCGGCCCAATCCGCCGGCGCCCATGATCGCGGCGATACCGAGCATTGATATGGCCAGTAGAAGCGTTTGGTTTATGCCTGTCATGATCGCGGGACGCGCCAGAGGGATCTGCACATCGAAGAGCACCCTCCACTCGGGAGCGCCGTAGGCCCGGCTCGCTTCCACAACGTCCGCCGGTACTTGACGGACTCCGAGGTTGGTAAGGCGAACCAACGGTGGAAGCGCGAACACCATGGTAACCATGGTCGCTGAAACCTCGCCAATGCCGAAGAAATATATGAACGGCAGCATGTATACAAATGAATGAACCACTTGCATCGCGTCGAGTGCCGGGCGCACAACTTGCCAAATGGCATCGACTCGCCCGCAAGCGATGCCCAATGGGATTCCAATAATCACGCACAACAGAACGGCGACACCGATGAAACCGATGGTCCGCGCCGTTTCCAACCAATAGGCATTACCCAAGATTCCACACACGCTCAGGCCTAGAGCCGCGAATGCTCCAACCTTGACGTTCCTAGCAAGCGAGCCGATCACGAAGAACGCGAGCACCACCCAGACCCACGAGATCGGTTCCAGAATGTCTGCTACAAGAAAGTCGATCAGGGACTCGAAGGGCCATTTGATGATCGACAGAAGCCAGTCGAGTTCAACAGCGATCCAGTCCACGGCTTGGTCCATCCATTCCCCAAACGGGATCTGGAACTGATCAAGCACCTCGTTGTCGGTTATCGACGCCTCGGGGATACCCTCGTTGTTTTGTTGGGCCAAGATCGACATCACATGAACACCTCTCGTTCGAAGTCGTCAATTAAGTGCTCCACGCGGCCCATCTCCTCCATGATGTGGCGGGGATCAAGGTTGCCGACGAGCGCCCCTGATTCATCGCAAACCGCGATGGGCAACCCGCGCCCAGCCGCCGCGTAGACGGTGTTGAGGCAATCTTCGGGGCCGCAGCGTTCAAAGTCCGTGCGTAGTGCGGATTGCAGGTCGGTGGTACCCATGCTGGAGGCGCGGACACCGTCCTCGATGGTGAGCAGGTGCGTGGGTGCACCACTGGAATCGAGAACGAAAGCGCCGGAGCGCTCCGCTGTCCTGTTCAAGGCGTCCGCGAGGGAGGTATCGGGCGAAAGGGGGGATGGTTGTTGCATTACCTCGTGTACCTGTATCACCCGGCCCTGGTCCACATCTTGAACGAACTCGGCAACGTAGCCAGTCGCGGGCTGGGTGAGAATCTCCTCGGGAGTGCCGATCTGGACGACAGCGCCGTCCTTCATGATGCACACCCGGTCGCCGATTCGAAGTGCCTCGTTGAGATCGTGGGTGATGAACAGGATCGTTTTGTGCAGCTCACCCTGGATCTCCATCATCTCGTCCTGCATCTGGCGGCGGATCAGTGGATCGAGCGCGCTGAAAGCTTCGTCCATCAGCAGAATATCGGGGTCTGAAGCCAGTGCTCTGGCCAGACCGACCCGCTGCTGCATGCCGCCGGAGAGTTCCGAGGGGTAGTTCTGGGCATAGGTGTCGAGCCCAACGAGCGCTAAGGACCGCATCGCGGCCTCATCGCGTTCCTTCTTGTCAACACCCTGGACCTTCAAGCCGTACCCGACGTTGTCGGTCACGCTGCGGTGCGGGAACAAGGCGAAGTGCTGGAACACCATACCCATGCACTCCCGACGGAATGCCTGCAAATCGCGGCCCTCAAGTTGCTGTACATCGGTTCCGTCGACCTTCACCGAACCGTAGGTGATGTCGTGCAGTTTGTTGACGGTACGGATGGCGGTCGACTTCCCGGATCCCGAAAGGCCCATCACCACGAAGATCTCGCCTTTCTTGACCGAGAACGAGACATCGTCAAGTCCCACGACATGACCGGTCTGAGCCTGAACTTGATTCTTGCCCATCCCAGATCGAGCCAGATCGAAGGCTCGGCCCCGCGGCTGCGGACCGAATATTTTGTAGACCTCGTCCAAGACGACGATCTCTTCACCCATCTCTACCATTCATAGCCTCCCCAGCGGCGGACAAACCGGCACCTTAGCGCGCTTGTAGCCCCGCGCGCAGATTCCGCGATTTTGGCGCCCACAACAGCCTCGGCGTTCCGAGGCCTCGACAGCTGTCTGCCGAGAGCTGAATCAGGCGATAGGACATATCTGTCGTGCCTCGGCGCGTATCTCAGCGGCGTAGAATGCTCGGATGCGAGATCGCTACGACTATGTGATCGTCGGCGGGGGTTCGGCCGGTTGCGCTCTGGCCAACCGTCTGTCGGCAGATCCGGCGGTCTCGGTGCTGGTTTTGGAGGCAGGCCGGCGCGACTGGAAGTTCGATGTGTTCATACACATGCCGGCGGCCCTGTCGTTCGGGATCGGCAATCGCTTCTACGACTGGATGTACGAGTCCGAGCCGGAGCCCGAGATGGGGGGACGACGTGTCTACCATGCCCGGGGCAAGGTGCTCGGCGGCTCGTCGAGCATCAACGGGATGATCTTCCAGCGAGGCAATCCGCTCGACTTCGAACGCTGGGGAGCCGACCCCGGCATGGAGTCTTGGGACTACGCCCACTGCCTTCCCTACTTCAAGCGAATGGAGAACTGTCTCGCCCCGCAGGACGGGTCGGTCTACAGAGGCGACCAAGGCCCGCTGGTTCTCGAACGGGGGCCGGCCTCCAACCCTCTGTTCGAAGCCTTCTTGGAAGCTACAGCACAGGCCGGTTACCCACGCACCACCGACGTCAACGGCGAACGGCAGGAGGGGTTCAACGCCTTCGACCGCAACGTGCACCGCGGCCGCCGACTGAGTGCTGCCCGGGCCTACCTGCATCCGGTGCTGTCACGCAAGAACCTGGATCTGGCGACCAAAGCCTTCGTCACCAAGGTTCGCTTCGAAGGCAATCGGGCGACCGGCGTGGAGCTGGAACACAGGGGCAGACCCCGCTCGGTGACCGCGGCGGAGGTTATCTTGTGCGGGGGTGCCATCAATTCGCCGCAACTCCTGCAACTCTCCGGTGTCGGATCAGCCGCGCTGCTCGAACAACATGGCATCGAAGTGGTGGCCGACGTGGCGGGGGTGGGGCAGAACCTTCAAGACCATCTCGAGGTGTACATCCAGTTCGCCTGCAGCCAGCCTGTTTCGCTCCAACCCAACCTGGCGATGTGGAAACGGCCCTGGATCGGGTTGCAGTGGCTGTTCCGCAAGGGTCCGGGCTCGTCCAACCATTTCGAGGCGGGCGGTTTCATACGCAGCAACGAAGACGTCGAATACCCGAACCTGATGTTCCACTTCCTGCCCATCGCCATCCGCTACGACGGCAGCACCCCGCAGGGCGGTCACGGTTATCAGGTGCATGTGGGCCCCATGTACTCCGATGCACGGGGGTCCGTGGAGATTCGCAGCAGCGACCCGAAAGACAAACCGGCGCTGCGATTCAACTATCTCTCCACGGACCAGGATCGCCGGGAATGGGTAGAGGCCGTGCGCCACGCCCGAAGCCTGCTCAACCAGCCGGCGATGGAACCCTTCAACGGAGGCGAGATCTCGCCTGGTCCAGAAGTCGACAGCGACGAGCAGATCCTCGACTGGGTTCGCCGCGATGCCGAAACCGCCCTGCACCCGTCGTGCACAGCCAAGATGGGAGTGGGAGACGATGCTGTGCTCGATCCGCTGACCATGCGGGTGTACGGGACGCAAGGGCTGCGGGTGATCGACGCCTCATCGATGCCGTACCTGACCAACGGCAACATCTATGCTCCCGTCATGATGCTCGCAGAAAAGGCTGCTGACCTGGTTCTCGGCAACCAACCACTGGCGCCCGAGTCGCCCCGGTTCCACCGGCACCGACAACCTGTCTAGACCTACAACCCTGGTCCCCGGCCTCGTACCGTCACCTGGGGAATGTATGCTCAACGCGTGACTGAAAGAGCCACGACGGCCCCGCCTCAACGCTCGTCGGGAGCGAGGTTTCTCAAGTGCGCCCTCCAGGCCAACCCTGGTCACTACGCCGAGACGTTCAGAGGGCAAGATACTGAGCGCGGCTCGGTCGAGCACGCCGAGTCCATCGTCAGCAAGGCTGCTGAACTGGGGGTGTCGGTATTGGCTGTCACCGACCACAACAGCGTCAGTTCCATCGAGGAGTTCCGGGCAGCCGCAGAAGGCCACGAGATCACGATCTTTCCTGGATTCGAGATTGCCTCCTCGGAAGGCGTTCACGTACTCTGCATCTACCCTCCAGATGCTGCCGTCAACCAGCTGGAGAGGTTCCTCGGCGAACTCGGAATTCGGAGCACCGAGCCCTCCTCGGACCTGTCGGACACAACGTTCGAGCAGATACTCCAGAAGGTGGCGGGGCAGGGCGGGATCACCGTGGCTGCGCACGTCACGGGGAGCAAAGGCCTGTTGAAAGTCCTTGACGGCCAGGCCAGAATCCGCGCTTGGCGGAACGAGGATCTGTTTGCGATCCAGACTCCGGGAGCGGTTGACGACCTGCCAGACAATCTGCGCCTGATCGTCGAGAACAAGAACCCCGACTATCGCCGCTCCCATCCTGCCGGCAAGCAAAGTGCGGTGGCGGTGGTGAACGCCAAGGATGTGGTGAATCCCGAGGATCTGGACGATCCGTCGGCAACCTGCTGGATCAAGATGTCGCAGGTCACAGTCGAGGGTCTGCGTCAGGCGTTCCTCGACCCGGACTCAAGGATCAGGCTCAACAGTGATCCCGAACCCGACGAACATGCGGAACTCATCAGCGTCGTGTGGGAGGGAGGGTTCCTCAACGGAGCCTCGATTTCATTCAATCCGAATTTGAACGTCCTTATCGGTGGGCGCGGCGCCGGGAAATCGACCGTAGTTGAGAGTTTGCGCTACGTGCTCGACTTGGAACCCGTGGGCGAGGAGGCCCGGACGGCACACACCGGGATGGTTCGTGAGGTCATTCGCAGCGGAACGAAGATATCCCTTCGTGTGCGAGTGTGCCGTCCCCGACAGAGTGAGTACCTGATTGAACGGACCGCCCCGAACCCACCGGTGGTGCGGTACGAGAACGGGCAGAAGTCGAAGCTGCTCCCACTCGACATTCTTCCTGGCGTGGAAATCTATGGGCAGCACGAAATCTCCGAACTTGCCAAGAGCGCGGAGAAGCGAACAGTGCTGCTCGACAGGTTCACTCAACGTGACGAGTCGCTGGAGCGGCGGAAAAAGAGTGTGCTTCACAGCTTGCAACAGACGAGGAGGTCGCTAGTCGAAACCCGCTCTGAAATCTGCGAGATCGATGAGCAGTTGGACATGTTGCCCGGCCTGGAGGAAACCTTGGAAAGGTACCGTGAAGCCGGGCTGGAGGACCGGCTGCGGGAACGGAGCCTGTTGGTCCGTGAAGAGCGTCTACTCGATTCGATTCCCGAGCGGATCTCGGGTTTCCGTGAGTGCTTGGAATCGCTCCGCCAAGAGTTGCCCATCGACCGGGCCTTCCTGTCCGACAAGTCCCTTGAGGAACTGCCGGGCAAGGAGACGATTGCGAGTGCTGCGCCTGTCATCGAGCGGTTGAGTCGCGAAATTGAAGTGGCGGCGACGATGATCGAGAGAGCGCTCGAGCAAGCGGACGACGAAGTCGGAGGCATCCGAAATCGCTGGTCGGTCAGAAAGGCCGAGGTCGAGTCCCAGTACCAGGAAATACTCCGTGAACTCCAGCGATCGGCCGTGGACGGGGAAGAGTTCATTCGGTTGCAGCGTGAGATCGAGGCTCTCCGCCCTTTGCGGGAACGCAAGACCCTTTTGGAGAAGGCGGAGGAGGAGCACTCGCGTCAAAGACGTGAGCTGCTAGACGAATGGGAGGAGATCAAGGCGGAGGAGTTTCGTCTCCTTGACCACGCGGCGCGGAGCGTGAGCGGCAAACTGCGCAACCGGGTGCAGGTCGATGTGGCAGCCGCCGGGAACCGCGAGCCCTTGTTTGAACTGCTGAAAGGTCAGGTCGGTGGTCGTCTCTCTGAAGCAATCGACCAACTCAGGACAGCGCCGGAATTGTCTCTGCCGCACTTCGTCGAGTGTTGCAGGAAGGGTTCGAAAGAGTTGCAAGACTCCTATTCGATTCCTGCGGCGCAAGCCGAACGCTTGGCCAAGGCGACACCCGAGACCCTGATGCGGATTGAGGAGTTGGAGTTCCCCCCCACAACAGAGATTCAGCTCAACATCGCTGCCGCGGACGATCCGCCGAACTGGAGGGCGCTGGAGAACCTTTCAACAGGTCAGAAGGCGACAGCCGTGCTGCTCCTTCTCCTCTTGGAGTCCGACGCGCCCCTCGTTGTGGACCAACCCGAGGACGACCTCGACAACCGTTTCATCACTGACGGCGTGGTGCCCAGAATGCGCGAAGAAAAGCGGCGGAGGCAGTTCATCTTCACCACACACAACGCCAACATTCCGGTTCTCGGTGACGCGGAGTTGATCCTCGGCTTGACAGCATCAGGCGATGCAGACAACAGGGGAAGTGAGGTAATCAGACCTGAACACGCGGGCGCCATTGACGTCCCGTCGGTACGGGCGCTCGTTGAGGAGATTCTAGAGGGAGGCAAGGACGCATTCGAAACGAGGCGGCTGAAGTATGGATATTAGGGGGCGGCGTTGAACCGCTCGCAGCTTCGGCAATTGCTTCTTGACGGCGAAAACTCCGGGTTGGAGTTCAAGAGAGACGACATTCAACCTGGCAAACTCGCCGGCGAGATCGTTGCCCTGCTCAACCTGGCAGGCGGCCACATCCTTCTCGGGGTCGAAGATGACGCCACCGTCTCGGGGCTCGCCAGAGACCCGCAACAAACTGAAGAATGGGTGATGCAGATCGCGAGGGACCATGTCCAACCTGCCCTGATCCCGTATTGGGAGACCCTGGTTTGGGACGACGGCAGGGTCGTCGGTGTTGTCACTCTGCCTGCTGACGCCCCGGACAAGCCCTACAAGGTCAAGACTGGTAGTTCATGGATCACTCGAATCCGTGCGGGCACCATCACCCGGGACGCGACCAGAGAGGAGGAGGAGCGCTTGTACCAGCAGGCCGGCCGCTTGAGGTACGGGCTGAAACCGGTGCTCGGATCTAGTCCGGAGGACTTGGACACTCGGCGCTTGCGGGACTATTTCGTCAGGGTTCTGGGCGAGGGGAGCTTTCCCGACAATGATCAACGAGAGCTTGAACAGCTGCTCCTCAACTTGGAACTGGCCACAACCTCGGCCGGACTCACATTGGCAACGGTCGATGGAATGCTGCTGTTCGGCCAGAATCCTGGACGTGTTCTGCCGCAGTCGGGGATCAGAGCCGTGTGCTATCAGGGCACCGCGCCTGACTACGCAGTTCGCGAGGATGAGGTCATCAAGGGGCCTCTCACACCCTTGGGCGGTGACGATGTGATAAACGAGCCCGGAATCGTGGACAGGGCCTGGGATTTCGTGCGGCGCAACACCGTCGCTTCAGCCCGACTTGAAGGGGCACAGCGGCAAGATCGCTGGGAGTATCCCGAAGAGGCGCTTCGCGAGGTCCTGGTCAACGCGATGGTCCACCGCGACTACAGCATTCTGGGAACCGACGTGATGCTGTCCATATTCTCGGACCGCTTGGAGGTTCAGAGTCCCGGCCGACTGCCCAACACGGTGACTGTCGACGGCTTGAGGTCCGGGATGCGTTACGCACGCAATCAGACCCTCGTCAACGTGCTGCGAGACTACGGATACGTGGACGCCCGCGGCATGGGCATACGAAACAAAGTCATCCCGTTGATGAGAGAGAACAATGGAAAGGAGCCGGAGTTCATTGATGAAGAGAACCGTTTCACCGTTCGGCTCTGGAAGTAGCCGCATCGAAGCTCCCGGTCCCTGCGCCCCGCGCGGCATTCTGACCGGGGCCGTCCCGTCCACGGAGCAGGCACCGACCGAGAGAGCGGCTCGATGATCGAACCGGAGTTTCTGAAATTCGACACGCTCAGCCTGCACGCCGGCCAGCAGCCGGATCCGAGCACCGGGGCAAGGGCCGTGCCCATCTACATGACCACCTCCTATGTGTTCGACGACAGCGACCACGCAGCGGGATTGTTCAACTTGGAGATACCCGGGCATCTCTACTCCCGACTCACCAACCCGACGGTCGCAGTGCTCGAGGAGCGGATCGCCGCGCTTGAGGGAGGCGTCGGCGCGGTCTGCGCGGCAAGCGGCCAAGCAGCGTTTCATCTTGCTGTGGTGACCCTTATGGGACAGGGAGGCCACATCGTCGCCAGCCGCAACATCTACGGTGGCACCCACCAGATGCTCAACGTGACCCTGCCCCGGTTCGGGATCACCGCCACGTTCGTAGATCCCAGAGAGCCCCAGCAGTTCGAGGCCGCGATCACCGACGATACTCGCCTCGTCTTTGCCGAGACGCTCGGCAACCCCGGGATCGAAGTCCTCGACATCGGCGCTGTCGCCGAAGTTGCCCACAGCGCCGGACTGCCCCTGATGGTCGACTCGACCTTCTCGACGCCATACCTCATCCGTCCGATAGAGCACGGTGCAGACATTGTGATGCACTCGGTCACCAAGTTCCTCGGCGGTCACGGCGTGGCACTCGGAGGCGTCCTGGTCGACGGCGGACGGTTCGATTGGGAAGCGTCGGGCCGCTTCGAGACGTTGACCGAGCCCTATGTCGGATATCACGGCATCTCGTTCGCAGACGAGTTCGGCCCCGGTGCCTTCATCACTCGAGCGCGGGTCGAGGGCCTGCGCGACTTCGGCGCGGCGATGAGTCCGGCCAACGCCTTTCAATTGATCCAAGGAATTGAGACGCTGCCGTTGAGGATGCAGAAGCATGTGAGCAACGCGGTGGCTGTGACCGAGATGCTGGTCGACCACGACGCGGTCGGCTGGGTCAAGTACCCGAGCGCCCCCGAACACCCCGATCGGGAGCTCGCGCTGCGCCTGTATCCCCACGGCGCCGGTGCCATTCTCAGCTTCGGGATCAAGGGCGGTCGGCAGGCGGGCCGCAAGTTCATCGAGTCCGTCAAGTTGGCCTCGCATCTGGCGAACGTCGGCGATGCCAAGACCCTGGTTCTTCATCCCGCCAGCACGACTCATCAGCAACTGTCGGCGCAGGATCTGCTGGCAGCGGGCGTGAGCGAAGACCTGATCCGGGTGTCCGTCGGTATCGAGGATCCCCGCGACATCGTCGATGACCTGGCCCGGGCACTGCGGGCCTCGCAGCGGTAGGCGAGCGAATGAAGATTCAGCACGAGGGTCGCACGATTCGATATGCCAACGGAGGCAACGCCGGCGACTCCAGCGACCCCGGAGTCGTCCTGCTCCACGGGTCGGGCATGAACCGAACGGTATGGCAACTGCAGACTCGCTTCTTCGCCCACCACGGCTACCGGGTGGCGGCTCTCGACCTGCCGGGACACGGTGGAAGTGACGGCCCGCCTCTTTCGCGCATCGAACGGATGGGCGACTGGGTCGCCGAGATGGTGGACGTCCTGGGCTTCGGCCCAGCGCACCTCGTGGGCCACTCGATGGGCACCTACATCGCCTTGGAGGCCGCTGGGCGCCACCCCGAAGCGGTGCGTTCGCTGGTGCTGCTGGCAACCGCCGCGGCGATGCCGGTGCATCCTGCGCTTCTCGAATCGGCAAAGCACGACGTCCCGCGTGCCGGCAGCCTGATGACTTCGTGGGGTTGCAGCAGCCGGGCCCATGTGGGGCGCCACGCCTCGCCGGGCTTCTGGCTGCTGGGCGGGTCGCGGGCGCTGGTCGAGGTCTCTCCCGGCGGTGCGCTTGCCGCGGACATGGCAGCTTGCAACAGCTATGGCGGCGCGGTCGACGCGGCTGCGTCCGTTGCCTGCCCCGTCTCGGTCATCCTGGGAAGTGACGACAAGATGACCCCGGTGCGCTCGGCTCAAGAGTTGTTGGCGGCCTTCGATCCTGGTGAAACCGTGCCCGCCGTCAAAGTGACCGTGCTCGACGGAGTCGGTCACATGATCCCGCTCGAAGATCCCGGGCGCACCCGAACCTGTATCACCGAGGCGCTTGCGACCGCGGACGCCTCACTCGCTCCCGACGATCGGGACTGACGACCGGTCGAGCACCCGGGCCGGGATCCAGCCTCGGACCGAATTGATCAACCAGACCGAATCGGCTCGGTCGAGGTCATCGACGGTGACGATCGCCTCCTGGATCCGACGATTGGCCAACAGCTCCGCTCGCAGGGTGCCGGGCAGCAGGCCGCTGGACTGCGCGGGGGTGACGGCGGCGCCGTCGATCTCCAGCACCAGATTGGCGATCGTCGTTTCGGTCAGCTCGCCACGCTCGTTCCACAGCAGCACATCATCGGCGTCGGGGCGTCGGGCGAGCGCCTGGTCGTAGCGGTCGCGCCGTGTCGTCTTGAATCGTAGGAATTCGTCGTCGCTGGATACCGGCAGCGTGTCGAGGGCGATGCGCCACACCGGATCGGCCGCCGGCAGCGACGTCTCCGCGACCTGCACTTCAATTGCGCCGTCGGCCGAGACCAGGACACGCACTCGTTGGGTCGTCTCGGCCCGTATGGCGTCTAGCCGCCGCCGGACTTCTCCGGGATCCATGTCGAAGCCGAAATGTTCGGCGCAAGCCGTCAACCGGGCGAGGTGACGATCAAGCAGGATCGGTCCCGCGCCCGGTTCCCAGGCCAGTGTCTCGAGCAATCGAAAGGGTCGTGTCGCCCGATGCAGCACGCGGGCTTTGTCGTGGGCCTCGTGCCACTCCGCGGTGGGTTGAGAGTCCCAGACGATTCCACCGCCGACGCCGTAGACGGCCTGCCCGTTGCGTTGATCGATCCAGGCGGTTCGGATGGCGATATTGAACTCGGCGTCGCCGCCCGGCTCGACCACGCCGACTGAGCCCGTGTAGATACCCCGCGGCTCGCCTTCGAGTTCTGCTATCACCCGACTGGCAGCAACTTTGGGAGCGCCGGTGATGGAGGCTCCGGGAAAGGTCGCGGCGAGCAGTTCACGCAGCGAGGCGGTGGTCTCAGCTGTCACGGTCGAGGTCATCTGATGCACGGTCGGGTAGCTCTCAACCGTGTGGAGCTTCGCGACTCGAACGGTGCCGATCTCAGCCACGCGGCCGAGATCGTTGCGGGCCATGTCGACGATCATCGTGTTCTCGGCACGGTCTTTTTCGCTGCGGACCAATTCGTTGGCCAGATCACGGTCGATCATCGGGTCGGGGTGGCGAGGCCTGGTTCCCTTCATCGGACGGGTCACCACACTCGTGCCGCGCCGAGAAATGAGTTGTTCAGGCGAAGCCGAGCACACCGCCGCTGCACCGAAGTCGAGGAAGGCGAGATGGTCGGCTCGCTGTGCCCTGCACAGGGCCGCGAACAGACCCTCCGGATCCCCGGAGAATCGACTGCGGAGCCTCAATGTGCAGTTGACCTGGTAGGTGTCGCCTGCGGCGATCATTTCATGGATGGACTCGACAGCGGACTCGAAGGTTTGCTGGTCTGCGCTGGGCGTCCAGGCTCGAGTGGTGAAGGCGCGGCCGGCGGGCCCCAGCGACGGACGGGGTTCTTCGAAAGCTGCGAACGCGACCAAAGGAACTGAGCGATCACGCAGGCTCGACAGCGCTTCGTCGAAGGCGGGCGCCGCGTCGTAGGAGACGATCCCAACCAGCCACAGGCCCCGCGCCGCGGCGGTTTCGACAGCGTCGATCGTCGGCTCGACGTCACTGAGCTCCGCGGCGGAAAAATGAGCGACCGGATTGCGGAACTCCAACCATCTGCGTCCCTGACCGGAGTCGTGACGAACCAGAGCGCGGCGCAATCGCAGAGGCGCGGACTCGTTATTGTCGGGATGGTCGTGCATTCCGTCTGAAAGTATGCCAACCGCAGCCCAGCGCGCCGCTACTTCAGGTACGATCACCGATATTGCGGGGCGTGATGCCCGATAGCTGTGGTTTCGCACTTGACGGGGCGGAAATGAACGAGGAACAGAACATCGAGGGCGGGCCGTTCATCTCGGTGAATCCGGTGGTTGCCGCCCGCGGGCTGCTGTTGGGAATTGCTCTGCTGATGGCCGGCAATGGCTTGCAACGGTCCCTGCTGGGAGTCCGTTCTGAGTCCGAGGGTTTCGGTGTGGTGGCCATCGGTGTGGTGATGACCTGTTATTTCGCAGGGTTCTTTCTCGGCGGTCTCTATGTGCAGCGACTCATCACGAGAGTGGGCCACATTCGTGTGTTCGCTGCCCTGGCATCGTTGGTCTCAGGCGCTTCGTTGGTGTATGTGTTGTTCATCTCGCCGGTGTCATGGGCCTTGATGATGTTCGTGACCGGAGTCTGCATTTCCGGCCTGGTCGTGGTCTCGGAGTCGTGGTTGAACGACATGGCGACCAATGCCACCCGCGGCCGCCTGCTGGCGATGTACATGGTCACGACGATGGGTGGGATGACCGTCGGCCAGTTTCTGCTCGAAACTGCAGATATTGAAGGGTTCAGACTCTTCGTGTTCGCCTCCCTGCTGGTCTCGGCTTCTTTGGTTCCGGTGACCCTGTCCGCGTCGAGCAACCCGCCCCTTAGTGTTCCGGAGCCATTGTCGACCCGCGAGCTGGCTCGCAATGTTCCCACGGGGGTGATCTCGGCGTTCTGGGTGGGAACCTCAGCAGGCGTGTTGATGGGCCTCGGTGCGGTTTACGCGGTGACAGTCGAGCTTCCCGCGTCGCGAATCTCCTTGTTCCTGGCCGCGCCGTTGCTCGGCTCGATCGTCCTGCAATGGCCGATCGGTTGGCTCTCCGATCGGGTCGGCCGCCGTGGCGTCATGTGGTGGGTCGCTGCTGCGGCCAGCGCCATCGGCGTTGTGTTGGCTCTGGTCGATCCGAGATCCTGGCTGGTGATCGTTCTGATGTTCGGCCTCGGAGGGATGACTTTCTCCCTGTACTCGTTGACGATCGCATACACCGCGGACTGGCTTCCCCAAGCACAACTCACCGCGGCGTCGGCGGCCTTGGTGCGAATCAACGGAGTCGGGGCGGTGATCGGCCCGCTCGTCGTGGCCCCCGCCATGGCATACACCTCGACTCAGGCCTACTACTGGGCTCTGGTTGTGACCCACGGCGTGATCGCGGCTTACATCAGTTGGCGCGTGTTGTTCCGCAATCCTGTACCGAAGGAGCTCCAGAGGGTGTTCGTCGTCTACCCGGCCCGAGCCTCCGCGGTCGCTTCCAATCTCATCGGTCGCCGTCGCCGTGTCCACGACCCCGAACCAAAACCCCGTTCTGGCGGCGCATAGCGCCGGAAATCGGTGCATGGCACCGCCAGAAGCAGTTAGGGGGTGAGGGGGGACGGTTCGCTAGTAGGCGGCGTCGGGCATCTCGGATTTGCGACGGGTGATGAACTCGCGCATTTCGGCGTCGATTGCCTCGTCGATGGGTGGCGGTTCGTACTCGGCGAGCAGCTTCTTCCATTGCGTGTTGGCCCGTTGCGCAGCGCTGAGGCTGCCTTCGGATTCCCACTGCTCAAAGCTGTTGTTATCGGCGACTGACGAGCGGTAGAAGGCCGTCTCGAAATTGGCGAGCGTGTGAGCGTTGCCCAGAAAGTGATCGCCATGGGGGTTGGTGCGGAAGGCGTCCATCGCCTGCCCGTTCTCGGACATGTCGATGCCTCGGGCGTACACGCCCATCATGCCCAGTTGATCGGCGTCCATGATCAGCTTCTCGTAACCGAGCGTGAGCCCTCCTTCGAGCCAGCCCGCGGCGTGCAGCACAAAGTTGACGCCCGCTTCGAGGGTCGGAAGGATCGTCGAAGCCGACTCGTAGGCCGCCTGGGCATCGGCTGTTTTGGACGACGTGAACTGGCCTCCGGAGCGGAAGGGCACGCCGACCCGCCGGGCCAAAGCGGCCATCACGTTGATCGCTTGCCCTGCTTCTGGCGTTCCGAAAGTAGGAGCACCGGTCGCCATCGACATCGAGGATGCGAACGTCCCGAAGACCACCGGCGCTCCCGGTCGTACAAGCTGGTAGTAGGCCATTCCCGAGAGCGCCTCGGCGAGGGCCTGCGTGCATAACGCGGCGACTGTCACCGGTGACATCGCTCCGGCGAGGATGAACGGCGAGATGATGGCGGCTTGGTTGGCGCGGGCGTATTCGGTTGCAGCGCCGAGCATCGTCGAGTCCCAGCGAAGCGGCGACGAGGCGTTGATCAGCGATGTCATCACAGTTCGGTCCTCGAGGTCGCCGCCGAAAGCGATACGGGACAATTCCACCGAGTCGGCCGCTCGCTGCGCGGCGGTCACCGAACCCATGTAGGGCTTGTCGCTGTAGGCAATATGGGAATACACCATGTCCAGGTGCCGCTTGTTGACCGGCACGTCCACCGGTTCGCAAACGGTGCCGCCGGAATGATGCAGGTGCGGGAGCATGTAGGTCAGCTTGACCGCGTTCTGGAAGTCGGTGAGCGTGGCGTAACGCCTCCCATTGTCCAAGTCGGTCACGAAAGGCGACCCGTAATTCGGGGCGAACACCGTGCTGTTGCCGCCGATCCTTACGCTCCGCCGGGGGTTGCGGGCATGCTGGGTGTATGCCGCGGGAGCGTTGCGGGCAAGGATTTCTCGACACATGCCGCGGGGGATCCGGACCAGTTCTCCGTCGATGTCGGCACCGGCGTCGCGCCACAATTCGACAGCCGAGGGGAAGTCCTGGAACGCCACGCCGATTTCGGACAGGATCGTCTCGGCGTTGTGTTCGATCTGGGAGAGGCCTTCCTCGTCGAGCATCTCCACGGGTGGCAGCGTCCGTTCTATGTATGCCACCGTTTCGGCGGTTGCGGCGGCTCTGGTTGCTTGGCGGCCGGCTCGTCCGCCGCCGCGGCGGCCCTGCCGACCTGCTTTGGGCCTTGGTTTGTTGGTGGTGGGTCGAGTATCGGTCACGTTGCCACTGTATTGGGGTTCAGGTCGCAGATCTGCGTCGTCGACGGACGCGGTGCCCGGCAGCGCTCACCGTTTTATGTTGGGGAAGGTCGACGACCTTCGACAACTCGGCCGACGGCGCAGATTGATGCGGGAAGGCCATCGCTGCGACGAAGAGCTCTTGGAATCGGGGTTCGGTTGCCGTCTCGATCTTCTCGATACGGCTCACGGCTTGAGCGATCTCACGGCGTTTTGCCGCTGACAGCAGCATCCGTACTGCGCCGGCGCCCGAGGAGTTCCCGACAGATTGCACAGCGCTGGGGGCGCAGTCGGGGACAAGCCCCAGCACCAGCGCATAAAGGGGGTCGATGTGTGCACCGAAAGCGCCCGCGAGCCGGATGTCGTCGACCTCTGTGATTCCCGCGTGTTCCATCAGCAGGTCGATCCCGGCTCGCAAGGCGGCTCCTGCCAGTTGAATCTGACGCACATCGTTCTGCGTGATGAACAGCGGAGCCGGTCCCGAGCGAATCACATAACGATGGGTGCGCCCTTCGGGCTCCACGAATGGCGTGTGATTCGCCAGAGACTCTTGGATCACCCCGTTGCTGTCGCACACGCCGGCCAGGAACATCTCGCCGATCACCTCGATGATCGCGGAGCCGCACAGGCCCGCAATGTCGAGGTGGCTGACGTCTGCCGCGAAGTCCGGGTCGTCGCTCCAAAGATCCGAGCCGATCACCTTGTAACGGGCCGCGAACGTCCGGCGGTCGATCCGAACCCGCTCGACAGCTCCCGCTGTTGCCCTCATCCCGCACGATATTTGAGCACCCTCGAAAGCCGGTCCCGTGGGCGATGAGGCGGCGTAGGTCCTCGACGGGGTGCCGAGCACGATCTCGGCGTTGGTGCCGACGTCGACCAGCAGTTGCGGTGCGGTTGAGCGATGGGTGCCCTCGTTCAGCGCAGCAGCCGATGCGTCGGCCCCGACATGGCCGGCGATGCAGGGACCGATGTGGACTCGTGCATAGCAAAGCGACAAGTCGAGTTCGCCGGCTCTCATGTCGACCGGTGCGCTGACAGCGAGGGTGAACGGCGCGGCGCCGAGCGGAGTCGGGTCGATTCCCAGCAACAGGTGGTGCATCACCGGGTTGCCGACCACCACCAGATCATGAATGCGGGATCGCAATTCCTCGCTGGGCTCGCCGGCTTCGTCGGCTAGATCGTCAATCAGAGAGTCGAGTGCGTTTCGCACGGCGGTTGTCAGTTCCCGGTCGCCGCCGGGGTTCATCATCACGTAGCTGACGCGGCTCATGAGGTCCTCGCCGAAGCGGATCTGCGGGTTCATGGTTCCGGCGTGGGCAACGACGTCACCTGATGCAAGGTCCACCAGATAACCGGCGATGGTCGTGCTGCCCACATCGATGGCGACCCCGTACAGCGCCTCGTCGAAACCGGCTCGCACTGCCACCACCGTGCCGTCGGAGTGCATGATCGCGGTCAGCCCCCGCCCGCCGGCTGCCAGTGCCGGATGAAGGTCGGGGAGCACTCGGGCGTCCACCGAAGCTTGGTCGATGCCCCAGTCGGATTTGAGCGCTTCGCCGAGCAGGTCGCACAGAGCCTGTTCGTCGCCGAGCAGTTGGCCCGGGAGCTCGACATAACGCGCGGTGATCAGAGGGTCGACGGTGAGTCCTTCGAGGTTGATCTTCTTGCGGACGACAGGTCTGTGGACCTGGCTGTCGGTCGGGACGTCTATGACCACGCTGGATCGCACGGTTGCCTGGCACCCCAGCCGATCACCAGGTTTGATGGCGCGTCGGCCCTTGTAGTCGTCCTCGCTTTGAGTCCATGGGTTCAGCGCCGCGGCGGTTGAATGTATGTGCCATTTGGCGAACTCGCCGATCGAAGGTGTGACTTGGCAACGGCCGCAGAGTCCGCGCCCCCCACAGGTGGAATCAAGGTCGATTCCGGCCGATCGCGCGGCGTCGAGCACCGTGGTTCCGACGGGCGCGGTTGCTTTCACCCCTGCTGGCATGAAGATGACCGTGGCGTCGCCATCGGCAGTTGCAGGCTCTGAAACCATTGCCGATTCAGGCGATCCCTCGGCGGTTCGTTCGCCTCCGGCCCCGTGCCTCTCCGTCGATTGCCGGGGCGCGGTATTCGCGGATCCATGCAGCGCAGTCCCGATCGTGGCCGGCGAGCACATCGGCGGCCATCACCGCAGTCTTCACTTCGGGATGCATCGGATTCATGATGGCTGAACTCATGCCCGCACCTATTGCCATCGATAGGAAGGTACCGGTGATTGCGTGGCGGTTCGGCAGACCGAAACTGACGTTGGAGGCGCCGCAGGTGGTGTTGACCTGCAACTCGTCGCGGAGGCGACGAACCAGCGCGAAGACCTGCTGTCCAGCCGTGCCCATTGCGCCTATGGGCATCACCAACGGATCGACGACAACATCGGACGCTGGAATCCCGAAGTCGGCGGCTGCGTGCACTATCTTGCGGGCGACGTCGAATCGCACATCGGGGTCTTCGCTTATCCCGGTTTCATCGTTGGAGATCGCGACCACCGCCGCGCCCGCTTTGGCCACGAGTGGGAGCACCCGTTCCAGCACCTCGTCTTCGCCGGTCACAGAGTTGATCAGTGGTTTGCCTTCATAGACGGCGATACCGGCTTCCAGTGCTTCGATGATGGACGAGTCGATCGACAAAGGAACGTCGGTCACCGATTGCACGAGTTTGATTGCCTGGCTGAGCAGGGCCGGTTCGTCGGCCAACGGGATGCCGGCGTTGACGTCGAGCATGTGGGCTCCTGCTTCTACCTGAGCTATGGCGTCGGCTTCGACCCGGCTGAAATCGCCGTTCTTCATCTCTTCAGCCAGCAGCTTGCGGCCGGTCGGGTTGATGCGTTCACCGATCATCACGAAAGGTCGGTTCAGGCCGATCACCACTTCTTTGGTCGCGGAGCTGATGACGGTTTCAGTCATGGTGTTGGGGTTCTTTCTCATTGGGCTCGGGTTGGTTGCGGGGCTCGGGTTGGTTGTCCGGCGCCAGACCACCGTTGGCGACCAGCGCCTCGAGCCGGTTCTTGTGGTACTGGCTGTGGATGCTGTCGGCTGCGGACTGTGCGGCTGCGACGGCATCGGCCTGCACTGGGGTGGTGACACGACGCCACTGCTCGATGTACTTGTGAGTCTCGGTCAGTCCAGCGACGTGAGCGGCCCGATCAATGGCGTGTTGGAAGCGGGGGTGGAGCATGATCTTCTCGTTGTGGCCGTTGTCGGTGGTTGCGGTGATCTGGGCGGGAATGTCACGCCAGTAGATGGTCGTGAAACCGGGGTTCCGGCTGCGTCTTCTGCTCATAGCGGCGCCGTCTGCTTTTGGGCGATTTCGAAGATCCGGGATTCGAGTTCGCCGTACCCCGTGCTGAGCCGGTCGAAGGCGAGACCGAGCCGATCGGCGGCGGCGCGGGCTTTTTCGTCGAGCACGGGGTCGTTGGTCTGGGCCAGGTAGACCAGCTTGGTGTAGTTGCCGAAGTACATGTCGCGCAGTTCGGGGTGGGCTTCGATTCCCAGCCCGACCATGACGATGCGTTCGAAGTGCTTCACCAAGTAGTCGGTGAGGTAGAAGGCGGTCGGATCATCGTCGTGCATGGAGTCGAAACGCGCCCCGGCGAAGAACTGGTAGCAGTGGGCTCCGGGCATCATCTCGATGGCTGTGCCGGAGTCTTGATACTCGCAACAGAGGTCCACCAGTTCGCCCGAGGTGCCGCAGTCGGCGTACCCCAGCAGGATGCGGTCGTATTTCCCTTTGCTGCGGCTCAGGCGTCGGCGGACGGCTGCGCCGATGTTCTCCGGACGGTTGTGAAGAGAGGCGGGCAGACACTCGAGGGTGATGTTGCCGAACTGGTGGAGACGGGAGATGTCGCGAATCTCGCGTGCGAGCGCCCCGCAGGCGAGGATCAGCACTCGGGGAGGGTCGTTCGCGTTGTTGTCGGCGCCGGCGACCGGAGAGTTGGCAGAGCCGCCTGCGTCGGTCATGCTGCCCGGCGAGCATGAACTAGCGACGAGGCGACCTCGGCGGCCACCGCGGCGTCGCGGCAGTAGGCGTCGGCGCCTATGGCCTCGCCGAACTCCTCATTCAGGGGCGCCCCGCCGACGATGATGATGTAGTCGTCTCGCATTCCCTTCTCGATGAGGGTGTCGATCACCACCTTCATATAGGGCATGGTGGTGGTGAGCAGTGCCGACATGCCCAAGATGTCGGGCTTGTGTTCTTCTATTGCCGCGAGGAATTCGTCGACGTCGGTGTTGATGCCGAGGTCGAACACTTCGAATCCGGCGCCCTCGAGCATCATTCCGACCAGATTCTTGCCGATGTCGTGGATGTCGCCTTTCACCGTGCCGATCACGATGCTGCCGATGGGCTCGGCGCCGGTCTCTGCCAGCAGGGGGCGCAGGATGGTCATGCCCGCCTTCATCGCTTTGGCGGCAAGCAGGACTTCGGGGACGAAGAGGATCCCGTCGCGGAAGTCGATGCCGACGATGCGCATGCCTTCGACCAGCGCATCGTTGAGGACCTTGTCTGCGGGCCAGCCTCGGCTCAGCAGGATGCGGGTGCCCTCGTCGATCTCCTCGTCGAGCCCGTCGTAAAGATCGTCGTGCATCTGAGCTGTCAGGTCTTCGTCGTTCAACGCGTTCAGGTCGATTTCGTCTGTGTCATCGCCGGGGGCAGCCGGAGCCGCCGACGTTGAATCTGCGACGAGACCGGGATTGGGGTCGTTGGTCATTTGGACGGCTCCAAGAGTTGTGGATTGGTCTGGGGCATCCACGGAACGATTGTCCCGCATCGTGGAACCGTACCGTATCATGAAACGCGGGTGATCCTGAACCGCTTCACGCAGATAAATCGCGAAACCAGCGAAGGGGATCGAGCGGTAGCCTGTTGCCATGTCGAACCCTGAAACCCTGCCGCAGTACCGCTACGACGCGCGCATGGCCGATGACATCGAGACTCGCCGGCAGGCGCAGTGGCGAACGCAGGGCGTTTATCACAGCCCGAACCCCAACGGCTCGCTGGCGGCCGACCGGTTCGGGTTGGCCGATCGACCGAAGTTGTTCATCATGGACATGTTTCCGTACCCCTCGGGCGTGGGCCTGCACGTCGGCCACCCTCTCGGCTTCATTGCCACCGACGTATACGCCCGATTCAAACGGATGACAGGGTTCAACGTCCTGCACACGATGGGGTTCGACGCTTTCGGCCTTCCCGCGGAGGAGCATGCCCGCCAGACCGGCGAGCACCCCCGGGCGAACACCGAGCGCAACATCGACAACATGTCCCGCCAGCTCAACCGATTGGGCCTCGGACATGACGAGCGACGCTCGTTTGCAACCACAGACCCGGACTACTACCGCTGGACCCAGTGGATCTTCTTGGAGCTCTTCAATGCCTGGTTCGATGAGGTCAACCAGCGTGCCCGGCCGATCAGCGAACTGATCAGCGAGTTCGATTCCGCAAGCCGCTTCCCGAAGGGCGGTGAGGACTGGGCACAAGCCGATCAGTCGGAGCGCCGCAGGATCCTGTCCCAGTATCGGCTCGCTTACGTCGACGAAGCTCCCGTCAACTGGTGTCCGGGCCTCGGCACTGTGCTGTCCAACGAAGAGGTGACAGCGGAGGGCCGTTCGGAACGGGGCAATTTCGCTGTCTTCCAGCGCCCGTTGAAACAATGGATGATGCGCATCACTGCGTACGCGGACCGGTTGTTGGATGATCTGGACCTGCTTGATTGGAGCGACTCGATCAAGACGATGCAGCGGAACTGGATCGGGCGCAGCCCCGGTGCATACATCGACTTCGGACCTGTGCGGGTATTCACGACGCGCCCCGACACGGTCTATGGCACGACGTTCATGGTTCTCGCCCCGGAGCATCCGCTGGTTGACGAGCTGACCGCCGACGAGTGGCCGGCTGACGTCGACGAACGTCTCAGCGGCGGCTTCGCGAATCCGCGTGCGGCAGTGGCCGCCTACCGCGAACGCACCGCTGAGATGACCGACTTCGACCGCCGGGACAACAAGGACAAGACCGGAGTGTTCATCGGGGCAACCTGTCCGGTCCCCGTCGACGGCCGGGAGGTTCCGATCTTCATCGCCGACTATGCCCTCATGGACTACGGCACGGGCGCGGTCATGGGTGTGCCGGGAGAGGATCAGCGTGATTGGGAATTCGCCGAGAAATACGGCCTGGGCGTCATCCGCACCGTCGAACCGCCCGCTGATTTCGTCGGCGAGGCGTACGTCGGCGACGGCCCCGCGATCAACAGCGGGTTTCTCAACGGCATGGGCAAGGCCGAGGCGATCGCTGCGATCACCGAGTGGCTCCAAGACCAGGGGCTGGGCGAAGGCGCTGTCAACTACAAGCTGCGAGACTGGCTGTTCAGCCGTCAGCGGTACTGGGGCGAACCGTTCCCGATCGTCTTCGGCGACGACGATCAGCCGCGTGCCGTGCCTGAAGAAGACCTTCCGGTGCTTCTGCCCGATCTGATGGACTGGGCGCCACGGTCACTTGACGAAGACTCAGACCCTGAACCCCCCTTGGGGCGGGTGGCGCAATGGCGCGAGGTCGAACTCGATCTTGGCGACGGCGAAGGCGTCAAGACCTATCGACGTGAGCTCAACACCATGCCGAACTGGGCAGGTTCGTGCTGGTACTACCTGCGATACCTTGACCCTGACAACGACAGCGCGATGGTTGATCGCGGCGTCGAGCGGTACTGGATGACAGATTCCGCCGGCGGCGTCGGCGGCGTCGACCTCTACGTGGGCGGCGTCGAGCACGCGGTGCTGCATCTGCTCTATGCCCGGTTCTGGCACAAGGTCCTTTACGACCTCGGTCATGTGTCTGGCCCTGAACCGTTCAAGCGGCTCATCAACCAGGGTTACATCCAGGCCGCCGCGTACCAGGACGACCGCGGTGCGTACGTGCCCGCCACCGAGGTTGTGGGCAGTCCCCGAACGGGCTTCACGCACGACGGCGCGCGAGTCACCCGGGCGTTCGGGAAGATGGGAAAGTCGTTGAAGAACGCGGTGACGCCCGATGACATGTACGAGGCCTATGGGGCCGACACGCTGCGGCTTTACGAAATGTCCATGGGCCCGATCGATCAGGACCGACCGTGGGAGACGCGCTCGGTCGTCGGCTCTCATCGGCTGCTGCAACGCGTCTGGCGCAACCTGGTGGACGAGGAAACGGGTGAACTCCTGGTGGTGGACGACGAACCCGACGAGGAGCTTCGCCGGGCGCTGCACAAGACGATCGACGGCGTCGCCGCCGACATGGAAGGTCTTCGCTTCAACACTGCAACCGCCAAGATCACAGAACTCAACAACGAGTTGACGAAGCGCGATTCGGCTACGCCGCGCGAAGTTGCCGACGCGATGGTGCGGATGCTGGCGCCGCTGGTGCCGCACGTGGCCGAGGAACTATGGGAGCGGCTCGGAGGGGTTGACTCGGTGACGCAGGCTTCGTTCCCGGTTGCCGACCCTCGACTGCTGGTCGATGAGATGATCGAGCTGCCTGTGCAGGTCAACGGCAGACTGCGGGCCAAGATATGGGTGGCTGTGGACGCCCCCGAAGAGACTGTGGTTGATGCGGCACTGGCTGAGCCCAACGTCTTGGCCCATACCGGCGGCCGGGAGTTGCGGAAGTCGATCGTGGTTCCCGGTCGCATGGTGAACTTCGTTGTCTGACCCTCCGACAAAGCCTGCGGGATGAGCAGACCGGCGAGGCTCTCCGCAGCGCGGGCGCGTCGGATCGCTCTGGCTGCCCAGGGTTTCAAGAGCCCGCGCCCGACCCGGAGAGTCGACCGGCGGCACCTGCGCCGGGTGATGTCCGAACTCAACCTGTTGCAACTCGATTCGGTTCCGGTCGTGATCCGCACCCAGTACATGCCGCCCTTCTCGCGTCTCGGGCCGTACCGGCCCGGGCTGCTCGACGAGATCGCCTACCGCGATGACGAGTGGTTCGAGGCGTGGAGCCATGAGGCGTCTCTGGTGCCGGTCAGCGACGAACCGCTGTTGCGCTGGCAGAAGGAGCGCGCACGCAGAGGCGAGACGTGGGGTCAGCTCGCGGCGTTGGCCCGTCAGGATCCGGGCTATATCGACGAAGTCCTTGAGCAGGTGAGAGAGGGTCCGCTGGCTCCCAAAGATCTGCGTGAGCCGCGTCGTCGGAGCGGCGAATGGTGGGGTGACCGCTCGGACGGTTCGATCGCGTTGGACTGGCTGTTTCGGATCGGCGAGGTGGGCATCCGGCGCCGCGCCGGATTCGCGAAGGAGTTCGACGTCCTTGATCGGATCGTGCCCGAAGAAATCCTCGCTCTTCCGACGCCGACCGAGGAACAGGCGCACCGTGAATTGCTGATGCGTGCAGCTTCGAGTTTCGGTGTGGCCACGGTTTCAGATCTCGTCGATTACTACCGATTGCCCAAGGTGCCCGCCAAGGCCCGCGTAGCGGAGCTCGTTGAAGACGGGCTGTTGGCGGAGGCTGACGTCGAGGGCTGGGACCGGCCTGCGCTGTTGCACCCTTCAGCGGTCGCGCCGCGCTCGATCGACGCCTGCACTCTGTTGTCGCCCTTTGATCCGGTGGTGTGGTGTCGTGAACGCGGAGTTCGTTTGTTCGGCTTCGAGTACAAGATCGAGATCTACACGCCCGCGGCGAAGCGGATCTACGGCTACTACGTCCTGCCGCTGCTCTTGGGCGATCAGATCGTCGGTCGGGCTGACCTGAAGACGGATCGTCAGGCAGGCGTGCTGTTGGTCAAGGGCGCGTTCTCTGAACCGGGCCATGACCGCGGCGATGTCGTTGAGGGGTTCCGACATGCGTTGGACGAACTGACCGTGTTCGTCGGTTGCGGGTCATGGGAGGTTGTCGGCAGCGCCGGTGACCTGATCGGTGCACTCTGAGCGATCCGAAGGTCAACTCTCGTCACCGACCTCCGGATAGGTGACAGGCGGCGACGTCGGCCTGGTGACCGGATACTCGCCTGGCCCGGTTGCCGGGTATTCGGGGGCGGTGGTCGTGGTCGTGGTCGCCGCGGTGGTCGTGGGCGCTGCGGTGACGACAGGCGCTGTCGTAACGGGGGCTGCTGTGGTCGTGGTCGCCGCGCTGGTTGTGGGTGCTGCGGTTGTCGCCGGGGCGCGTGCCACAGTCGTCGTAGTCGTTGTGGAGGTTGTCGTGGTCGTCGTTGTGGTGGTTGTTTCGGGGGTCGCAACGGGCGGCGCGGGATCGTTCTGCAAGGCGTAGAACCCGATCAACATTCCCGTCGCGAGCATTACCGGCAACCACCACTCAAGTCGCATCGGATGAGATGTTATCGCGGGACCCGCGAAGGTGCAGACATATGCTCGTGCTCGCGTGCGTCGGTCCCATTAGGATTCGTCCGGTGCCCTTCACGCTTCGCCGTCCCGCCGCACGCTGTGTACTGCTTGACCGAGCCGGAAGCATCTTTCTGATCAGGTCCGAAGATCCGATCGATCCGCGCAAACCGGAATGGTTGGAAATCCCTGGCGGCGGGATGGGTTGGGGCGAGGACTCTGCGACTGCGGCGCTGCGCGAACTGTACGAGGAGACGGGAATTCCCGACGTCGAGATGGGGCCATGCGTCTGGGTTCAGCAGGTCGAGTACGACTTCGGCGGGTACCATTTCGAATCCGACGACCATATTCATGTTGCGTGGTGCGACGGCGGCGAGTATCGACCCAAGGGTCTAGAGGCCTTGGAGGCGGCAGCATTCTTGGGCGCGGACTGGTGGACACTGGACGAACTGCTCGACAGCGACATGCCCACGGTGCCGGCACGGTTGCGGGAGTTTCTGCCGGCGGTCATAGCCGGTGAACTTCCTGTTGAACCGATCGACATCACGCCTCCTGCCAGCAGCGGCGGGCGGGTCAGCTGATTGGCCGACCGTGTTCGATGTCGTCGCGGATGGCGGCCTTCACGGCGTATCCGGCGATGATTGCAGGCGCCAGAAAGACCGAACCGGCTATCACGCCGGCAATAACGATCCTCGAAACGCCTTCGTTGAATCCGGCGATCAGCCCGTAGACGAACACCGCGACTGACAGAGCGAACAGGAGGCAGCCCAAGCGCCGGCCCCGGCGGGCCCACCGTGCCGCGCGGGCACGTAGTGCAAGCACTGGGTCAGTGGTCTCCTCGGCAGCCATGGCCAATCACGGTAGCCAACGGGCGGCGGCCAGCAGTGCCGCTATCGCCTCGGTCATCACCGGGAGCGAGAGATGTTTGATCGCGACCTCGCGGTTCCGTTCGATGCGGGCATCGTCGCCGACCCGCAAGGCGCATCTGAGGGGTTCGGGATCATCTGTGGGATACCACTCGAAGCCGAGGGAGCGAAGTTCGCCGGCCACGGGATAATCGGCGACAGCAACGGGCACGCGATGAATCGAAGCCTCCACCGGGGGGTTGCCGAATCCTTCCCAGGTCGAGGGAAACACGACCGCATCGGCCGCGCGGTAAAGATCGACGGCCGCTTCTTGGTTGGCTTGGTTGGCGCCGTGCACGACGCGGCACGAAGCACCATGAAGCAGTCGCTGGAGTTCATCGTCGTAGCCGTCTTCGGCCGGTCCCCACAGCCAGTACACGCCTCCGAGCGCCTCGCACAGAGCGACGGCGCGCGCGACATTCTTGCGGGGGATCGCTCGAACCGGGTGCGCTACCAGAAGGTCGTTTTCGTGAACCCCCAATCGACGGCGCACCCCTGAACGATCGCCTGGTCCGGTCGCGGTGGAGAATCCGTTGTATATGCAAGTCGCCGCAAAACCCCTCTGCTGCATCTGCCTGGTGGTCAGCCGGTTGATCGCGACGTGGCGCCAGGCCGGGTCGTCGACCGGCAACTCGCCGATGTGGGCGAAACGTTCTCGCTGCCAGGGCGGGTCGTGGTGGTGCATTATCGCCGGCCGGCCGCGCAGCACCGCTGCGGTTGCCCGAGCCGCTCCGAGGTTGAGCGGAATGCTGCAGAGGTTCTCAACCACGACCAGATCAGCGTCGGCCAGCGCTTCGGTCAGTTCTGTCGATGATGGCGGGTCTGTCGCTGTGATGGCCAGGCCGGTTACTGTCCGGTCGACGGGTCCTTCGCCGGCGACGGTGATGACCTCGAAACCCAACTGCTCGAACGCTCGCCCCCAGTTGCGGGCCACAACAGAAACCCCGTCGGCCATTCCCAGCCGAAACGAGACGAATGCACACTTGGCCATGCCCGACACGATGCCCGCTGAACCGACGAACCCCACCTCAGAAGCGCTTCGAGAAGCGGTTGCGTCAGTTATGGAAGCGGCCTGGGCGCCGCTCGGCTACACCGCGCCCAACCCGGTCACCTATCCGTGGATGTGGCTCTGGGACAGCTGCTTTCACAGTTTGATCTGGCAGGCGCTTGGCGACGATGAGCGCGCGGTCGTTGAACTCGAGTCGGCTTTGTCGACCATCGACGGCAACGGGTTCGTGCCTCACATGGGCTATCAACTGGATCCCCGGCGATCGGTTGAATTGTGGGGCAGAAGCGGAGCGTCTTCGATTACTCAGCCGCCGATGTACGGGCATGCAATCGCAGAGCTTTGCCGGGCTGGGGTGGAGGTTCGCGATGAATTGTTGGATCGGGCCGTTCGGGGGCTTCGTTTCTTTCTTGATCGACGTGTTCGCCACGCCGAGTCGGGGTTGATCGAGGTCGTCCATCCCTGGGAGACCGGTTGTGACGATTCGCCCCGCTGGGATGATCTGGCCGGCCCGGGAACTTTCGACCTGAAGCGTTGGAGAGAGCTCAAGAATAGTCTGCTTGCCAGTGTCGAGCGGGGATCCGCGGGTGAGCCTCTGGCCAATCCGGACTGTGCTGTTGCCCCATGCGGGTTCAATGCACTTGTTGCGTTCAATGCAGAAGAGTTGGCGACGGTGACCGCTGATCGGGACCTCGAAACCGGTGCTTCTGAACTGTCCGCAGCGCTCGACCGGCGGTTCGACGCGGAGAGCCGCACCTGGGTTGATGCGGGCGCATTGAGCAGCGGCTCGGGACGTGCCCGCACAGCGGAGGGCCTGTTGCCTCTGCTGGTGAGCCGCAGTGACGTGGCCTGCCGGCGTGTGCTCGAAGAGTTGGCTGATCCGAAGGCGTATTGCGGCAGCTATGGTCCCCGCGGAGTGCATGCCGAGGAGCCGGCCTACGACTCGACCGCTTACTGGAGGGGACCGGTGTGGCCTCAGCTCAGCTACCTGCTGTGGTTGGCGGTGCGTAGGGTCTCTGGTGAGGGGTCTTCTGTTGCGGGAGTGCTCGGCGCCTCCACGGTTCGAGGAGCGGCGATTTCGGGTTTCGCCGAGTATTGGGACGGCGACAGCGGCGATGGGCTCGGCGCAATCCCCCAATCATGGACCGGCCTGGCGTTGTTGTTGAACCGCGGCCCCTGACTGCCAGTTCGCAGTTTCAGACTCAGGGCGAGGGATTCCATGGCGGCTCTGACCATGGCTCCTGCGGCTGTGGAGCGGTCGGGGCCGATTCGGGGTAGACCGGGGAAGATTGGGGGTAGACGGTCGGAGACTCGTAGTGCTCGTTGTGTGACTCGGAGTAGACGGTCGGGGATTTCGGAGTGTCGAGGTCCAGTTCGATCTCGCCCGGGGCCTCCCCATCCTCGAGATCCGTTTCGGCGGGCTCGTCATCTGGGAAGAACTGGCCGTATGTGTAGCGCCGCCGTTGATTGCCGAGCATCAGGTTGCCGGTGACATTGGCCAATCCGACTAGGAAGATCAGGTCACCGATGGAGACAACCTTTTCGCCCCAACGAATCGGGAACGTGTCGCCCAGGAAGTCGAGGACAGAGTCGTCGTCGGCCAATTCCACATGCCCCGAGATGGTCACTCCCCGCTCCAGTTCCTCCGCTGTAACGATTTCTGCCTCTACCAGGGCATTCGGCCGAACGGGCGTCTCGAAGTTGAGTATGAAGACGAACAGGTTGAGAGCGAGGCCGATAGAGATGACGATCATCCCGACCAGGTGAAGGTTCATTATGGCGAACACAAAGGCGCCGACTAGGGCGACGAAAGCTATGACGCCGTCGGAATCGATGTCGGTGAAGCTCACGAAGAATGCGCAGATTGCCGATGAGACAAGAAATTCTGGGTGGTAGATCTGAGTACCGAGGATTGTCGGGAACTCGCCGCGGCGGACAACACCGGCTACCAGGCCGATAATCACGGCCAATATCAAAATCCAAATTGTCATGTCCGTCCTCCAGACTGCGTGCAAGTGAGCTGGTGGACCAACACTAGCCGTGACAGATGTGCAACTTCTACATGCTGGGGATTGGCTGCGGACAACCGGTCACCAACCCGACTGGCGGGCGTCGCCGATGAGGGATTCACCGTCGAATCGCTCGACCCAGCAGTGGATCGAACGGTATCGGGCGACGTCGTCCTCGAAGTTCGACTGTGGTGGCGTGATCACGCCGATCTCCAACTCGGAGGTCTCGTAGTCGCTGCCCACCCACTGCTCGAACCGGCGATAGCAGGACTGGACGGCGAACTCATCCATGACGTCGTCGCCGGGGTAGATCGACGGGTGCGGGGCGGGGTAGGTGAGGAGGTGGTAGATCTGATGGTCGTGAGGCTCGTCGCAACTGATGAGGCTGGTGATGACCTGCGATTGTCCGGCAGCGAGATCCTCCGAGCGGTTGAAGCAGTCGCCGACGCTCAGCGAGAATTGATCGATCACCGAGCCGCGGATTTCCAGCGGATGAGCGTTTGGTGCAGCGCTTGGCCCTGGCTGTTCGGCCGGTCCGGCGTCCGCGGCGTCGAGTCTCTCCGACACGAACTCGGCGGGATCTTCCGGAGTGACCGGTTCGACCGTGTCGCTGGAACACGCGGCGCCGAAGGCGGTCGCGCTGATCACTATGCAAAGCAGCACTTTCATTGCCCGAAGGCTACGCCTTCGCGTCAGGCTGTGGGGCCGGTCGCGATGGGCTGCACGGCTCAACCGCCGGCGGCATCAGCCGGTAGCGTCTTGTTGTGTCCATTGTCGCGTTGCGTGATGCGGTCGTGTTGCTCGGCCGCTTCCCGGCTCTGTCAGGGGTCGACCTCGAGGTCGACGCCGCGGAGATCGTCTTGCTGCAGGGTCCCAACGGAGCCGGAAAATCGACGCTGCTGCGTTTCTGTGCCGGGCTCTTGCGCCCGCACTCGGGAAGCGCGGTCGTGTTGGGCCATGACCTGCGCGAATCTCGCCCGGCGGTTCGTCGCTCGGTAGGTCTTCTGGGTCACGACACCGCCCTCTACGACGACCTGACCGTCACCGAGAACCTCCAATTCTTGGCGAGGGCGTCGCGCATCGAGCCCGAAGAGGTGGGATCAGCGCTCGACCGCCTTGGTGTGTCTGCGCGTTTGCGCGACGTGGTTGTCGGTCGACTTTCGGCGGGTCAACGGCGCCGGGTTGCGCTCGCGGGCGTGGCTCTTCGCCGACCGGAGTTGTGGCTGCTCGATGAGCCGCATGCGGGGCTTGACCAAGGGGGGCGGGACCTGGTCGACGGGCTGGTCGCCGAAGCGGCGGCCGACGGCGCCACCGTGCTGGTGGCGTCCCACGATCTTGATCGCGCCCTGGATCTGGCCACGCGGCGCGTGAGCGTGGTCGGTGGGACTGTCACCCCCGATGCGGTTGGCGGGGCGGGAATTGTCGACCCGCTCGGTCTGTCGAGCAGGCAGGAGCGTTGATGTATACGGACATCTGGCTTGTGGCCGACAAAGACCTTCGAATCGAATGGCGTTCCCGCGTTGCTTTGAGCCAGATCTTGCCTTTCGCCCTGACTGTCCTAGTGCTCTTCGGATTTGCCCTTAACGCGAACCGCGAAGTCCTCACCGCGGCCACTTCGGGCCTGTTCTGGTTGACCGTCCTGTTCGTGGCTGTCGTTGCAGTTCAGCGATCGACCGCCATTGAGACGGCCGATGGCGCCCGCCGCGCACTGTTGCTCGCCGGTATCGAGCCTTCGTCGGTGTTTGTCGGAAAAGCGCTCGCTATAGCTGTGCAGGTACTAGGAGTCGAGATCCTGATGGTGGGTGGAGTGCTGGTGTTCTACGGCGCCACGGTCGAGTCGTTTCCGCTGCTGCTTGCCACCTGCGTGGTGGCGACCCTTGCGATCGCGGCGAGCGGCACGCTTCTGGGCGCGTTGGTGGCTGGCGTCCGTGCCCGCGAGACGGTTCTGCCAATCCTGCTTCTGCCGTTGTTGGCGCCTGTGTTGATCGCCGCTTCGAGAGCGTTCGACGATGCGCTCGGCGTGCTCGCAGTCGATGGTTGGGCCTGGCTTGGGCTCCTGGCTGGTTTCGGGGTAGTCAATGCTCTGTTGGGAACGTTGGCATACGGGCCTTTGCTGGAGGAGACATGAGCGCTGACGCCGTCAACACGGGGAGCCGAACCACGCGCCTGCTGGGGTCTGCGGTGCTCGTCGGCGTGCTGGCGCTGATCCTGCTCGGGTTCTTCGGCGCCCCCGAAGACGATGAGCAAGCCGACGCGGTGCGCATGATCTTCGTCCACGTTCCGTCGGCCTTCCTCACCTATGCGGCTTTGGCGACAACTGCGCTCGGCTCGGTGATGTGGTTGTGGAAGCGCTCGCGTTGGTGGGACGTCGTGGCGCACTCCTCAGCGGAGATCGGAGTGATCTTCTGCGGCTTGACCCTCTTCACTGGTTCGGTCTGGGGTCGTCCCACCTGGAACACGTATTGGGACTGGGGCGACGTGAGGCTCGTCACCACCTTGATCCTCTTCTTGATGCTGGTCGGCTATCTGGCGCTGAGGTCGGCGGGGGGCGATGAGAACGCGGTGGCCACGCGTGCCGCAGTGGTCGGTCTGCTCGCCGCGGCCAACGTGCCGATCATCAATCGATCTGTGGAGTGGTGGGCGAATCGCACGCTTCATCAGAAATCGTCCTTGACCGATGGAAACCTTGAAGACCTGACCTTGTTCACGCTCGTGGTGGGGATCGTGGTTTGGGCTTTGTTTTTTGTGTGGGCGATGATTCATCGCTTCCGGATAGGTTGGCTGGAGCATCAACTGCAGGCCGTTGATCTGGAGACGGCGCTGGCTCAACGCCGGGCCGAAGCGACGGCCGAATCCACCGGGGAGGCGAACCAGTGACTCATCTCGGGTACTTGCTGGTCGGCTGGGGCGTCAGCCTCGGTTGCGGAGTGCTGTACGCGGCGCGCCTGGTGCTTCGCGGACGCGATTTGTCGGCCCGGGTTCCAGCGGAGCACCGCCGTTGGATGACCAGCGATGACGGCGCCGGTTCCGCCGCTGAGTCAGCCGCGCCCGACCAAGGGGCAGGTTCGTGACCGGGGAACTCACACCTCGAGCGCCGCGGCCTCTGCGTTCTCGCAAAGCGCCGTGGGTTGCGCTGGTGATCGCCCTCGCGGTGGTCGTGGCTGTGGCGGCGTTGATCGTCAATCTCGTCGAAGGCTCGCTGTACTTCTACAACGCGGATGAAGCTGTCGAGGAGCGTTCAGACATCGGCGACAGGCGCTTCACGCTGCAGGGTTCCCCGATCGGCTGCTCGATAGTCGAGGGCTTCAGCGACGACGCGCCAGTAGTCGCGTTCAGCCTCTCCTTCGGCGGCTCCTCCGTCGACGTCGTGCATCATGGTGACCCTGCTGATCTGTTCCAGGCGGATGTGCCGGTGGTGCTCGACGGCGTCTGGGTCGAGCAGCCACCGGTGGTCGAGGGTTTTTCGGGCATCGCAAACGACGGTTGGCACTTCTCATCGGATCGCATGCGCGTCAAGCACGACAACGACTACATCAATGACGACGAGTATGACGAGCGGTTGGCTCTCAGTGACGCGGGAGCGGATTCAACCGAGGTGGTCTGCGAGGCGTGAGCAACGTCACCCTGGGTGCGCTTCTTGTTGCCCTGGGAGCGGCGAGCGCGTTGGCCGGTATCGGCGTAGTCGTCGGTGGCCTGCTCGGTCGCAGGTATCGCTGGTGGCGTGACTGCACGATGCTGGCGGGCTTCATGATGGCCGCGGCGGGTGGCGCATTCCTGGTCATGGAGCGTGCGCTGATAACCCGCGACTTCACAGTCTCGTTTGTGGCGCAACACGGCTCGTCGCGCACCCCGGCAGTATTCAACGTGGCGACGTTGTGGTCTGCGCTGGAGGGCTCGATCCTGCTGTGGACGCTGGTGCTGTGCGGTTACGTCGTGGCGGTCGTCATCAAGTTCCGCGACCGCGGTGACGATCCGATGATGGCCTGGGTGATGCTCACGCTGTTCGTCGTGTGCGGGTTCTTCTTCCTGCTCATGGTCGGCCCGGCCAGGCCGTTCTCCTCGTTCGATCCGGCGCCTTCTGCGAACGGGCAGCCCTTCGATGGACCCGGCCCCAACCCGCTGCTGCAGAACCACATTCTGATGGCCTTTCATCCGCCGATCCTCTATCTCGGCTATGTGGGGTTCACGGTTCCCTTCGCTTTCGCGATTGGAGCATTGGCGACCGGCAGGGTGGGCGAGGGCTGGCTGCTCGCTACTCGACGCTGGACGGTTATGGCCTGGGGTCTGTTGACCCTGGGAGTGATACTCGGAGCCTGGTGGAGTTATGAGACTCTCGGATGGGGCGGCTACTGGGGTTGGGATCCGGTGGAGAACGTTGCGCTGCTGCCGTGGCTCACCGGCACTGCTTTCGTTCATTCGGTGATGGTGCAGGAGAGGAGGGGGATGCTGCGGGTGTGGAACTTGTCGCTGGTCATTGCGACTTTCTCGCTCACCATTCTGGGCACCTTCATCACCCGTTCCGGTGCGCTGGAATCGGTGCATGCGTTTGTGGAGTCGGCTATCGGGCCCTGGTTCCTCACGTTCTTCGGTCTGACCGTGTTGGTTTCGCTGGGCTTGATCGCCTGGCGTGGTGACGAGCTCCGCGCGCCGGGGCGAATCGACTCTCCGTTGTCGCGTGAGGGCGCGTTCCTGATGAACAACGTGGTTTTCGCGGCGTTCGCTTTCGTGGTGCTGCTCGGGACGATCTTCCCGCTGATCGTGGAAGCCCTCAACGGGCGCACTCTGACCGTGGGCAGTCCCTACTTCGAGCGGATGACGATGCCGATCGGCTTCGTCCTTCTCTTTTTGATGGCGATCGCGCCGGCTCTGCCATGGCGCAAGGCTTCGGCTGGGCTGTTGAGCGATCGGCTCATCTGGCCGGCCTGGTTGGGCGTCGGGGCGATTCTGTTGAGTGTGATGGTCGGGGCTCGTGGTTGGGCACCGTTGCTGGCGTTCGGACTCGGGGGTTTCGCCGGCGGCGCGGCGCTGCGTCAACTGGCGTCGGCTATCCGTCGTCTGCGCTGGCGTGGTCTGATCGGCCGCACCAACGGAGGCATGATCGTGCATCTCGGAGTGGTCCTGATCGCCGTTGCGCTGGCTGCGAGCAACTCCTATGTCCGTCAGGAGACGTTCGAGATGTCTCCTGGCCAGACAGCAGAGTTGTCCGGTCACACGTTCACCTTCCTCGGCACTGAAGTGGTGGAGTACTCGAACAGGGTTGAGCGCAGAGCCGCTGTGCGGATAGACGGGGGGCCGGTACACGAACCGGCTATTGCCATATACGACTTTGCGGGTCGGCTGATCGGGATCCCGTCGGTGCGCTCCACTTTGACCGACGACGTGGCTCTGTCGATAGCAGAGATGTCTGACGACGGTCAGACCGTCTTCTTGAGAGTCACCGTTCAACCGCTGGTCGTGTGGCTGTGGATCGGCGGGTTTGTGATGGCTGCGGGCACGCTGCTCGCAGTTGTGCCTCAGAACCGTCGATCGCCGATCTCGCCGGGTTCGGCTTCATCGACGCGCCGGCAAGTTCGGACGGCCCGAAAGAGCGGTAAGGAGCTCGTGTGATGACCGCCGTGCCTCCTCGGAGGGCCGTGTGGATCGTGACCCCCGTTGCGGTGGTGATGCTGCTGCTGTTGCTGCTGTTCGCGACCCGCGATTCTGGGACCGGAAGCGGCAGTGCAGCGATCAACAAAGGCGGGTTGGCGCCGGCGATCATCGGTCCGACAATCGATGGCGGGGAGTTCGACTTGGACGACCAGCGGGGCCGTTTCGTGGTTGTCAACTTCTTCTCCACGACATGCGTGCCTTGTATCCGCGAACATCCGGAACTGGTCAGTTTCCATGAGGCGCACGCGCCGACGGGTTTTGCCGAGGTCGTGTCGGTGGCCTTCGACGACAGCGCTGCGAATGTGGCTGCGTTCTTCGACTCCAACGGGGGGGACTGGCCGGTTCTCGCCGGCGACACGGGTTCGACAGCAGTGGCTTACGGAGTCCCGCTGGTGCCTGAGAGCGTCATCGTCGCCGACAACGGCGAGGTCATCGACAAGTTGATCGGCGGCGTCACCCGGTCTCAGATCGAGAACGCGATCGCCGCCTATCAGGAGTCGCGAGCGTGACCCGTCGAGCCGGCCCACCGACGCGCAAGGGGGCCGCTCGGCGCTTGTCGGCCTGGTTGGGGGTTCTGGTGATCGGCGGATCCGTCTTTCTCTTCGGAGCCGTTGACGAAGGCTCTCCCCGCACCGACGCGGACCGCGTCTATTCGCTGGCGAAGAACTTCGGCTGCCCGGTGTGTGATGGGCAGTCCGTTGCGGAGTCCGACACGGTCGTGGCCCGCAACATTCGTCAACAGATCGCTCGACGAGTGGACGAGGGTCGCAGCGATGATGCGATCATCGCTGAACTCGAAGCCTCCTTCCCCGGCAACGACTACACCCCCGCTGCTTCGGGATTGTCGAGTCTGGTCTGGATTCTTCCCGTTGTTGCGGGTGCGGGCGCGCTTGCCGGGCTCTTCGTCGTTTTCAGGCGTTGGCGACAGGAGGCCGAGTTGGGCGCCACTCCTGCGGACGAACGCCTGGTCGCCGAGTTCCGCCGCGAATCCGAGCTCGCAGACCTTGCGGACCCGGACGGACCTGTGCAGATCGATGAGCAGGGCGATGCCTGACAGCGACGAGACCGCATTGGAACGAGAGCGTGATTTCCTGTTCGTGTCGCTCGCGGATCTTGAAGCCGAGCATGCGGCAGGCAATTTGAAAGAAGCCGATTTTGCGAAGCTGAGGTCGCATTATGTGGCCCGTGCTGCAGGCAGCATTCGGGCACTTCGAGCGGCTGGCGGTGAGGCCGGCGCCGATGAGCGGCACGCCGAGGCGCCCGCACGAAGTGCGAGGTCGTGGCGCCTGGTCGCGTTGTGGGTGCTCGGCATCGGGCTCGTGGCCACCGTGGCCGGAGCGACCTTGGCAGACTTCTCAGGTAGTCGGGGGGCCACTGGTCAGCTGACAGGCGGCATCCGTGAGTCGGTTCGCTCACGGCTCTTCGATGCTCGTGAGGCGACCGGTGATCAGGATCCGGACCGGGCGATCGCGATCTACGACGACGTGCTGACCGATGAGCCGTCGAATGCTGAGGCGCTGGCCTACCGAGGGTGGCTGACATTTCTCTCCGGTGACGCACTGTTGGCCCGCGACTTCGTCGAAGAAGCGGTCGCGGCGGATCCGAGCTTTCCCGATGCTCGGGTTTTCGCCGCTTCTCTGGCTCTCTCGGCGGGAGAGCCGCTGGTCGCCGGCGATCATCTCGACGCCTTCGAGCGGATCGACAGCCCGTCGTTCATTTCCCAACTCGTTGAATCTCAACAACTCGACCTGAGGGTTGCCGAGGCGGCGGGACCCGCGGCTGTGTCGCTGGTTGCGCCATTGCTCCAAGGCGCTGCCTACGATCCCGCGGAGATACCGGTGCGCCATGTGTCTGTCGCGGCGGATCATCTGGCTGCGACGGGTCGGCTTGAAGACGGGCTGGCGCTGTTCAGCGCGATGTTGTCGAGTGCGGGCGACGATCCCGACGTGCTGGTTGAACTGGCCTGGTTCTTGGCCCGCGCCTCTGTCGGGGTTGAAGCGGGGATGGCCGCCGCGGGTTCCTACCTCGACGCGGTGATCGAAGCCGACCCGACCCGTCCCGACGCCTTGGTTTATCGTGCCATGGTGCGTTTCCAGCTTGATGACCGTCAGGGCGCCGCGGCTGATCTTGCCGCTTACGACGCTGCGGAGGTGGTGCGCCGCGATCTGGATCGGCTAATTTCTGAGACCGAACTGCGCGATGTGCTTGCTGAGTAGCCCTATGGACCGTTTGCGAAACCTCGATCTTGGCCGTGTTGCGATCCTGTTGTTGCTGGTGATCGGCACCGCGGCGCTGTTTACCCGAGACCAGTGGGACTGGTTTTTCGCCTCGGACGAGCCACAGACGGAAGACGTCACCGCTCCTCAGATCGAAGTCGCCGATGTCGATCTGGCAACGGAGCGCTTGTACAGGGTCAGTCCCGACAACGGCTCTGAGGTCAGCTATCGGGTTCAGGAGCGGCTTGCCGGCAGTCAGCGGGTGACGGTGGGCGCCACAACGGTTGTGGCGGGCGACATCAAGGTCAATGTCGTCGACCCGAGCCTCTCGCACGTTGGTGAGATTGTTGTCAACGTCGAGATGTTCGAATCGGATTCGACCCTGCGCGACAAGAGGATCCGCCACGACTTCCTGGAGTCGACCCACTGGCCGTTCGCCCGCTTCGCCCCTGCGATGATCGAGGGTCTTGATTCCGTGTTCGCAGACGGCGCCAGTTATGAGGTTTCGATCACCGGCGACTTGACCGTGAAGGAGACCACCCTCGAAGAAACGTTCACAGGCACTGTCACAGTCGGCCCCGACCAGCTCATTGCGTCGATGTCTGCGACAGTGCTGAGCAGCAGCTACGACGTCGGCCCCATCAACATCGCCCGTCTGGCACACACCGACGACGAAGTCGAGTTGCTCTTTGAGCTCGTCGCGGATCGAGTGGACACAGGTTCGTCTTCCAGGTCGGACTTGGAACGCGAGCTCCCCGCCTTCGAGGTTGCGGGTGGTGCGTTCGCCGCCCACGTTCAACCGATCCTGGAAACCCGATGCGTGTCGTGCCACACCGCGGGCGGCCCGGGTTGGAGCACTCTGGCCTTCGACACCGCGGGCCAGGCCGCCGAGGTGGCTGAAGACATCGCGCTGGTGACGCAGATTCGTTTCATGCCTCCTTGGCTGCCATCGGACCTGAGTCCGGCGTTCGAACATGACTGGTCGCTGAGCGATGAGGAGATCAGCGTGATCAACGAGTGGGCGAGGGCCGGCGGCGGGCTCGACGTCGCGGTCGACACTCCCTTGGTCGCTCGGGTGCAGGCTGTGCTGCCGATCGAGGAGGACCAGAAGATTCCGCCACGGGACGGGCCCTACACGGGCTATTCCGATGCCGACGGCAATCCGGTCAAAGCTGACGACTACCGCTGCCAGGTCCACGAAGTCAGCGACCCCGAGGGCGACGGCAACTGGGTCAAGGGGTTCGAGTTCCGACCGGATCAGACCTCGGTGGTCCACCACGCGATCGTCTACAGAGTTCCTGCCTCCGCGGCAGCTGAGGTCAAGGCCAAGATCGCCGCCGAGGACCGGATCGAAGCCGATTCGGGGCTTTCGGATGAACCGGGTTGGACCTGTTTCGGGTTGTCGGGCCTCTCCTCGCAGGAGGTCTATTCGATTCAGGGTTGGGCGCCAGGACAATCGCCGACCATCTACCCCGATGGCTACGGCGTCTATCTCTACCCGGGCGACATGATCGTCAACCAGATCCACTATCACTACGACCACGACACGCCTGCCGACGGTTCGTGGATCATCCTCGACACCGCCGATCCAGCCGAGGTTGCCGCGGGATTGACCCATATCACCGGGTCCTCGTATCTGACTCCGGCCGAGGTGCCGTGTACGCCTGAGGAGTCCAAGGCCGCTCAACAACGCGCTCAGACCATCGACGGTTACGTGAACCTCTGTGTACGTGAGAACGTGCTCAAAGAGATCGGCGAGAAGTACGACCAATTCGCCACCTTCATTCCTGATGCCCTGCTGCAACGCTGTGGGGGAACAGTCGACGACTACGACGACCTCGACGGCTCGGTCGGCTACAGCTCGTGTGACATGAGAGCTCGGAACCCGGGAACGATCCACACGGTGCTCGGGCATATGCACGAGTTCGGCGCGGCCTACCGGATGACTCTCAACCCCGATACTGCCGAAGAGCGAATCCTGCTCGACATCCCGGTCTGGGATTTCGAGTGGCAGCTCAACTACGCCCCGATCGAGGACATCCGCATAGACACCTCAGACATTGTGCGGTTCGAGTGCTGGTGGGACCGCACCCTCAAGTTCATGCCGGAGCCTCGCTACATCACTTGGAACGAGGGAACGGTCGACGAGATGTGTTTCTCGTCGATCTCAGTCCTGCCCGACTAGCCGAAATGAACAATTCTTTCTTGCCCGTTCAGATTTTCACTAGGAACCCACCCCAGATATCTGCAAGCCATAGCCTTCGAGTGCAGGCTCCAACACCACACCAACGTCCCAGGCACAACCGCTAACCAAGTCCGATTTTTTGGAAATCACACCTAGGGTTGTGTACCGGACTCGACCAACGACTTCATATCAAGGAGGTGAATCGGTGCGGATAGGACAAGATGCAATGAATGCTGCCCTCGGAGATCTTCGGGGACTCCGATGGAGCACCAAATTCGTCTCGCTGTACGAGTCGTTCCTCGTGGCAAAGTGGTTAGAACGTCACGAGCGGTACCCGGGCCCGCCGTCGGTTGAGGATGCTAACCAAGCTGTGGCGGAACTGTTCGTCTTCGATCCCAGCCATGCGAATGGACGGCTGAGCGCGTTTCGTTACGACTGGAAGCTCGTTGACGCGTCGGGACGCAAGACCGTTTGGAACAACACAACTCGCTCCCCGACGGTTGCAACCTCAATCTTTGTTGATGGTGACATCCGTTATGGCCTCCGGCCTGATGCGACGATAGTCATGCGGCAGCACCTCCAACACTTGGAGTTGCCGAGCGCTCAGGCCCTAGCCTGTCTTGTTCTTAGAGATCATGACTTTCCGCCGACGGCGCATTGGGACGACGCGCTGGATCTCCTCCGAGACTCCCTTGGCCTCGACGAAGTGGATCTCTCCCGGATCACGGCACAACGCGAACTAAGCCCCCGCTTGTTACTGTCGGGTACCGAGTGGTCGATTGCGGGACTGCCCGAGAGTCTGGCTCCTCCTTCGCTTGTGGCGGTAGCAGCACTGTCAGCGACCGGCGAGTCTGAAGACGACATCATCGTCAATTCTCGGACGGCGCGAATGCTCCGAACTGCGGTCATGAATTTCGCGTCGGTCTTGCTCGTCGGCCCACCCGGGACAGGCAAAGGGCGTTTGGTGCGATGGTTGGCCGAGGAGGTCCGTATCAACCCCGTCAGCTTCGGTTTTGCCGAAGGAACGGACCCGAACCCGATGTGGAGGACTCCCGACGAGAGTTGGTCGGCGTTTGAGATGATTGGAGGCCTTGCGCCGAGGGACGGCGAACTTGCATGGTCTAACGGACTCCTCCTGAACAGCTTGGCCGAGCAACGCTGGCTCGTCCTCGACGAAACAAATCGAGCAGATATGGACAAGATCATGGGACCGTTGCTCACGTGGCTTGCCGAGCAGGAGGTGGAGATTGGTCGAACCGCAGCTCACGGCGGACATCCGATCGTGCTCGGTTGGAGTCGCGAATCTGCAAACGCTGCGATCGACCCCTCTGGTGTAGGGGAACCAACCACCTTCGTTGCAGGGACGAACTGGCGTTTACTCGGCACATATAACCCACAGGACGCGCAGCGTGTGTTCCGCTTCGGTCAGGCTCTGTCGCGTCGGTTTACTACGGTACCGGTCCCGGCGTTGAGCCCGGGAGAGTTTGAGTCACTGCTCGTCTCGCGATTCCCGGGGCTGGGCGATGATGCCAAGGCGTCGATAATCGGCTTGTACTCGGCGCACCACGTTAGCGCTGAGACAGTCCTAGGACCGGCCGTGTTCCTGAGGATGGGATCATACCTGAGGAATGCCGATCCAACGCAGAGCACCGAGGAACTCATCGCAGAGGCTTACGTGTTGTCACTCGGGAAGTACATAAGTTCTTTCGATGATTCTGACTTTGATGACCTTGGTCGCCGCGTCCTAGACGAAGAAGCGGTTCTTAGTAAGGCACAATGGGATTGGGTGGAGGAGCAGAGGGAGATCCTCGGTTGATTGATCCAGTTCTTCCGCGCTCCGGGCTTGATGAGTTGACCCGGGGGTGGATTGGCGACGGAGACCTGCTCCGGGCCGTTGCGGCAAGCCGAACTGACGAGCACAGTTGGAGTGAGCGCGACGTTCGTCACCGCGGCCAGCGAAACGCGCTCGCTCAGTTTGCCGATGATCTTGTGAGATTGCCCAAGAGCGAACGCGAATGGGCCGATGCGTTGCCCGCGGAGTCGCGCGTGGCCAAGACAGTCTCGATGGTGCCATCGGGAGGGATTCGATGGTCCGAAACAGCTCGTCGCCACGGCTGGCCTCCTTCGGCTTTCGCCCTACGGCACCGGAGTCGCGTAACCGACGAGACAGCGCTAGCGGCGCTTGCGTGGCTCGCAATGAGGTTGGACGAATTCAGGCGCGCCTGCCGGAGCAGTCCCACCCTGCTAAGACGGATCGAACCGCCGATCTCAGCGATGTTTCGAGCCGTGGCGCATCTGGAAGAACCGAACCCGGTGCAACCCGACCGAACCGATTTACGCTCGTTGCGTTCCTCTGGGCAACCCTGGTCAGTGGTTTCGCGGATCGCTGCACTTGTGACGCGTGTTGACGATGATCCGGCATTTATTGCATTCGAACTCCTATATCCGGAGCCTGACTTGGCGTCCCGTCTCTTTCACCTGAACGTCTTCGGCGAGGTTCTACGAGCTCTCCGCAGCGCTGGATTCCGGTGTATGTGGCGATCTCCGATCGGAGGGGTACGCACTGGTCCGAGGCTCCAGTGCGTCGATACTCACGGCCTAATCTTCGACCTCTGGTTTGAGGCTGCTGGGTCGCGGAAGCACTACGCATTAGACGACGGTGCCTATGTACACGCGACCCGCAGTATCAGTGGCGCCGGTGGCCCGATCGGTGCTGATATCGCACTGGTATGCGAAGCCCGCAAAGCTGTCCTCCTGCTTGAGTGCAAATGGTCATCCGACCCGTCGTATGTCGCGCGTGACGGGTTTCATCAAGCGGCGAGCTACGCTCTGGACGCACGGGACGGCTTCGCCGAGAGAGTCTGGTCATTCGTCGTCGGTCCCGCCGAGATCATCCCTGAGCCGAACGTGGCAACACGGTTGGAGGGCCGCTCCATCATCCTAGGCTCAGTCTCTTGCGATCATGTGCCCGCCCTAGTCACCGCCTTCGGTTCACTCAGCCCACTGGCAATGTCCATGTGGCGTTAGAGAGCTTCTCCTTGGCCGCCGACACGTATGTCTGCGAAACGTCGAAACCGATGAACCGGCATCTGTGATGTAGCGCGGCGACGCCGCTCGTGCCCGCTCCAACGAATGGATCAAGTACAAGGTCGCCAGCCTCTGTCGTCAGTGCGATACACCGACCCGGCAGTGCCATCGGGAATTGCGCGCCGTGCCCTTCGCCGCCGCTCGACGTGTTCAGCATCCAGACATCAGAGAGCTTCTCGGACTCCCACCCGTTGTTGCGTCCGCCGTATCTGGGTTCAGCCGTAATGTACGGAGCACGGGAGAATTTTGGCCTTCGCTGCCGCGTGAGGTGGATGACGTATTCGAGATTCCGGCTCACTCGTGAATTCTGCGGCTCCGGGAGGGTCGCGCGCTTAGCCCATGTGATCATCGTCTTTACCCATAGACCTGTTCGACTGGCTCGCTCGGCGATCCGTGCAGGAATCATGCACTGCTCGCCATCCTTGAGGTAGGCGTGACCCGCCGAGTATCGCCTAGCGGGATGATCCGCCCAAGCTCGATGGTCCAGTCCTTGCATCGCGCGGAGCGCCTCGGCAGCGTTTCCCCGGATCTGAGTTCGAGTGTTGAACGAGTCCATGACATTCCACCAGATGGACCCGTCGGACGTCATCTTTGGTGCCAACGCGACCAAGATCTCGACGGTGTGTCTGATGAATGCCTCAGGTGTCTGCTCGTGGCCGTATGCACAGATGTCACCGTCAGCCCAAGGAACTTGGCTGGAGTCTTCGTAGATTCGCAGACCCCAATAGGGTGTGGATGTGACGGCGCAGTTCACTGATTGATCAGGCACTTGGCATAGTAGGTCAAGTACGTGGCCTACACGAAGATCGTAGTTGTCTGGATTAGGGATCTCCGATACTTCTTGGTCGGACTCGGCACGCTGAGTCAGATGGTCGAGTATGCGGCTTCGAGGTACATACGTTTCGCAGAATGCGTCTTGGTCAAGAAGTCTGATGATGTCGTCGGCTAGGAAGTTGTCGCGCTTTCCTGTAACTCGGAAAGCGAAGCCAGACGAGAAGCCCACAACCGGTAAAACAAGGTGCGCTCCGAAGGACGACTGGCTTGAAGCGTACGCGGCGCGGTCGAGTGCCCGCACTGGTGTGCGAGGCTTAATATCTGGAAGCTGTTCTGAAACGGCGGCATCCGGCGATGGACTGCGGTCATCGCGTCCGTAGCGGTCGGGCGCCTGTACTGTTGTGTTGGTGTGTGTGCTCGGGCTTGACGGCAGTGCAGCGCCGGGTCCGGGCAGCAGACCGTCGTCGAGCGAGTCGTCTGGCATCACGACCCATACCGTACTCAGCTACTATGGCGCTCTCGCGGATCACCCACTAGATCCGGCTTACGCGTGCCGAAATCGGTCGAATTCTAGGCGAGGTCCGTGGACTCTAGGCCGATTAAGCTCGTTCGGTGAGGCGGTCGAGTCCCGCGCGGAAGAAATCGAGAGCGGTCTGCACGGCGTCGCCGGCGCCGACCAGCGCTGCGTAGGGGAGTGAAGCGCCGTTGAAGGCGGTCTCGTTCCAGTAGGGATCGCTGCGGTCCACGTCTCCCCACGCTCCCACATACAGGTAGGGCTCGTCGTGGGCGTCGTCGCCGGGTGAACAGCCGTAGGTGGCGCGCCCGCCGGCTTCGACGTCGCCGATCGCCGCGGCCGGGTCGAAGTGGCCGGGCCAGAGCTGGGTTCGTTCTGCGTCTACCGCACCGGGCGTGACCCGCAGTTCTTCGAGCACCGCCCAGGAGAATCCGAACCAGTCTGCGAGGAAGGCACCGGTCGAGCCGGTGGCTCCGAGGTCGGCGTCCGGATCGCCCAAAGGCGGTGAGTCATGTTCGGCCGCGGCGATGCCCGGTTCCACGCCGACGAACTGAGCGGCGGCTTGCAGGCTGGTTATGGCGCTGTGTCTGACCTGTGCGCCCTGCTGAACCACCAGCAGGCCGTCCTGCACCCGGACCTGTTGGTCATCGCCGAAGAACGGGGTTCCGAAACCGCCTCGGGTGTAGCGCAGACCGAACTTTGTGTTGGAGCAGCGGCGGGCTTCGGCGACGACGGCATAGGCGAGCCGATGGTAGGCATTGCGAGCTTCGCGATAGCCGTCTGGAACCGGGTTGAGCGGCCGGTATGCGGCCAGCCAGCGTTCGGCGGCCCAACCGGCCAGTTCGGGCCGCTCTGCGACCACCTGGGCCCAGGTGCGGTCGGCAGCGCTGGTCGGACCGACGGTTGCAGCTGCATCTGTAGGGATCGCCGCTGGATCGTCGGCGAAGAACGGCTCAGTGTGGTCGGCGGGCGGCGACGGCTCCAGGACCAACGCGGTGACAGCTCCGCCGAGTTTGGCGCTTGCTTCAACCGCCGGGTTCAGATGTCGGACAGTCATGGGTGTGCTCCTTTCGCTCTGGCACGGTCGGCTAGGGCTTGGCTGTGTAGATCCCCTCGGTTATGAGTCCGTTGTCAACTCTGAGCTCCCACACGCTCGCTTTGGCGCAGCCGCGGTCGCCGGTTGCTTCGAGGCCTGCGCGCAACAGCCGGTTCAGCACGCTTGGAATGACGTCACCGTGGCTGGACAGTATGAGGTTGTCGGGTGCAGCGGCTTCTTCGAGGATCAGTTCCAGAAGCCGCGCAGAATCTGCTCCTTCGCACAGTTCGTCGCGAATTCGGATGTTCAGAGAGTGAGCCTCGGCCACCGGTTCGACTGTCTGCACGCAGCGGGTTGCGGGCGACGACCAGACGGCTCGAACTGCGGAATCGGCGAACAAGTCGGCGATTCGCGAAGCCTGTTCGCGGCCTCGTTCGTCTAGGGGGCGCTCCATGTCATTGAGGCGCCAGCGGCTGCGATCCCCGGCTGAGGCATGACGAACGAGAAAGATACTCACTGGACCAAGAGTTTAGGTGGTCCGCAATGCAACCTTGCTAGCGACTTTTTCGGCGAGGGCGACCGGGGTCAGAGGGTCACGTGGGTGACGCAGATGTCGTCGCCTTGGGGCTTGGAAGAGGTGGTGGAGGCGTCGGCCGGGCCGTACAGGTGGCCGAGCATTCCCTGCACCATGCCTCGGTCGACGGCGCAGATGACAGGATGCTCGACAACCGCGTCGCCGAAGGGGCAGTGCTGCGCAACGATCTGGTATCTGTCGTCCTCGGCTCGTTCAGCTCTAGCGGCGAACCCGTGAGCTGACAGGGCGTCGGCTACCGCATGCAAAGCGCCCTGATAGCTGCGATGGGTTTCGCCGGGGTCGATCGCAGCGGCCATCGCCTTGCCGTATTCGACGCCGACCTCTTCGGCCATCTCCTCAGCGGCACAGGCCGGCAGCATTGCCAAGGCTCGTCCCAACAGAGACACAAGCACGTCGTCGTGGCGCACGTTCACCTCGAGGCGCACCTCGGTGTGAACCGGCTTGTAGTGCTTGGAAGGACGCCCGACTCCGCCGTCTGATTTGGCGACCTCGACTCCGAGGTGCCCTCCGGCGGTGAGTTTGTCCAGATGATGACGCGCAACGTTGGCGTGCAGTTCGAACTCTTCGGCCACCTCGCTCGCGGTCACGCCGTCTGGGTTCTGGTGGACGTGCAGATAGATGTCCCGTCGGGTGACGTCGCCGAAGGCAGAGGTTATTGCCGAGACCGTTGAGGCGAACTCCGTGGGGCTGAGGTGCTGGGCGTCCACACCGCTATTCTACGCATATATGACCGTCACCGAAGCCGAAGTGATTGAGGCGCTGCGTCCGGTCGAGGATCCAGAGCTTCACCGCAGCATCGTGGATCTGGGCATGGTTCGCTCGACTGTCATCGACGGCGGCCATGTGGAGGTCGGCATCGATCTCACGATCGCCGGATGCCCGCTGCGCAACGAGATCCAGAATCGGGTGTCAGGAGCTGTTGCTGCTCTCGACGGCGTCAACGTCGTGACGATCGATTTCGGTGTGATGGGAGACGGGCAGCGGGCGAAGATCCGCGAGATGTTGCACGGTGACCCGGCGGCGACAGCGGGGTCGCAACCGGCTCACGGCCACGCGCAGGGGCGTGCGATTCCGTTCGCTCAACCGGGCAATCGAACCCGTATCCTGCTCATCGCCTCCGGCAAGGGCGGTGTGGGCAAGTCGTCGGTGACCGCCAACTTGGGTATTGCCCTGGCACAGCGTGGTCACAGCGTTGCTGTTGTCGATGCTGACGTCTGGGGATTCTCGATACCGCGGATGCTCGGTGTGGAGCATGCCCCGACGGTGATCGACGACATGATAATCCCGCCGGAGACCCATGGAGTGCGCTGTGTCTCGATGGGCTTCTTTGCCCGGGAAGATCAACCGGTGATCTGGAGGGGTCCGATGTTGCACAAGGCGCTCGAGCAGTTCCTGACCGACGTCTTCTGGGACGACCCCGATTTTCTTCTTGTCGACCTGCCTCCGGGCACGGGCGACATTTCGTTGTCGCTGGCCCAGTTCCTTCCTCGCTCGGAGGCTTACGTCGTCACTACGCCCAACCCTGCGGCCCAACGGGTCGCTCAGCGGGCGGCGTTCATGTTCGAGCAGGTGAAGATCGGAGTGAAAGCGGTGATCGAGAACATGTCGTGGTTCACCGGCGATGACAGCAAGCGCTACTACCTGTTCGGTTCCGGTGGCGGCGCCGAGCTTGCCAGACGCCTCGAGGTCGACCTCATCGGGCAGATTCCTATGGCGATAGCGTTGCGCGAGGGTTCGGACCAGGGTGAGCCGATCATGGCGGTGGACCCGCAAAGCGAGGCGTCGGCCGTCTTTGCTGAGATGGCTCAGTGGATCGAAGCCCGCAAACCGTCGAAACGATCGCATCCTGAATTGATAATCAACTGACAGGTCCGCCCGGTGCCGAAGACGCCCTGCAATAATCCGTGCTGGGCTAGATTAATGGAGTGCGTGCGAGCTGAGTGTTTTGAGTTGAGTGCGCCGACCCGAATTAGGAGAACAAGACTGTGGATGTCCGCATAGGAGTGAGTGACCACCCCCGCGAGATCGTCGTCCAGCTTCCCGACAAATCCGACCGTTCTGCTGTCAAGGCTTCGATTGACGAGGCGATCAGCGGTGCGACCGCAACGCTGTGGTTGACCGACGAGAAGGGCAAGGAAGTGGCAGTGGCGGCGGCGAAGATCGCGTTTGTCGAACTGGGCCCCGAAGGGGGCAACCCGATCGGCTTCGGCTGATTCAAGGCGGGATTTGCGGTGGCCGGCCTCGCGGAGATTGCCAGGGCGAAGACGAATCTCGATTCGGGGGCCATTTCTCACCTTCAGCGCTTGGTCAGTTCATGGTCGCTGTTGAGTGATCTGTCTTTCAGCGACTTGCTGCTCTATGTTCCGGGGAACGGCGCATCGAGCGTCACCGAAGAGAGCGAGTTCGTCGTCTTGGGACACACCCGTTCCGTTACGGGAACTACGGTTCACTACGGAGACCCGGTGGGTCAGACCGTGTCGGTTGCGGATCATCCGCTGTTGGCCCGGGCCGTGCGGGAGCGCAAGCGGTTGCAGGGTCTGATCACCAGAAGCGACTTGCATGGGCCTGACCTTGATGACCAACTGGTCGAAGAAGACGTCAGGATGCCCGACGCGGGCGCACAGACAGCGGTCGAATACATCCCGGTGCGTGGCAACGGGGACATCTTGGCGGTGCTCACCAGAGAAGCGGAGTCGGCATTCGTTCGCCACCGAAGTCCGGTTGAACGCCCATACCGCGCTGTCGGGGAGCGTTTGGCGCAGATGGTTGTCGACGGCACTTTTCCCTTCGTTGAATCGGAGCGGGTCGGCGAACTGCGCGAGCCGCGTGTGGGTGACGGTGTGCTGGTTCTGGACCGTGAGGGCCGGATCGAATACGCGTCGCCCAACGCTGTGTCGGCCATGCATCGCCTGCGCGTGCTCAGCAACCTTGAGGGTAGACGGCTGCGGGAGTTGGGCATCGACGAGTCGGCGATGCAGCGGGCGTTTTCCTCGCGCCACAGCACGGTCGACGAATTCGAAGAGGCCGAAGATGCATGTGTGGTGGTTCGTTGCCATCCGTTGATCGAGGACGGGCGGGTGACCGGCGCCGTCAGCCTGTTACGCGACATTTCTGAGCTTCGCAGCCGGGATCGGCTCCTGATCTCAAAGAACGCGACGATTCGTGAGATTCACCACCGCGTGAAGAACAATCTGCAAACGATCCAGTCGCTGCTGCGTTTGCAGACCCGGCGCCTTTCTTCGCCAGAGGCGATTGCGGCGGTCGAGCAGTCGGCGCGTCGGATCGGGTCGATCGCGGTGGTCCACGAGACCCTCACTGCCGACGCTGGGGACATCGTTGACTTCGACGCGGTCGTGAGCAGGCTTGTGCGGATGGTCGAGGAGGGTCTCGGTGCGCCGGAGCGGCCGCTGAAGATCGAGGTGAGCGGGAGCATCGGTGCGCTCACCGGAGACGTTTCGATGCCTTTGGCGGTGGTCGTCACCGAGTTGTTGCAGAACTCCATCGATCACAGTTCCGGGTCTGATCATCCGGTGACAGTCAGACTGGGCGGTGATAGCAAGGAGTTGTCGATCTGTGTCCAGGATCACGGTCCCGGCGTCCCTGACGGATTCTCCCTTGACCGCGACGCCGGCCTGGGGTTGACGATCGTCCGTACTTTCGTCGTTTCGGATCTTGGGGGTCGGATCACGTTTGTCCGGCCGGACGCCAATGGCGTCGGCTCCGATGCGGAGGGGTCTGCGGGAACGATCGTCGATGTGCGGGTTCCTCGCCCCGGCCCGGCGTTGCCGTTGGGCTAGGGGTCGCTGCAGCCGTGCTTGCCGGTTCAGCGTTCAGGCCGGCGGCCGGCGGTTGGGCCGGCGCTCGGTGGTCGGGCCGGCGGCCGGTGGTCGGGCCGGCGTCCGGTGGTCGGGCCGGCGTCCGGTGGTCGGGCCGGCGGCCGGTGGTCGGGCCGGCGTCCGGTGGTCGGGCCGGCGTCCGGTGGTCGGGCCGGCGTCCGGTGGTCAGGCGCGTGGTTTGGCCAGGGCTGACGCTGCGCGCAGGCGTCGGCGGATAATCCGGCGCTCTTCTTCGGAGGTGCCGCCCCACACGCCAGTGTCCTGGTTGGTTGAGAGGGCGAAATCGAGGCATGCGTCCTTGCAGAGGCATGAGCAGCAGACCTCTTTTGCGGAGGCGATCTGGTCGACTGCGGGTCCGGTGGTCCCGACTGGAAAGAACAGGGCGGGATCTGTGTCGCGGCATGCGGCATCAACTCTCCAGTCGATTGCCGATGCGAACGCTTCGGCTGTAAGGGCCACGTTTGTCCTCCTACTACACTATTTTTTGGCCGTTGAGCCTCGCTGGTTCCCCCAGCGATTCGGCAATAATAGGAACAGGTTCTCTTTCCGCGCAAGTGTTTTCTTGAAACTTGTTCTCCTTTTGTCAATCAACAACGAGCAAACCGGTGTACTTGTCGCGCCGATATCCGCGAGACTTTGAGCAATGACCTATGTGATCGCACATCGAGGAGCCTCTAACGCAGCCCAGGAGAACACGCTGCCCGCGTTCCGACTGGCCCAGACGATGGGCGCCGAATGGGTTGAGCTTGATGCTCGCCGTGCCGCTGACGGCGTGGTGGTGGTCCATCACGACGCCCACCTTGCCGATGGACGGATACTCGCGGAGGTCTCAAGCGACGAGCTGCCGCCCTACATTCCGAGTCTCGCTGAGGCGCTCGAAGCCTGCGAGTCGATCAGCGTCAACATCGAGATCAAGAACCTTCCGAACGATCCCGACTACGACGAAGATCATCTGGTGGCGGATGCGGTCGCGGGTCTGGTGCAGGCCTATCTCGGCCCCGAGCGAACGCTGATCACATCGTTCAACATCGACGCGGTCGATCGCATCCGTGCTGTTGATCCGTCGATTCCGTGTGGGTGGTTGTTGTATGAGATGATCGATCCGGCCAGTGCCATCGGCCGTGCGGTCGCTCATGAGATGGCCGCGATTCACCCCTGGGACGTCCTCGTCGACGTCAATTTCGTCAATCGGGCCCATGCTGCGGGGCTGCTGGTGAATGTGTGGACCGTCGATGACCCGGAGCGGATGGTTCAACTCATCGAGATGGGGGTCGATGGAATCTGCACCAACGTTCCCGATGTGGCGAGAAGCGTCATCGACAGGAGCGGCTGACCCGCGGCCCTGGCGGCCCGGTGAGCGAGAGCGGGAGTGTCTGCGCCCGGGCGGCCCGGTGAGCGAGAGCGGGAGTGTCTGCGCCCGGGCGGCCCGGTGAGCGAGAGCGGGCGAGAGCGGGAGTGTCTGTGCCCGGGCGGTCCGGTGAGCGTGGCGAACAGGAGCGAATGCTCAGGGTCCCTCGGGCATCAGCAGCGAGAGACGCTCGGGCGTCCAGGTGAATCGCAACCGCTTGCTCGCGCCGAGATAGTCGCCGTCAACCTGATACGGGGCCGGAGGGTCGCATTCGATGACCAGTGAACGCATGTCGGTGCGGATGTCGACATTGCGCCGTTCATTCAGTTCTCTGCCTCGCAGCGCGCCGGCCAAGACGGGGCCGAGACTGGAAAGTCGGAGTTCCTCGAGGGTCACCACGGCAAGTGGATCTTTGAGGGTGAGTCCCGGAACGAGATCGATTGGACGGTTGCCCAGATACGTATAGGGATTGGTGTTCATCACCACAGTCAAAAAACCTTCCGACAGCTCTTCACCGTTCGGCCCGGTCACCCGTATAGAAGCCTTGCGACGATCTACCCCCCGGACCCAGGTGTCGAGCGCCGCCCAGACGAACAGGGGATGGCCTGCCCACCGTTTCCACGGACCGCGTGTCTCGACCTGTTCCACGACCGCCGCGTCGAATCCGACGCCGCAGTGGAACAGGAAATAGCGACCCTCGACCGCTCCGAGGCCGATGCGGTGAATCGAACCCCGGTCGATGGCGTCGAGCAGGACCAGGGAAGCATCGGCAGGGTCGTCGGGAAGACCGAGTATCCGGGCGAACACATTGGTTGAGCCGCCCGGGAGTGTCGCCAGGGCGGTGTCGGTGCCTGCAAGTCCGTTCGCGGCCTCATTCACGGTGCCGTCGCCCCCCAGCACGACAACGAGGTCGTAGTTGTCGTTGGCTGCGGACTGAGCGAGGCGGGTGGCATGCCCCGAACGACTGGTTTCGGCCAGGGTCACATCGTGGTCAGCCGACAGAATCTTGTAGGTGATCACCCGGCGCCGGGCCGTGACCGAGGAGGCGACAGAATTGACGATGAAACAGATGCGCAAGAACATCAAAACTATCCGCTCAACTCAGATAGGCATTCGGCAACCTCGCTGGCAGACTCGTGGGCTATGAAAGTCGTTGTATGCGTTAAACAGATCCCAGACCCGGCCGACCCCGGCGCGCTCGACCCGGACAGCATGACGCTCGTCCGTGATCAGAAGCTGATTCTCGACGAATCTGACAGTTACGGAGTCGAGATGGCCTTGCAGCTCGTCGACACGGCTGGCGCCGGGTCGGTGCATCTGGTCTCGATGGCCCCCGACAATCAGGTGACCGGTCTGCGCACCGCGCTGGCGATGGGCGCCGACAGCGCGACGCTGGTGAGTGACGAAGCGCTCAAGGGCACTGATGCTCTGGGCACGGCCAGGGTACTTGCTGCTGCTATTGCTCGCAGCGAACCCGACTTGGTGCTGGCGGCGACCGAGTCGAGTGACGGATACACGGGCACGGTGCCTGAAATGGTGGCTGAGCTGTTGGAGCTCCCCTCGGTGACGTTCGCCAAAGCGGTTGCCGTCGAAGCAGGCGTAGCCAAGGTGCAGCGCCAGACCGAAGCTGGTTACGACGACGTCGAGTGTCCGCTTCCGGTGGTGGTGTCGGTGACGGCCGGTGTGGTGGAGCCGCGTTATCCCTCATTCAAGGGGATCATGTCGGCCAAGTCGAAGCCGGTCGACGAACTCGGTATCGGCGATCTCGGAATTGAAGCGGGATCTGTTGGTTGGGCCGGCGGCGGTCAGGAGATTGCGAGCGTGAAAGACGCTCCCACCCGCGATGCCGGCGAAGTGATCGAAGATGACGGGGACGCCCATGAGCGCATCGTGGCCTTCCTCGACGAGCTCAAGGTTCTGTGAGGGAGGACACGAAATGGGACTCGAGAAGATCTGGGTGTTCGGTGAAGCCAACGGCGACGCTGTAGCCACAATCACTCTGGAAATGCTGGCCAAAGCCCGCGAGATCGCCGACACCGTCGAGGTGTTCATGGGCGCCGACGGTGACGACTACGCGGAAGAACTCGGCGACCACGGCGCTGAGACCGTCTACGCCACCGGTGACCTTGATGGAGCCATGCAGGGGGTTTCGGTTGCCGCCGCGGTCGCCGAGGCGATTCAAAGCGGTGACGTGGATGCGCCCGCTGCGTTCATGCTCGGCACCACCCAAGACGGGCGTGATGTTGCCGCCCGCTTGTCGGTCAAGCTCAGTTCGCCGGTCATCACCAACATTGTCGATCTCGTCCTTGAAGGCGATGATCTGCTCGGCAGCGAACCGATTTTCGGTGGGGCGACCGATGTGATGACCAAGAACACCTCGGGCAACCCGGGGATCTTCCTGGTCAGGCCGAAATCGTTCGTGGCAGAGCCTGTGGGCGGTGCTGAAGCCGATGTTGAGGACCTCGACGTCGGCGAGCTCGGTGCAGTCGGCGCCGCGCGAGTAGTTGCCACCTTCGCCGAAGAGTCGGACGGCCCGAAGCTTGATGAAGCCGACATCGTCGTCTCGGGCGGCCGCGGGCTCGGCGACAAAGAGGCCTATTCGATGATCGAGGACCTGGCCAACGCCGTGGGCGCTGCTCCTGGCGCCAGTCGTGCCATCGTCGACGCCGGTTGGGTTCCCTACAGCTATCAAGTTGGTCAGACCGGCAAGGTTGTGAAACCGACGGTCTACATTGCCTGCGGCATATCCGGAGCAACCCAGCACCTTGTCGGTATGAAGGGGTCGAAGAACATCATCGCCATCAACAAGGATTCCGAGGCGCCCATCTTCGCTGTTGCGGATCTCGGCATTGTGGGTGATGTCCACAAGGTTCTCCCCAAGCTGATCGAGGCGCTCAGCAACTGATCGGTCGCCTTGCGGCTGCAATCTCGGGGCGTTATCGGCTTTTGTCATTTATGACAAAATGCACAGACTTTTCCACATCTGTTGACTAGTGCCGGTTGGATGGCGGTTGTTGAAGCTAGGTCCCAGAGGCCGAGCGGCCTGGTGGGCGCAGCGAACAAAGAGCGGGAGACGATGAGGCCCGAGCGGCCTGGTGGGTGCAGCGAACAAAGAGCGGGAGACGATGAGGCCCGAGCGGCCCGGTGAGCGCAGCGAACAAAGAGCGGAAGACAACGTATCGCGACTCTAAGGCTCACCTGTTCTGCTCGCTCTTCAGACCAGTGGCCAGGGCCAGCGGTGTCGGTTGCTGTCGCCGTGTGGGAAGGTTCCGCTGGTGGCCAGGGCCTTGGTGCGGGTGAGCATCGCGTCCTGTTCCAGCGGGTCGAGGAGAGCCGCGACCTCCTCGGGTATTCCGCCCTCGATCAGCCCCCATAGGTCCGCCCTCAAGCGCTCTGGGAGTGGTTCTCCCGCGAAGTCCCACAGCACTGTGCGGAGTTTGAACTGGTGATGAAATGCAAGACCATGGTCGATCGCCCAGATCCGGCCGTCGGTTCCCAGCAGGCAGTGCCCTGATTTTCGATCGGTGTTGTTGATCACCAGGTCGAGCGCGCAGATTTGCCGGAAGGAGTCGTCGTAGCGGTCGCTGGACTCGTGCAGCGTGAAGTAGTGCTCTTCGAATTCATGGGGGACGAAGAGTTGCAGTGCCCCCGTTTCGAGAGGTGCGTCGTCTCGCACGACGGTGGGAGGAACCAATTCCCAGCCGAGACACTCGGCGATTAGGAAGGCTGCGACCTCCCTTCGATACAGCCCGTCCGGGAAGTCCCAGAGCGGGCGCTCTCCTTGAAGCGGCTTGTAGATCGCCTGCGCTCGGAGTCCTTCATGGCAGAGATTGACGAGGAACGTCGCATTGGATGAGTACGGCATCCGCCCGACGAGCTCCATCTCGCTGTCACGGAGCAGCGTCAATGCCCGTTCAGCGCTGATCGGCTCGCGATCAAAAATCGGCGACTCGTTCTCGCTCATCTAGCCGCCCGGTATGCGCCCGGCGCGGTTCCGGTTCCGGCCCGGTATGCGCCCGCTGCGGTTCCGGTTCCGGTTCCGGCCCGGTATGCGCCCGCTGCGGTTCCGGTTCCGGTTCCGGCCCGGTATGCGCCCGCTGCGGCTCCGGCTACGCCCGGCGCAAACAGAGGGCCCGGCGTTAGCAGAGTCAGTTTTGGCACGGGCACCAGTCGCCGTTGCGGGTTTCAAGCGGTTGACCGCAGTACAGGCACGGCGGTCGCCCCGCCGCAACGATCGTGCGGGCGCGTCCGACGAGTCCTGCAACTTCGCCTCGCTGCAGGAAGAAACGGGCTTGGAACGGTTCTTGGTCGTCGTCATCAACGAACGATTCCGCCACGACGACGAGACGGTCGATCTCGCCGGCGTATGCGATGGCAAGACTGGCGACAGTCCACTCAGCCACGACCGGCTCCCGCAGGTCGAGGTCTTGGGGCGCGTCTGTGGTTTCGCCCGCCTTTTCAGGTAGTTCCTTCAGCACGCGGTCCAGGTATTCGGCGAGTGCCGCCACCTGCTGTTTCTCGACTTTCAGCGATACCAGCCGACCTTCGCTGCGGGCTTGGAGGAAGAACTCTCGTTGGCCTCTCGGGCCGAGCGTTCCGACGGTGAGAAAGTCGAGTTCTCGAAAGTCGAAGGAGCGGTTCATGACAGCACCAGGGTTGTGAGGTCGTCGCCCGTCGAGTTGACGGTCAACACGATAGGGCCTTCGGAGGTGTAGAGAATCGCAGTGATGGAGCAAGGAGACACCACGATGCGCTGGAACAGGTCGAGGTGGGTGCCGGTTGCTGCCGCGATGACTGCTTTGATGACGTCGGCGTGCGACACGGCCACGATCGTCTCATCGGGGTGGGCCGCGACGAGACCGTGGACCGCGTCCAGGGCGCGGCTCTGCATCTCGGCGAATGATTCGCCGCGGGGAAATCGGAACCCGCTCGGATAGCGCTGGACCCTCTTCCACTCTGGCAACTTGGCGAGATCGTCGAGTTTGCGTCCGGTCCATGCCCCGAAGTCGCATTCGATCAGTCCAAGGGACCGTCGCACGCGCAGTTTCAGTGCTCTGGCGATCGGTTGTGCGGTCTGTTGTGTTCGCTCCAGCGGCGAGGCGTACACCGCGCCGACAGAGTCGAGCGCGGCGATCCGTTGTGCCGCGGCTTCGGCTTGGGCTGTCCCTTCATCGGCGAGATGGAGGCCCGGCGCTCTGCCTGGCAGCGAAGCTCCCGTTGTGGGTGTCTTTCCGTGACGCACGAAAAGCACCAGAGTCGGTTTCGGGGTGTCTGATTTGGGGGCCATGGCTGTTGCACAACGTACTCTGTGAGTGATGCGATCACCCGATCCGAGTTCTGGCGCCCCGGATGATCAGATTACGGGGCTTGACCAGATTGAGAGTGAGGTGGTTGAGTGCCGCCGGTGTCCTCGGCTGGTTGAGTGGCGTGAACAGGTTGGACGCATCAAGCGTGCTGCGTACCGTGATGAGCAGTATTGGGCTAGACCGGTGCCCGGTTTCGGCGACCCCGAGGCTCGTTTGCTGGTGCTCGGGCTGGCCCCCGCGGCCCATGGCGCCAATCGCACCGGACGCATGTTCACCGGTGACCGCTCCGGTGATTGGTTGTATCGGGCGTTGTGGCGCGCCGGTTACGCATCCCAGGAGTCGTCGACGAGTCGTGATGACGGCCTGACATTGTCGGGTGCTTGGGTCACAGCGCCGGTGAAGTGTGCGCCTGTGGCCAACAAACCGACGCCGGAGGAGCGTGACAATTGCGAGCCGTTCCTGACGGCTGAACTGGCCGCGCTCACCTCGGTCAAGGTCGTTGTGGTGTTGGGAGGTTTCGCGCACAATGTGATCTGTCGGCACTTCGGACTTCGACCCCGTCCCAAATTCGCGCACGGTCGGGAGATTCCTCTCGACAACGGAATGACCTTGCTTTGCAGTTTTCATGTGAGTCAGCAGAACACCTTCACTGGCCGCTTGACCGAGACCATGCTCGACGCAGTCTTTGCTCGCGCCCGTGAGTTGGAGACAAGAGGATGCACAATCTGAGTATGCAACTTGCAAATTGTGCAATTGCTGATAGGTTTATATCATGATTGAACGGGTGATCACCGGACAGTTGACGAAGTTGTTTCGCCAATACCCGTTTGTGACGGTGACCGGACCTCGGCAAGCGGGCAAAACGACGCTCTGCCGTTCAACATTTGGAGATGCGGCATACGCCAGCCTCGAAGCCCCTGATGAACGCGCCTTCGCAGAAAGCGACCCTCGAGGGTTTTTGCGCCATCTGGGCACTCCCGCGATCATCGACGAAATACAGCACGTGCCTGCGCTGTTGTCCTACTTGCAGGTCATTGCCGATGAGGACGGCCGCAACAGTCTCTATGTGCTGACAGGAAGCGAGAACTTGAAGCTGTCCGAGGCAGTCGGCCAGTCGCTCGCCGGACGTACTGCGCTGCTGCGTCTTCTGCCTTTCTCGCTCGACGAATCCAGACGCGCAGGCGCGAGCGAAGCATTTGCCGACATCGTTTTCAACGGCTTCTACCCGCGCATCGCGGATCAGCGACTGGAGCCTCGCCAAGCGCTCGGCGATTATTTTGAGACGTACGTCGAACGGGATGTGCGCCGCATGGGAGGGGTCAGTGATCTGTCTGTATTCAGGCGGTTCGTGGCGCTGTGCGCCGGACGGGTGGGACAGATGTTGAACCTGACGGCGCTCAGCGGTGATGCAGGGGTGTCGCACACGACGATTCGCCAGTGGGTCACTCTGCTGGAGCGCAGCTACATTGCGTTCTTGCTGCCGCCCTTTGCAGCGAACATTCGCAAACGGCTGGTCAAGTCCCCGAAGCTCTACTTCTACGATGTGGGACTTGCCAGCTACCTGTTGGGCATCGAGGGTCCGGGTCAAGTGGCGACGCATCCATTGCGCGGTTCGCTTTTTGAGAACGTCGTCATCGCCGAGGCGGCAAAGCACTGTTACAACCGGGGCCGCGAACCCCGGCTTTCGTTCTTCCGCGACTCGCGTGGCCTCGAATGCGACCTGTTCTACGAGACTGAGCGAGGGGTCAACGGCATCGAGGCTAAATCGGGCGTGACGATCGCATCAGACTGGGTGCGTTCGCTCGACCGAATCGCCGAACTCGTCCCGGACTTGGTTGGCAAAACGGTTGTCTATGGTGGAGCCAAGGCTGAGGCGCGAGGCGGATGCGACATAATGCCGCTCGGGCAGTTCGACGAGGCACTGGGCAACTTCGATGCGGATGTAGCGGTTCGGGTTGCCTGTGGTGGCACCCCCGTCGCCGGCGTGGACGTCCTTGCGCTGTTCCCCAACAATGTGTGGCAGCGCGCGACGAGCGACGTCGCAGGCGTCGCGCGGCTCAAGCTGTACACGACGGACCTTTCCATGACTGTCTACGCGGCCGGAGAGGGACTGAGCGCCAAGATCGTCAGCGATTGGGTTCCCGCGCGGGGTTCGCTGGAGGTGGAACTCGATGTTCTCGTCGACGGCGGCTCGGTGATCTTTGCGGACCAAACAGGTTACGTGCCCGGTATCGAGGGCCGCCTCAATCCGATTCTTGACGTTGCACAGCGAACGTACCTGTACACCACGAATGTTGCAGTCAACGGGGGCCTGGCGCAGCCCGTCGATTTCTCGGTCGGTGAAGATGTGCTCAACCTCGTCGATGCCCACGGAAACGAGCGCGACCTTCGGGTCGTAGCCATGAGCGGCCAATCGGCCTTGCTCGAGTACGGCCTGCCCTCCAAGTTGGCCTGAGCGCCTAATGTGCGGTTCGCGTCACCAAAATGCGGTCAGCTACCGCTAGTCTCGCGGCGGCATGACTCGTAGAAAAAATCCTCAGTCCAATCGGCGCGTGGGCATGATCGGCCTTGTCCTGATCTGCCTGGTTGTGTTTGCTGCAGGTTGCGCTTCCAACAATGACCCGGACAATTGGGAGGAGGCGATAGCAGACGGCACGCTGGAGGAGAACTTCATGCGCTCCTGTCAAGAGGCGAACGAGGGCGGCGGCCTGACCGAATCCGAGGCCGTGTCCTACTGCGAATGCGCTTTCGACGGATTGGCGCAGCGTTACGCCGATGATTTCGACGACTTCAAAGACGCAGAGAAACGTCTGCGCAACGACCCCCAGGACATCGACCCCGCGGTGCGCGCGCTTCTTGAGAGGTGCGTTCCGACGTAGTGCCGCTAGTCGTGTTCGGACGAACCGACAGTTCAGGGGCGGGGGCCGAATTCGGGGCGTTCGGTGCGGGTGCGCTTGAGTTCCCAGAATCCGTCGATGTTCATCATCGTGACCAGGGAGTCCCACATGTCCAGGGAATCCTCAGTTGATGGGACTCGAGTGATGACGGGACCGAAGTAAGCCTGCTTTTCGCCGTGTCGGTTGTCGAAGGCGATGATCGGAGTGCCGACGTCGTCGCCGCAGAGTTCCAGCCCTGCGTCATGGCGTTGCACGATCTCGGCGTCGAAATCCTCGGAGTTGTAGGCCGCGGCGTGTGAAGCGCCGAGTCCGACGCTCTCAAGTGCTTCGGCCAGGTCGAAGCCGAATTCCTGATCGTGGTGGATCCGTCTGCCGTATTCCCAGTACAGGTCGAAGACCGCGTCCTCGCCCTCAGCGGCGCGCACTGATTCCATCACCCGCAACAGGCGGTAGGTGCGGTTGGTGGGCTCGTAGAAGGGAGAGTCTTCATCGGGCTGGTTCTTCAACAGGAGACTGATCGGTTGCCAAGTGATGTTGAGGTCGCGGGCCGGTTTCACTTCGTCGACGACCCAACGGGCCGTCACCCAGCACCACGGTCAAATTGGGTCCACCCAGAACTCGATATCCATGCTGTCACCCCGCAGGTTCGGCCGAAACGGTCACCTTAGCGGCGGGTTGGGCCCAGTCGGGCCACCGGTCGCGGCTCTTGCGGGCCAGTTTGTGCATGAGCGCGATCGCCCCGGGGTCGTCGTCTCCGGGCCTGGTCTCGATCACGCCGTCGGCTGCCATTGCGCTGATGACGGCACGTCCGAGCTCGGTGCGAACGATCGTGAGGGTCCAGTCGGTGAGCTCGCCGATGCCCCCGGTTGAGATGTCGGCGTGTTCGGCGGCGAAGTCGGGGCACAGGTGGCAGCCCTCGCGGGTCCAGGCGTGGCACTCCTTGAGGTTGATCTCGTGGTAGCCGCCGTCCTTGGTCCAGATCTGGAAGACGCCCTTGATGTTCATCTTGGAGATGTTCTCCTTGGGGAGGCCGTATTTGACCTCGAACAGTTCGTCGAAGAGGGAGTCGTCGAATGATTTGGAGCAGAGCAGGCCGATGTTGAGCTTGATCGGCTTGGAGACCTTGCCGACCTTGCGATGCCACATCACCGGCGCAACCGATGTCTGGCAGCTCATGCCCACGAGGGCGAGGCGCTCCAAGCCCTTCTCTCTGGCTTCGTTGAAGGCCATGGTGTTGGCTGAGTAGGTGTAGCGGCTACCCGCGCCCCTCAGCACCTCGTCTCGGTTCGTGGCGACCATGGGGAACGCTTTCCAGCCGGGTTCTCCGTTGGGAAGGTTCTCCACGCCGCTGGTCAGCGCCCCGTCGATGACGTCGTTCTCGATGCACCAGATGAGGATTGCCGAGACCAAGCCCCCGTCTTGGCCGGTGTCGTACACGAAGTCGTCTGTGGCGCGGGTGAGGAGAATGTCGGAGTAGACGCCCGACACCTCCTCGGGATCGCGTTCGCGACCGAAGAGGTGCATGTCGGCTTCCGGTTCCCACATGCGGAAGCGGGGACATGCCCGGGTGCATGAGGTGCAGCCCTTCTGCCCGTGGATGCAGTCGTCGAGCCCCAGCTCTTCTTCGAGGTGGAACGGCGTGTATGCGCCGGGCTCGTGTTCGTAGCCGATCACGTCGTGGGGGCACGAGATCACGCATCCGGCGCAGCCTGTGCAGAGTCCGCTGGTGATCACCTCGTCGAACAGCTCTTTCCACTGGTATGTCCAGCGCGGTTTCTTCGCCGGGGGTGCTTGGGCGGCGGCCATTGCTTCAAGTTAGTCGCTCAGCGAGCAACGGACGAACGGAACGCGCCCCGGTTGGGGCTGAGGCGGACAGCTCAGCGGTTTCGCAAGCGCCCTCGGCAGGACTCGAACCTGCGCACACGGCTCCGGAGGCCGATGCTCTATCCTCTGAGCTACGAGGGCTCACCCTTGCGGGGTCGGCCAATGCTATCGTCCCGGCTTGCCCAAGGGTCTGTCATACCCTGCTGCAATAATCGGCTGACGCATCGCGCTACCGTGTTTGCGGCTGGCTGCGGATCGACCAGCAAGGAACAACCCGGGCAGCAAGGAACAACCCGGGAGACCAAGTGACTGAGGTGTACTTCGACTACAACGCTTCTGGCCCGCTGGACCCGCGTGCGGCCGATGTCATGGTGCCTTGTTTGCGAAGCGGTGTCGGCAACGCGTCGTCATCACACCATTTCGGGCTCCGTCAAGCCGCTTTGGTGGAGAAGGCCCGCGGCCAAGTGGCGGAATTGATCGATGCGCCGGCGTCTGGGGTTGTGTTCTGCTCGGGGGCGGCTGAGGCCAACAATCTGGCCCTTTGGGGGTTGGCTATGGGGGCGCCGGCGGAACGAAATCGCCTAGTGGTTTCGGCGGTGGAGCATGCATCGGTCCTAGGGCGACAGAGTGGTGATGGGGACTACAGCCACCCCGTCCGGTCGTTCGTATCCGTAACCGGTGGCTGTGATCACCACAAGTTTTTCTGGAGCTCCGACCTTGCCGACATCAACCCGATCACGTAGGCGCAATAGTGATTGGGCCGCCTTGTCGATCGCCTCGGCGCCTCCCAGCTTGATTTCAATCGCCAACTAGGACCCGTCTGCTCGTTTCTCGACTATCGCGTCCACTTCCAAACCTCCTTTGTCTCGATAGTGATGAACTGCACAACGGTGCATAGTCGCGTATACGGACAAGTCGCGAACCACAAGGTTCTCGAACAACAAACCGAAGTAGTTGGTGTCCGACATCAGTCTTGAAGAACTCGTTTCCAGCGCGGCAGTTGCCAATGAAGGATCAACGAAGTAACGCTTGGGTGCCTGTCTCATGGGCACATGCGACATGAGCGTCGGCTGCCACGCCGGGATGTTCTCAACGATGAACAATCGTTCAAGGGCTCGCAGGTAGGCCTTCACAGTCTCACGATTGAGTTGCGCATCCTTTGCGAGGGTGAGATGGCCGGCTTCACTTGCCACATTTCGAGCCAATGAACGCAACAGACGCGACACCCCGATCGGGTCGCGTTGGACGCTGTCAACTAGGGCCACATCAGTTCTCGCAATCTCATCAAGATAAGAAATCAGATAGTCTTGGGCGTCCTCCACTGAAGCATCGAGCAGGCTAGGCCAGCCACCAATCACGGCAGAGTCCACGAGTTCTCTGAAATCTGTCTGTGGCTTGCCGGCTGTGACCGCCTCACCTTTGAAGAGTGCCTCCAGCGACACTTCATTTGTCGAGCGGCTCGACTCGCTGAACGTCAAGGGTTTCATCTGCACGCGGCGTACACGACCGGCGCCTGAGTGTCGTGTGATCTCATCTGGGGGCACCGCCGACCCAGTGAGTAGGAACAAGCCCTTTGTCGACTGCGAGTCGCACACGCGGCGAACCGCGTTCCATGTCCCGGGCACCATGTGCCATTCGTCAAGCAGCCGAGGTGGTTCTCCCTGCAGGATGCTCTCGGGATTGAGGGCGAAGGTCAGTTGCTGCTCATCGCTTCCATCGAGCATCACCTCGCTGGCCGCGAACTGGCGGGCTGACCAGGTTTTTCCGCAAGCTCTCGGTCCTTCCACTACTACAGCACCCATGGTTTGGAGGCCCCTGGCTATGTCAGCTTCCGCGATCCTTGGTAGATAACCCGGCGTCGGCAACACTATGCTCATGTTTGTTTCCCCTGGCAGAGACCTTCAATCAACAGTTTGGCCCTTGTTCAATAGGCAGTTTGGCTTGATTACAGTATACAATTTGGAGCTTCAGCAACCGACAGGTTGGCTCACCTACGCCCGTCCTGCTCGATCGCGCGACTTGGAGAGAAGATCCCAGGGTGAACATCCAGAACAACAAGGGAAGGGAAGGGCTAGAGAATACCAGGTACGTCAAGTGCTCAAAGCCATCGAACGGCTTGAACGCGAGCGAGGAGAACCGCATGAGTGGCCGTTTCACCTACCGATTGGCTTGGTCTGCAAGCGACGACGAGTTTCGGTTGGGGAGGTAGGATCGGGCGCTCCCTGTCACGTTCGATTTCGTTGAGGTACGGCCCATGGATGTTCGTCAGCATCTTCGCTCTGCGCTCGCCGCGGCTCTAGTCCGCGCGGGGATCGATATGCCGCGCGAGCAGATCTCGATCGAACGGCCGGCTAATCCCGAGCATGGGGACTGGTCGTCCAATGTGGCCTTGGCGACTGCCAAGCACGCTGGTCGCAATCCACGCGAGTTGGCCCAAGAGTTGGCGGACGCGCTCAACGCCGATCTTCCCCGACATGTGACTGCCACCGAAGTTGCAGGCGCCGGGTTCATCAACTTCCGCCTGGCGCCCGGCTGGCTGCACGAAGTGCTGGTGGGCGTCGTCGAAGCGGGCACTGAGGGTTTCGCCCGGTCGGCGATCGGCGCCGGATCATCAGTCGACGTCGAGTACGTGTCGGCCAACCCGACGGGTCCGCTGCATGCGGGGCACGGCCGCTGGGCCGCGTACGGCGACTCTCTGGCCCGCCTGTTCGAGCGTTGCGGGTACGAGGTGACCCGCGAGTTCTACGTGAACGACCGCGGGGGGCAGATGTCGTTGTTCGGGGCTTCGCTCGCGGCCCGCAAAGCCGGCCAGGACCCTCCCGAAGGCGGGTACTTCGGCGAGTACATCACCGAATGGGCCCAACAGATGCCCGCTACAGCCGATCCGGTCGACTGGGGGTCGCAGCGCGCCCATCTCGACCAGGTCGAGGTGCTGGCCTCGATGAACGCTGAGTTCGATCACTGGGCATCGGAGAATCTCCTAGCGCAGTCGGGCGCGGTGGAAGCGGTCCTGACAATCTTGACCGAAGGCGGACACGTCTACGAGTCAGAGGGCGCGACCTGGCTGCGCACCAGCGAGTTCGGCGACAACCAGGACCGGGTTCTGGTCAAGTCGGACGGGCAACCCACCTACTTCCTGCCCGACATCGCCTATCACCAGCAGAAGTACTCCCGAGGCGACCTGCTGATCGACATCCTGGGCGCTGACCATCATGGCTATGTCAAGAGGATGAGCGCGGCGATGCAGATGCTGGGACACTCAGATGACAGCTACGAGGTGCTCATCGGCCAGCACGTGACTCTGGTCCGCGACGGCGAGGAGGTCCGGCTGTCAAAGCGCACGGGAACGATGGTGGAGGCTCGTGAGCTGGTTGAGCTGGTCGGCGCTGATGTGGCTCGCCTGACTTTTTTGTTGCAGTCGATCGACACGACCCAGACGATCGATGTGGATCTGGTGGTCGCTGAATCGAGTGAGAATCCCGTGTACTACGTGCAGTATGCGAACGCTCGGGTGTACTCGCTGGCGCGTCGAGCCGAGCAACGAGGCGTCTCCTTGTCGCCGCTGGCCGAAGTCGACTTGTCGGTCCTCGCACATCAGCGCGAGCTGGCGTTGTTGCGGGTGCTTTCGGAGCTTCCAGAGGTGGTTGAGCGGGCAATGCAGGCTAGGGCTCCGCACCAGGTGACGACCTGGTCTAGGGAATGTGCTGCGGCGCTTCACGGTTTCTGGCACGATTGCCCCATATTGAGCGACGACCTCGACGAACAGGTGCGCCAGGGGAGGATGTGGCTGGTCGAGGCGACCCGCATCGGACTCGGCGTCAGCCTTGATCTGCTCGGCGTCTCCGCGCCCGAATCGATGTAGCCATGTCTCCGTTCCCCTTCCGCCTGCTGCCTGACTCTGCTGAACTGCTAGACGGGCAACTCCAGATCGGCGGTTGCAGCCTGCTTGATCTGGCCGCTGAGCACGGCACGCCTTTGTTCGTCTATGACGAGCAGCACCTGCGTGACCGCTGCCGGGAGGCTGTGGCGGTGTTCGGTGACGGTGTGGCGTATGCGACGAAGGCGTTTCTCTGCGCCGAGATGGCGCGGCTCGCGTATTCCGAGGGAATGCACCTCGACGTCGCCACTGGTGGAGAGCTCCATGTGGCGCTGTCGGCAGGCGTCCCCGCGGATCGGCTGGTGATGCACGGCAACAACAAGTCCATGTCTGAACTGACCGCCGCTCTCGAAGCGGGGGTGGGCAGGATCGTCGTTGATTCGTTCGACGAACTGGACCGTCTCGACGAACTTCACGAAGCACACGGTCTCCGCCCCAAGGTGCTGCTGCGATTGACGCCGGGCATCAAGGCCGAGACCCACGAGTTCGTGGCAACCGGCCACGATGACACCAAGTTCGGTTTCACCGTCTCCAGCGGCGCGGCCGACGCTGCCATCGAAAGGGCCCGGGCCTCATCGTCGGTGGAGTTGGTGGGTGTTCATGCCCATATCGGCAGTCAGGTGTTCGCCGTCTCTTCGTTGGCACGAGCGGTGGCGGTTATCGCCGAGGCGGCAGCGGGTTACGACCTGCCCGAAATGAGCGTGGGCGGCGGGCTCGGCGTCGCCTATGTGACCGGTGAGTCCGCGCCGACGATAACCGAGTGGGGGGAGGCCGTGACCCGGACCTGCGCCGACTTGGGTGTGACGGCGAAGGTGTCGGCTGAACCCGGGCGGTCGATCGTGGCGGCTGCGGCGGTCACGCTCTACACGGTCGGCACGATCAAGATGATCGAGGGCGTTCGCACCTACGTGTCCGTCGACGGCGGGATGAGCGACAACCCGCGCCCTGTCCTCTACGGCTCCGGTTATGAGGCGTTCTTGCCGCGTGCCGTTGAAGCAGAACGGCCATTGACCGTCACGGTGGTCGGCAAGCACTGCGAGTCGGGTGACCTGCTGGTGCGCGATGCGCAGGTTCCCGCTGATCTGGAGGTGGGCGACGTGCTGGCAACCGCGGTGACCGGCGCATACGGTCATGCGATGGGCTCGAACTACAACAAGGTGCCGCGCCCCCCGGTGGTGTTCGCGGCTGACGGCACGGCGCGGCTAGTCGTGCGTCGGGAGACCCTCGACGACCTCACCCGCCTCGACGTCTGAACTCTTGTAGCCGGTGGGCGTGTTGGCAGCAAGATCCAGTAGGTACCCGCCGTGGTGTTCTGCCTGTTCAACCCCTACGACGTGGCGCACCCGAGATGTCATGCAGAGCATCGAATTGATGGGCGAACACGTCATTTTGGCCTTCAAATAGTCCCGCGGGTCCATGGATGCCGGTCTTTGACAGGTTGCAGGTGCGGCGTTACAGGTCGTAGGTTCGGCGGTAGTCGGCGAATCCTTCGTTGATGGCGTCGCGGTTCAGGCCGAAGTCCTCGAACGTGTAGCTGTGCCGACCGTGCTTGTGTTGCCGGTGCTCTTTTGCATGGGCGGCCAGCGATGCCTCGAAGTTGGCGTCGAACGGTTCGCCGAGGTCGCGATAGATGCCTCGCACGGTCCCGACTGGATCGCTCGCGAGTTGGCGGTAGTCCACGTCGATGAACCGGTCGTCACCCAACGCGGCTCGGGCTGCGGACGTTCGCTCGATCATCTCGGTCAGCATCCGGGTCCACAGCTTCCCCTCGAATGCAGTCCAGTCGGCGTTGCTGAAAGTGCCGCTGAGCGAGGCGGTGATGCTGGCGGTTGAGGCGATGCACGTTGCGGGATCGCGGTGCGTCCAGATGAAGCGGGCATCGGGGTAGAGCTCGGCGATCGTGTTGACGGCCAGGGCGTGATGCGGCGTCTTCAGTTGCCAACGACCGGGTACCCCGGATTGGAGCAGTTGCAGGACCCGCTGGTGGTAGCGGTAGGTGGCGGTGTGGTCCCGCGTCAGGATCCAGTCGGCGTACGACTCGATGTTGAACATGGCGTTGTATTGCAGGCTCACGAAATCGTGGGCCATCAGTGTGACGCACTCGATCGGCATGTCGGGCGGGTCGTGATGCATCGCTTTGAAATCAGGGTTGAGCAGATGCAACATGTTGTCGGCTTCGGCCTCGATGGCTGCGAGCAAACGTAGGTCGCTGTGATAGGTGTCGGCCTTGGGAGGGGGTACGGGTGTGCCGGCCTCCCAGGAGAGCAGGCTGCGATTCGCCGGATCTACGGACAGGAGTTGACTCAGCGCGGTTGTACCCGAACGGGATACTCCGACGATGAACAGCGGTGCGGTGATTGCTTGATCGGCCAGTTCCGGGTGCTGGTTCCAGTAGTCGGTGACCGTGAGCCGGTTGACCAACGCTCCAGTCAGGAGAGCTTCCGCTGCCGGCTCGCCGATCGCGTTGAGCTTGGCTTCGTTGTTCAAAGAGTCGACGAGCACCTCGAGTCCGTCTCGAAATGAGGACTCACCAAAATCGTCGAGTCCTGCTGTGGCCGCGGCCGTGTCGAGCAGTTGTTCGGCATGCATCGCAGTATCATGCCCGACCGCCGCGTTGTGTATGGAATCTGTTGGTCGGGACGACTGGATTTGAACCAGCGACCCCCTGCTCCCAAAGCAGGTGCGCTACCGAGCTGCGCCACGTCCCGTGCTGCGCAATCTACCTTCCAGCACCCCTCTTCGCTCTAGATTTCGGTTCCGCAGCAACTCCCCCCGAATTCTGCGCGATAAACCTCACTCCTTGTAGCTAAACGCGCAGAATTCGGAAATGAGGGTGGGATTGGCGGACGAAGCGGCATAATCGGTCAACTTCCTCCATGAACCGCGGACCGATTGACCGGCATGTGCAACGAGGAAGTCACCAGAGTCATCCGCCGTCAGCACGGGATCGTCACTGGCAAGCAAGCCCGGGCGGCCGGGTTCTCTGCCCGACAGATCCAGTATCGATGCACAACGAAGCGGTGGCTTCGTGTCGGTCCGGGTGTTTACCGCCACAATGCGGTCCCAGCTACTTGGAAGAGCCAACTTCTCGCTGCCTGTCTGCTGACCAACGGCGTCGTCAGCCACCGATCAGCCGCTGCCCTTCACGGGATCGACGGATTCAGGGAGACAGTTCGAGAGATCACCGTTCCCGAGGGACGCTGGAAGTCGCTCGACACTGTGAGAGTCCACCAGACCAGACAGTGGTATACCAACCAACACATCGTCCGTGAGCACATCCCATGCACCGACCTGAGTCGAACGATCATCGATATTGCAGCGGTTGCGAGCCCCCGGCAAGTCAACGACATGGTCGACGCCGTGATGCGTACGAGCCGCCTCGATCTGTCAGATCTGTACGCCATCGTCGTGCGTCATGCGAGACGAGGTCGGAACGGATGCGGCGTGCTGCGCGATGTGCTCGATAGTCGGATGCCGCAATCGGGTGTGCCGCTTAGCAAGTGGAGCCGTCTCGTCGGCAGGCTGCTCGTCGACGCCGGCCTGCCCGAGCCGGTGTACGAGCACCGAGTCTTGGATCGCTTCGGAGACCTCATCGCTCAAGTAGATCTTGCGTATCCGGAAGCCCGGGTCGCGGTCGAACTTGACAGCATCGCGTGGCACTTCAACCGCGTCTCGTTTCATAACGACCGTGCGCGATGGAATGAAATCACGCTCGAACGCTGGACGCCTCTGGTGTTCACCTGGTCGATGTATATCGACACGCCCGAGGAGTTGATCGCTGCCGTACGAAGCGCGCTCACGCCAAATCTGCGCGATAAACGACATTCCTTGTAGTTGAACGCGCAGATTTCGGATAGGAGCTGAATGGCCTTGCGTGGGGGAGCGATGCTCGTCAGCTTTCGTCTCGATCAAGGCGCAGGGAGGCGGAATTCATGCAGTAGCGGTGGCCGTGCGGGCCGGGGCCGTCACTGAATCGATGGCCGAGGTGGGCGCCGCAGTTGGCGCACACTGCTTCTTCGCGGACCATCCCGTGGCTGGTGTCGGTCTGGATGCGAACTGCGTATTCGCCGGACGTCTCGAAGAAGGACGGCCAGCCGGTGCCCGAGTCGTATTTGGTGTCGCTGGAGAAGAGGACAGCATCACAGACGATGCAGCGGTAGGCGCCGTCATCGTGGCAATCCCAGTATTCGCCGGTGAAGGGACGCTCGGTGCCCGCTTGTTGGGTCACCGTGTACTGCTCGGGGGTCAAGCGGCTTCGAAGCTCAGCGTCGGTGTAGGTGGTGTCAGTCATGGTCAACAGACCTCCTTGTCTTGTCTATATGAGAACACATCACGGCCCTCAGTCGGTCCTCGGCCTGCAAGAAATCTGAAATTGTTTGCGGTGGTTGACCGAACGAATGTTCGCAATTACAATTGCGTCGTTCGTCCTTGGTCGGGCTGTGTCACACCCCCTCCGTAAGTTCGAGTCCAGCAATCCAACATCCCCCACAACTCGGCTGTGAAGGCGCAGCAACAAAACAGGAGACAAAGACAGTGGAACGAGACAAGGCACTCAGCATGGCTCTGGGCCAGATAGAGAAGCAGTACGGCAAGGGCTCGGTCATGAAGATGGGCGAGAAGAGCACCATGGGGATCGAGTCAGTCCCAACTGGTGCGTTGGCGTTGGATCTGGCTCTCGGGATCGGTGGGCTGCCCCGTGGGCGGGTGACCGAGATCTTCGGGCCGGAATCTTCGGGCAAGACCACCCTCGCCACCCATGTGGTGGCCGAGGCTCAGCGCAATGGCGGCGTCTGTGCCTACATCGACGCTGAGCATGCAATGGACCCGGTTTACGCCAAGGCGATCGGTGTCGATATCGACGAGTTGCTGATTTCTCAGCCCGATACGGGTGAGCAGGCACTCGAGATCACAGATATGCTGATCCGCTCGGGAGCGTTGGATGTGATCGTTGTAGACTCGGTTGCGGCGTTGACCCCTCGTGCTGAGATCGAAGGCGAGATGGGCGACACTCATGTCGGTTTGCAGGCCCGGCTCATGTCGCAGGCATTGCGCAAGTTGACGAGCAACCTCAGCAAGTCGAAGACCATCTGCATCTTCATCAACCAGTTGCGGGAGAAGATCGGCGTGATGTTCGGTTCCCCTGAGACCACCCCCGGAGGTCGGGCACTGAAGTTCTATTCGTCGTGCCGGCTTGATATCCGTCGTATCGAAGCAATTAAGAACGGTGTTGAGATCGTGGGCAACCGCACTCGGGTGAAGGTCGTCAAGAACAAGTGCGCCCCACCCTTCAAGCAAGCCGAGTTCGACATCATGTACGGTGCCGGGATCTCCCGCGAGGGCTCGGTGCTCGACTTGTCCGTCGATGAGGGCATCGTCAAGAAGTCTGGTGCCTGGTACACCTACGACGGTGAACAGCTTGGCCAAGGCCGTGAGAACGCCAAGAAGTTCCTTGAGGACAACCCTGAAGTCATGGTCGAGATCTCAGACCGGGTCTGGAAGGCTGTCATGCCCGAACCAGAGCCGGAGGTCGAAGTGGAGGCGGAGTTCGACCACGCTGACGATCTGCCCATCGCTCTTGACGACTAGGCCGGGGCCGACTGCGCTCTTGACGACTAGGCCGGGGCCGACTGCCCAAAGCCCGCCACCGCCTTGGTTCGCCGGCTGGACCCCTGTGATTCGCGACGAACGGGGCTGGCCGCGAATCACAGGCGGCGGTCTTTTGGGCGGGCCGCGGGCTACGGCGCTTGTAGCCTGTGCTCGTGGGCAAGTCCTATGTGATCCGTACATACGGATGCCAGATGAACGAGCACGACTCAGAACGGATCTCAGGCCTGCTTGAGGCTGACGGGATGTGGCGGGTCGACGATGAGGCGCAAGCCGATGTGATCGTTCTCAACACCTGTTGCATACGGGAGAACGCAGACAACAAGCTCTATGGGGCGTTGGGCAATCTCAAGGCGCTGAAACAGGCCAATCCGGACCTGCAGATTGCAGTTGGGGGTTGCCTGGCGCAAAAGGACCGTGACCTCATCCGCGAGCGTGCGGCTCATGTGGACGTGGTGTTCGGGACCCACAATGTTGATCGGGCCGGCGAGTTGCTCAGCCATGCGGCCGACCACGGCCCGATAGTCGAGATCCTCGAGGCAACCTCACGAGCCGACGGCGAGGCGTTCCCTTCGGCCCTGCCGACTCGCCGTGAGGTCGACCACGCGGGTTGGGTGACCGTGCAGATCGGTTGCGACAACACCTGTGCCTTCTGCATCGTTCCCGCGGTGCGTGGTCCTGAGATCAGCCGTCCCTTCGGTGAGTTGGTTGCTGAAGTTGAGGATCTGGCCCGAGACGGAGTCAGCGAGATCACTTTGCTGGGCCAGAACGTCAACAGCTACGGCAGAGACCTGGCGCTCGCCAAGCGGGCTGAACCGGGTGCCGACGATCATCACTGGTGCGGTCATCGGTGGCTGGAGGACCGTCGCGCCAGGCCGCTGTTCGCCGATCTTCTGCGAGCGACCGGAGCGGTCGAGGGCGTCAATAGAGTGCGCTTCACGAGCCCTCACCCCAAAGACATGCGCAGCGAGACCTTCGAGGCCATGGCCGATGTTCCCGAGGTCTGCGAGCACTTGCACTTTCCATTGCAATCCGGCAGCGACCGGGTGCTGGCTGCCATGCATCGTGGTTACACCGCTGAGCGGTACCTGGAGAAGTTGCGTGAGGCTCGCGCCGCGATCCCGGACCTTGCCGTATCTACAGACGTCATCGTGGGGTTTCCGTCAGAGACCGAAGATGATTTTGAACGCACGTTGGAGGTTGCAGCCGAGGCGGAGTTCGACAGTGCTTTCACATTCGTGTTCTCCCCCCGAGAGGGAACAGAAGCCGCTCAGATGGAGGCCGACTTCGTGGACCACTCGGTTGCTGTCGAGCGCTACGAACGTCTCCGCGTCGTGATCGAGCGGTCGAGTCGGGCCTCCAACGAATCTCGCATCGGCTTGACCGAAGAGGTGGTCGTGGAGGGTCCGAGCAAGAAAGACCCGGCGGTCCTCACCGGACGAACCCGACGAAACACGCTCGTGCATTTCTTGTCGCCAACGCCGTTGCGGGCAGGAACGTATGCCCTGGTTGAGGTTGAGTCCGCAGGCATGAACCACATGTCGGGCCGACTTGTCGATGTGACCCTTCCCGCTCGGCGTCGCATGCGTATTCCGGTCACCGCGCTCTGACGGGACGCTGCGTTGACTCCGACGACTAGAGCGGATCGGCCCCTCGCAATTCTGGGGCCCACCGCTTCGGGCAAGTCGTCGCTGGCCCTGGCGATAGCCGGAGAGATTGAAGCAGCCGAGATCGTGTCCATCGACTCGATGGCCGTCTATCGAGGCATGGACGTCGGCACCGCCTCGCCGAGCGCGAGCGAACGGGAGCAGGTTCCACACCATCTGATCGATGTGGCGGACCCTGGTGAGGAATTCACCGTGGGTTTGTTCAAACGGCTGGCCGTGCAAGCAATCGCCGAAATCCGCGAACGAGGGAACGCCCCGATCCTGGTCGGCGGCACGGGTCTGTATCTGCGAGCCGTTGTCGATGACCTCAAGTTGCCTGGTCGTTATCCTGAGATTGCAGCTGAACTCGACGCTGAGCCTGACACTGAGGCTCTGCACGCCCGCTTGGCGTCGCTCGATCCCACCGCAGCATCTCGGATGGAACCGAGGAATCGGCGCAGGATCCTGCGGGCATTGGAGGTGACGATCGGCAGCGAAACGCTGTTCTCGTCGTTCGGTCCGGGTCTCGAGCACTACGGACCGACTCCGTTCGTGATGACCGCACTGCGCTGGCCCCAAGAGATCCTCGACGAACGAATCGCCGCGCGCTACCGAGATCAGATCGAAGCGGGATTCCTCGACGAGGTTCGGGCCCTGGCTGCGGGTCGAGTGAGTCGTACCGCAACCCAAGCGCTCGGATACCGTGAGTTCCTTGCGCACATAGCCGGGGAATGCACTCTTGAGGAGGCGCTCGAAACAGCGATCAAACGGACTCGCAGATTTGCGCGCCGCCAGCAGCGCTGGTTCCGTCGCGACCCGCGGATCTGTTGGATCGACGCTCCAGTCAGCGCGTCGGAAATAATCGACCATTGGGACGAGCAGCGAATATTGCCCACCGGGTAGAGGCGCGAACCTGCGAGAATGGGAGGCCATGGCCCTCCGCTACTCCAAGCACCACGGATTGGGCAACGATTTCTTGGTTTTGCTCACCGACTCGCTGCCCCCAGATGCAGTGGATCAGTCAGTCGCGCTATGCGATCGCCGGACCGGGATCGGGGCCGACGGGTTGATTTATGGAGTCACGAGCGAAGCTCACGAGCTCTCGATGAACTTGTTCAATTCCGATGGCAGCAGCGCCGCGGTCAGCGGAAACGGTCTGCGCTGTCTCGTGCAGGCAGTGGCACGCCGCCGGTCCGTCGCGGCAATTGAGATCGAAGTGGAGACGCCGGCGGGGATGCGCCGCTGTTCAGCGAGCGCCACCGACAGCCCCAAGACGGTTGTTGCAACAATCGAAATGGGAACCGTGGCCGCGGGCCCGGCTCCCGATGTGGAAGACCTCATGGGAGCCGTTGCTGAGGAATTGGGGGAAGCCGGAGCGGAGTCGATGGGGGTGCGGCGCTGGGAGACCTGCGATATCGGCAATCCCCATGTGATCTGTCACGTCGACGACCCAGACGAGATTGTGCTCGATGTTGTCGGCCCGGCCATAGAACGCCACTTTGCCGACGGTGCAAATGTCAGCTTCGTCGCTGTCGACGGGAACGACCAGCTCGAGCTGAGGGTCTGGGAACGAGGGGCCGGCGTCACCAGCGCCTGCGGCACAGGGGCCACAGTAGCGGGCCATGTGTTCCGCCGTTGGGGGCTGATCGGTCCGAAATCGGTGGTGCGCATGCCGGGCGGCGATGCCGTCGTCGACTTGAGCGGCCCGCTCACACTCACCGGACCGGCCACCCACGTCGCCGACATTGAGGTCTCCGATGTCTGAGGAACACGACCCGACCTCGGGCGCTCTCAACAACGGGGTCAGCGAACACGCCGAAGCGGTCTCTGCTGAAAAGAACCTGCATGAGTCCTTTGACGCAACAGCAGAAAATGGTGGAGGCGCAATCCTGGAAGCAGCCCCAGACACCCACCGAGGCGGTTTCGGAGAGTTCGGCGGCGCGTCGGGCGGGCTTATCGAACGGACTTTCCGTGAGCGCATGGTGCTCGTGGGAATGGTGGGCGACAGCGACACGACAGAGTCGGTCAACGCTTCGCTCGACGAACTCGCACTCTTGGTCGACACGGCCGGCGCGGATGAGGTTGAACGGGTGCTGCAACGGCGCGCCGCTCCCGACCCAGCGACCTTCATCGGGTCGGGAAAGGCGAAGCAGATCAAATCAATCGTGGACGAAGTCGACTGTGACACCGTCGTATTCGACGATGAGCTCTCGCCTGCCCAGCAGTTCAATCTTGAGAAGATCCTCGGCTGCTCGGCCCTGGATCGCACGGCGGTGATCCTCGATATTTTCGCGCAGAATGCCAATACCTTGGAGGGCAAGGCGCAGGTTGAGTTGGCGCAGCTTCGCTATCGCCTGCCGCGCCTGCGAAGCCTTGCGGGGCATTACTCTCAGCAAGCCGGCGGAATCGGCGCCCGAGGACCCGGCGAGACTCAACTGGAGGTGGATCGACGTCGCCTTCTCCGCCGGGTCCACAAACTCGAGGCTGATCTTCGCAAGGTTGAAGGTCATCGGGAGACTCAGGCGAAGGCCAGGAGCCGGACTCGGAACCGGGCTGTGGCGCTCGTCGGCTACACCAATGCCGGCAAGTCGTCGCTGCTGAATCGCATCACCGATGCAGACGTGCTGGTGGAGGATCGATTGTTCGCAACCCTCGACGCCACGACCCGGCGCCTGTCCCTGCCGGGGGGAGAGACGGTGTTCGCAACCGACACGGTCGGTTTCGTCAAAAAGCTGCCCCATCAGTTGGTGACTGCGTTCAAGACCACGCTCGACGTCGTTCGCGACGCCGATCTGTTGGTCCATGTCGTCGACGGCGGCGGACCAGATCCGCTCGGGTCGATTGCCGCGGTGCGCGAAGTTCTAGGCGAGATCGACGCCGGGGACTTACCGGAACTTCTGGTGTTCAACAAGTCAGACCTGGGTGAGGCTTCAGCGCGACTTGCCGGGTGCCATGAGGGATCGATAGCCGTGTCGGCTGAGAGCGGCGACAATATCGACGCGCTCCTCGAAGTCATCGGGGACCGCCTTCGCCAAACGACGGAGTTCGTGGAGTTGTTGGTGCCATGGGACCGCGGCGACGTCCTCGCCGCAGTACACCGCGAGGGTCGGGTCAGCAGCCACGTGTCCGAGGAGGGCGGCATGCGCTTGCACGCCCGCCTTGAGCCGGCGTCGGTCGGGGCGTTGGCCCAGTTCGTGGTTGCGCAACCCGAAACTGCGCCCGATCCGCAGCCAATCCGAGCCCGTCGAGCAGCGCTATGAACGGATTCATGCCTCCGCCCTACCCCTACGACCGTCTGGAGGATCTGCGAGATGTGGCCAGGCAACGATTCGGCGAGGCACTGGACTGCTCGATCGGAACCCCGATGGACGCGCCTGCGCGGGCCGTCGTGGATGCGATGGCCTCGTCGGGCGCCGAACGGGGATACCCGCCCTCGATCGGCACGCTGGACTACCGCAGCGCCGCAGCAGAATGGATGCGACGAGAGATGGGCGTGGCGCTTGACCCGGTCACCGAGACAGCCGCCTGCATCGGCACCAAAGAGTTCGTTGCCTCGACGCCGCGTTACCTGCGACTGCGCGACCCCTCTCGCGACACCGTGCTGTACCCGGCGGTTTCGTATCCGACCTACGCGATGGGGGCAACGCTGGCGGGTTGTCGGGCCGTGCCGGTCCCGGTGGACGACCAATGGCGCATCGACCTCAGTCGGATCGATGCCACCGATATCGAAAGAGCCCTGTGCCTCTGGGTCAATACGCCCGGGAACCCCGCAGGCGGACTCGATGACCTGTCGGCGGCCGCGAGCTGGGGCCGCGCCAACGACGTTGTGGTGCTCAGCGACGAGTGTTACGTCGAGTTCACTTGGGATGGTCCGCCTCGCACGATCCTCACCGACGGGGTCGACGGTGTGTTGAGTGTCCATTCCCTGTCGAAGCGATCGAATCTTGCGGGTATCCGCGCCGGCTTCTACGCCGGCGACCCCGATCTTGTGGACTACCTGAGCGCATTGCGCAAGCACGCTGGGTGCATGGTTCCGGGTCCGGTGCAGAATGCCGCGGTGGTTGCGTGGAGCGATCAGGAACATGTGCTGGTGCAGCGCGATCTCTACCGGCACCGCTTGGAACTGGCGCAGAAGATTGTGGGCGCACTCGGAATCTCTGCGGACCTTCCCAAAGGCAGCTTCTACCTGTGGGTCGAGGCTCCCGGGGGCGACGGGTGGGGTCTGGCCCGCACGCTGGCCGAGCGCTGCGGGGTGATTGCCAGCCCCGGAGAGTTTTACGGCCCTGAGTCGGCCGGCTATCTGCGCATCGCTGTGGTGCAGCCGGCGTCGGCGCTGGAACTGGCGCTGAACCGTGCCGGTGATGCTGCAGCACAAGGCGGATAGGGTGCGGATCATGTCTGGCCTGCAGTCACGGATCGAAGCGCTTTGGGCTGAGAGCGCTTCTCTCGACGTCGACGATCCCGAGGTCGTTGCCACTGTCCACGAAGCTGTTGATGAACTCGACGCCGGCAACGCCCGGGTGGCTCACGTCAACGCGGATGGCAGCGTGACCGTCAACCAGTGGTGCAAGTTCGCGGTCCTTTTGTTGTTCCGCATCTCCAAGATGGAGATGATCGAGAACGCCCCGTTCGAATACGCCGACAAGATCCCGCTCAAGAGCGACTTCATGGCTCGCGGCGTGCGGGTTGTCCCCGGAGCGCAGGCCCGTTGGGGCAGCTACCAGGCACCGGGCGTAGTGATGATGCCGAGTTACATCAACATTGGCGCCTACGTCGGGGAGAACACGATGGTCGACACCTGGGCGACGGTTGGATCGTGTGCTCAGATCGGCAGGAACGTCCACCTCTCCGGTGGGGTCGGAATCGGCGGTGTTCTTGAACCGGCGCAAGCGGCTCCGGTGATCGTCGAGGACGAGTGTTACATCGGCAGCCGTTGCATCGTCGCCGAGGGGGCACGCGTCGGCGAGGGAGCTGTGCTCGGCGCTGGCGCAATCCTCACGGCTTCCATCCCCGTGATCGACGTCGAAACGGGCCGAGAGATCAGCCGGGGAGAGATTCCGTCGTGGTGTGTCGCCGTCGCCGGGACCCGACCGCGAGATTTCGGTGGAGGCACCTTCGGATTGCCCGCCGTTCTGGTGATCAAGCGGCTGAGCGAAGGCGAACGTCACGACAAGTCCGCGCTCAACGACATCCTTCGCGACCATGGAGTTTCCACTTGACCAACGGAGTTGATCCGTCCTCGGGGGAACTGCCCACGGGGGAACTGCCCACGGGAGATCTGTTCCTGCTGACCGCCGCGCTCGTCGATGTTGCATCGGTCAGTCACAACGAGCGGGAACTCGTCGATCTGCTCGAGTCGGACCTGCGCCGTCACGCCCATCTCGCAATCGACCGAATAGGCGACAATCTCGTCGCTCGCACTCAATTGGGCCGTGACCGGCGGCTTGTTCTCGGCGGACACACCGACACAGTGCCTCCGAACGGCAATGCCGGGGCACGCATCGAGGGCGACCGCATGTACGGGGTCGGCACAACCGACATGAAGGGCGGCATCGCCACCATGCTCGAACTCGCGCGTGCGGTCACCGAACCCGTGGTTGATGTGACTTATGTGTTCTATGCCCGAGAAGAGGTGGAGATCGAACACAGCGGTCTCCGTGAGATCGATGCTGAGCGTCCGGAGCTTCTCCAAGGCGACGTGGCCCTGTTGGGTGAGCCGACACTCGGCGCCGTCGAGGCCGGGTGCCAGGGCACGCTGCGGTTTGAAGTCACTCTCGGAGGAGCTCGAGCCCACACTGCGCGCCCGTGGATGGGCCGCAACGCGATCCATCGTCTGAGCGGGATTCTCGACGTTGTCAGCGGTTTCGAGGGTCGCCGTCCGGTGGTGGAGGGCTGCGAGTACCGCGAATCGCTGCAAGCGGTGTTCGTGGAGGGAGGCGTTGCCGGCAACGTCGTGCCGGACCGGGCGATGTTGCGGGTGAATTATCGCTTCGCCCCAGACCGCGATCCTGACGCGGCGGAGTCTTTTGTTCGCGAGTTGATGGCACCGCTGCTCACCGATTCCGACACGATCGAAGTGGTCGACTGTTCACCAGCGGCCAGGCCGGGACTCGGTGACCCGTTGTTGCAATCACTGATAGATCGCAACGGTCTGGAGGTTCGGGCCAAGCTAGGTTGGACCGACGTGGCCTTCTTCTCGCAGCGGGGCGTCCCAGCGAGCAATTTCGGCCCCGGTGACGCCACTCTCGCTCACACCTCGGGCGAGTATCTGGAGCGAGCCTGGTTGCTTGGGACTCACGCCGCCCTGTTGGACCTGCTCACCGCAGCCTCCTGAGGCTCGGGCGGTGCGGCGGCGCTCTCCGCGGCCGCGCTCTACAGCTTGCGCATCACGGTTACGACCTGACCGAAGATCTGCACTTCTTCGGGGCGGAAAACCATCTCGCTGAACTCGGGGTTGGCGGGAACCAAAACCACGGACCCGCCCCGCCGTCGCAGCGTCTTGACGGTGGCCTCGTCGCCGGGTATCCCAGCTACCACGATCTTGTTGTCTTCAGCGGTTTCTTGACGACGACAGACGACAAAGTCCCCGTTGAAGACGCCCGCTTCGATCATGGAGTCGCCTCGCACCCGCAACATGAAGAGCTCGCCTCTGCCGGTGAGATCTTCGGGCATCGGGACGAGCTCTTCGACATTGCTCGCCGCTAGTACATCAGTGCCCGCCGCAACATCGCCCACCAGAGGAACGTGGCGCATCGGCCGGTGCTCGGCCGTGCTGGTTGCGGCGCTGCTCGACCCTGCGTAGCTGACCTGGATCGCTCGGGGCTTCGCGAGGTCGCGCTTCAGGTAGCCGGCGTCTCGGAGGTTGTCGAGATGGCACTTGACGGTGGCGGGGGAGCGCAACCCGACCGCTTCGCCGATTTCACGCACAGAGGGGGGATACCCGTGCTCGTGGACGTGAGAGACGATCACGTCGAGGATCTCCCTCTGACGGGTTGTGAGCGTGTCGGACATTGTTGCCTCCGTGATCTTTGAGAAATCACATGCCTGCAGGTTGACATCGAACGTTTGTTCGTGTTCAATGTATCGAACGAATGTTCGTCACACATATGTTCGTCAAACATTTGTTCGTTGTCAAGCATCGTTCGAAGATTCCCGCAAGCAATGTCACACCCCAGGAGCAGAGTGGAGTCATGACCGCAATTCTTGCCTACCCCCCCAATCCCCCTTCGGTTCGCCCGCGCGCCGCAGCCCCTCCTCGCGTGGGACCGGCCCGTGCTCACGGCACACGCGTCGTCCGCCCCGCTGAGGTGTATCGGCGTCGCCGCCTGCTTGTGCTGGCCGTTGTCATGTCGTTGCTTGTCGGGCTGTGGTCGTTCTGGCGTTCGGCCCAACCGGCCGACACTGCTGAGACGCGCTCTCCTGATGCGATTGTCGTGGTCGTTCAACCGGGCGACACTCTCTGGGCTATCGCCTCATGGCTCGATCCAGGCTCCGACCCCCGCTCGCTGGTCGATGCGCTCAGCGGAATCGCCGGATCCGACACGCTGCGCCCAGGACAGCGGCTGATAATCCCAAGTCATCTGCTCGAGTGAAGCAGCAGAGAGGATGCTTGGCCAGTAAGGCCCGCGTGTAGCGAGCGAACAACAGATCTCAGGCCCGCGTGTAGCGAGCGAACAACAGATCGTCTTCGCAGAGCAATCGGCTCAGACGCATCTGCGTTGCGATGGCGTGCTCGGCGCCGGCAACGATGCGCGAAGAAGTGCCACCGGCGAGAATCGGCGAGATGCTGAGACAGATTTCGTCGATGAGCCCCGCCTGCACCATCTTGCCGTTCCAGGTTGGTCCTCCTTCACACAGCACAACCTGAGCGCCACGTCTATGAAGTTCGTTGAGCACTGTGCCGGGTTGTGGCGCGGGCGCGGGGAGACGGACGATTTCGGCGTTGAGGGCGGCGAGCTTCTCCGCATTCGCTTGTTCGCCGGAGATCACGAGCGGGCGCTGCTCTGGTGCCCGGTCGTCCGCGGCGTGGGTGAACGCCGGAATCGTCGGGTCGATGGCTCCGCTGACAGTCACGATAGCCAGTCGGGGGACTGCGGAGCGCCCGCTTCTCAGCCGAGCCTCGACCACGGCCTCGCTTTGCTTGGGAGGTCCGTAGCTCTCGGCGTTGGCTGTGCCGGATGCCACCACAATCCAGTCACAACTTGCTCGTACTGCGCGAAACACGGCGCGGTCGGCGGGTCCTCCAAGTTCACCGCTCAGACCTCCGATGGCAGTGGCGCCGTCAAGGCTGGCGATCATGCTGCCCATGACCCACGGGCGGTCAGACGGCGCCGGCCGAGAGTCGTCGGGGTAGATGTCGAGCGGGTCGACGTCTTCGATCCAGCTGGGAAGAATCTGCTGCACTGTCGCCGACCTTACCGTTTCGACCCCCAATTTTGCAGGGTCTCGCGAACGTGACCGCGAGCGTTTCGCGTTGTCCACCGCCGGAGACGGACTTGTGGATATATGCCGCAGAAATCCACAACTAAATCAGATTGTCATCCACTTCTCATCCACAAGCAAGTGGCTCTAGAGTTGTCTTCGCTGTGTGGTTCGGATCGCCAGGATGGTGGTGCGAAACGTCTCAGACGAGAGTCGAATCGGTTCCTTGGGGGCACCAAGTAGGGAATGTGGGATCCGCCGCAAACTCGTCTTCCCCCTAACCCGGGAAGATCCGGCCACACAGCAAACCTCAATTCGCAAGAGTCGTCTTGAACAACCGTCTACTCGAAAAATCATGATCGAGCTACGCTGTTTATGGCAGCGCTCGAAAGGAGCCCCGCCATATGACCCTTGTATCTGAGCGAGCCGGTCTCGGCATCGGTCGCCGCTTCACGGTCGCAGGCTCCGACCCGTTCGCAGCGGTCGAGTGGGAAGTTCGCGATGCTCGGCTCATCGACCACCGTGACGGTTCTGTGAACTTTGAGCAGCTCGATGTGGAAGTGCCCGGGCCATGGAGTCAGAACGCAACCAACATCCTCGCCCAGAAGTACTTCCGTGGAACGCTCGGCGAACCGGAGCGGGAATCATCGCTGCGCCAGGTTGTCTCACGGGTGGTCGACACGATCACCGCCTGGGGACAGCGTGACGGCTACTTCGTCGACGCCGAGGAGGCTGAGAGCTTCCGAGCCGAACTCATTCACCTGCTTGTCAGCCAGAGGGCAGCGTTCAATTCGCCGGTCTGGTTCAACATCGGCGTGGAGGGCGTTCCCCAACAGGCCTCGGCCTGCTTCATATTGTCAGTCGACGACAACATGGAGTCGATCCTCAACTGGTATGCCGAGGAGGGCCGAATCTTCAAGGGAGGCAGCGGAGCCGGAGTGAACCTCTCGCGTATCCGCTCTTCGACGGAGGGACTCGCTGGCGGGGGCGCCGCCAGCGGCCCGGTGAGCTTCATGCGCGGTGCTGACGCTTCGGCCGGCACGATCAAATCCGGAGGCAAGACTCGCCGCGCCGCCAAGATGGTGATTCTCGACGCGGACCACCCCGATGTCGAGGAGTTCGTCTGGTGCAAGGCACGCGAAGAACGAAAGGCGCGTGCGCTCGAGGCTGCCGGTTTCGACATGAGCCTCGACGGAATCGATATCCACTCGGTCCAATACCAGAACGCCAACAACTCAGTGCGTGTCACCGATGAGTTCATGCAAGCCGTGCTCGACGACTCCGACTGGTCTCTCACTGCCCGTGGCGACGGTTCGGTGGCTCGCACCGTCAAGGCCCGTGGTTTGTTGCGCCAGATTGCTGAAGCGTCCTGGGAGTGCGCTGATCCCGGGATCCAATTCGACGGCACGATCAACCGTTGGCACACGGCGGCCAACACCGGACGAATAAACGCCAGCAATCCCTGTTCGGAGTATTTGCATCTCGATGACTCGGCCTGCAATCTGGCTTCGCTCAACCTCCTCGCCTTCTTCGCCGGCGATGAAGAACGGGGCGGCAACAGCGCCGACGGTATCGATATCGATGGCCTCGCGCATGCCGTGAGAGTGCTTTTCACCGCACAGGAGATCCTGGTCGGAAACGCCGATTACCCCACCGACAAGATCGCCCGCAATGCCCGAGATTTCCGTCAGTTGGGTCTCGGCTACGCGAATCTCGGCGCGTTGTTGATGACGCTGGGACTGCCGTACGACTCAGACGCTGGGCGTGCGGTAGCGGCTTCAGTCACCGCGCTGATCACCGGAGAGGCGTATAACCAGTCGACGAGGCTGGCTGCGCGCATGGGCCCTTTCAGCGGATTCAACGACAATCGCGAACACATGTTGCGGGTGCTCGGCCAGCATCGGGCCGCCGTCGCCGACATCGACGAGAACCTCGCTCCAAGGGCCGTTCTTGGAGCCGCACAACGGGCTTGGGATCAAACCTGTGAGTCCGCGGCGGCCAGCGGCGTCCGCAATGCGCAGGCCACCGTCCTGGCGCCCACCGGCACGATCGGCCTGTTGATGGACTGCGACACGACCGGCGTGGAGCCGGACCTCGGTCTGGTGAAGTTCAAGCGCCTGGTCGGCGGCGGGACGATGAGCTTCGTCAACCAGTCGGTTCCTCACGCCCTGCGCAACCTCGGCTACAGCCCGGACGCGGTTGAAGGCATCGTCGCCTATATCAACACTCATCACAGCGCGGTGGGAGCGCCCGGACTCGACCCGAACGACCTCGCGGTGTTCGCCTGTTCATTGGGCAGTGACCCGATCCACTACAGCGGCCATCTCAAGATGATGGCCGCAGTACAGCCGTTCATTTCCGGAGCGATCTCCAAGACGGTCAACCTGCCCGAAACGGCCACAGTCTCCGAGATAGAACTGCTGCTGACCGAGTCCTGGCAGATGGGCCTGAAAGCCGTTGCGCTGTACCGCGACAATTGCAAGGTCGCGCAACCGCTCTCCACCGGGGTTGCGGCGCGCAGCACCGCTGAGGATCGCCCGCAAACAAACGCTCCAAGCGGTTCTGGGGCCCTGACCCTCGACGGATGGAGCGATGCCAACCAGAAGGCGCGAGCAGCGGATCCACCCAGCGCGAAGCGACCCCCGGACGCCGTCGAAACACCTGTGAATCAGCCGGTACGGGAGCGTCTGCCGCGGACGCGCACCAGCCGAACATTCGAGTTCCGAGTGGCAGACTGCAAGGGCTTCGTCACAGTCGGAGAGTACGCAGACGGTCGACCGGGTGAGATCTTCGTACGCGTGTCCAAGCAGGGTTCGACCCTGGCAGGGATCATGGATGCGTTCGCTGTTTCGCTCAGTCACGGTCTCCAGTACGGCGTGCCGTTGAGTGCTTTCGTGCATGCTTTCGTGGGAATGCGGTTCGAACCCGCCGGGATGACCGATGATCCGGAGATTCGCATCGCCAACAGCCTGATGGATTATCTCTTCCGCAGGCTTGCCGTCATGTATCTGAGCGACGACGAGCGCGCCGGCCTGGGAATTTTCACCACCGACGAGCGGATCCAACCGACCCTGCCGGGCGTCGAGGAGCAGGTCACCAAGACTGTGCAGGGTTTCGATATTCCTCCTCACCGGGCAACGTCGGCGACGGCGGGCCGGCCGGCGCTCGAGGTTGACGGCGCTTCAGGCGCGCCGTTTTGCATGTTGTGCGGGGTGCCGATGCGCCGCGCGGGCGCCTGCTACGTGTGCGGAGATTGTGGCACCACCAGCGGCTGCAGCTGAGCCTCTGTCGACCGCCGAGATAACGGTCACCAGCAGATGTGGGCCATACTGCGCCCATGACCCGCCACGACCGTCAACCCAAAGCGGCCACCTCCCATACCGCACAGCGCAATGCGGCTGCTGGAGCGGTGTTGTCCCTCGATGACCCCGGCGATTTCGCCCGCGCCACCCGAGGGCTGATCGCCACCCACCCGACTGGGGTTATTGAGGCTCCGCACGGCGTTGCCTGGGATGTGTCCCGCCACGACTTCAACCGAGCAGACACCCCTGCTCCGCCGTCGGTGAATCCGAGCCTGTGGCGCCAGGGCCGACTCAACGCCGTTCATGGTTTGTTCGAAGTGGCCGACGGCGTCTGGCAGGTCCGCGGCTACGACATCTCGAATATGACGCTGATCGCGAGCGACAACGGGTGGCTGATCGTCGACGTTCTGACCACAGCCGCAACTGCTGCGGCCAGTCTCGAATTGGCCAACAACGTGCTTGGCCATCGGGAGGTTCGGGCTGTGATCTACACCCACAGCCACGCCGACCACTTCGGCGGGATCAACGGTGTGACCACGCAGGAGGCCGTCGACGCAGGCGATGTCCGCATCATTGCGCCGGAGGGATTCCTGCGCGAGGTGGTCAGCGAAAACGTGATCGCAGGCCCGGTCATGGGTCGCCGAGCGGGATATATGTTCGGGCCTTTCCTGACGCCCGGTCCGTTGGGGCATGTTGATTCTGGTCTCGGCAAGATCATTCCTCGGGCCGCTTCGGGTCTGATCGCTCCGACCGAAGAGATCTTGGTCACCGGAACTGAGCTTGACGTCGACGGAATTCGGGTGGTCTTCCAGAACACACCGGGTGGAGAGGCCCCGGCGGAGATGAACTTTCTGTTCCCCCGCATGAGGGTCCTGTGCATGGCGGAGAATTGCACGCACACGATGCACAACATTCTGACGCCTCGGGGCGCTCAGGTACGTGATTCCCTTGGCTGGAGCAAGTACATAAACGAGGCGTTGGAACTCTATATCGACCACACAGACACGCTGTTCGCAACGCACCACTGGCCGAGGTGGGGTCAAGACGACGCAAGAGAGTTCTTGGTGAAGCAGCGTGACGTCTATCGCTGGCTTCATGACCAGACGATGCGCCTGGCGAACCACGGTTTGACCGCCGCCGAGATCGCCGAGCAACTGCAGCTGCCGGAGTGCTTCGCGGCCCAGGGGCACACGCGGGAGTACTACGGAACGGTCAACCACAACTCGAAGGCCGTGTATCAGCGCTACTTGGGAGCTTTCGACGGCAATCCTGCGACACTCAATCCGCATCCTCCCCGCGAAGCGGGTGTTCGCTATGTCGAGGCCATGGGCGGACGAGACGAGGTGCTGCGGAAGGCTCAGACGGCTTTCGATGAAGGTGACTACCGCTGGGCCGCGCAGATGCTGAACCATCTGGTTTTTGCTGAACCCGACTTCCAGCCTGGTCGCCTGCTGGCGGCGGACGCGCTTGAACAGCTCGGTTATCAGGCCGAGTCGGGGCCGTGGCGGAACATCTACCTGACAGGCGCCCTTGAACTCCGCGAAGGAGTGCGGGGTATGGGCGGACAGGGGCGAGCGTTGGCGACTGCGTTGACGGTCGAGCAGATCTTCGACGCCCTCGGTGTGCGCCTTGTCGCCGAACGCGTCATTGATGAGCGGGTGCTGATCAACTGGGAATTCACAGACGTTGACGAGAAGCATGTGCTCGGTCTCGAGAATTGTGCTCTGCACCACATCCCCGGTCGCCACGAGGCACGGGCCGATGCAACTTTGAGACTCGCCAAGAACCTGTTGGGTGAGATCCTGACGGGTCGCGTGACGGCGATGGACGCCATCGGCGACGGCCGACTCGAGATTGACGGCGATGCCGACGCTCTGCTCGTCTTGTTCGGCGCCCTCGATCAGTTCGACGGCGCCTTCAACATCGTGGAACCCTGACTCTGGTCGAACCGGGCGGTCAGCCTTCGTCGCCGGCGAGCGACTTCTTGTGGTTGAGATAGTTCTCCACCATGGTTGCGAAGGTGTTGGGGTTGTAGACGTCCTCTTCGTATCTCCACTTGCCGTTGCCGGCGTACTTGAGGAGTGTGAAGTTGCCCTCTTCGTGAATGGACCCGTCGCCGGGGTCGGCGAATCGGTTGAGCACGCGACAGACGATCCATCCCTTCTCTTCATCGATCACATACCAGTCGATGGGGAAGTAGATCATCTCGTTGTTGGGCCAAGCGTCCATCGTTGACTGGATCCAGTTGTAGATGGCCTCGCGGCCTCCGAACCTGCCGAAGTGATGCTCGATGTAGGTGGCGTCCTCGGTGAATTGGTCAGCCCACTCCCGCCAGTCGTGCGTCGTTGCGGCCTTCAGAGCCCGCGCTTGGTACTTGTCGAACTCTTCTTCCAGCTCTTCCCTGCTCCAACGGCCCATTTGCGTCTCCTGTCTCACTGGCGGCTCGGCCGGCCGAAGTTGATCATTCTTGTGTTGGCCATTCTGTCAGCTTGCTGCCCGCTGACCTAATTTGGAGGCCACAGCGTCTGGCGTCGTTCATGCGAGTTCCATCACAGCGCGTAGCCTCGAGGCAATGCACTTCGGGGTACGGCAGTATGCACGACAGGCGCTCAGCTCGCCCATTGAGGTGGCCCGGGAGCTCATCGACCAGATTTCTCGCGATCGTGTCGGCGGACTGTCGGCTGAGATCGCCTTCTTTGCGCTGTTGAGCTTTTTTCCGACGATGATCATGTTGGCGGCGCTGCTCGGATCGGTGGATGCGGTCATTGGCCAGAGCGCTGCTCAGGAAGCCGAAGACTGGCTCGTCGAGCAGATGGTCAGGATTTTTGGCGGTGACAACACACTTGAGTCGACGGTCAACGACCTATTTGAGAGCAGCAGCGCCGGAGCGTTGACGATCGGCGCGGTTCTGGCGATTTATGCGGCGACGCGTGGATTCATCGCGGTTGTCCGGGCGCTCGATATCGCATACGACCATGAACAAGCGCGAGGTTGGTTCTCGACCCGACTCGTCGGCTTCGGGATAACTCTGACGTCGGTCATCGCGGCGGCAGTGGTGATGGTGGCCCTGGTGGTCGGGCCGCTGTTCGGTGAGGGCGAGCGGCTGAGCGAGACTCTCGGAGTTGACGCCCACTACGTGACGGTCTGGAGCTGGCTGAGATGGCCGGTCGTGTTCTTGGTTATGACGGGGTGGGCCGCGACCGTCTACCACGTCGCTCCCAATCACCGCGCTCCGTGGAGAATAGAGTATCCGGGGGCTTTGCTGGCCTCGGTTTGGTGGTCGGTAGTTTCGGTCGGGTTCAGCACTTACCTCAACATCGTTTCTTCCGGGGCCAATGTCGTGTTCGGGTTTCTTGGCGGCGCTTTGAGTCTGCTGTTCTGGCTGTACCTGATGGCTATGGGTCTGCTGGTCGGCGCCGAGGTCAATTCACTGCTGGCGATTCGGTTTGGAATTCCGCTTGAACGCACCGACGACGACAAGTCTCGATGGTGGCGCCGGGTACGCTCGACGGATGATGGAATACAAGGCGCCTCTTGACGAAATCCGTTTCACGCTTCGGCGCGTCGCAGATCTGGACGAGCTTGGTCGCCTCGAGGGTTTCGAGCACGCGGATCCCGAGTTGGTTGACGGATTGTTGGATGAGGCGGCCCGCTTCTTCGAGCAGGTAGTGGCGCCAACCAACCGCGACGGCGACACGATCGGCTCCAAACGCAACGACGACGGCTCGGTGACTGCCGCTCCGGGCTTGGCCGAGGCCTACCGGCAACATGTGGCTGCTGGTTGGAACGGGGTCGGGATGCCCGCCGAGCACGGCGGTGGCGGGTTTCCTTGGCTGTTGGGACTTGCCGTTCAAGAGATGCTCGCTTCGGCCAATATGGGTTATTCGCTGTGCTCGATCCTGACCCAGGCGGCCATCGACGCTCTGCTCAATCATGGCTCCGAGGAGCAGAAGGAGATCTACTTGGCGAAGATGGTGACCGGGGAGTGGTCTGGCACCATGAACCTGACCGAGCCCCAGGCGGGATCCGACGTCGGCGCGTTGACTTCGAGGGCTGAACCCAACGCAGACGGCAGCTGGAGGATTACCGGCCAGAAGATCTTCATTACCTGGGGTGAGCATGACATGGCGGACAACATCATTCACATGGTGCTCGCTCGCACCCCGGGCGCACCTGCGGGCACGCGCGGCATCAGCTTGTTCATCGTCCCGAAGTTCCTAGTCGACGACGACGGTTCGCTCGGCGAGCGCAACGACGTTCATTGCGTGTCCATTGAGCACAAGCTGGGCATACACGCGAGTCCGACATGTGTGATGGCGTATGGCGACAACGGCGGAGCGGTCGGCTACATGGTCGGAGCGGAGAACGCCGGCATGGCGGCCATGTTCACGATGATGAACAACGCCCGATTGTCAGTCGGCCTGGAAGGTGTGGCCCTCGCCGAACGCGCTTATCAGCAGGCCTTGGACCACGCATTGCAACGTCGCCAGGGCCGGGCCCCGGGGGCTCTTGCAGGTGAGTCCTCGCCGATCATCGAGCATCCGGACGTTCAGCGAATGCTCCTGGACATGCGCTCGGGCATTGCGGCGATGCGAGGTCTCTGTTATCGCAACGCTGAAGCTCTCGACTGGGCCGCGAGAGGCCCGGATGAAGCGGCCCGCACGAAAGGCGAAGAGCGCGCCGCGATACTGACGCCGCTGTCGAAGGCCTGGTGCACCGATCTTGGCTGTGAACTCACCAGTGTGGGGATCCAGATCCATGGAGGCATGGGTTACATCGAAGAAACCGGCGCGGCCCAGCACTTTCGCGATGCCCGGATCGCTCCTATCTATGAGGGCGCCAACGGTATTCAGGCGCTCGACCTGGTTGGTCGAAAGTTGCCCATGCGAGGCGGAGAAGTTGTTTCGGATCTGTTGGGTTCAATCGCGAAGACGGTTGAATCGGCGGCCGAGCTCCCGGCTTTGAAGATGGTGGCCGAGCATCTCGAAGCCGCGCATTCTGCGACTGTGGCCGCGACCGAGTGGCTGCTTGAGCGCCGCAGTGCTGATCTGGCGGATGCTCTGGCCGGGGCGACTGCCTACCTGGAGATGCTCGCGGTCACCACGGCCGGTCAGGTCCTGGCCGACGGCGCAGTCGCAGCTTCTCGGATTGCCGATTCCGAAACGGGAGACGATGCGGCTGCGGACCGAGCTGTTCTGGCCCGGGTTTTCTCGGCGAACCGGCTGGCACGGGTCCCCGGAATGCTGGCTGCGGTTACGGCCGGGTCCGCCGACCTGCAGGCGGCGAGAACCCGACTGCTGACGCAATAGCTGCAACAGGCGGCAATAGGCTACGCCCAAGATGTTTGTGGCTTCGATCCCCAGTCCGTCCCAGAGCTATCTGGAACTTGGTCCGTTGTCGATTCGCGCCTACGGGTTGATGATTGCGCTCGGAGTGATCGCCGCGGTATGGCTCTCTCAGAAGCGTTGGGTCGCACGCGGCGGCGACCGTGACGACGTCACTTCGCTGGCCATGTGGTGTGTGCCAGCGGGACTCATCGGTTCGCGGGTCTACCACGTGCTCACCGATTGGAGGTTCGACGAGGGCTGGGCGACGCCGTTCAAGCTCTGGGAGGGAGGTCTCGGGGTCCCGGGGGGTATGGCGGCCGGTGTTCTGGTCGGGGTCTGGATCATCCATCGCCGATCCTGGGACAGGCCCAACATGGTGGACGCCATCGTCCCGGGCCTGCCGTTGGCCCAAGCGATCGGGCGTTGGGGGAACTGGTTCAACCAAGAGCTGTTCGGCGGTCCCAGCGATCTCCCATGGGCTCTTGAGATCGACGAGCGGCACGCAGCGGCGCGCGGCTACAGCGGCGTCGAGACATTCCACCCGACATTCCTATACGAGTCATTGTGGAACTTCGGGTTGGTCCTTTTGTTGATCTGGGTCGACAAGGCCAAGAAACTCCGCGCCGGAGCGCTGTTGGCTGTATACGCACTCGGCTACCTGACTGTTCGCCTCTGGCTGGAGACGGTCCGGGTCGATCACGCCACCGAGATTGCCGGGGTTCGCGTCAACATCTGGATGAGCGTCATCGGCATTGCGATTGCCGGCGGCTGGTTGCTGCTGCGCGGGCGCCGCCCGGAAACCGAGGCCGTGACCGAGATGAGCCAGACAGGCGAATTCGACGACGCTGACGGGCAGCAGGTTGATTCCTGAGAGGTCGAATGTGAGCGATCGCTCGGGTTGGACCAGCTTCGAGGTCGATGTGGCAGCCGTGCTGGACCAGCTCGGCGAGGGCGAGGTGGTCACCTATGGCGAAGTTGCGGCCGAGGCAGGTCATCCGGGTGCAGCCAGAGCAGTGGGCTCTTTGTTGAGCCGCCTGTCCGACGCGGGACTCTGCTGGTGGCGAGTCGTGACAACCACCGGCCGCTTAGCACCGCACTGTGAAACCGAACAGGCCGAGCGGTTGCGCGCGGAGGGCGTCGAGGTTGTCGACGGGCGGGTCCGAGAGTTGTCCCGATACGCTTGAGTACGCAATGCTGAAATCCGTCACTTCCTCGTTCGCGGACTTGGGCTTGCGCCACGAAATCGTCGGAGTGCTTACCGCGCGAGGAATTCACTCTCCGTTCCCGGTGCAAGAACTCACCATCCCCGACGCACTCGAAGGGCTCGACGTCTGCGGCAAGGCCAAGACGGGATCGGGCAAGACCCTCGCATTCGGGCTTCCGGTGCTCCAGCGCATGAAACGTGCACGCCCCAAGTTCCCGACGGGACTCGTGCTGGTGCCTACTCGGGAACTGGCCAGTCAGGTTAGAGACGAACTCGCAGCACCGGCGCGAGCCGTGAACCGGAAGGTGCTGGCCGTCTATGGCGGCGCCTCGATGGAGAAGCAGATCGAGAAGCTGAAATCGGGGGTCGACCTGGTTGTTGCCACGCCCGGGCGCATGATCGACCTGATCGAACGCCAGGCAGTCTCTGTTGAAGACGTGGCCCATGTCGTGGTTGATGAGGCGGATCGAATGGCGGACATGGGGTTCCTTCCCCAGGTTGAGTGGATTCTGCGCAACGTGCGCTCCAACCGTCAGACGCTGCTGTTCTCGGCCACGCTCGATGGTGTGGTCAACTCCTTGATTCGCCGGTATCAACACGATCCGGTGATGCACGAGGTCGCGGAGAAAGAAATAACCGCGAAGGAGATGACGCATCGCTTCATTGCGGTCCACAAGATGGACAAATCGAAGGTGGCGGCCGCGATTGCCCGCTCAGCCGACCGCACGATCATGTTCACAAGCACCAAGGTGATGGCTGATCGTCTCGCCCGCGACCTCGTGCAGATCGGCGTCAAGGCGGCTGCGATTCACGGGGATCTGCGGCAGAGCAACAGGGAGAAGTCGCTGCGCGATTTCGCCAACGGGAAACTCCGGGCCCTGGTCGCCACCGATGTGGCGGCTCGAGGGATCCATGTCGACGATATTGACATCGTTGTTCACTACGACCCTCCCAGTGACCACAAGACCTATCTGCACCGGGCCGGCCGCACCGCCCGTGCCGGTGAGACGGGCCTGGTCGTCACCCTGTCGGTTTGGGACGAAGAGTTGGAGATCAAGCGGCTCCAGAAGCGGATTGACGTCGTATCACCGTTGACCGAGATGTTCTCCAACGACGAGCGGCTCGCTGATCTGGCCGGCTGGGATCCCACCGCTGCCTGATTCGGCCAGGCAACAAACCGGTTGACGGCCCGCCCGTGGCCCGAGCGGCCCGCCCGTGGCCCGAGCGGCCCGGTGGGCGCAGCGAGCAAGAGCGGGGGAGGAGCGCAGCGAACAAGAGCGGAATGCAACGCGCGCCGGTAGAGTGGGCGCCAACATTAAGAGCGATTCGAGCAGTGCGGCCCCGGTTGCACGGTTCGTTTCCGGCAACCTGGGATCGGATGCCCAAGGTGCCCCACCCGCTCCGGCGGGAATGTGGCTTCGGCTTAAACCGTCGCAACAAAGTGTCCGGCAAAAACCGGTCGCCTAGGGGCAGCGGAAAGTACCCGACCCGAGATCAATTGTGCACGACCCCGAACACCGCCCACTTCGCTACGACCCCGCTGAACGCTTCGCGGCGGGACTCCCAGCGTCCGGTGCGTGGCGTCCCGGAGATCCCGTGGGTGAGCGGCAGTTCATGACTGTCACCGAGGGGCGTCCGTTCGCCCTGGAGGGCGGAGGCCTGCTAGAGGAGGTCACCCTGGCCTATGAGACGTGGGGCGAGCTCAATGCGGACGGTTCAAACGCGGTTCTTGTGTGCCACGCCTTGACCGGTGACTCCCACGCGGCCGGACCGATGTCTGCCGGCCACTCAGGTGACGGCTGGTGGGACGAGTTCATCGGACCGGACAAAGCGCTCGACACGAATCGCTGGTTCGTGGTCTGCGCGAATGTTCTCGGGGGATGTCAGGGGAGCACCGGGCCCTCGAGCGACATCCCGGGCGAAGATCGGCCCTACGGCTCGCGGTTTCCTCAAGTCACGATCCGCGACGTCGTCCGCACTCAGCGGCGTCTCGCTGACCGGCTGGGTATCGGCCAGTGGCTCGCCGTCGTCGGGGGTTCGCTGGGTGGGATGCAGGTCCTCGAGTGGGGCGTGATGTTCGGAGACCGGGTTCGCCTGCTGATGCCGCTCGCGACTTGTGCCGCGGCGAGCCCTCAACAGATCGCTTGGAGTGCTGTTGAGCGGCTGGCGATCGTCAACGATCCCCTGTTCAACAACGGCGACTACTACGACGCCCCGCCCGGGAAGGGGCCGTGGGCGGGTTTGGCCCTTGCCCGTGAGATTTCACAGATCACCTACCGGACGACCGAGGTATTCGATCAGCGCTTCGGCCGTCAGCATGTCGATCAGCGCCGTGAATTCGATCACTGGGGGCGTTATCAGGTGGAGTCCTATCTCGACCATCACGGCCAGAAACTGGTGCGTCGGTTCGATGCCAATGCCTTCCTGGTCCTGAGCAAAGCAATGGACCTGCATGACATCGGCCGCGGCCGCGGGGGCATCGGAGCGGCGTTTTCTCGCCTGTCGTGCCCAGTGTTCACCGCTTCGATCACCTCGGACACTCTCTATCCGCTGTATCAGCAGACCGAGATCCACGATCAGGTGACAGCCGCCGGGGGAAGTTGCGAGCACCACATTCTCGACAGCCCGCAGGGACACGACGGTTTTCTGCTGGAATCCTCGCTTCTGGGGCCGTTGATTCACGAAGCCGTCGCCGAAACCGAAGCGAACCTGTGACGCAGCAACCGACCGCTGAACCCGAGACGTCAGACTGCGCCGACGGTCTGCTTGCGCGGTCTTCTTTGCGTGATTACTACGACGCTCGCACGGTTGCGGTGAGGGCCGGCCGACTCCACAACGACACCGCTCTCGCCCCGGTGCTGTGGGGAAGCGCAGCGTACGTGGCTGACAGCTTCGAGGCGGCCCGTCAATATGCCGGCGATGTCACCGAACCGAAGTTCTACGGACGCAACTCCAACCCGACAGTGTCGGATTTCGAGCACGCAATGGCCGAACTCGAGGGGGCTGAGGCGTCGAGAGCGTTCGCCTCGGGTATGGGGGCGGTGAGCTCGGTGGTGTTGGCGTTGTGTTCTGCGGGGGATCACGTTGTCGCCCAGTCGCAGATCTATTCGCATACGCAGTTGTTCCTGCAGGCGGTGTGTCCCCGTTTCGGAATCGACGCCACTTTCGTCGACGGAGCGGACTCTGAAGCGTTCCAAGCCGCGGTGATCCCCGGCAAGACAACGCTGGTGATAGCAGAATCGCCGGCCAATCCGAAGCTGGCGCTGGTTGATCTGGAGTCGTTCGGGGCGATCAAGGGACCGGTCACAGTCGTCGATTCGACGCTTGCGACGCCCATCGCCCAGCGGCCCTTGGGATACGGGGTGGACCTGGTCGTCCACTCCGCGACCAAGGCCATCGCCGGTCACAATGACGCGATCCTCGGCGTGGTGTCGGGAAGTGATGATCTGATCGCCTGGATCCGAGGGTTTGCGATCCTCCACGGCGCAGTGGCGTCGCCGTTCGATGCGCTGAACGGTTTGCGAGGGATTCGGACCCTGCCCATTCGTGTCAGGCAGCAGGCTGACACGGCGCTGGCGTTGGCACAGATGTTGGAATCCCACCCGGCGGTCAAGGCGGTGTTCTACCCGGGCTTGGAATCGCATCCGCAGTTCGAGCTGGCACAGCGACAGCTTGATCTGCCCGGTGGACTTGTCACCTTCGACCTCGCCGGGGGCCTCGAAGCGGCCGTTGGGTTCATCGATCGCCTGCAACTGGTTCAGCGCGCCACCTCTCTGGGTGGACCCGAGACTCTGGTGACCCACCCGGCGTCGACCACCCATGTCGGCCTGTTGCCCACCGAACTCGCTGCTGCCGGCATCGAAGAGGGGACCATTCGCATCTCGTGCGGTCTCGAACACGCCGACGATCTCATTGCGGACCTGACCCGAGCCCTCGCCCCGCTGGGCCGGCGCGCGACAGGGCCTGCGAAACCGATACCGTCTGGTCAATGAACTGGGTCCGCGCAGCGGCTGCGTTGGTGGTGATCGGTAGTTTCTGGTCCGGTGGAGTTGCGGCAGCTCAAGCTGAAGACGACAGGCCGACGATAACCCCTGTGGCCCAAGCTGAATCCGAAGTCGAGGACGCAGAGGACGTCGATTTCGACAAGAACCAAGCTGGGATCGATCGGGCAAGACGAATTCTGATTGCTATCGCTGCTGTGATGACGGTCGCGCTTGTTGCCTATTGGTGGCACACGATCCCCTCGCGGCGGTTGCGGGTCGCCACGAAACGGTTCGCTGATCAGCGGGCGATTGTCCACCATGTCGACCCGGACGACGCGAACGCTTGATCCGAACGGGAGCGACCGGTTCAACCCAGGGGTCTGTTGATCGGGCTAGTTTCGCCTTTGCACTTGGGGCTACGGTTGGAACATGGCAGAAGGACTCGACCTCGACGCAATGCTGGAGCGCTTCCGCGACCGTGCCGAAGCCGTGAAAAAACGCAATCTTCCCCCCGTCGGCGGTGAGGAGCGCCGGCTCTTCCTCGCCCAAGCCCAGGCCGACTATCAGGATTTCGCCATAATCGGAGACGCCGAAGCCTCCTTGAACGAGGGGATCCTCACCCTCACCATCGACCTCCGCCCACCCAACGAGGCCTGATTCCGCGGTCACGCGTCGGTGCGGTGATGGGGTTCAGGAGAGAAGGATCGTGGTGGCGTATTTTCTGATGTTGTGGTCACGGGTTGCGAGTGTGAAACCTTGCAGTTGCGCCTGCGCGATTAGCATCCTGTCGAATGGGTCGCGGTGATGGAGGGGGAGTCGCCCAGCGAGGCGGCCGTGGGCAGCGGTGATCGGGAGGTGCTCGAAGTCCTCGTCGATGGCCGCATCGAGGTCCCCGCGTACTTCCAGCTTTCCGATTGACTGCTTGATGCTTATCTCCCAGATCGTGGCAGCGCTGACCCAAACGCGGTTGTTGGGATCGGCGATCGCGTCGACGGAAATGGGAGACAGTTGGTTGCCGCCGGTCCACCACAGCAGTGTGCATGTATCGAGGAGCAGGTTCACACATCCGCCTCGAACTCATCGAGCAGCCATTCGGGGGTGTCTTTGAAGTCCGGTTTCATGTCGATCTTGCCGGCGAGTCGGCCGGGCACCCGCGGTTCCCCGTGCGGGTGGTAGGCGATGAGGCGTGCAATGGGACGGCCGGCTCGTCCGAGCACGATCTCATCGCCCTTCTCTACGCGTTCAAGCAGCTTGGAGAGGCTTGTCTTCGCCTCGTACACGTTTACGACGGTTTCGCCCATCACTTCCCCTTAGTTGATCTAGTCAGACTAGACCAACTTGGGGACAGTTGCAATGCCGTGCTATGGCAGAAGCGGCCGTTGTTCAGTCGCCGCCCATTCGGTCGTTGTCCGAGTGGCTTTCGGGATCGTGTGTGGAATGGGGGAAGCGTGCGCGAGCAGTCACCGCGGGCCATCACGACCGACGTCCGCTATCTCTACGATCCTTTCACCGATCGGGAGCACGAACCCAGCCCCGCCGAACACAAACGGGGTCCTCGACTGCGCGACCTACCGCGGGCTTGCCGAGCCGCCTGGGTAAAGCGAGCGTCTCAGTCGTCCCAACGGCGATGAGCCTGAGCAATGTCCGACAGGGCATCTAGACTGGCGCGAGAGGATTCGGAATGAGTAGCAAGCTCTTCAGCGATCAAGAACTCGATGCCCTGCAGCAGATGCCCAAACGCGTGACGAACCCGGGTGCGCGCTGGTTGGACAAACCGGGGCATCAACAGCGCAACTTCCAAGTGCGCGGCCAAGGTGAACACCTGTCCCACTTCTCGGTTTACCAGCGTCAGAACTTGCTTGACGAATGCGATTTTTCTTGTGGGATTGTGTATATCCCTCAAGGCGGTCGTCGCCTGACGCTTGCGCGCTACAACGGGCCGAGCCACCGTCACGGTGAGGTTGTCTATCGCCCGCACATCCACCGAGCGACGGCTGAGGCCATTGCGGAGGGCAGGAAACCCGAATCGGAAGCCGACGAGACAGATCGGCTTCAGACTCTCGATGGTGCGCTGGCATGTTTACTCGACGATTTCAACGTCGGGGGCTCAGCACCCCGCAACACGAGGAGCTGAGGCTATCGGTATGACGATTGACCGTGCGGCTCTGAAGGAACTGCTGTGCGAGCGCCTCTGTGAAGACATCGTGGTCGATCAGCGTTCGGATGACGAACTCATGTTGCGAACACCTTTTGTGTTCCCCGACGGAGACGGTTACCCCTTTCACCTGTCGGAGGCGCCTGCGGGAGGACTGCGCCTGTCCGACCACGGCCATACGTTGATGCACATCAGCTACGAGCACGATGTCGATTCGTTCTTGGACGGGACCCGCGGGATGCTCCTAGAACGAATTGTCAGTGAGAGTTGGGTTGAGCACAACGATGGAGTGTTCTGCATGGACACTTCCGTCGAGAAGCTCCCAGAGGCGATTTTCGCGTTCGGTCAGGCATTGACGAGGATCTACGACCTGACTTTGCTGTCCCGTTCGAATGTGGGTTCGACGTTCTACGACGACCTGACCGAGTGTCTTCAGGGACTTGTGGATGAGAGCAAAATCGAACGCGATCATCTACCCGAGGTACCGAACTCGGACGCATACCCGGTGGACTACCGGATCGACGGAAAGGGAGGCGACCCTTTGTTCGTGTACGGTGTGCCCAACCGGGACAAGGCACGGTTGACGACGATCATGCTTGGGCACTTCCACCGCCATAGGCTTGAATTCGAGTCGATCATCGTCTTTGAGGATCAGGCAGCGATCCCCCGGACTGATCTTGCAAGACTCTCCGATGTCGCAGGCGACATGATTTCATCAATGGAATCAACTGGGGATCTCAACAGAAAGCTCTTGCGGCGGGTGGCGTAAGGAACGGGAAAGCGCTTTAGACAAACTTCAAGCTGGTGGACGACCCTTCGGCGTGGCCGGACAAGTTTCTGCCGGACAAGTTTCCGACTGAAGAAGACAGGAGGCCGAGCGGGAGAGACTGTTCAAGCTGATTGAGGATCTGGTTCCCTGGAAGAACAGCAACGACCCGGAAGTGCTGGCCCGGGCGCGCGCCGAGATCGCAGCAAGTTGCGAGGAAGATCTGCCTTCTGTGATGGATCACTTCGCCGGAGGAGGCAGTGTTCCGCTAGAGGCTCAGAGGCCGGGTCTCGAATCCCACGCATCAGATCTGAACCCGGTTGCGGTGTTGATCAACAAGGCCCTGATAGCGATACCGCCGATCTTCGCAGGCTTGGCGCCCGTGCATTCGGATCCATGGCGTCCCGCCGAGCTGGGTTCTTGGTTGGGCGTACAAGGACTCGTGGCCGACAGTCGTCACTACGGCGAATGGATGCGTGAACAGGCTGAGGCCCGAATCGGGATCGACGAGGCGGCCACAACCGAACAACTCGAGCACATTGCCGAGTTGATCCCACAGGAGTGGATCGCGCCGGCTGCGACTGGCAGTCCCGCCCAATGTGTCGAAAAGATCCGCGGACAGTTTGATCTCGGCTGCGACGGGGTGATCATGCATGGCACCAGCCCCGATCAGTTGAGTCCGATTGTCGACGAGTACGCCCGCACCCGTCCCGCAAACATTTTCGACGGATTAGCCGCGAGCCCTGGGGCTTGAATTCACGCGAGGTCGGGAATCAACGCTGCGTAGTGGTCGATGAAGGCCATCGTGGTTGAAGGGTCGTCCCAGTCGGCGCGGGCGGTCCCAAGAACCACACGTTCGATAGCGAGATCGCGGTAGTGAGCCAGAGTCGCCAGTGTCGGGTTGCCGAAAGCGACCATGGTGATCGGTAGATGCGGGCGGCTTGCCTGCTCTGCGGCCTCGCGAAACAAACGGACCTTCTTGTCGAGCATGCCCCCTTCAATTGGCCCCAACCCGATGTCGGTTGGCATCCAGCCGTCAGCCCAACGCGCCGCGTGCCGGCTGCCGACCCGACCCGCGGTTCCGCACAACACCGGCGGGTGCGGCTTCCGGTGCGGTTTCGGGAAGCTCCAGGAGGAGTCGAAGTCGAAGTAGGGGCCGTGGTGTTCGGATTCGGCGTTGATCCATAGACGACGGAGCGCTTCGGTGCATTCTTCCAGCGCCCGATAACGCATGGCCCAAGGAATGTCGGGTCGGTGATTTGCGAGCTCCTCGGCGTTCCAGCCGACTCCCACGCCGAACTCCAGACGGCCCGAAGACAGCAAGTCGAGCGTTGCCACGGTTTTGGCCAGTGCAAGCAGATCGCGTTCCAGGGGCAGGGCGACTCCGGTGCCGATGGTCAAGGTGGTAGTGGCGCTCGCGGCAAGGGTGAGGCTCACGAACGGGTCCATCATCCGTAGGTAGCTGTCAGGGAGTTCACCGCCCGCGGGGTAGGGAGTGCGTCGTGAGGTCGGGATGTGGCTGTGTTCGCCCACGAACAGTGAGTCATATCCGCGCTCCTCAAGAGCTCGGGCGAGCCGGTCCGGACGGACGTCTGCGGGCGTGTTCATCGATGCGTACCCGAGCTTCATCGCTGCCTCCAGCCCCCGACAATACCCCCGACCGCCCTGAGCTATAGCAACCAACAGCCGGAGCGAGCTCAGACGTTTCAGATTCAGGAAAGGGGGGACTTGCCGAGCGGGGCCGGAGATCGTGATGCGGGACCGCGAATCGTGAGCCGGAGGCGCCCAGTGTCGATCGCTTGGCCGGACTGGGTTACCGGCCGTGATTGGCAGTGAACGGAGCGAAGCTATCCTGTGGGGGGGCCGAAGGCTGGGGAGGTCGCAGTGGCGCTCGACTTCTCACTGTCGGTTGATCAAGAAGCGGTCGCGGATGCGTTCGGAGCGTTCTTCGCCGCCGAAAGCCCGATCGATGTCGTACGAGGCGCGGAGCCCCTCGGCTACTCGTCGCAACTCTGGCAGAAGCTCAGGACTCTGGAGGCACCGGGAATGGCGGTCCCGCCTCACGCAGGTGGCGGGGGAGCGACTCTCAGCGACCTTGTGGTTGTGGCGGAGACGCTGGGCGAGTCAATCGCTCCGGTCCCGCTGGTCGAGCACTGGGTTGCGTCGCGTGCCCATCCGGCCCCAGAAATCGTGAGCGGTGACCAGATTGCCGCGATCGCGCTTCGTCCAGCCGATGCAGAAGGGATCTGGAGGCTGGTGCCCGGCGGTGCTATCGCAGGTGTTGTCGTGGGGGTCGACGGCGACGAACTCGTAGCGGTCCAGTCATCGGCACCGATGGTCTCGCCGCACAATCACGGCTCCGCCCCACTGGCCGACCGCTCGGCTCGCGGTGGTCAACGGGTCGTGCTCGGTGAGGCGGCGGACCTTGAGCGGCACCTCGACTTGTGGCGGGTCCTCACAGCCGCGGCGCTGGTCGGGATCGCTGAGCGAGCCATGCGGATGGGCGTCGACTATGTGCTCGAACGGCACCAGTTCGGTCGGCCCATCGGGTCGTTTCAGTCGATCCAGCACGGACTGGCCGATCTGCCGGCTCTGGTTGACGGCGGTCGCTTTCTCGCTCACAAGGCCGCGTGGGCGTTTGATGTGGGACTCGTCGACGGCGTCGGAGTGATCGACATGGACGAGGGGATCGTCACCGAGTTCGCGCCGTTGGCAGCGATGGCGCTGCTCCACGCGGCCGACGCCGCTGCGGTCAGCACCGACCGCAGCCTCCACTACCACGGAGGCTACGGATTCTCGCTGGAATACGACATTCAGCTGTATTTCCGACGAGCTCGAGGCTGGGCCAACATCATCGGAGATCCGTCGCTCCAGAGGCGGCGACTCGCTGATCTCCTTTGGGGTCGGGCCGCCCCAACCGCGGGCCGCTGACATGGACTTTCGACTGACTGACCATCACGAGGCACTCCGAAGCGAGATCCGCGCCTGCATCCGCGCCCACATCGACGACGAGGTGATTGAACGGGCTCATCGCACAGGTGCCAACCATTGCGTCGAACTCGCCAAGGCTCTCGGCGATGCCGGTCTTCTCGGGAAGGCGATGCCGGGGGAGGGGCAGGATCCGATGGTGATGTGGATGCTCTCGAGTGAAGCCGAAAAAGCGGGAGCGCCTTTCGATTCGGTGGGTATGGCGCTGGTGATTGCGGGTGTGCTCAACGAGGCGGGCACCGCGGCTCAAAACCAGAGGGTGACAGCAGCCCTGTTGGCGGGGGAGGAGTTCGTCTGTTTCGGGTTGACTGAACCCGACGGTGGTAGCGACCTGCCGGCAATCACTACCAGGGCCGTTCGTGACGGCGACGAATGGGTGATCAACGGTTCCAAGATGTGGACCACCATGGCGCAGGTGTCCGATTGGGTGTTCCTGTTGACCCGCACCGATTCGAACGCCGGCCGGTACGGCGGGTTCACCGTCTTCATAATCCCGATGGACACGCCCGGTATCACCATTGATCCGATTCACACGATGAGCACGGAGCGGTCTAACGCCACCTTCTACGACGATGTTCGCGTGGGCGATGAATGGGTGGTCGGCGAGGCGAACGAGGGTTGGCGGGTTGTGTCGATCATGTTCGGCTTCGAACGCGGCATGGCCAACACCGGCGCTCTCACACCTCTGCTGCGGCGCTTCAGCAAGTGGGCCGAGGCGTCGGGTGTGATCGCCGATCCGGTGCACCGTGAACGCATGGCGCAAGTGGCGATAGACGCACAGGTTGCAGAGTTGCTGACTCAGCGCACGGCCTGGACCGCGGCGATCGGCGAGCCGAGCGGCATGCAGGGTTCGATTGCCAAAGTCTTTGCGACCGAGGCGTATCAACGCCACTCACGCTGGGCCCAGGCCGCTGCCGGACCCGAAGGCCTGCTCGGCCTGAACGAGCCGGGCGCGGCAGCCGAGGGATGGATCGATCACGATGTCCGCCACTCCGTCCCGCAAACTTTCCAGGGCGGCACCACCGAGATAAACCGCAACAACATCGCCGAACGCCACCTCAACCTCCCCCGCGCCCGCTAATCGACCGCGAGGTCTCGACTACCGATGAGTGAGGTCTACGCGCAGCTAGTGCGGCTCTTCGGAAATGAGGGGGGAGTAGGGGTGGTGGGTATCCGCGGTTGAATGTGGGGGATCCTCCAGAATCGGCGCTGTTGATGGCTGCCGAACCTGGAGGTCCCCTGTGGACACTGACCCTAGACGTATGTGCGAGTTGTTGGTGGGACTCGGAGAGGTCGAGGTGCTCGGCGTCGACGACGAGACTGGTGAGCCGCTGCGGGTGCATGTGCGCAGCGAGGCGCGGAGGCCTTGTTGTGGCGGTTGCGGCGTGTTGTTGTGGTCCAAGGGAAGCCGGGCGGCGGAGTTGGTGGACTTGCCTGCGTTCGGTCGGCCGGTGCGGTTGGTGTGGCACAAACGTCGCTGGGTGTGCTCGACGTCAGGCTGTTCGGCGGGATCGGTCACCGAGCAGAACGTTTGGATCGCGCCGCGGCGGGCGTTGTTGACAACCCGTGCCGGCCGGTGGGCGACGCGCCAAGCCGGCCGCGGCCGCGCGGTGGGAGATGTTGCTTTGGAGTTGGGGTGTGACTGGCACACTGTCAACGCGTCGGTTCGTCGTTGGGGCCAGGCGCTGTTGGATGCTGACAGCGCGAGGATCTCTGAGGTGAACGCGTTGGGTCTTGACGAGACTCTGTTCGTGCGGCGGGGCCGCTGGCACACAAAGGCTTGGTGCGCTTCGATCGTCGATGTCGGATCGGGTCAGCTTTTGGACATAGTGCCAGGCCGTGGCGCCAAAGCTCCAACGAAATGGCTGCTCAGCAGACCTCAACGGTGGCTTGACGGCGTCGACTGGGCGGTGCTGGACCTGTCCGGCCCCTATCGGGCCGCGTTTGACGCTGCGGTGCCTGCCGCCGGACAGGTCGCTGACCCGTTCCATGTCGTGCAGCTCGCCAACAGAGCCCTCGACGAGGTGCGCCGCCGAGCCCGAAACCAGACGCTGGGCCGCCGCGGGCACAAACACGACCCCCTATATGGGGCACGCAAACTGCTGCTCGCAGCCCACGAACGTGTCAGCGAGTCAGGAGAGACGAAACTGTTGGGCCTGCTCCAAGCAGGCGACCCCCACAGCGAGGTCCGCAACGCCTGGCACGCCAAAGAAACTGTTCGAGGTCTCTACAACACCCCAGACCCCAAAGCCGGACCGCAAACGGTCAACCAACTCGCCGACGAACTCCAAGACCCCTACCTGCCCCCAGAGATCAACCGGCTCGGCCGCACCCTATGGCGCTGGCGCACCCAAATCGGAAACTGGCACCACAGCCAAGCCACCAACGCAGCAACCGAAGCCATCAACAACCTCATCAAACGCGTCAAACGCGTCGGCCTCGGATGAACTGACTTCGCCAACTACCGAATCCGCTCACTCCTATACGCCGGGAAACCCAACTGGAACCTCCTCAACCACATCACTCCCCCCTAATTTCCGAAGCTCCGCTAGTGCCCCTTGTCTGGATGGCACTCGGCTGTGTGAATTTTGGTGCTACTTCGCGCAGGCACCTTTGATTGCAGTGTCGACAAAATCACAGGCGAAATCTAGTAACGCGAGTGTAGTTTAGAGTCTATGAAGCAGCTGCCAGTCTTGCACTTGTCCGATGAGGACGTTGAAGCCTCGCTCAAGTCGGCGAAGCCCTGGTATCGCGACATGGATCTTCCGGATCCTCTGGGCCGTGAGGATTGTTTCTACCGGCCCGATCTCCTCGCGGAAGCGGCGAGGCAACGGGTCAAGGAGGGAAGGATCTGGGGATGCCCATCCACGATCGACTACCCGAAGATCAACGGAGGCAGCCGGCGCATCGTTGCTTTTGATCCACCGACTGAGGCTATCTACCGAAGTCAAGCAGGAGGCGTGCGATCAGCGGACAGAAGCCTCTCAAGAAATGTACTACATGCGCGTGTCCACGAGATCGACTCACGGCATTGGCAAGTGAAGTCGTGGCGCCAGGAGCAGGAGCGCCTGCGAATCATGCAATCTGAATGGCGTCGACATCGCATGACCGTCGGACTGCTCGACATCAAAGATCACTATGGCAGTATTCGGTTGGATGCGTTGGAAAACGTTCTTCACTCATGTGGCTTGCCTCATCTCCCCGTAGAGCGTCTGATCGCGAGTTTGCGTTCACTTTGTGACTTCCCGGGCATTCCCAAGGGTCTCCCGGTCGGTTGCGAACCATCAGCGATATTGGGTACAGTTGCGTTGCTTCCGCTTGACCGCGTGATTACTCGGGAGAGCGGGATATTTGTCAGGTGGATGGATGACGTACGACTTCCCGGGATTTCGCGCCTACGGTACGATCATCTCATCGGCGCAGTCACCGAAAGTCTCAGTCGGGTTGGACAGAGCCTAAATCTAGAAAAGTCCATTTGGCCTGAAGAAGGAATGGAAGATCAAGTTCCGTCGTTGTTAGTGGCGCGGGGAGTGATGTTTTGCGACGAGGCTGTAGATATTCTCGAAATGGCTAGCGCCAGTGGCGAATATGCTCGAGTCAATCAAGCGCTGGGTGTGCTCGGTAATCGCGGTGACATCCGAGGACTTGAGATAATCGGCCAACACCTTGAGTTGTTTTATCGGTCACCAGCACCAGTTGGCAGATACTTGAAGCAAGTCCAGTCTTGTCTGGATGCGTGGGAACCTCTTTTGGATCTCATGCATCTTGCCGACCGAGTCCATCATCCGATTGTTCTCGTTCACCTCGCCCAGTCCTTGCCGCATGCACTTCTATCAGCCGCCGAGAGGCAACAAATTTTTGATTTGGCTGTTTCTGCCCTTGAGGAAGGCGAGGTCGTTCTCTCTCCATTCTTGTTCACCCTCTGCACGCGCGGTGCCAGAAACCAAGTTGCAATACAACTGCGAAAACGTGCTTTCGACCTCGTGCATGAAGTGGATGATTTCAATATCGGTCGCTCGTTGTTGATGGGGCTTCGCTCAGGTGGATCGCTCCCTAAAACGATTAGGAAACAATTGGCGGAACTGGGTCAAAGCCGACCGGACCTCGAATGTACCACTGAGTGGGTTCTCGCGGCTTAAGTATGAGCCAACTCCTTCGGATGCCAAACCTCTAGGGACTGTCAGTTTTTTTGTGTAACCGGTTGTGATGGTTTTCATTGGGTGTGGTCGGCGATGCGGTCGCCGTAGTGGTCGG
>JAPPMP010000041.1 GCA_028819005.1 Acidimicrobiaceae bacterium
TCAGGCGACTCAACCGTGCGCGCCCAAATCCAAGCAATCGGCGTCAGCTTCTCACTGTTGGGACCTATGACATCGGGGTAGAGATGCCCGATTCGGCGTTGAGCTTCGTCGCGCATCCAATGTCCATACGCCAACACATCCGCGGCCAAACCCTGCGCCCTCTCCCAAGTGTTGAGACCCGTGTCGACACCGGGATGCACCGGCGGCGAACCAGCGAACCTCGGCGGAATCTCGACCATCGCCTTGTTGACCAGCACCGCAACCGGGTTCAGATCGCCGGCAAGCGCTTTGAGCCCGAGCCTCTGCGCCTCCAACGGAATCGCCCCGCCCCCCGCGAACGGATCAACAACCGGCGGCGGCCCGTCGGGGAAGCACCGGTCGATCTCGGCACGAGCCTCGGCCAGCACCTCGGGGTTGTTGGAGTTCTCCCACACCACCAGTCGCTCCAGAATCCTGAACAGCCGCTGCCGCTCAACGTCCTGCTCCTCAACCGACAACGACTCATCCCCCGACGGATCATCAACCAACGACGCCCACAACACCGCCCTCACAGCCGCCAACGGCCGCCGCGCCCACCACAGATGCAACGTTGACGGGCGACCGTGTTTCAGTCCCTTCTTCTCCCGCGCCGCCGCCTCATTGACCACCCCCAACGGCAACGCCACCTCAACCAGCTTCGGCCGCACCCCACTCCCACTCACAGGTCGACACTACCCCACTGTCGGATTGAACCATTCAAGCCCGTTGAAGCGGGCGAAACCGGCGTCAGCAGTAGCGAGTCTCGCCCCGACAGACACCGCAACCGAAGCGAGCCACGCGTCGGGAACAAGATTTCCTCGCAACATCCGGTCGTTCTCCGCAAACGCCGCGAACTGATGCCAGGCGGCGTTAGTCGCATGAACAGTTCGGGCCGGTCTCGCCGAGCGCAACCTGTCGACGAATGCCAAAGAGTCACGAAGAGGGGCTGGGTCGGCATAAATCCGCCTGTTGGTAACCACACGAAGAAGCCCTGTCAACACTACGTCGACGAGGGCGAGTGTCTCTGAACCGGCGACGACGCCGTTCAACCAGTCCGCGCATCGGAGGTGATCTGCCTCTTCACGCTTGTACGCGTAGACCAGAATGTTGACGTCTGGAAGGATCATCGCAACCCGTCAGCGTCCAAGACCTCGGCCAGAGCCTCGCGGTCGGCGATGTCGATGAGTGGGCGGTTCGACGGATCTCCGTGGACAGGCAATCGCTCCACCGCACCCGGCTCCTTCGGATCCGCAAGCACCTGGCACAAGCCTTCGATCACCAGACTCGTAAACGTTCGGCCCGTTGCCTTGGCTCTCTGCTTAGCCTCTTCAGCGAGACCGTCGGGCAGATTGACAGTAGTTCTCATACATATAAGCATACTCAAAAATATGACAGTATGGCCTGCGCATGCGGGAACCGGGCCGCTCACCCCCAACGCGATTTTCCCCGCAGCACCGCCGCCAGCACCACCACCAGCAGCACCGCCAGCACCACCGCCCGCTCGACCGCAGTCGCCTCGAGCCGCTCCACCCGGCACGCAAAACCGCCGTCTCCGACACCACCGCCGGCGACTCGCGGGCCCCAATCCGGAGTCAGCCCCAAAAGCCAAGCTGCCTGCAACAGGCCCGCCCATGCCACGGCACCCCACATGCTCCAACGTGATGTCGAGCCATGTGATCTTGCGAGTTCGAATTCTGCATTGGCGGTGCTCATCATGCAGTGTCATACCCTTTGAGTAGGTTGTGGTCATGTTCGATTCGATGATCCGGCAGACCAGAGCGGTGGTCGTCTCCGGCCTTTCGAGGGCGGAACTGAGCGGAGCGAGCCAAGTGCGGGAACAAAGCCAAGTGCGGGAACAACGGGCTGCAACTCGACGGCCTGCCTATTTGCGAACACCCTTACATCGTCTCGGCGATGCCCAATTCTGCGTAGTGCTGCTCTGCGTAGTTCGACCTGAACATCGCCCGCAGCTTCAGGGCGGCTTCGTCGTATGCCTCAGGGTCGGCCCAGGTGTCGCGCGGGTTGAGAATCGCGGCGTCGACGCCATCGCAGCTCGTCGGCGTTCTCAGACCGAGGATCGGCTGTAGCGCAAGCTCGGCGTCGTCGAACTCGCCATTCAGCGCGGCATTGAGCAGCCGCCGAGTCACCTTCAACGACATCCGTTCTCCGGTGCCGTAGGGACCGCCGCTCCACCCTGTGTTCAACATGATGCAGCGGGAGTTGTGGTCGGCCATCCGCTGCGCCAACAACGCGGCGTAGACGGAGGGCTTCTGCGACATGAACGCGGCGCCGAAGCACCCGGAGAACGAGGGCACCGGCTCCGTCACTCCCACCTCGGTTCCCGCCAATTTCGAGGTGAATCCCATGACGAAGTGGTACATGGCCTCCTCGGAGTCGAGAATGGCGACCGGCGGGAGCACGCCGAAGGCGTCCGCGGTGAGCAGAACGATCGATTCTGGGTGCGGTCCGCTCGCCCCGACGGCGACATTGGGGTTGGCGCTCAATGGATAGGCGAAACGCGTGTTCTCCGTGATCGTCGCATCGGCGAGGTCGAGATCTTGCGGGTCGGTCTCCGACAGCGGCCTGCCGGGGAGTGGCGGCACGTTTTCTATCAACGTTCCCTTCATCGACAGCGCTGCGGCGATCACAGGCTCTGCGGCCTTGTCGAGATTGATGAGTTTGGCGTAGCAGCCGTGCTCGAGGTTCGAGATGCCCCTGTCGGTCCAGACATGCTCGTCGTCGCCGATCAACTGGCGGTCTGGATCGGCCGACAGCGTGGTTTTGCCTGTCCCAGAGAGTCCGAACAGCAACGCCGTGTCTCCTGTGCCGCCGACGTTTGCCGACGAGTGCATTGAGAGCTGACCCTTGGCGGGAAGCACGAAGTTCATGATCGTGAACATGGCTTTCTTGTTGATCCCGCAGTAGTCGGCCGCACCGAGGACGAGCGCTGTCTCGCGCTCAATGTCGATGACCACCGCCAGATCACTGCGAGTGCCGTCGCGCTCGGGGTCGCACATGTAGGAGGGCACGTTCAGAACCGTCCAACCGTGTTCGGCACGATCACTGTCGTCGCGGACATGATGGGGCAGCATGATGTTGCAGAAGTATGCGTGAGTGGCGTACTCCCCGACGAACCTGCACGGTTCGCTGAACTGGACGTCCGAACCGCAGAACAGGTCCATCACGTACAGATGCCGACCCCGGGCGTTGAGATGATCGATGACCCTCCTCAGCAGAGAGTCGAAGGCTTCGGGGTCGAACTTTGCAAAACCTTTCTTCCACCAGATCAAATCCGTGACACTGGTTCGGTCGACGCAGAACGTGTCGTCGACCGGTCGGCCGGTGCAGGCGGGATCGGTGTAGAAGACGAGCGGGCCTTCCACTCCCAGCGCGGTGGCAAACGCCTTCTGGGCGTCGCTCGGACCGCCGAAGGAGACCCTGCCGCGGTCGTGGGCGATCGCTTCGTGAAACAGTTCGTCCTGTGACAGCCCGAACCGGAGTTCGGGCCCCGACAAACCCAGAGTCCGTTGAAGCTGGGCAGCAGCTTCTGCGGCTGTGCTCACGTCACGACTTCCCCTCTGTCGAACGACCGAGCCGGCAACCGACCGCGTCGGTTGGACGGCCACGATCCTGCGATTACCCTAACTAACCGCTGGTCAAGAACGAAGTCGGGCCGACATCGTTCAACGATGGAAATTATCGTTGAAATTGATGGCCGGACAGGCCAAAAACCAGACCGAACGAACTGCAGGAGACCACATGTCAGTAAGCGCTTACATCCTGATCCAAGCCGGCGTCGGCACCGCTGTCGATGTGGCCCAAGTCACCGGCGAACTCGACGAGATCGTCTCTGCGGAGGTGGCGATGGGTCCATACGATGTGATCGCCCGCGCGGAAGCAGCCTCGATGGAGGACCTGGGCCAGATCGTCGTACACGCCGTGCAGGGCATTGCGGGAGTCGAGCGCACTCTGCTGTGCCCCATCGTCAGGATCTGATCGGCGCTTCCTGCAGCTATACCAGCCTATACCAGCACTATCGCGCGGAGTCCGAGACCCATCAGCCACAGGCTCCCGAGTCCGAACAGCAGGTACGGTCGGTCGCGCATCTCGTTGCGATAGGCGAAGATGATCCCGACCGAGACGAAGGCCGCGAATCCGTACAGCTGATGCTGCCCCCCGAGGCCGTCGCTGGAAATCTGGATCGCCGCCCCGGACAGAGTCTGGACGACGACGATCAACTGCGCTGCGCCGACCGCAATCCAACACGGCAGGCCGCGGAACCTCTCATAGCGATGGGCCAAAAGCGCCCAGATCCCAACTGTGCCGTTGGCTGCGATGAGCAACCAGCCGCCGATCTCATGGAGGTCGTTGGTCACGAGGGCTCTCAGGCAACAGCGCCCGCCGAACGCAGTGCCGCGACCTCGCCGAGGCTGAATCCGCACTCCGCGAGCAGTTCGTCGCTGTGTTGACCTGCGTGTGGCGGCGGCCGCGTGATCTCTCCGTCGGTACGGCTGAACCGGGGAGACGGTCGAGGCTGAACCACACCGGCCACTTCGGTGAACGTGCCCCGCTCACGATTGTGGGAATGGTCGGGCGCTTCGGCCATCGACAACACCGGAGCAAAACACACATCGGAGCCTTCGATCAGCGCACTCCACTCATCGCGGGTCCGGGTCTTGAAAATCTCAGCAAGATCGGTTCTGCGATCAGCCCATCGGCGTTTGTCGTTCTGGGCGTCCCATTTGTCGTCGTCGAGTCCGAGCTTCTCTCGCAGTTCAGCGTAGAACTGGCGCTCGATCGAACCGATGGACACGTACTTCCCGTCGGCGCATTCATAGACGTCGTAGTAGTGCGCCCCGGTGTCGAGCATGTTCGTCCCGCGTTGCCCCTCCCAGACGCCCATCGCCCGCAGTCCATAGAAGAAGGTGGCCAATGACGCCGCTCCATCGACCATCGCGGCGTCAACAACCTGGCCCTTCCCGGAATTTCCGGCTTCAAGGATCGCGCAGACCATGCCGAAGGCCAGGTACATGCCTCCACCTCCGAAATCACCGACGAGATTGAGCGGGGGCACGGGGCCGGAGTCGACTCTGCCAATTGCGTCCAATGTGCCTGAGAGGGCCACATAGTTGATGTCGTGGCCCGCGGCCTGCGCGTAGGGGCCGTCTTGGCCCCAGCCGGTCATCCGACCGTAGACCAGCGCCGGGTTGCGGGCCGAGCAATCGTCGGGGCCGATCCCGAGGCGTTCGGCCACACCCGGCCGGAACCCCTCGATCAGACCGTCGCTCGACTCAACCAAGCGCATCACGACCTCGACGCCTCCGGCGGACTTGAGGTCGACTCCGATCGAGCGGCGCCCACGGTTCATGACGTCGGCCGGCGGAACGTCCGGATCTCCGCCGCGTACACGGTCGGCCCGGTCGACACGGACCACATCGGCTCCCATGTCGGCCAGCATCATGGCGCAGAACGGACCCGGCCCGATTCCTGCGATCTCGACAATCCTCACGCCGTTCAGCGGACCCATCGGTCGTTCTCCTGTGTCGTGTCCTGACCGGACCCTACCCGAGTCGCGGACCGCCGCTAACGGAGGGGGCCGAAGGCGTCGGCCGCGAGCGCGGTGACCGCTTCAACCACCGCGGGCCATGCCTGGGGCACGAAATCATGCGACATCTCTTCGATCAGCAGATAACGGGAGTCGCTGATCAGTTCCGCTGTCCGCGCACCCCCCGACGGAGCGATCAATGTGTCCAATCCGCCGTGAATGACCAGCGCCGGAATGGCCAGCTCCGACAGGCCGGCGACGCGGTCGCCGCTGGCCATGATGGCTTTCATCTGCCTCTCCGATCCGCCCGGGTTCCAAGCCCGCTGATATTTCGCTGCCAGGAACGACCCCAGGGTCTCCGGATCGAACCAATCGGGGTTGGACCAGATCCGTCCGGCTCTCACATCAGCTTCGATCTGGGCCTCGATGGAGTCCTCGGGAGGTGCAGTGAGCGCGTCCCAGGCTTCGAGCGTCGGGGCGCCGACATCGCGCTCGCCGGTGGTCGACATGATCGACACCAGCGCACGGGTGCGCTCGGGGTATCGGATCGCGGTGGCCTGGGCGATCATTCCACCCATCGAAACGCCCAAGACCACCGCTTCTCCTACTGAGGCGTGGTCGAGGACAGCCACCACGTCGTCGGCCATGTCGTCGAGCGTGTAGGGGTCGTCATCGCCGCTCATCGACGACAACCCGGCGTCGCGGTTGTCCATTCGGATCACGAAGAACCCGCGGTCCACGAACGCTTGACACAGCTCAACGGGGTATGACAGCAGTTGGCTGCCGTGCCCCGGGATACAGATCAGCGCCGGATCGCCGCGCGACCCGAAAGTCTCGTACTCGATTTCGATGGAAACATTGTGTGCTCGTGGCATGGTTGACAAGCATGCCCGACCAGAGCACCCATTGCCTCCTCCGGCTCCCCCCGTTCTGGCGGTGCCATGCGTCGGAAACCGACCCTCCGCGCCGCCAGAACGGATTAGACTCGGACGCAACACACGAATCCGGGGAGCTCGGGGCAGCCGGGCTGAGAGGCCGACCGTCCGCGTCGGTGACCCGCAAGAACCTGATCTGGGTAATGCCAGCGGAGGAACCATGACTCGACCACACTCTCCCGTCAGCCTGACAGTCGCACTCTTCGGCTTCATCGCCATCGTCTTGATCGCTGCAGCCTGCGGCAACAACGACAACGACGGCGACGCCTACCTGCCTACAGGCGCCGACGAAATCACCGGCGACGCTCCGGCGACTTCGCAATATGTCACGACAGGTGGCAGCGAACTCCCTGCGGACCCTTCGGGCATCACCCTGCTCACCCACGATTCGTTCGCCCTCTCCGATGAGACCCTCGCGGCCTTCACCGCGCAGACCGGTATCGAAGTGACGCTCCTGCAAGCCGGCGACACGGGCACGATGGTGAGCGAGGCGATCCTCACCGCCGGGAACCCACTCGGTGACGTGATGTTCGGCATCGACAACACCTTCCTGACCCGTGCACTCAACGCCGATCTGTTCGAGCCCTACGAGTCACCCAACCTCGCCGACGTGGCCGACGTTTTCAAACTCGACCCCCAGAACCGGGTCACTCCCATCGATTTCGGCGACGTCTGCGTCAACTACTGGACCGATGCGCTTCCCGCCGATCCCCCCACAACCCTCGAAGATCTGACCGCGCCCGAGTTCGCCGATCAACTCGTGGTGCAGAACCCCGAAACCTCCTCGCCGGGCCTGGCCTTCCTGCTGGCCACGATCGCCGGAACCGACGACTGGGAACAGTTCTGGGCCGACCTCGCCGACAACGGGGTCGCGGTCACAGCAGGTTGGGAGGACGCCTACTACGGAGAGTTCATCTCCGGCGGCGGCGAGCGCTCGATGGTCGTTTCCTACGCTTCGAGCCCGCCGGCGGAGGTGATCTATGCGAGCTCCCCCATCGACACGCCTCCGACCCAGGTGCTTCTCGACTCGTGCTTCCGCCAGATCGAGTTCGCAGGGGTGCTGTCCGGGACCGATCACCCCCAAGAGGCTCAGGCGTTGATCGACTTCATGCTCACGCCTGTATTCCAAGACGACGTGCCGCTCAACATGTTCGTGTTCCCCGTCGCCAACACGGCCACGCTGCCGCAGGTTTTCGGCGAGCACGCACAGATCGCCGATGATCCGCTGTTCGTCGATCCCGCCGATATCGAGGCTCACCGCAATGAATGGACGGACCGGTGGGTCGAAATAGTTCTCGGATAGCAGCGTTCGCGGCCCGTTGGGCCGCGGTCGGGGTGCCCGCCGTCTTCCTAGCGGCGTTCTTCGTCTATCCGGTCACGGCGATCCTGTGGCGCGGCCTCGCCGAGGAGGGACTCGGACCGATGTCGGACCTGTTCGCTTCGCCGCGGACCCGGGGCGTCGTGTGGTTCACCGTGTGGCAGGCGTTGGCCTCGACGGTGATCACACTGGTTGTGGCGCTGCCGGCAGCGGCGCTCGTGTCACGGCTGAGGGGTCGGCGGCGACACTTGATCCGGGGGCTGGTCACCGTTCCCTTCGTGCTTCCGACCGTGGTGGTCGCCGGCGCCTTCGAGGGGGTCTTCTTCCGGCTCGGGCTCGATCAGGGAGACCTTCGCCTGCGCCATACGGTGTGGGCGATCCTGCTCGCACATGTGTTCTTCAACTACGCGGTGGTGGTGCGCATAGTCGGATCGTTCTGGAGCGGCCTGGACCACCATCTCGAGGAGCAGGCCCGGGTGCTGGGGGCCGGGCCGTTGCGAACGTTTTGGGCGGTGACGCTGCCGAGGCTGCGGCCCGCCATCGCCTCGGCCTGCGCGATCGTCTTTCTGTTCTCGTTCACATCCTTCGGGGTAGTCCTGCTGCTCGGCGGACCGCGTCGGGCGACTCTGGAAACTGAGATCTACCGCCAAGCCGTCACCCGCGGCGACATTCGGTCCGCGGCGGCTCTGGCGCTGCTGCAACTCTTGGCTGTGCTGGCGTTGATCGCGGCCGCTACGCGGCTCGAGCGTCGCAGTCCGGCACCGACCGGGGTCGCACATCGTCCGCCGAAGCCGATGCGCCGCGAGTTCGCGTGGGCGAACCTCGCGGTGATGACTGTCCTGCTCGGCTCCCCGACAGCGATCCTCGTCGAACGCTCACTGGCCGTCGGCGACGGCTACGGGTTCGATCACTATCGAGCGCTCACCGAACGGGTGCCGCAGCTTCCAGCTTCGGCGGCAACTGCGTTGAGCACCTCTTTAGTCTTCGCGACTGCAGCTGCCGCGATGGCGTTGACGGTCGGCGCGTTGACCGCGTTCGTGGTGGTACACGGGCGCCTGAGCCTCCGCAGGATATTCGACCTCGGCCTGACCCTCCCGCTCGGAACATCGGCTGTGACCATCGGGTTCGGGATTCTCATCGCGCTCGACGAACCACCCCTTGATCTGCGCACTTCGTGGTGGATCATCCCGATCGCCCATGCACTGGTCGGAACGCCTTTCGTGGTGCGGACCATGGTTCCGGTGCTGCGCAGGATTGATCCGCAGATCCGCGAGGCAGCCGCAGTGCTGGGGGCTTCCCCCGGGCGGGTGCGACGCCTCATCGATCTGCCGATCGCCGGCCGAGGAATGTTGGTGGGGGCCGGATTCGCCTTCGCCGTGTCGCTGGGCGAATTCGGGGCGACTTCGTTCCTGCCGCGCCGTCCCGAGACTCTCACTGCCCCGTTGGCGCTCTTCCGGCTGCTGTCGACTCCCGGCGAGCTTCTGCGCGGGCAGGCGATGGCACTGGCAGTCGTGCTCATGGGGATCGTGGCTCTGTCGGTGGTGGCGATCGAAGCGGCTCGTGGAACCGGACAGGACTTCTTGTGATCTGGAGGATGTTGTGAGCCGGGAGACGCTGTGAACCGGGCGGCGCTGTGAGCTGGCGGCAACGTGAGCTGGCGGCTGGGCGGGCGCTGCGAAACCAGACGGACGCTGCGAAACCAGACGGACGCCGTGAGCTGGCGGCACTGTGCGAAACGGGCGGCACCGTGAACCAGACGGACGCTGCGAAACCAGGCGGGCGCCGTGAGCTGGCGGCACTGTGCGAAACGGGCGGCACCGTGAGCTGGTGGCACTGTGAGCTGGCGGCGGGCGGGCGCTGGCGGCACTGTGCGAAACGGGCGGCGCTGTGAGCTGGTGGCACTGTGAGCTGGCGGCGGGCGGGCGCTGCGAACTCCAGGAGACACCGCGCACCGGCGACGCTGTGAACCGGGCGGCGCTGTGAGCTGGGAACTGGAATCGGTGTCGGTTCGTTTCGGCGACCTGCTCGCGGTCGACAACGCTTCATTGAGCATCTCTGAGGGTGAACTGGTCGTGATCCTCGGTCCGAGCGGTTGTGGCAAGTCGACGATGCTGCGGGTTGTCGCCGGCCTTCAACAACCCGATTCGGGCCGGGTCCTCATCGACGGCGCGGACGCCGTCGCGCTTCTGCCGCATCAACGGAGCATCGGTCTCATGTTCCAGCAACACACGCTGTTTCCCCATCATGATGTGGCAGGCAACGTCGAGTTCGGTCTGCGCATGGCGGGCGTGGCACCCGCCCAAAGGGCGCAACGGGTTCGTGACCTGCTGGTGCTCGTGGGTCTTGGTGGTTTCGAGTCCCGGGACGTCGCCACTCTGTCGGGAGGTGAGGCACAGCGGGTGGCTCTGGCGAGGTCGCTTGCGCCCAACCCCGCTCTGCTGCTGCTTGACGAGCCGTTCGGTTCGCTTGATCGCGGTCTGCGTGACCGGTTGACCGACGAGTTGCCCCAGGTTCTAGCCGAGGCGGGCACGACCGCGATTCATGTGACCCACGATCACGACGAGGCTTTCAGCCTTGCAGACCGGCTCGTGGTGATGGAGGCGGGGCGCATCCTGCGGATCGGGCCCCCGGGGGAGGTGTGGGCTGATCCGGGCACGGTTCCGGTCGCTGAGTTCATGGGTCACCACAACATCGTGACCCGTGGTTCGCGACTTGAGGTGATTCGCCGCGACGCCGCGACAGTTGCCGCCGACGGCGAACTGGAGGGGGTCGTCACCGCTTCGCGTTTCAGGGGCGACCACCATGATTTGACCCTTGACACTGCGCTGGGCGAACTGCGCTTCCGCGTCGGCGAAGCCGCCAGGGTGGGTGAGCGTGTCCGTTTGAGAATCGACCCGAGCCGCGTCGCGCTCCTCAATCCCGTGTCTTGACCCCACCGCATCTCACCCTCGACGCAGTCTCACCGTCAACCAGTGCCTCAACCCCAGCCAGTGCCACAACCCCAGCCAGTGCCTCAACCCCAGCCCATCGTGTGCAGCGAGTCGTCGTCGATACCGAAGTGATGGGCGATCTCGTGAATGACCGTGATCTCGATCTCCGACGCCAGTTCGTCTTCGTCCTGGCACATCTCGCATAAAGCCAGCCTGTAGACGCTTATCTTGTCGGGCATCTCGAAGGCGCCGTAGGTCTCCCGCTCAGTGAGCGGGACGCCTTCGTACAGGCCGAGAAGGTCTTCTGTGGGGTGCCGATCTTCGACCACGACCGCCACATTCTCCATCAGCGCGCCCAACGCCGGCGGGAGAGCATCGAGTACTTCCGCCACCAACCGTTCAAAACGCAGTGGGTTGAGCGCTTCCACCCAGCAGAGGCTAACAACCTCACGCGAACTGACAGCTAGGGTGCGAGAATGATCGCGTCTGATCACTCCGAGGGCGCCGAGGCGTTGCTGGCGGGTTTGACCGAGGAGCAACGCGACGCGGTGACCACCGCTGCATCACCGCTGTGTATTCTCGCCGGCGCGGGATCGGGCAAGACCCGGGTGTTGACTCGTCGAGTGGCCTGGCAGTCGGCCGAGGGCAACATCGACCCTCGTCGTGTGCTGGTGCTCACCTTCACCAGGCGGGCCGCGTCTGAACTGCGTTCAAGGCTGCGAACTCTGGGAATGCGATCCGAAGTGGCGGCCGGGACCTTCCACTCGGCGGCTCTGGCGCTGCTGCGGCGCTACTGGGACCACTGCGAACAACCCCACATGAAGCTCTCAGCAAACCGATTCTCGCTGTTGGCAAAGTCGAACCCGAACCTCGACCAGGCGGCCATCGCCGCTCTCAACAGCGAGATCGGGTGGGCTCGAGCCCGCTTGATCACACCGGAACGCTACGCCGACGAAGCTGCGTCGGCCCGCCGCCGACCCCCGCGCAGCGCCGAGTTCACGGCGACAGCTTATGGCGCCTACCAAGAGGCCAAGCGAACGCGCCGGGTCATCGACTTCGACGATGTGTTGGCTCTCTGCCATTCCGTGCTGACCCGACAGAAGGCGTTCGCCGACGCTCAACGCTGGTACTACCAACACCTGTTCGTCGACGAGTTCCAAGACGTCAATCCGCTCCAGTTCGCGGTCTTGCGGGCGTGGCTCGGCCCCCAGTCGTCGCTCGCTCTGGTGGGTGATCCGGACCAGGCCATATATGGCTGGAACGGAGCTGATCCGGACTTCATCCGACACGTCGACCAGCACTTTGCCGGCATCGCCGTGGTGAAGCTGCGAACCAACTTCCGTTCGACCCCAGAGGTGCTGAACGCAGCCGCCCGCGTGCTCGGCAGCGAACCGCAGCCCGCCGCTCGGGCCTCTGGCGCCTCACCCACGGTGACTGCAACTGCCGGCGCTGACGAAGGTTCGGCCTTGGCCCGAGCCCTGCGCGCTCGCCACCACGCGGGAAGGCCCTGGCGGGATCAGGCGGTGCTGGCCCGCACCAACGCACAACTGCCGGTTCTGCAGACGCAACTGAAGGCTCTGGGAGTGCCGACCCGAACTCGTGACAGCGGCTTGTTGCGGCGCCCTGAGATCGTCGATGTGTTGAACCGCTGGCCCAACGGCGCCGCGCTGTCCACGGTGCTGACCGACGAGCACATGCAGGAACAGGACCGCGGCCTCGGTCCTGAGCAGGCCGCATTGATCGAGGCGTTCATCGGTCTGGCACGGGACCATCTGGTGCTCGAGCCCAACGCCGTGGTCGCAGATTTCGTGGCGTCGCTGCGCAGTGACGATCGTGTCGAAGCGGCTGTCGATGCTGTCGAACTCTGCACGTTCCACGCTGCCAAGGGACTCGAATGGCCGATAGTACACTTGGTCGGCCTCGAGGACGGGCTGGTCCCTGTGGCTCATGCCCGCTCAGCGGCAGCGCTCCAAGAAGAACAACGACTGCTCTACGTTGCGACCACCAGAGCCCGCCAAGAGCTCCACGTCATGTGGTGTTCGAGCCGAGAGGCCAAAGACACGCTCGTCGAGCGGGCCCCCTCCCGGTGGTTGGATGCGTTCGCATCGGAGGAGTCCCAAGAGCCGGTGGGACCGCCCGGCGAAGTCGTTGAACTGCTTGAGCGCATGGGTGAGTCACATTCTCCCAGCGGAGGGGACGACCGCACAGCAGAACTCCTGACCGCACTGCAGTCCTGGCGCGAGAGCGCCGCGAAGAAAGCCCGGATCTCACCTCAGGCGGTGTTGCGCGACAGCGCGTTGCGCCGCATCGCCGAGCAGGAACCGTCCACCGATTCAGAACTCGCCACCATCATCAGTCCCAACCTGGCCCACCGCTTCGGGCCCCGCATCCTGGAGATCATCCACCCCCCGGATTCTTGACAGCACAGTCCCGCGTGGGCACGCCTGAAACTGCTGGAGGACACGGACTGGAACGAAACCGCCGGCACGTCAGACTGCTGTGTCGGAGTTGACATGAAGTTCAATGTCGGTTAGCGTCATTTACCAGCTTCGCCGCCGGGGGCAACGGCCGCCATTCATGCCGCTCAGCGACCACCGTGAGGCCCCGTGATCCAACCAGCCCGTTCACCAGCAGCAGACACGACCATCCCCATGGACCCCGAACACAGCCGAAAACCCAGCGAGGCACCCACATCGCAAGAAGTCGCCTCACCAGGCGAGCCGGCGCCGCTGAGCCGCGCCTCCTCGCCGGAGGGGGTCGGCAACAATCCTCCTACCAGCACGTTTGCACCCAAACCGCACGCCTCCTCGCCGGAGGGGGTCGGCAAGGCTTCGACTGCAGCACAGGAAGCGCCCTCGGGGGTCTCGGGTCTGCCCCCCACTCTGGCTCCCACAACACAACCGCACGCGAAGCCCAACTGGATGGTCAGGCTTCCCGAAAATTCCCTGCCGGCGATTCTGGGAGGCGTGATAGTGCTGTTGCTCGGCTTTGCGCTGACCCAGACCAACGACAGGATCACCGAAACCAACGACAGGATCACCGAAACCAACGACAGGATCACCCGCCTCGAAGACAAAGTCGACGCCGGCTTCGCCATAATCGACGAACGCTTCGCCGTCCAGGACGCCAAATTCGACGAGATCAATCTGAAGCTCACCGCTTTGATCGCAGCGCTCAACGCCACCGCGGAGGTAGAGGCCGCTCTCGATGGCAGGCTGCTGGACCCCAACGCCCCGCCCACCGACGACCCAATCAACTAACGGCATGCGCGGCAGGTGAGCGCATTCACTCGAAGACGTTGCTTCCCGGTTCTTGGTTCGCTGCGCTCACCGGGCCGCTCAGGCCACGGCCTCGCCATTTGAGTCGGTTCAGGTCGAGTGTCTCTGACCTGCCCGCTCGGCCTCTAACCACACTGAATCGTCAACCCGGACCACCCCACCCTCCACAAGGCCCCTGAACACCACGAACGGCGAAGCGCACAAGTTCCGCAACACTATGACGCAGCGCATCGACCTGAACACCACGAACAGGCGGAGCGCACACGCAGGGGAGCTGAAATCGTCGACGCCGAGACGAGTCCGACGAGGACGACACGAAGCGCACACGCAGGGGGCTGAGGACACGGCGGGGCGTGAATCATCGCGCTGGGGAGGCGGAGCGCACGGCAGGGGGGCTGAACTCACCGTGGCAACGCCGCGGGGACGGCACATGAGACGGAGCGCACACGCAGGGGGCTGAGGACACGGCGGGGCGTGAATCATCGCGCTTGGGAGGCGGAGCGCACCCGGACGCGGCGTCGAGTCGGGTCCCCAATCCCTAACGGCACAGATTGCGGCCCGATCTCCTGAGTCGGAGTCTGTGGGGTTCTCGCAAAACTGGAGTTGCCAACGCAGGCACAGCAACGCGCTAGTCGCGGCGTGGGAGGGCGACCACCGCGACGTTGGCGTCGCACTGCTCGAGAACCATCTCGACGGTGTGGCCCAGGAACGGGCGACCATCAACGTTGCGCAACTGGGCGCCCAAAACCACAAGATCGCAGTCTTCATCCTTGGCGACCGCCACCAGCGCAGAGGGCACATTCGTGGAGCTGGGGATCAGAGTTCGAGGCCAAACCCCAGCCTCAACAGCCCGCAGTTTCGCAATGTCCATCAACTCCTTGGCGATCACTTCACTCGGGTCCAGTTCCGAAGTGCGACGTTTCAACACACGCGGAACGAACGCCTTGCGATTGAGCACATGGGTGAGAACCACCTCGGTGCCCAACTGATCTGCGATGGCGAACGCAACTTCCTGCGCCGCGCTCGACGAACGCGTGCCTGTCACCGGAACAACCACACGGCTGAACGCGGCGGGCAGAGGGCGGTCAAGCCCGCGGGCTCGCCGCACGATCAAAACCGGGATCGTCGCGTTCAACAGGATTTCGTCGACCATCGGCGAATACAGCTGACCCTCGTGGCGGGTTGCCACGCCCACCGCTACCACTCCGTAGCCCAAACGCGACTCGGCGGTGATCTCCTCAGCGGCACTGCTGCCGTTCACCGACCGGTGATCAACGACCCGTTCGTTGAGCACAGCTTCGAGCACCGAGATATCAGGCCGCTCACCTCCGTCGACGACCGAGACAAGCGTCGCAGGAGCCTCTTTCGGCCAGGCGAACTCCACCAGCTGCGCTGCTGATATCGATGCTGGTCCGCCCCGAGACGGCAGCAGAATCCGAGACGATTTGACGACCAGGTTCTGGCTGAGAGCCTTCTCGCGGTCGAGGCGCTCCTGTTCGTCGGCGGAGCCTCTCCAGCCACGCACCACCATGCGCAGAGACACCGCCGCGAACACCGAGGTGACCACCGGAACTATGACGATCACCGTGTACGCCGTCTCGCTGAACACGCCGAGAGAAAGGCCGACCGAAGCGATCACAATCTCAAGCGCACCACGGGCGTTGAGCCCGGCGCCCAGCGCCACCGCGGCTCGCGGGCTCTGGCCGGCCAAGCGGGCCCCTGCGAACGCTCCCGCGAACTTCGCGCCGATCGCTACGGCCAGCACGATACCCACCCACATGAGCGCCTCAGAATCGAGGAGTCCGAGATCGACGCGCATTCCCGCGGTTGCGAAGAAGATCGGGGCAAGGAGGCTCGTTGTGAGCGATTCGATGTGATGCAGCACCTCGGGCTGGCCGAACCGGGAACGATGCAGCACCACCCCTGCCACGAACGCGCCCAGCACGGCCTCGATGCCCAGGGCCTGAGTGGCGACTCCGTAGACGAGCATGGTGACCACCACCACGGTCATCGCCCCGGCGATGTTGGCTCCATCTCGTCGCACCCAGCGCAACGCCCTGTCGACCAGCCTTTGGCCGACCGTCATCGCCAACGCCAAGAAGGCGGCGAGTCCAAGGACCGTTTCGAGCACGACCCGGACCGACACCGCGCCGGAGGCCGCGAAACTGGCGAAGATAGCCAGCATCACCCAGCCGACGACGTCGTTGGCCATCCCCGCGGCCACCGTGATCTGCCCGAAGTCGCGGCGCATCAGACCAAGCTCCGACAGAATCTTGGCGATCACCGCCAGTGCCGAGACCGCCAGCGCGGCCGCCACGAACAGGGCGAACACGGTTCGATCGGCTTCGTCGCCCAGGAAGGAGTCAGGCAGTGCGACCCCCACCAGCAGACCGCCGATCAGAGGCGCCACCAGGCTGAAACCGGTCACCAACGCGGCGGCGCGGCCGAGGCTTCTGATCAACCCGAGATCCGTCTCGAAACCCGCAGTGACCAACAGGAGGGCCACACCCAACCAGCTGACCGCCAGAAGCGCCCCCGAGGAGATCTCCTCCTCGGGAAGGAACCACTCGAAGCCGGACGGCCAGACACGCCCGAAAATCGATGGGCCGACGATGATGCCCGCGGCCAACTGCCCGATCACCGAAGGCAGATTGATACGGCGCATGAAACCGCCGAACAGGCGAGCAACTGAGACCAGCACCAGCAGCTGCGTCCAGAAGACGAGGAGTTGATGCTCGTCGAGCGGAATCAGCATCGGACTAGTGATTCCCGTCGATCAGCACGGGCGCGTGGTCGCTCGGAGGATCATCCTTGGGGCCCTTGCGCTCATTGCGGTCGACCAGAGCCACGTCCGTTGTGTCGGCCACCGAGCGCGAGGTCATCAACAAGTCGATGCGCATGCCCTTCTTCTTGTGGAAGTTGCCGCCGCGATAGTCCCACCACGAGTAAAGACGGGCATCACTGTGGTGCTCGCGGAAAACGTCCACGAGACCCCACTCCTGGAGAGCAGCGATCCTCGCCCTCTCCGGCTCGCTGGTATGGGTCTGCATGGTGAACTCGGCCGGGTCGTAGACGTCTCGATCTTCGGGTGCGATGTTGAAGTCGCCGCAGACGACGATGTCGTCGCTGGGGACGCACTGACCATCGAGATCGGCTGCCAGCCGGTCGAGCCAGGCAAGCTTGTACTGGTAGTGGTCGTGGTTGAGCGCCCGTCCGTTGGGCACATAGCAGGAGGCGATACGGACGCCGCCGCAGGTCGCCCAGGCGATCCGGGCGTCGACGTCTGGTCGGCCGCCGTCGCCGAAACCGGCGATCGGATCTTCAATCCCCAGTCGTGAGACGATCGCGACGCCGTTCCAACGCCCCTCGCCGTGATGGAAACTGTCGTAACCGAGCGCTTCGAAGGTCATTGCCGGAAACGCCTCGTCGGCCAGCTTCGTTTCTTGCAGGCACAGGACGTCCGGCTCGAACATCTCGAGCCAGCGCTCAACCCGTCCGAGTCGAGCCTTGAGGGAGTTCACATTCCATGTGGCAATCCGCACAATCGCCGATCCTAGTGCGCGGACACGATGTTTCGAGATTGTCAGGACCGTTCGACGTCTGCTGATTCGGCGCCTGCTGATTCGGCGTCTTGCTGATGCGCCACCCGCGCTCGTCTACAATGGCGGCGTGACAACAACCGACGCTTTTGGCCGGCACGGCCCCAACGACTGGCTCATCGATGAAATGCGAGCGCGCTGGAACGCCGATCCCTCTTCGGTGGACCACCAATGGCGGGTCATTTTCGACAATGAGAACGGAACCCAGACAGCCTCGACCCCAGAGGCCAAGCCCCTCATAGACACCACCGCCAGCGACATCACCCCCACCCCGGCCACACCCCCGAACCCAGCCCCCGCGACCCCCGCGACACCCGACACACCCGACAACAGCAACGCCACACCCCAGCGCCGCACCCCCGCAACCCCCGACACACCCCAGC
>JAPPMP010000029.1 GCA_028819005.1 Acidimicrobiaceae bacterium
TGATCGCCACCCTGTCAAGGTGGAGGCCGCGGGTTCAAATCCCGTCAGGACCGCCACGCATTCTTGCGAGGATGCTGTGGGGTCGGGTAGCTCAGTTGGCAGAGCGGCCGCCTGAAAAGCGGTAGGTCACCGGATCGACGCCGGTCCCGACCACCATTAGCGGCCCGGCACACTCTGCCGGGTCGCTCGGGTTTCCGCTTCTCTCGGGTTTACCCAATGTTCGGTCTAACCGACGGCGTGACCGGCGTGGAAACCGTCGGCCATGGCTCCTTCGAGATAGCCGACTCCCGTGCAGTCTCCGATCGCCACAGGGGCTAGTCCGGCCGCCCGCATCTGTTCAGAGACCGAGTCATCGCCTGTCAGCCCAGAGGCGATCACCACACAATCGGCGTCAACAGCATGGTCGGCCTCGTGGCGGCGGAAACGCACCTGCGAGTCGGTCACCTCCAGCACATCAACATCGGTCAACAATTCGGCGCCATGCTCACGCAGATCGCTGAGCACACGCCAGCGACGGGGATGAGCCATCTCAGTGGCCAAAGTTGCTCCTGGTTCAAGCACCGTCACCATCCGGCCGCGGTCAACCAGGAACTCAGCGAGCTCTATGCCGACGAGACCGCCGCCGAGGATCGTGACCCGCTTGCCAATCGGCATGTAGTGATGCGTCAACGAGGCCAGGCGTTCCGGATCGTCTGTCAACCCCAGTCGCTTGCCCGCTGCAACCGCGATCCTCCCGGTCAAAGAGAGCCGCCGTGAAGCGTCGGCCGCTGGATCGGTCAGCATGGCCCGCAGATCGTCGCCATCGAACACATGGTGCAACTCGATACCGGGGATTCCCGGTCGGATCCGCGAGGCTCCGGTCGCCACGATCACGTGGTCGGGGCGCAGCGCTTGAACTGCCTCAACAGTCGCCGGCGTGCTCAGGCGCACATCAACGTTGAGCGTTTCCATCTGTCTGGTCAGCCATTTCAAGAGCCGAAGGTTCGGCTCATACACCAGCGCGCCGAATCTCAGTGCACCGCCGAGTTGTGGGCTGGCCTCAAAAATTGTGACCGCATGCCCCCGCGTGGCGGCGACCCGGGCCGCCTCCATACCGGCCGGTCCGCCGCCGACAATCACGACCGACTTCGACTCCGGGGCGGTCGTGCGCTCTATGTCGCGCAACTCGACTTCGTGAGCCAGCACGGGGTTGACCGCGCAGCGCACCCGTCTGTCGAAGAAGGGCTGAGCCACGCAGGTGTAGCAGTTGATGCACGGGCGGATGTCGTCCGGACGGTGCTCGACGACTTTCAACGCGGTCTCGGGATCGGCCAGCATCTGACGCCCCATCGCGATCAGGTCCGCTTTGCCGTGAGCGATCATCTCGTCTCCGGTCTCCGGACGAATTCGGCCGACTGCGATGACCGGCACGTCGAGTTTGCTCTTCAACTGGCCCGACAGCGCCGCGTGGGACGCCTCACGATGGGGCAGCGTCCCTTCGGTGAACGCCGGGCCTGAGGTCTGGTCACCGTAGGCGCTGAGGTGAATCGCATCCGAACCGGCCTCCTGGGCGAGCTGGGCGGTTGTCTCGGCGTCGGCAAAGACGATGCCGTCGGGGGTGCGGTACTCGAGGGCGTCGAGGCGGCACCAGACCGCGAAATCGTCGTCGGTCGCGGCCTGGGCGGCAGCAATCACATCACACAGCAGCCGAGATCGATTGCGAACGTCCCCGCCGTAACCGTCTGTTCGGCGGTTCCACTGTGCCGAGAGGAAACCGGAGATCAGATAGCCGTGGGCGCCGTGGATCTCGACGCCGTCGAATCCGGCCTCCTGCGCCCGCGCCGCAGCAGCCGCAAAATCGGCGATCACCTCGGCGATGTCTGCCTCGGTCATCTCCCGGTAGTCGGGTTTCCCCCCTCCGTTCGCCGCCGCCATCAGACCCAACTCCTCGGGAGTCAGATCGTTGATCATGTCGAGTGACCCGTGCCATCGGGGAATCGACGGGACGAGCACCGGGCGCCCCTCTTTGATGTCGACACGAGAGACCTTGCCGTGATGCACGAGCTGCACGGCGATTCTGGCGCCGTGGCTGTGGACCCGTTCGGCGAGCTTCTGCAGCGCAGGGATATAACGGTCGTCTGACAGGCCCAGTTGGTACACCGAGTTGGCTCCCCGGGGATAGGCCATGGAGCACACTTCGGTGATGATCAGCCCCGCTCCGCCACGGGCTCGTTCTTCGTAGTAGGCGATGATCGCTTCGTTGGCGAATCCGTCATCGCCGACGATCTCGACTCCCATCGGAGCCATGACCATCCGATTCCTCAACTCCATCGGCCCGATGGAGGTCGGCGACAACAAGTGTTCAAACATCAGGTCAGCCTCCGTTGGCACTCGATCCATGGGCATCGGGTCCGCCCACGCCGTTTTGACTGCGAACAACGCCGTCCCGCACGGCCGCAGCAGCAACAGCTTTCGCCACCATCGGTGCAACTGAACGATCGAAAACCGACGGCACCACAAAGTCAGGCCGCAGTTCCGACTCAGGCACACAAGCAGCGATGGCCGCAGCCGCGCTCACCTTCATGTGCTCTGTCACGCTGTGTGCGCCTGCATCGAGCGTCCCCCGGAAAATTCCGGGGAACGCCAGCACGTTGTTGATCTGGTTCGGGAAGTCGGACCTTCCCGTAGCCATCACAGCAGCCAGTCCATCGGCAATCTCGGGGCGGATCTCGGGATCCGGGTTCGCCATCGCGAACACGATCGGGTCTCGGGCCATCCTGCGAAGGTTCGCGGCGTCGATCAGATCCGGTGCCGAAACTCCCACGAACACGTCCGAGCCCACCAGCACTTCTGACAATGTCCCCGCTTTGCGGTCTGGATTGGTCACTGCGGCGAACCGTTCCTTGACCTCATTCTGCTGGTCGCGCCCCTCATACACGGAACCGACCCGGTCGACGCCTATGACCTCACCGACCCCGGCGTCGATCAGGATCCTCCCCACGGCCACGCCCGCCGCACCCATTCCGGAGATGACCACCGAAATGTCGGCAATATCCTTGTCGACGAGTTTCAACGCGTTGCTGAGAGCCGCCAGCGCAACAATCGCCGTGCCGTGCTGGTCATCGTGAAAGACCGGAATCGGCAGAGCAGCCTTGAGGCGCTCCTCAATCTCGAAACACGCGGGCGCGGCGATGTCTTCGAGGTTGATCCCCCCGAACGCCGGCGCGATATGGGTGACCGTCTCGATGATCTCTTCTGTGTCCTGTGTGTCCAGACAGATCGGGAAGCCGTCAATGCCCCCGAATTCCTTGAACAACAGGGCCTTCCCTTCCATCACCGGCATCGCCGCGTGCGCGCCTATGTTGCCTAGCCCGAGCACCGCGCTGCCGTCGCTGACGATCGCCACCGTGTTCTTCTTGATGGTGTAGCGGTGTGCCAGCGACTGGTTGTCTCGGATGCTCAGGCAGACTCGCGCCACACCGGGCGTGTATGCCATGGACAGATAATCTGCGTCACCCACCGAACAGAGCGGCAGCACCTCGATCTTTCCCCCTTCGTGGAGGGCATAGGTACGGTCCCACCAGTCGAGCACCGTCACACCTTCGAGCGCGTCGACCGCCTCGGCGATCTCGGCAGCGTGCGCTTCAGAGCGACAATGGACGTCGATGTCGCGCACCACGGTGGGACCCTTTGCCTCAAAGCCTGGGATACCGGCGATGTTGCCCCCCACATCACCAACCGCAGCAGCGAATCGACCGAGCGTGCCGGGAACGTTGTCGAGGGAGATCTTGAGGGTGATGGAGTAGGCAGCGGTTGGAGCGTTCTGCACGTGGGGAACGTTATGCAGCGACACGGCTGATGACTCAATCGGGCGTCGTGCAAGAACTTCAGGGTCTGTGTTGTTGGCCATTGTCGAAATATGCAGATAGCGTCTACTCGACAGTTTCAACTCAAACGAAGAGTCAGAAAAACGAGGAACACAATGCCCAAAAGAACCATGACAGACGAACATCGAGAAGCGCTATCGGTGGGCAGGGCCCGCGGGCGCGCCGTGCGCAACTACCTCGAAGCGTTGGAAACGCATCGTCCGAAGCGGGGGCGTAGACGGACGCCGGAAACAATGCGGGCACGAATAACCGAAATCGACAACGAAATGGGCGCTGCTACACCGATGCAACGCCTGCATCTCGCTCAGGAGAAAATGAATCTTGAGGCCAAGATCGAAGCCGCGGAGACGACCGACGACATTTCAGCTCTTGAAGACGAGTTTGTGAATGTCGCAAGCGCTTACGGCGAAGCCAACGGAATAAGCTACGCAGCCTGGCGCGCAGTCGGAGTCCCGGTTGCAGTCCTCAAGCGGGCCGGGGTCTCCCGTTCGGCGTAGAACTCCTGCACGCCTGTCTCCGACACAGGCCCTGCACGCCGACGTCTGAGAGAATCGCTCTGTCAGACGCGAATCTCGGCGCTTGCAACAGCCGCTTGCGGATGCTCGGAAATAACCCTGCTGGCACGAGCCACGACACGTTGTACCTGAGTAGCTGCGGTACCGGCGAACGCATCGATGTCAGCCAGACTTTTGTTGATCGCTGCGGCGTTCAGCGGTATTCGCTCATCTGCCGCTAAGCGTTCAACAAGACCTGGACCCGTCGTACCCTCGCGACGCGCCAATACGGCCTCCACAGCATGGCCTTTGATCAACTGATGGGCTTCTTCTCGACCCAGCCCCGCGGCCACCGCGTCGCCCAGAATGCGAGACGTGGCAAGAAACGGAAGTTCGCGTTGAAGTTCGGCTTCGACGACCGCCGCGAAGACCCCGAAACCATCGAAGACGCCGATAGCTGTCTGCAGCAATCCATCTGCTGCAAAGAAAGCATCGGGAAGCATCACCCGCCGGACCGCCGAACAACTCACGTCTCCCTCATTCCACTGCCGGCCGGCGAGACTCGCTGCCATCGTGAGATGGCCGTCGAGTATCGTGCGCAGCGCGCCGATCCGTTCGGCGCTGCGGCTGTTCATCTTGTGGGGCATGGCCGAGGACCCGACCTGCCCAGCGCTGAACCCCTCAGTGGCCAGCTCATTCCCTGCCATGAGCCGCAGAGTGGTTGCAGCCGACGCCGGCGCCGAAACCGCCTGTACCAGAGCCGACACCACATCGAGATCAAGCGACCGCGGATACACCTGCCCGACGCTGTCGAGAACACGCCCGAACCCGAGATGCTCAGCAATCAACTGCTCCAATTGATCAACTGATTCGGTGCTTTTGAGCAGGTCCAACTGATCCAAGCGAGTGCCGACCGCACCTTTGACGCCTCGAAGCGGGTAACGGTCCAACAACTCCTCCACCCGCTCCAAGCCGATCATGGTCTCCTCGGCCACGTCCGCGAAGCGTTTCCCCAAAGTCGTGGCCTGAGCGGCCACATTGTGGGTGCGGGCGACCATGACCAGATCGATGTGAGTCTCGGCCAGCGTGACAACCCGGGAAAGCAGAGCAACCAGCCGGTCTCGTACGAGGGCGAGGGCCTGACGGATCTGCAGCTGTTCAACGTTCTCGGTCAGATCCCGTGAGGTCATTCCGCGATGTATATGCTGCCGGCCGGCAAGTTCACAGAACTCGTCGATTCGAGCCTTGACGTCGTGACGGGTGACCGCTTCGCGTGCCGCTACAGACCCGAGGTCGACGTCCTCCAACACTGCTTCATAGGCTTCAACCGTCCCGGCATCGATCTCGAGTCCCAACGAAACTTGGGCGCGCAGCACGGCAAGCCACAGTCGACGCTCTTGGATGATCTTGCCCTCGGGCGACCAGATCTTATTCATCACTTCGCCGGCGTAGCGATCAGAGAGAACGTTTGCTGCAGTATCGCTCATAGGACATTCCTGTCGTTGCGGTCAAGATACTGCTCCCGCCCCGGACCGACCCCCACAAGACGGATCGGCACACCGATCTGGCCTTCGAGAAAATCGATGTAGCGGGCCGCCGCAGAGGGCAGTTCGCTCGGGTTTGTCACCGTGCTTATGTCCGTTTTCCAGCCCGGCAGTTCCTCGTAAACCGGCGTGGCTGCATGCAGTTGCGATTGATGATAGGGCAGGTTGTGGCAACGCTCGCCGCCGATCTCATACGCGGTACAGACCTTCAACAGATCCAACCCTTCGAGCACATCGAGTTTCGTGATTGCGATCTCGGTCAGCGAGTTGACCCGCACCGCATGGCGGACCATCACCGCGTCGAACCAACCGGGGCGGCGCCGACGGCCGGTGTTGACCCCGTACTCACGTCCGGCATCGACGAGATAATCCCCGATGTCATCGAGAAGCTCCGTAGGGAACGGCCCGGACCCGACCCTGGTCACGTAAGCCTTGGCCACGCCTATGACGCGAGCGATGTGCCGTGGTCCGATCCCGGAACCCGTGCAAGCCCCTCCGGAGACGGGGTTCGATGATGTGACGAACGGGTACGTGCCGTGGTCGAGGTCCAAGAACGTAGCCTGCGCACCTTCGAGCAGAACCTCCTGTCCGGCTTCGAGACCGTCGTGAAGCAACCCGACCGAATCCGTGATCAACGGCAGGATCCGCGGTGCGCAGACATCGAGATACTCCGCCGCAATGGCCTCGCCGTCGACCGGAGGCCGGTCGAACACCTTGGTGAGAACCTGATTCGTGTGACCGAGGACGACATCGAGCTTCTGGCGGAAGATCTTGGGGGCAGCGAGATCCTGCACCCGCAAGCCCACACGCATCGCCTTGTCTGCATATGCGGGGCCGATGCCCCGTTTGGTCGTGCCGAGTTTGGCGTCACCGAGGTGGCGTTCATGAAGGGCGTCCAACTCGGTGTGGTAGGGCATTATGAGGTGGGCATTGCCGCTGACCTTGAGCCTTGAACAGTCGACGCCACGCTGTGTGAGCATGTCGATCTCCGCTATGAGAACACGCGGATCGACCACGACGCCGTTGCCGATGACAGGCGTGATGTAGTCGTACAGCACTCCGCTGGGAACCAGTTGAAGCGCGAAAGTCTCGCCGTCGACGACCAGCGTATGCCCTGCGTTATGGCCGCCCTGATAACGGACGACCATGGACATCTCTTTTGCCAGGAGGTCGGTGAACCTCCCCTTGCCTTCGTCACCCCATTGAGTACCGACGACTATGGTCGCTGGCACGGCGCTCTCCCTTGATGGATTTGCGTTACCGGAAAAGGTTAGCTTGAACCGGCGGCGAACCGTGCGGAGTATTTCTGGCGGATCAGCGGATGGATCAGCGGAGAACGATCTGTGGATTGTCGGCAGGTCCTTCGATGTCGACCTTGACCGTGTCGCCTTCGAGGTACTGGCCTTCGAGAATGGCGACGGCCAGCGGATCGCCGATGCTGCGCTGGATCAGGCGCCTCAGCGGGCGCGCTCCGAATGCCGGGTCGTATCCCAGTTTCGCCATGTGTGCACGAGCCTGCTCTGTCACCTCCAGCGTGATGCGGCGACTCGCGAGGCGGGCCGCAAGATCGGCGAATTGGAGGTCGAATATCTTGGTCAGGTCATCCTGGGTCAGCGGCCCGAAGCGAACGATGTCGTCGATTCGGTTGATGAACTCGGGCCGGAAGAAGTCTCTCGGCTCGCCTGCGAGGTTGGAGGTCATGATCAGGACCACGTTGGAGAAGTCGACCGTGCGACCCTGCCCGTCGGTCAGGCGGCCATCGTCGAGCAGCGCCAGCAGCACGTTGAAGACGTCCGCATGGGCCTTCTCGACTTCGTCGAGCAATACGACGGAATAGGGCCTGCGCCTCACAGTCTCGGTCAGCTGTCCGCCCTCGTCATAGCCGACGTAGCCGGGAGGCGCCCCGATCAGTCGGCTGACGCTGTGCTTCTCCATGTATTCCGACATGTCGATGCGCACCATGGCGCGCTCATCGTCGAAGAGGAACTCTGCCAGTGAGCGCGCGAGTTCGGTCTTGCCGACGCCGGTCGGCCCAAGGAACAGGAAACTGCCGATGGGCCGACGAGGATCGCCGAGTCCCGCTCTGGAGCGGCGGATCGCGTTGGCCACGACCGAAACGGCGTCGTCCTGGCCAACGACACGCTGCTGCAGGTGGTCCTCCAAGCTAACGAGTTTTCGGACTTCGCCCTCCATCAGCCGCGACACAGGTATGCCGGTCCAGCGGCTGACGACTTCTGCGACGTCCTGGTCGTCCACTTCTTCTTTCAACATCGAGTCTTCAGCCTGCAGCTTGTCGAGCTCTTCTTTGGCCGTTTCGAATTGCCGCTCGAGGCCGGGGATCTGGCCGTAGCGGAGTTCAGCCGCGCGTTCCAAATCAATCTCGCGTTCAACTTCGCCGCGCAGATGCTCCAGTTGCTCGTTGATTTCACGCAGAGCGGTGATCGCATCCTTCTCGGCCTGCCATCTGATGGTCAGCGCGGCGAGACCCTCTCGCAGATCCGCCAGTTCCCGGTCAAGATCGCTGAGGCGTTCCGCCGAAGCATCATCGGTCTCCTTGGCCAGAGCCAGCCGCTCAATCTCGAATTGACGTATCCGCCGTTCGACGACGTCGATTTCGGTCGGCACAGAATCGATCTCGATGCGCAGCGAACTCCCCGCTTCATCGACTAGGTCGATTGCCTTGTCGGGCAGGAAACGGCCCGTCAGGTAACGGTCGCTCAAGACTGCGGCAGCCACCAGCGCCGAATCCTGGATCCGTACGCCGTGGTGGACCTCGTAGCGCTCCTTGAGGCCGCGCAGGATGGCGATAGTGGACTCGACCGACGGTGGCGCCACCAGGACCTGCTGGAATCGCCGCTCCAATGCGGGGTCCTTCTCCACATGCTTGCGGTATTCGTCGAGTGTGGTGGCGCCGATCATCCTCAACCGGCCACGGGCGAGCATCGGCTTGAGCATGTTCCCTGCGTCCATCGCCCCCTCGGCCGCCCCCGCGCCGACGACCGTGTGCATTTCGTCGACGAACGTGATGATCTCGCCGTCGGCGTCCTCGATTTCTTTGAGCACCGCTTGCAGGCGTTCCTCGAACTCGCCGCGGTATTTGGCGCCGGCAACGAGCAAAGAGACGTCGAGGTTGATCAACCGTTTGTGCTGCAGCGAATCCGGGACGTCTCCTTCGACTATCCGAGCCGCCAGACCCTCAACAATGGCGGTCTTGCCCACTCCCGGTTCACCGATCAGCACCGGATTGTTCTTGGTACGACGCGACAATACCCGGATGACACGGCGGATCTCGTCGTCGCGGCCTATCACCGGATCGAGTTCGCCGCTGCGGGCGGCTTCGGTGAGGTCGTGGCCGAACCGCTCCAGAGCCTGGAACTGGTTCTCCGGTGTCTGAGTGGTCACGCGATGAGAGCCGCGGACCTCCTTCAGCGCCGTGAGCAGCGCCTCGCGATCGACCTCGATGAGTTCGGCCAGTGCGAGCAGCACGTGTTCGGTCGACAAGTAGTCGTCGTGCAGTTCACCACGGCGTCGATCGGCTTCGGTGAGCGCCGCGATCAGCGGCTTCGCCGGCTGCGGTTCAGAGCCGTAGGCGTTCGGCAACCGCTCCAATGCCGACTCGGCTCTGCTTCTCGCCGCGAGAACATCGACTCCGACCTTGTGCAGCAGGGGTTGCACGATGCCGTCCTGCTGACCGAGCAGCGCTATCAGAAGATGCTGAGGGGTGATTTCCGGATGAGAAGCGGAGCGGGCTGCCTCAGTAGCGGCGGCGAGCGCCTCGGTGGTCTTGAGAGTCCAACGGTTGGGATCTAGGGCCATGTTCGGTTTCTGGTTGTCTTTCTGCTTGATGGTTGTTGCTTGTAGTTAAAGCGTGCGCTGATTGAAAGGTCATTGCGCTGATACCTGTTGTTCCCCGCTCTTGTTCGCTGCGCTCACGGGCCGCTCGGGCCACGGCCTCGCTGTTCGGCAACCGTGTTTGGGATCAATCCGCTCGGCCTCTTAAAGTCTAGCAGAAAACTTGAGTGTTATATACTTAACTTTGAAGATTGTGTCGTTGTCCGCCTCGGCCAAAGGCCGTCGCGGCTAACATAGTGCTATGACTGTGGCCGAGCCGACAACCGACGCAGCCGACAACAGCTTCCGGAGAATGGATGAATCGTCCGCTGAACAGTGGGCCCACATCGGTAGGTGCACCGCTCTCAACCAGCCCCGCGTCGCAGACCGGATCCTGATGCTGCTCCAGTCCCTAGCCGACGTCCGCGACGGCTTCCTCACCGATCAGCTCACCCACAGCCTCCAGACCGCCACGATGGCCGAGCGCGCAGGCGCAGACGAAGAGATGGTGTTCGCCAGTCTCTGCCACGACATAGGCAAAGCGATCTCGGTACCCAACCACGGCGCAATCTCGGCAGAAATCATCAAGCCCTACGTACGCGAGGACGTCTACCTGACGATCCTCAACCATCAGGACTTCCAGGGCCGGCACTACTACCACCACTTCGGCGCTTCCAGGGACTTGCGCGACCAGTTCCGCGGCGAGTCGTGGTTCGCGCTGTGCGAAGAGTTCGCCGATGACTGGGACCAGCAGGCCTTCGACCCCGACTACGACACGCTGCCTCTGGAGCACTTCGAACCCCTGGTCCGCAAAATCACCGCTGCTGTCAGCTCCGGCGCCGGCGGGACCCAGCGAACCGACTACTAGTCGAGGCTGGCGTAGCCGGCGTTCGCCAAGCGGCCACCACGCAGGTCGCCCTGGGTTCGGAGTCCATGCGGTTCATCACGCGCGTCGCCACACGGTCGACGTCGTACAGCAGCGGTGGCGCCACCGACGGGACGAATCGCGGCGCGCTGCCACGGATTGCCTGCGCGGTCCGCGGCGCCGCCCAGACGTTGACGGCTGTCTCGCTGTCAACGGTCACGATGGCCGCGGCCCCGACTCAAGACCGTCGGCGAAGCTCTGCTCGCAGGCCTCCTGCACAGCCGAGAAACTCTGGTCGCCGAGAAACTCTGGTCACAGTGCCCGTGGCTTTCCATGGGCTGATCATGGCCACATGGCTGCCGACTGCCCTTATCGGGCTTTCCATCGAGGGTCGCGTTTATCGGCCCAGGCTCCAATCCCCTCCTTGGAGTCCTCGGACTGCCCGACCAGCCGGCGCATCGTCTCGCCCATCCGCACCGCTTCTGTCCAGCCCATCGTGCGGCCGCGCCTGACCATTTCGTTGGTGGCTCGCACAGCCAGCGGCGCTCCCTGGCAGAGCCGCTCGGCAAGACTGCGCGCTGCGTCCAACAGCTCCTCATGGGGATGGACCCGCCAGGCAAGGCCGATCTCCTTGGCGTGATCGGCGTCTATCGGGTCGCCGGTCAACAGCAGTTCGAGCGCATCGGGAATCGCCACATGATCCGGCAGCCTCAGCGCTCCCACAATCGTCGCTTGACCGATCCTCACCTCGGGGTAAGCGAAACTGGCCCGGTCGCTGGCGAGCACGAAGTCGCAGGCGAGGACCGCGGTCAGTCCGTAGCCGATGCACGGCCCGTTAACCGCGGCGATTGTCGGTTTCCAGATCTCCATGCCGCTCTCGAAGGTGGTGATCGTGGGCCACTCCCAGAACGATCCCGGCCAGGTCCCGGTCGATCCCGCTCCATCGCGCAGATCCGCTCCGGCGCAGAAGGCCCTCCCGGCGCCGGTGACTATGGCCACCCAGGCTTCGTCGTCCTCGCGGAACTCGGCCCAAGCGGCGTCGAGGGCTTGGCGCATGGCCCCGTTGACAGCGTTCAGCGCCTCTGGCCGGTTGTAGGTGATCGTGGCGATGCGGCCGTCTCGCTGGTAGGTCGCAGCGCTGGTCTGACCCGACATCCCAGCAGCTTTGTTCATGCAGCACGAGATAGCCACCGTGGGTATGGTTTTCGCCACGGCGCGTCGCGGCTGCGCCGAGTGAACACGAAGGGATCTGCCATGGCTCAGGGATCAATCGAGGTCTACGAAAGCGAAGGGCGGACGTTCCCGCCTTCCGACGAGTTCGCCGCCGCGGCACTGGCCGGCGATCGTTCGCTGTACGACCAGGCCGACGCCGACTTCGAGGACTTCTGGGCACGACAAGCCCGCGAATTGTTGAGTTGGTCCAAAGACTTCACGTCGGTGCTCCAATGGGACTTGCCGTTCGCCAAATGGTTCGAAGACGGCGAGCTCAACGTCTCAGAGAACTGTCTCGACCGTCATGTCGCGGCCGGACTCGGCGACAAGGTCGCGTTCCACTGGGAAGGCGAACCGGGCGACACCCGCACCATCAGCTACTCAGAGCTGCTGGCCGAGGTGGAGAGATTCGCCAACGTAATGAAGGGCCTCGGGCTGTCGAAGGGCGATCGCGTCGCCATCTACATGCCGATGATCCCCGAGCTGCCGATCGCTATGCTCGCCTGCACCCGCATCGGAGTGGCCCACTCAGTCATTTTCGGCGGGTTCTCGCCCGACGCGATCACCGACCGCTGCGAGGACGCCGAGGCCCGGCTCATAATCACCGCCGACGCCGGCTATCGACGCGGCGAGCCGTCTGCGCTGAAACCCAACGTCGATGCGGCGCTCTCGGCCGGAGCGCCCAGCGTCGAGAACGTCATCGTGGTGGATCGTTGCGGCACGGACCCGGCCATGGTCGAGGGGCGCGATCATTGGTGGCACGACCTGATGGCAGCCGCGGCGCCGAGTTGTCCACCGGAGCCGATGGGAGCTGAACAGCTGCTCTATCTGCTCTATACCTCCGGGACCACCGCCAAACCCAAGGGCATCATGCACACCACCGGCGGTTACCTGACGCAAGTGGCGTTCACGCACAAATACGTGTTCGATCTCAAGCCTGAGACCGACGTGTACTGGTGCGCCGCCGACATCGGCTGGGTGACCGGTCACTCCTACATCGTGTACGGGCCCTTGACCAACGGCTGCACTTCGGTCATGTACGAGGGCACCCCGGACACGCCGAGGCCCCAAGAGCGCAGCGGTGACCGGGCTTCGTGGAACAAGGATCGGCTCTGGGACATCGTTGAGCGCTACGGGGTCACTCAGCTCTACACCGCCCCCACGGCAATTCGCACGTTCATGAAGTGGGGCGACGAGTGGCCTGCGCGGCGCGACCTGTCGAGCCTGCGGGTTTTGGGCACTGTGGGCGAGCCGATCAATCCCGAGGCGTGGATGTGGTACCACGACAACATCGGCGGCAGTTCCTGCCCCATAGTCGACACCTGGTGGCAGACCGAAACCGGCGGCCACATGATCACCCCCCTTCCAGGCGTGACCACCACCAAGCCGGGCACTGCCACCACGCCCATCCCCGGTGTGTACGCCGAGGTCGTCGACGACAGCGGCAACCCTGTCGAGGTCGGCGGCGGTTATCTGACAATCACACGGCCGTGGCCGTCGATGCTGCGCGGCGTCTGGGGAGACCCGCAGCGCTATCACGACACCTACTGGTCTGCCTATGAGGGCCGCTACTTCGCCGGCGACGGCGCACGGGTCGACGAGGACGGCTACATCTGGCTGCTCGGCCGGGTGGACGACGTGATGAACGTCTCCGGACACCGCATTTCCACCGCAGAGGTCGAAAGCGCCTTGGTCGACCACTCTGCGGTCGCCGAAGCCGCGGTAGTGGGCGCCAAAGACGATGTCACAGGTCAGGCGATCGTCGGTTATGTGATTCTCATCGGCTCGGTTGAAGCCTCTGAGGATCTGCGCGAGGAAGTCAGGCAGCACGTGGGCACGAAACTCGGTCCGACGGCACGACCCAAAGCCGTGTTTTTAGTGCCGGACCTTCCTAAGACCCGTTCCGGCAAGATCATGCGACGGCTGCTGCGCGATGTAGCTGACGGACGGGATCTCGGAGACACCACGACCCTCGCCGATCCGGACGTGGTTGCGGCCATTCGAGAGGGCGCCGCGGACAGCGATGAGGAATAGCCGGGTGGAATAGCCGAATCGCGCCAATCGACGTAGCCGCGAGCATCAGATTGGCCCTAGTGTTGTAGGCAGCAATGGCGGTCGGCCCCCCGTTCCAAACGGCTGGGGCTCAGCTAGGAGGTGAACTACCCCGTGATCAACACTGCAAAGACTTTTGTTCTGCTCGCCCTCCTCGGTGGGCTGATAATCGTGGCCGGCGGCGCCATCGGCAGTTCAACAGGCCTGGTGATCGGACTGGTGATCGCTCTGGTCATGGTCGGTGGTTCTTACTGGTTCAGCGACACGCTGGCGATCAAATCCGCCCGTGCTCAAGCCGTGACCCGTGAACAGGCCCCGCAATATTACGAGATCATGGAAGACCTCACGAAGCGGGCCGACATGCCCATGCCGAAGCTCTACATTTCTCCCAATCCGCAGCCCAACGCCTTCGCAACAGGGCGCAACCCGAACAACGCGGCGGTGGCGGTGACGGTCGGACTGCTGGAGCGCATGAGCTGGCAGGAGGTTCGGGGTGTGCTCGCCCACGAGCTGGCTCACATCCGCAACCGGGACATCCTCATAGGGTCAGTCGCCGCCGCGATCGGCATGGCCATCACATTCGCGGCCAACATCGTCATGTGGGGCGCCATGTTCGGCGGCAGCGACCGCGACCGCAATCCGCTCGGCGAACTCGCCTTCGCGCTTCTGGCTCCGATTGCGGCGATGATCATTCAAGCTGCGATCAGCCGCAGCCGCGAGTTCCAAGCCGACGCCTCAGCAGCGAAGCTGATCGGCAGCGGTGAACCTCTGGCCAGTGCCCTCGAGAAGCTCGAAAGCGGTGCTCACGCCATCCCGGTCAACGTCAACCCGAACCAGGCCAGCAGCTACATCATCAACCCGCTGAGCGCTCAGGCGCGTGGACGGGGCGGCGGCGGCAAGCTGTTCAGCACACATCCCCCGACAGCCGAGAGAATCGCCCGCCTGCGCGCGATGTGAACGCCGCGGCACGGCTCGCACCGGCACCCCGTATAGAATCACCCGCCTGCACGCGATATGAACTCGTCGAGTGAGCCGGCTGGGCCGGCTCAGTCGCGGAAGTTGATGAACTGCAGCGGGATCTGAAGGTCGGCTTCTTTGAGCGCGGCGATCACCTTCTGAAGGTCGTCTCGCTTCTTGCCCTGCACTCGCAGCTCCTCGCCCCGAGCCGATGACTGGATGCCCTTGAGACCGAGACCCTTGATGAACTTGTTTATCTCTTTGGCCTTGTCCGCAGAGATGCCGGCCTGCAGACGAGCGGTCTGGCGCACGGTCCCTCCAGAGGCCGGTTCCACATTGCCGTAGTCGAGCGCTCGGAGGCTGACCTTGCGTCTCACCAGTTTCTCCTCGAGGACTTGGCGCAGCGCAGCCAGACGGTCCTCCGACGACGACGCCATCTCAATGACGTTGTCGCCCAATTGCACCGAAGAGCCTGTGTTTTTGAAGTCGTAGCGCTGGGACACCTCGCGGGAGGCTTGATCGACGGCGTTGCGCACTTCCTGCCCGTCGAGCTCTGAAACAACATCGAATGTCGGCATGGCGAAACCGTATCAAGCGGCAGTCGGCCTTGATCGGCTCAGCCTGCAAATCTGTGCCGGTCGTGGTGCCGAACGGGTAGTATCTCTGGTCCGAGGGTCGGTGCCCGAGCGGCCAAAGGGAACGGGCTGTAAACCCGTCGGCTTATGCCTACGAAGGTTCAAATCCTTCTCGGCCCACACCGGAGATGAGGCCCGGCGCCACGGTGCCGGGCCTTGTCAGTGCAGCGACCGTTCCGGCAACGGCCATCGGCCATCTGCGGCTCCGCCCGCAGCGACAGCTAGGCAAGCATTCGTTGCATGATGACCGCGTCGAGCCAGGCCCCGAATTTGCGGCCCACCTCGCGTTCCGTGCCCACGACCTCGAACCCGCAGGCTCGGTGCAGCGCCATGCTCGCCTCGTGCCCGTCGACTATGTGAGCGACCATGCTGTGAAATCCCCTTCTGACCGCCATGTCGATGAGTTCGTCCATCAGCGCCCGGCCCACGCCGAGTCCTCGCACATCTTCGCTCACATACACACTGTTCTCGACGGTCGTGCGGTAACCGGCCCGGTTCCGGTAGGGGCTGAGACTGGCGAAGCCCACGACCCGGCCTTCAAATTCGGCGACGACGACTCCCAACGCACCCTGGCGCTCGGTGATCCACTGGCGCTGGTCTCGGAGGCTCCGCGGCTCGATGTCGAAGGTGGCCGTCGTGTTCTCAACCTCGTGGTTGTAGATCCGGCGAAGATCTTCGGCGTCGGCCGCTGTAGCCAAGCGCAGTTGCATCATGGGTTTCCTGTCTGAGTTGTTGCCTTCGGCGTCTGGGATGTCGCAACGAATCTAGTCCCGTGGTTTGATTGGGCATGGCACAAAACGTATTGGGGACTGAACTCGTGGAGTGCGGAACTGATCCCGTCACCGGTTTCTTCCGGGACGGCTGCTGCAACACCTCCGCTGAGGACGTCGGTTCGCACACCGTTTGCTCGATCGTCACCCGCGAATTCTTGGATTTCTCCAAAGAAGCCGGCAACGATCTATCGACGCCGCGGCCCGAGTGGGGTTTCGAGGGGCTCTCGCCAGGCGATGGCTGGTGTGTCTGCGCCGCCCGCTGGCTCGAAGCTGCACTCGCAGGCGCCGCCGCTCCGGTTCGGCTCACCGCAACACATGAGCGGGCTCTGGAAGTCGTCCCTCTGCAGATGCTGCGCACCCACGCCGTCGACTCCGACAACTGACGACTGGCCGCGGTCAGGCTCCGACCGCCAACCGACTGGTCAATGCCTGGTGGGCCTGCGCACCGATCGCGACCAACAGGTTGTCTAGCGGCAGCGTCCCAACGCCCGAACCCTCGGGTTCGGGTGGGCGACTGGCACGTTCGGCGCAACAAGATAGCAATTGCCGCGGAATCGCTCGTGTTGCTTCACGAGGGATTGCAATCCAAGGCGCCCATGGCTAGCGGATGAGGCGATCTCGAACGCGAGCGGACCGCGGGGGTCGTCGTAGATGAGGTCAACCTCACGATCGCCGTCGCGCCAGTAGTACAGACGGACACCGCTGTGCGCCGACAGCGTAGATAAGTAATTTGCAGAAGGCAGGCGTGGCTTATCAGTACCAACCCCGTTCTCCGTGTAATTCGTCGAGTTATTCCCTGAAGCCCATCGTGCAGACGATCACCGGGTCTGCATCGGTTCCTTCGGATGGAGGCGGCATACAGAGCCGGTTGTCTTTGTGGAGATCGACAACAAGCGCCGCGAGGTCGTCGGTGCTGCGTTCCCGCGCCGCTTGCGCCAGTCGCTGAGTGGCTGCCTCGTAGAGCGGACGCTCGTTCATCGCGTCGTGAGCTTTTTCGAGGTCTGCTCTACTGAACAGGAGGTTGTCGGTGAAGCGGTCCATTTGATCATGGAGCCTTCGCCAAACCTTGCCTCGGACGCCTTGCAGCGCGCCGGTGGCCCTCCCGCTGGGAGTTCGCAACGGTCCTCCCAGAGCAGCTGCGGTGAGGTCGTGGTGGTCCTCTAGCCTTCGCTCCGACGGGGTGTCGGGTTTGCACTCGGCGAGCCTCAGAGCTTCTTGGGGGGTCACACGGCGGGCCTGACCGCTTGGTTCCACGAACGCGAATACATCGGTTCCTGTTACTGCCTGGGTATGAACGAGTACGCCTGCGTCCGGTTCATTGTCCGTGGTGCGTTTGGTCGAGTAGACGATGTTGGGCATCGATTCGACCCTCTGAGCGATGTCGGGGTTGCTGTCCTTGGCATGTCTCCAGATTTCGTAGGCCATCGACACTGGGTCGACGTCGTCTGAGCCCGCTCCTGCCAGCCCGAAAGAGGACGATTCGTCGTACACGCCGGAGATGATCTGGCTCTCGGTCGGGTCACCGAAGAACCTCTCATCAGAGCCGAGAAGCCGAGCGTTCTCGCCCAAGCGTTCACGGATGCGGTCCCGCAGGTTGATTTCCTCTTCGATTTCATCGGCCGGCATGAGCGAGTAGACCAGCACTTCAGACGAGTTCTGCCCGATGCGGTCCACGCGGCCGGCTCGCTGGACCAGCTTGACGATGGCCCACGGCAGGTCGTAGTTGACGATGATGTGGGCGTCTTGGAGGT
>JAPPMP010000030.1:0-8790 GCA_028819005.1 Acidimicrobiaceae bacterium
CCGCCAGCCCGGCCCCGGCAGCCGACTTGGACGTGACCGTGACGGTCACCGCCGCAGGCGACTACGGCATCACGACCGGTGTGCGCACCGTCACCGTCCCGGCGTCGGGCAGCGTGACGCTCACCGTCGCCACCGTCGACGACCAGACTGACGAGCCCGACGGCACGGTCACCGCCACAGTCCAGTCGGGCAGCGGCTACACCGTCTCCACAACCCAGGCAACAGCCACCGTGGGCGTCGCAGACGACGACGACCCGCCGGTCGTCGACGGGCAGGACAAGGCGGCGCTCGAGGACTGCGGCGCGGCGAAGCCGTCGCTGTCGATCAGCAGCCCCGAGGCCTCCCGCAGCGACGCCACCGTCGATTTCGAGGTGTCATTGGACTGCAGGCCGGCGACCCGGGTGATGGTCCTGCTGCTGCCGGTGCGCGACGGCGAGATCGGCAACAACATCCTGGTCTTCTTGACCAGCCAGAAGCCGACCGCCACCATCACCCTGACAATCGGCGGCGAACGCCAACTGGGCCTCACCATCGGCTGGGCCCCCGGAATCGCCAACCGCACAGCACAAGGCAACGTCGCCTACACCGACTGAGACCCGAACACCGCGAGAGCAGGAAACCAACCCATAGAACGGGAGGCCCACCGCGCAGAAGGCCCATAGTGCAGAAGGCCCATAGTGCCGGCCGGCTTGGCCTAGGCCAAGCTCGGGCTGGGTGGTCGGGGCTGGTGGTGAAAGGGTAGGGTGTGGTCGTGGCTTTTGTGATGATGCGGCTCAATTTCGTGCATCCGGATCCGACTGATCCTGGGCATATGAGCGACCGTTACCGGGCTGGTTTCGGTCTTGCCGGGTATGCCGACGAGGGCGGTTTCTCGATGGTGAGCCTTGAGGAGCATCAGGCCACCGAGGTCGGTTGGAGCCCGACTCCGCTGCTCAACGCCGCGGTGATCCTCAGCCGGACTGAGAGCCTGTCGGTGGCGGTCACGGCGTTGTTGGTGCCGTTGCACGATCCGGTGCGGTTGGCGCAGGAGCTCGCGGTGGTTGATCTGGTGGGCAGGGGCCGGTTTTCGGTGACTGCGGGGCTTGGTTACCGCCCGGCGGAATACGCCGCGGTCCGAAAGGACTGGCACCGGCGCGGCCGGATCCTCGACCATGCCCTCGAGACGATGCAGAGGGTCTGGTCGGGTGAGGAGTTCGAGTACAACGGCGCGATGGTCAAGGTCGGTCCGATGCCCTATACCCGTCCGCATCCGGTGGTGATGATCGGGGGTTCGGGCCCGGCCGCGGCGAGGCGGGCGGCGCGTTTCGGTTTGCCTTTGCAGCTCCCGGCCCCGAATCCCGAGGTTGAGGCGTTGTACTATGCCGAGTGCGAGAGGCTGGGCAAGCAGGGTTTTTGCATCGTGCCTGAGAATGTGGCCATGGTCCATGTGGTCGACGATCCCGACGAGGCTTGGGCCAAGCTCGGCAAGCATTTCTGGTTGGAGGCCTCGGTTTACGATTCGTGGCAGCCTCCGGGCCAGACGTCCGCGGTCCATTCGCATGCAACCAGCCAGGAGGAACTGCGCGCCGAGGGCGTCTACCAGTTCTTGACGCCCGAGCAGGCAGTGGAACGGGCCCGCCGGACGGGGACGCTGTCGCTGCACCCGCTGGTGGGCGGCATGCCGATCGACTCGGCTTGGGAATCGGTTCAACTCACCGTCGACAAGGTAATCCCAGCCCTCCGACACTAGCACTGCCCCCACCGGGCGCGGCCGGAGCCCCGGCAGCGTTCGTCCGGGTTGTTGCCGCCGCGTTGCTTTCGCCGGGCGCGGCCGGAGCCCCGGCAGCCGCCGTCCGGGTTGTTGCGCCCGCACTGCTCCCACCGGGCGCAGCCGGAGCCCCGGCAGCGTTCGTCCGGTTGTTGTGCCCGCACTGCTGCCCTCGTCGGGCGCGGCAGATCACGGCTACGGTAGGCACATGAAGAACGAGTTGACGCGACGGTTTGGTTTGGAGTTCCCGATCTATGCGTTCACGCACTGCCGTGACGTTGTGGTCGCTGTGAGCAGGGCGGGCGGGCTGGGTGTATTGGGAGCGGTCGGTTTCGATGTCGAACAGCTGAGGATCGAACTCGAATGGATCGATGAGCACATCGGCGACAAACCCTACGGCGTCGACATAGTACTGCCGGCCTCCTACGACGGTGCCGGCGAGATGGACCTCGGCAAGCTGACGGGACAACTCCAGTCGATGATCCCCGACGAGCACCGTCAATTCGTGCGCGAGATGCTCGACAAGCACGAAGTGCCGGAGTTGCCGCCCGACGAAGAGCTCGGCAGCGGGCTGATGGGCTGGAACGCGGCGACCGCAGTTCCCCAGGTCGAAGAGATCCTGCGTCACGACAACGCGGTGATGGTGGCCAACGCTCTGGGAACACCACCGCCGGATCTCGTCGAGCAGATCCAGGCGAGCGGCCGCGCGGTCGGGGCGCTCTGCGGCACCCCCGCTCAGGCGAGCCGCCATGCCTCCGCCGGACTCGATTTTGTGATCGCTCAGGGTTACGAGGGAGGCGGCCACACCGGAGACATTGGTTCGATGGTGCTGTGGCCCCAGGTGATCGACGAGGTTGCCCCGATTCCGGTGCTCGCCGCCGGCGGCGTCGGCTCAGGTCGTCAGATGGCTGCTGCGCTGGCCATGGGAGCGGCAGGGGTCTGGACCGGGTCTCTGTGGCTGACAGTGGAGGAAGCTGCGGGACCCCCAGCGCAGATCCAGTCCTTCCTCGACGCCACCAGCAAGGACACGGTTCGTTCTCGTTCATACACGGGCAAACCGTGTCGAATGCTGCGCAACGACTGGACCGAGGCTTGGGAGAGGCCTGACACCCCTGACACTCTGGGGATGCCTCTGCAGATGATGGCAGTGCGCGAGGCGATGGTGAGAAGCGGTCGTTACCCGGACAAGGCGCAGCAGGTCGCCTTCAACCCGGTCGGGCAGATCGTCGGGTCGATGAACAAGGTGAAGCGGAGCGCGGACGTCGTATATGAACTGGTTGAGGAGTGCATTGACTCATTGGAACGCTCCCAAGCGTTGCTTGCCGCCGGCTGGGCGCTCAACGACGGATAGCAACGCTGTGAAGGGAACTGTTGGTCTGCGGTCATCGGTCGAGCCGCGCAGGCTCGGACCCGCAGCGGTGGTCGCGGCGCTGATTCTGGCCGGTTGCGCCGGCGGCGGAGACGATGTTGAACAGCCGACCGCGGCAACCGCGCCGTCGACGACTGCAACAACATCGTCAACACCCTCCGCCGCGGATACGACGAATTCCACAAGCCAAGCGCCTGCGACCACCGCCGCCGTCAGGACCACCACTACCACCACCGCGCAGGTCCCTTCGACAACGACGACCAGCGAGGCGCCCCGACCGGAAGCGTCGACTCTGGAGCGGCTTCTCGAACTCGACCGTCCCCTGGTGATCGCGCACGCGGGCGGCGACCAGGACTATCCGCATTCGACGATTTACGCGTATGCGCAGGCCGCGGCCGCGGGATCTGACATCCTCGAACTTGACGTGCAACTCACCGCCGACGGTGTACTCATCGTCCAACATGACGACACGGTGGACCGCACCACCGAGGCGACCGGCCGGGTGGACGAGTTGACACTGTCGGAGATCAAAGCGCTCGACAACGCATACTGGTTCCTGCCCGGTCGCTGGGGTGACCAGACTCAGCCCGCTGATGAGTACGTTTTCCGCGGCGTCCGAACGGGTGCGGTGGCGCCACCGCCGGGCTTTGGGCCCGATGACTTCTCGGTGGCGACGTTCAGAGAAGTGGCAGAGCGGTTCCCCCATCATGTGCTTGATGTGGAGATCAAACTCCAGAGTGGTTCAGACGGTGAACCCGATCCCCGGACCGGCCTCGCCGCAGCCGAGGTGCTCGCGGCGGAGATCGCGGACCTCGGACGGGAGAGATCGGTGATCGTGGCGTCGTTCAACGGCGAGACGCTGGCAGCGGTGAACGAGCTGGCGCCCGGCGTTGCGACGAGCCCCGGCCTCGATGCCATGCTCGCGTGGTTCCTGTCGGGGGAGCCTCTCGATTCCAGGCATCGAGTCCTGCAGGTTCCGTTGATCTTCGAGGGAGTAGAAGTGGTCACCCCGGAGCTCACAGAGAGGATCCATGACGAGGGCAGACATGTCTGGGTATGGCTGAGCGGTGCCGACGTCACCGAGACCGCCGAGTTCTACGCCGACCTTCTCGAAAGGGGTGTGGACGGGCTGATCGCGGGCCGTCCCGCCGAAGCGGTCGCCGCAACATCAAAGTAACGGAACCCCTGACTGTCAGGTGCCGGTGTCGGACCAGTGCCAAGGCTCGCTCGGCAGGTTGAAGAGTCCGTAGTTCGGGGCGATTCGGGCTATGGCTTGGTAGACCGCCGTGCTGCGGCTGCGGATAAGCCTGCCTTCGTAGGTGAAATCGATGGCCAACCCGACTTCGTGTCGGGAGAATCCGGGTCGGGCGGTGGGCGGACTGCACTGCGATGACGGCATCTCGTAGACGGCGTAGTCCGAAGTCCCGCAATGCTGCTTGCGCAGTTCGATCTGCCTGGCGTTGGTGCGATAACCACTTCCACCGACGGCGAAGCCCGCCGCCTCCAATTCAGTCAGCAAACCCCGGACATTCTCCTCGATCGCCGCATTGACCAAGAACCCCCACACATTCGTCAGTTCTACCGGAGCGCCGGGTGGCACGGCGATCCCCCGGGCCCGCCTTTCCGCGGCGGCGATGGCTTCGGCGATCCGTTGCAGTTCGGCTTCGATCGCGCCTGCCAAAGCTGTGGCCGTGTTCTCGAGGTCCTGTGCCCTGTGGGCGAGAGAATGCCGCCGGAGACGCAAGTCCTCGAGTGCGTCCTCTTCGTTCTGCACGGCATTGCGGAGTCTGCCCAACCGTTCGAGTTCGTCATTGCGCAGCGTTTCGACCTCGGCGACGTGGCGTGCTGACTGGTCGCGCAGTGCGTCGAGTTCGGCCAACTGGCCCCGCAATTCGTCGAGGATGTCCTCGGTGCTGCGGTTGGCGAAGTTGCGCAGGGCCTGGGTTCTCCCGTGTTGCCAGGGGTCTGAGCTCAACGCGGTCTGCTCGCTGTTCGGCCCCTGGTACGAGACGAAGGCGCGAATGGCGGAATCCTGCAGCAGGAGCCTGGTTCTGGAGATATCTGCTTCCAGTGTTGCGATCTGCTCTTCGGTTCTGGCTCGCTGCATCTCCGCATCGGCCAAGTTTCTCTTGGTCGTTTCAACGGCTTCCTCGGCGGCGTCACGGGCTGCGAGCAGGGTGTCGTAGGCGCTCAACAGATCTTCGATGTCGCTGTTGAGGGCGTCGATCTCATCGAGGTTTTCTGCGGCGTCCTCCTTCGCTTGTCTTTCTTGCTCGCGAAGTTCCTTTACTTTCTCATTGTCTGGCGGCTGTGCAGCCGCCATCGGACCGGTTGCGGCGAGCGCAGAAAGAACTAGAGCCGCGGCGATGACGCGAATCCTCCGGTTGCGGCGATTTCGTGAGGAGGGAACTGATGATCGCGACGTGCCGGGCATTTTCACACAATTGCAAAGTGTCACACAATTGCAACGAACGATGTTGACGGTATCAAAGCGACCGCCCTCAACGCGCCCGGTTCAGCCATTCTTCATCGTCAGCCCGCCGTCAACCAGCTCGCGGCGATGCTGCCGGTTGTCCACGCTGCTGGAATCGTTCGAAAGCGCGCACCGATTGGTCAACCATTGCCGAGACGACCTACAACTTCATCGAAGGTTTGGTCGCCGACCAATGAGCTTTGGTCGCCGACCAATGAGCTGAGGAGGAGACGATGTTGGATCTGGGTCTGATATGGGGGTACTGGGGTCGGGGGATGCCCGACAACTTGGTCGAGTTGAGCGTGGAGGCCGAAAAACTCGGTTTCGACGCCGTCTGGTCCGCTGAATCGTGGGGTTCAGATGCGTTCAGCCCCCTTGTGCTGATAGCGGCCCACACCGAGCGCATCAAACTCGGAACCGGCGTGGTGCAGCTCTCGGCTCGAACCCCGACAGCGACCGCCATGCATGCCATCACCCTTGATCACATCTCCAACGGACGAACGATTCTGGGTCTGGGCGTGTCCGGCCCCCAGGTCGTCGAAGGATGGTACGGCATGCCCTCGCGCAGGCCCCTCGCCCGGACTCGCGAGTATGTGGAGATCCTGCGCCGGGTTTTTCGTCGCGAGGGCCCCATGGCTTTTGCGGGTGAGCATTTTCAGATGCCCTATGAGGGTGACGGCTCGGAGGGTTTGGGGAAGCCGTTGAAGGTTATGACACACCCGTTGCGAGAGATCCCGGTATGGATCGGCGCCGAAGGCCCGAAGAACGTCGCCCAGACGGTCGAGATCGCCGACGGTTGGATCCCGTTGTACTACTCGCCGTTCCGACCCGAGGTCTACGCCGGCGAGTTGGCGCCGGCGAGGCCCGGCTTCGAGATCGCAGTCAACGTTTCGATGCGTGTCCACGACAACGTGGAAGAAGCGCTGTATCCCACCAAGGCGTCTCTCGGGTTCTACATCGGAGGAATGGGGGCCAAAGGGCAGAACTACCACACCAAGCTGATGGCTCGAATGGGGTACGAGGAGGAGGCCTACAAGATCCAGGACCTATTCTTCGAGGGAAGGCGCGACGAGGCGATCGCCATGGTTCCGACTGAGTTCGCTGATGAGATTTCGCTCGTCGGCTCGGTTGACCGGATCCGCGACCGTCTTCAAGCCTGGGACGAGAGCCCGGTCACAATGCTCAATGTGGCAGCCCGCACCCCAGCCGAACTGCGAACCATTGCGGAGTTGGTGAAGGGCTGACGAACGGCGCAGGCCCGGACCGCGGCGGGTCTCTACGGGATGGGCGGCTTGCGGCGGAGCCGCCATTGGCGCCGTTCGTCGTCGGCCAGCTCATCGAGTGCGGGAACCCCGTGGCGCCCCCCGAGGTGTGCGGCCATCGCGCGTTTCGCATGGGGCGCAATGTTGACGATGTCGACGTTGAGACCAGCGTCGACAGCGTCGTCCACAAGCTCCGCCAGCTTGGCTGCACCCCCGTAGTCGACTCGCCCGACGTTGGCGAAGTCGATGCGCAGGTTCTGAAGTCGGGGGTGCTCAGCTCTGGCTGCGATGAAACTCGATTCGAGGTGCGGCGCGGTGAGGAACCAGACAACGCCGTAGGGCCGGAGCACAAGGGTCTCGTCGTCGATCTCGTGTCGGTGGTCCACACGAAGCTCGCGGATGAGATGGACGATGAGCGCAAGGCCGACGCCGGCGATGACGCCGCGCTCGACGTTGGGCGCGGATATCAGAGTCGCCGCGAAAGTGCCGAAGACGACGAGGCCCTGCAATCCCGAGCCGCGGGCGATCTGCAGCATGGCTCCCACGTCGACGAGGCGATAGACCGCGGTCAGCACGATCGCCCCCAACACCGCCGTGGGCAAAGACTCCAACGTTGCCGACAACGGGATGGCGGCCATCGCGAACGCTCCGGTGATCGCGCCGGACCACTGCGTCTGCGCTCCAGCGAAGCGATTCAGCGAACTGCGGGAGAACGATCCGCCAACGGGAAAGCCCCCCGAAATCCCCGATGCGATGTTGGCGACGCCTTGACCCAGCAGTTCCCGATTCGCCGACCATGGCTTTCGATCTGCGGTGGCGAAGGTGCGGGCGATGGACGCCGGCTCAGCGAACCCGACCAGCGCGATGACGATCCCGGCGACGAGCAGCGACGGGGTCTGGCCGTAAGGAAGGTCGAGGCTGAGCGACAGGAAGCCTCCCGGAAGGTCGCCGACGACAGAACCGTCGTAGTTGCTCAGATCACTCCAGACCACCGCTGCAACGACGGCTGCCAACACACCGGGAAAAAGCCGATGAAGCCGGCGTGCCCCGAGCACCGCCAGAATCGTGGCGGCGCTGAGCACTATCGCGGTTGTCTCCCACTCGTCGGGTCGTGACAGCACCCACACGGCGCGTTCGATCACTCCGGTTGTGCCGGGGTCTGCGTCGAACATTGAAGGTATCTGCGAGGCCACGATCAAGATCGCTGCGCCGGCGGTGAAACCGGTCAGCACCGGCTGCGACATGACATAGGCGATGATTCCCACGCGCAACAGACCGAGGAGCGCGCGAGCAGCCCCGACAATCAGCGCCAATAGCGCCGCAAGCTCGATATACGGCGCGCTGCCTGCACTCTCGAGGCCGGAGAGGGCTCCGAAGGTCAGCAGCGAAGTGAGCGCCACCGGCCCAGTTTGGAGATACGGCGACGACACGAAAGGCGCTGCCAGCAAGGGAGGCAGAGCTGCGGCGAAAAGCCCCACATGCGGCGGGACGCCGGCGATCTCGGCGTACGCCAGCGATTGTGGCAGCAGCACCAGCGCGACCGAGATCCCAGCAATGAGATCGCCCGTCGTCGGTGTGGGAAATCGGCTGCTCACACCCCTGAGCTAACCATGCAGAACGCCGAGCGCGGCGCTTTTGGACGAAAGTCGCCAACTGCTGGGATCACAGTTGCAACTGGCGGGCGGCCTCGATGAGATGACGGGCTCTGTACAGGAAGGCGGCCATCTCGCCGCGTTTGACGGGCCGGTCGGGGCAGTAGGCGTCGTCTGCGCAGCCTGTGGTGATTCCGGCTTGGCGGAGGCGGTTGATGTGGTCTTCGAAGATGGAGCCGTCGTCGTCTGTGAAGTAGTCCGCCTCCGCGGCGGGCAGTTGCAGTGCTCGGTTCAGGAAGGCGGCCATCTCGCCGCGTTTGACGGGCCGGTCGGGGCAGTAGGCGTCG
>JAPPMP010000030.1:8890-17119 GCA_028819005.1 Acidimicrobiaceae bacterium
TTTCCGCAGCCTGTGGTGATTGCACTGTGCCGCAGCCAGTTGATCGCGTCGACGAACGGCGTGTCGGAGATATCGGTGAAGAACCACGCGGAGTCGGTCGCGACGATCTGGGTCGGGTCGGCTGACAGCGGTCCGTGTTCAAGGTGGGCGTCCCAGCCGCTGGCGGCCCGACGTATGGTCGCTCCGTTCAGGCTGATCGAATCGGCTCCGATGCTGATCCCGTCGTGGTCGGCGTCGTTGTCGATCGTGTATTCGAAACCGATGGTGCTGGTGCCGTTGTCCGTCCACGTTCCTGCATACGCGGCCTGTCGGGTGTTCGGTCCGACTTCGAGGCTGAGAGACGGCTCGCCGTTGGAGGCGTCGACAACGATCGGAGCGTCGAAATGGACCAGAGCCGTCACCTTCTCGCCCGGTTCGTAGGCGCCGGTGGCTGGAGCGGAACTGAAGACCAGATTTGAAACGCGTGGAACGAGCGCTTCCACCGCTTCGCGGGCGACGGCGACGGGATGCGCGCAGTCCGATATTTCCAAGATCGTGTCGGGCTGGACGCCGCCTTCAGCGCTCGCGCCGTCTGGTCCGGAGAACCTGAGGGTCGTGACGCTGACCGAGCCCAGCAGAGTGCCGTCGGCGGACCTGCCGATGAAGGTGAGTTGCCCGGTGGACTTTCCGTAGGTGGCCTCCCCGACGATTCTAGCCCGGCCATTGCCCCTCATCGCCAAGAGGAAGAGCTCTGACCCGGAAGCCGAGCCGCCATTTGCGGTCACCGCCATCGGCAGTGCAGTGGCGTCTGAGGCGATGCCGTCATAATTCGCGAAGAACGACAAGTCCATGCGAACGGACTGCGTCCGATGACTTAGGTCGCCCGATTCGAGGAAATTGCCGATGATTCTCTCGGTGACGCTCAGGTACCCGCCGGGGTTGTTGCGGAGATCGACCACGAGCGACTCGACCCCGGCTTCGAGCAGGTCGAGCAGGTGTTCCTCGAACAAAGCCGTCGCCTCATTGGCGAACATGTCGAGTTGGATGAAGCCGATGCTGTCATCGACGATTCGACTCGCCACCAAAGGATCGACCACTTCGGCTGTAGCCAGCGTGAAATATGTTTCGACGCCGTCGCGCCGAACCACGATTGTCGCAGACTCGCCGAGGAAATCCCGGGAGTCCAAGTCCAATAGTCCGCTGCAGGGATGTTCTGAGACGGTTTTGCCGTACTGGACGATCACGTCTCCGACCACTAGGCCGGCCGCCTCCGCAGGACTGCCCGGGTACACCTCGGTTATCGTCAAGAGACAGGAGTCGCTGGGCGTGGAACACGGATTCCCGTCGGACCCCCACAGGGCGTACTCGATACCGATTCCAGCCCTGGAATTGCCGGCGTCCAATCGGCTGAAGAACTTTCTTGTCAGCGTGGGCTGCAGCAGTCTCGTGTTGTCGTCATCAAGAGATTCCAGCATTGCGTCGACGGCGGCGAGCGCTGCCGCCCGGGTGTCTGCGACCCGGTCGATCTCGGCACACACGACTTCGAATTCGGGCGCCGGCAATGCACAGGGCGGCGGATAACCCGTCCAGGGTGCGAGCCCGGCTTGAATCACGCCTTGCCTGGCGGCTTCTGCCAGGTCTGCCACCACGACTTCGTCCACGAAATGTTCGACGACTGACCCGAACGCCAGGCAGAGCAGCACGAAATCATCGGGGGGTTGAGCACACCCGACCCGGTCGGGAGCTGAATCTTGAGCCGAGCCCGCCGGTGCGGACAACAACACCGACGTCAACGTCAACGACAACCCGAGCAGCAGCAAGATTATCGGGCGGCGAGCCGGCCCCGAAGTCTCGTGAGCACAAGATTGCGACGCAAAGCCGCTGTCGCGTCGGGTGAAATCCACCTGAGGACTCTAGCGCTTGTTTCGGAGCGGATTCGCGTCCTGGGTAGGGACCGGACGACGTTGGGCTATATCGTTTTTCGGCAATCAGGAGAGGCAACCCGTGAGCAGATGGAACGACCTCAGAGGCGCTCGCAGCGGTGCCGACTACGACTCTCGGTGGACAGCGATGGAAGCGGCCGGTGAGTCGATCCACGGGGAGGCAGACCTGGTGTCGCAGCTGCTCGAGTCCTGCGGCCGCGAGCCGGGGGCGTCGGTGCTCGACGCCGGCTGCGGTACCGGTCGCGTCGCTATTGAGCTAGACCGGCGGGGAGTTTCAGTCGTCGGCGTCGACCTCGACCCCGACATGCTCGCCGAAGCCAGGTCAAAGGCGCCCGAACTGTGCTGGCTGCAAGAAGATCTTTGCGACGTCGACCTCGGTCGCCAGTTCGATTTGATCGTCATGGCAGGCAACGTGATGATCTTTGTGGAACCGGGCGCCGAGGCGGCGGTGCTGTCCAACATGGCTCGCCATCTTGCACACGGGGGACTGCTTCTGGCCGGCTTTCAGCTCGGCCAGGTTGGTCAGCTCAGTCTCGGCGCCTACGACCGGCACTGTGCCGCAGCCGGTTTGACGTTGGTGGGGAGATGGGCGACCTGGGAGCGGGGCGAGTACCGCAATGGGAATTACGCCGTATCGCTCCACCGACTGGGCTCGGGCGGCTGAACGGCCCTGCCGCCAGTCTCCCGCGACCTGACTTCCGCTCATACGGGAGTCTCCCGCGATCTGACTTCCACTCATACGGGAATAGATGCAAGGATCAACGAATGCGCGATTTCAGAGGGAAGACTGCGGTCATCACTGGCGGTGCAAGCGGTATCGGACATGCGGTGGCGGCACGACTGGGCAGCGAGGGGATGAATTTGGTCATTGCCGACATCGAACAGCCCGCTCTCGACGCGGCGGTTGCAGAGTTCGAAGAAAACGGTGTGAGCGTGCTCGGACAACGTACGGATGTTGCCGACAATGATTCCGTCAAGGCCCTCGCCGCAGCAACCAACGACCGTTTCGGAGACGTCCATGTCCTGTTCAACAACGCAGGGGTCGCCGGCGGCGGGTCGATACTGGAACCAGACGACATTGGAGTCTGGAACTGGGTGCTGGGCGTCGACCTGATGGGAGTGATCTACGGGATCAAGGCTTTCGGGCCGCAGATGGTCGCCCACGGCGAACCGTGCGCGATCGTCAACACAGCCTCAATGGCCGGGCTGCTTCCGACTCCGACGCTGGGCTCCTACACAGTGGCGAAGTACGGCGTGGTCGCGGTGAGCGAAGTGCTCTCTTTGGAGACCCGCGACGCCACCAACCTGAGGGTCTCAGTCTTGTGTCCCGGATTTGTGCGCACTCGCATTGCCGACTCTGATCGGAACATCCCCGAACACCTGGTGACGCTCACCGGTCCGAGCGAAGAACAAGAGTTCAGGCGTGAGGCGGTCCGAGACCTGGTCGCGTCGGGGATGCCGTCGAGCGAGGTGGCGCAACACGTGTTCGAAGGGATCGCAGAAGAACGGTTCTATATCCTTCCGCATCGGGAGTACGGAGAGCAGATCGTCGCACGCGCGCAACACATCGCGGACGGCGGCGGCGTAGCGACCTGGGCGATCTGAGCTTTTGAATGGCCGATTCCTCCGATCATGCGTTGGCGTTCCGTATTGCGTCGGAGACCGGCGAGATGTTACAGCGCATGCTCGCAGAGTCTGAAGGCGCGCAGCAGCGCTGGGGATCACTCGAGCACGCGGGTGATCGAGCGGCGCACGAGTTCATTGTCACCGAACTGGCCGAACATCGGCCGGACGATGCGATCCTGTCCGAAGAGGGACGGGACCGCGGCAATCGCCTGACTGCACAACGGGTGTGGATTGTCGACCCGCTCGACGGGTCGAATGACTTCGGGTGGAGTGCTCACTGGTCCGTGCATGTGGCACTCGTCGAAGCCGGCAAACCGACAGCGGGAGCCGTGGCGGTGCCAGGATGGGACACGACATGGGCAACCGATCCGACTCCCGCCCCGATCATGTCACGTGTCGGCGGCCAACCTCGAGTTTTGGTTTCGCGGTCGCGCCGTCACATCGACGGCCGTTTGCTGCAACGGGCCCTCGGTGCGGAAATTCTGGCTGTCGGGTCGGCAGGGGTGAAGGCAATGGCGGTTGTGCGCGGCGAAGTCGACGCATATGTGCACGGCGGTGGGCTCTATGAGTGGGACGTGTGCGCGCCGGCCGCAGTGGCCGAGGCTGCGGGTCTGGTCGCCTGTCGGCTCGACGGCAGCGAACTCTGGTTCAACAAGGCAGATCCCTGGTCGCCTGGCCTCATTGTCTGTCAACCAGATCTACGTGACACGATTGTGAATGCCATGTCGGTTCGGAGGTATTGAACCATGAACAACAAACACCAGTCCCGCTCGCTTGAACGGCATGTCAACGCGCCCCGCGAACACACTTGGAACGTCTTGAACGACCTGATTGAGAAGCTGACAGGCGGTTATGTCATCGAGGGCGATCCCCCACCGCATGGCCCGGGAGCGGTGCTGCGCCTCAACCTGCCGGGTCAGCGGGAGCTGCTTGGCTCCGACGAGCAGTTGGTGGAGACGGTGCTGTCGTTCGAGCCTCCGTGGCGGCGCGCCTATTCGGTGACCGGACCCACGGGCCTCGACCTGTATCACGCCACATTCGTGATCCGTGACGACAACGAAGAGTGCCATCTCTGCTGGGGCGTGGTGGTCGATCCGGAGCCGTCCCCCCAAGGAGCAGCGTTCTTGGAGTTCGCCGTTGCCACGATCGACCGTTTTCTCGACCATGTTGTGACTGCCTCAGAAGCCGAGGGGGGCATTGGTGGCTGATGAGATGACAGCCGTCGAGCAGGCGGTGGCACGAGACGAGATCCGTCAACTGGCTTTCGCATACGCCGACGCGGTTGATCGTCGGGATCTGAACCTCCTGGCTTCGCTCTATCGCCCGGACGCGCGTTTCGGAACGCACGGCACGGGTCCGAGCGGGGCACGAGCATGCTTCGCGCAGTCGCTCAGCCAGATCGGCATGGCCGTGCTGTTGGTGGCGAACCACCTGATCGAGTTCGACCCGACCGACAGCAAGGATTCCTCCGACGGCGGCGCACCGACGGCGCGGGGCAGGGTTTGGGCGCACGGATTCATCGACGATGGCGACGAGGGCTTCATCCAGCAGCTGATCAAATACGAAGACCGCTATATCCGTGTCGACGGAGTATGGAAGTTCACGAGTCGACGCCATCTGCTGTGGCTCGGCTGGCGACACGATGAGCCCGACCCGCTGGCGCAGCCAGAAGCCAACTGGCCGGACAGGCAGATCGGCCTGGGCTCGATCCCCTACGACGACGAACACTGGCAGGGGTTCTGGGCGCAGACCCGCTAGGCCTACCGGCGGATCAGCGCCTTGCGTATGCCAGAATACCCCGACAGCCGCGAGACTTCGCCGACAAAGAGGGACCCAGCGATGCGCAACGATGTAACGAGAATGTTCGATCTGGAGGTTCCGATATTCGCGTTCAGCCATTGCAGAGACGTGGTGGCGGCGGTTTCCAAAGCGGGAGGGATGGGAGTTCTGGGGGCGGTCGGCCACACCCCCGAGGCGCTCGAAATCGACCTGGAGTGGATCGAGGACGCGGTCGGCGACAAGCCGTACGGCGTCGACCTGATCATCCCGGCCCGCTACGCCGGTGACGACTCGGGCGGTTTCACCACAGCGGATCTCGTCAAGGTGATTCCACCCGAACACCGCGAATTCGTAGACGACATCCTGGCTCGCTACGAGGTTCCCGAGATGCCTCCCGATGGCCGCACACTCACGGGCGGCATGGATCGCGCCGGGGTTGCGCCCTTCTCCGCGAACGCTGCAGCCCCCCAGATCGATGTTGCGTTGGCCAAGCGGACGGCTCTTCTGGTCAACGCTCTGGGCCCGCCGCCGCCGGAGATGATCGAGGCGGTGAAAGGAGCGGGTCGCATGGTGGGCGCCCTGGCGGGTAGACCCTCGCATGCCGAGGCGCACGAGCGCGCCGGCGTGGACCTGATCGTCGCGCAGGGCTCCGAGGCTGGAGGCCACACGGGCGAGATCGGGTCGATGGTGCTGATTCCCGAGATCGTCGATGCCACGTCACTCCCGGTGTTGGGTGCGGGTGGCATCGGACGCGGACGCCAGATGGCTGCGGCGATGGCGCTGGGTGCTCAGGGAGTCTGGTGCGGGTCTGTCTGGTTGACCACCGATGAGGCTGAAACCCACCCGGTGGTGAAGGACAAGTTCCTTGCGGCCACGTCTGCAGACACGATCAGGTCGAGGTCGCTCACCGGAAAGCCGGCCCGGATGTTGAAGTCGGCGTGGACCCGGGAGTGGGAGCGGGAGGACTCGCCCGATCCGCTGGGGATGCCCATGCAACCGATCCTCACTGCGGACGCGCAGCGGCGGATCGACCGTGCAGCCCACATTCCGGGGTCCGGGGCTGAGAAGTTGGCCAACTATTTCGTCGGGCAGATCGTCGGCAACATGAACCAGCGAAAGCCCGCGACCGCTGTTGTGATGGACATGGTCGAAGAGTTCATTGACGCGGTAGAAGGTCTACATGGCCAACTCGACTACGGCCAACCCGACTACTGAGTGAACTGGATGTTCGCCGGGTAGCAAGACCCGGGTAGCAAGGTCTTGGCGCCCGTCTGAGAGCAAGACCGCGGTCATCAGGCAGATCTGGCACCTGTTTGCGGGAAATGCTCGTGGAATCGGCTGCCGAACAGCCGGGTTGCATGGCGGAATCTGTGTTCCGGGCTCTGTCACACTCTTCAGCGGCTACCCTTGAAACAGCTTGCCTACTCTGGCCCTGAGCGGGTTCCGGCGGATGTTGAACTATTCCAATTGGAGTGGTTCGCATTGGAATTGGTCATTCCGGAAGCTCCTGCCTTTGCGCTGTGAGCAGCGGAAAGATCGCCTCCCCTGACCGCTTCGAGCTCGTCTTCGCTCAACTCGCGCTCGGATGATACCGCTTCGGGCTTGGCTGAATTGCTCATGTTGAATCTCCATTGAACTTTCAAGTATGTGACGGATTGTCAGCATGCCGAAGTATAACCGTTTTCAACGAAGCAAGAGAAGCAAGAGCAGTTCACAGCAGCTGGCGCTGCACCAGTTCCCGGAACGGTCCGGAGTCCTCCAGCAGCTCGTCGAAGCCGCCGATCTGGACGACATGTCCTTTGTCGAGCACGTATATCCGCCCCGCTCGCCGGATCGTGGACAGGCGGTGCGCGATCACGATGCGGGTGATGTCCAGCCTCTCGATCCCGCCCATCACCTCTGCTTGGCTCGGGGCATCCAGCCAGCTCGTCGCCTCGTCGAAGATCACGATGCGCGGCTTGCGAACCAGCGCGGCGGCAATGCGGATGCGCTGGATCTGGCCGCCCGAGAAGATGCTGGCCCGGTCTCCCACCTGGGTCATCATCTGCATCGGCATCTCGGCGATGTCGGCGTCCACCGCGGCCAGCCGGGCGGCCGACCACGCATCGTCGAGGGTCAGATCGTCGGCCATGCCGATGATGTTCTCCGCCAAGCTTCCCGGCTGGAGCCCGCACTCCTGGGGAACGACGCCGATCTGGCGGCGCACCGAGCCCGCGTGCAGATGGCGCAAGTCGCGGTCGTCAAAGTACACCGCGCCCCGCTCCGGCGCCTCGAGCCCCAGTATCAGCCGCACCAGAGTGCTCTTGCCCGAACCCGACGCCCCCACGATGGCCACGAACTCGCCGCGGCGTGCCGATATGGTCACCTTGTCGAGCACAAGCGGAGCATCGGCGCCGTAGCGGAAGCTCACTTGATCCACCACCAAGTCGCCCTGGAGCTCGACAGGGGTCAGCGCCAGTTCGGCCCGCTCGGGCACCGCGGCGAGCACCGGGGCTATCTGCTCGTAAGAGGTGAATGCCTCGGCCAGGGCGTCGACCATCCGCCCCAGGCCGGCCACTGCGGCGTACAGGGTGAATGAGGCGGTCAGCACCACCACGAAGTCGCCTGCGGTGATGCTGTCGCCCCGGCCGATGGCCACAGCGAACAGCACCGCCGCGAACCCGAAGGGGAACGCGGCGCCGAACGCCGTCAGATGCTCGTTGAGCCGCGAGCCGCGTGTCTCGGCAAGCTGCTTGTTGCGGTACGACTCGGCCCACTGGGCGAACACCGCCGACTCGGCCCCGCAGGCGCGGATCTTGGATATCCCGCTGATGAACTGGAACAGGCGCCCCGACAGCGTTCGCACCGAGGCATGCCAGCGGCGCTGGTGGGGGATCTGGGCCAGCCCCAGCCCGACGGTGAC
>JAPPMP010000050.1 GCA_028819005.1 Acidimicrobiaceae bacterium
ATCGAACTCGACCGCATCCAAGAATGCAACAACAACTAAAAGACAACCACCACCAACACAACCCACGAACCCTCATTCGGCTATGAGCGCGCGGAGGGTGTTGATCTGACCCACCCAGATCCAGCTCTACTTCAACCACGCCTCGTAGCGGGCCTGTGAGGGTCTGCCCGAGCCCATCAGGGCCACTTGGCCCGAAGCGACCGTGCAGACCTGCGAAGCCGCTGGAACCCCAGATGAGCACCTACCCTCGCACGCCCTTCTGCAACGCGTTGCTGATCACTATGCGCAGGAGGCGGGCCAACTCGCGTTTCTCGGTAAGTGAGAGTCCTTCAGACATCGCCACCTCGTAGGCGTTGAAGCGCGGGAACAAGTCTTCGATGAGCGTCAGACCATCGGAGGTTAGCGCAACCGTCACTTTGCGCCGGTCAGTCTTCACCTGCTCTCGTTCAACAAGACGTCGCCGTTCGAGCGTCGTGAGCATGCCCGTGAGGGTGCCTTTGGCGAGCCCGCACTCCGATGCCAGGCGGGCAGTGTCCATCTGTCCCCAAACCCACAGAACCCACAAGATGGTGAAACCACCCCATGACAGGTTGTGCTGGGCCAATACTTCTCGTTCCGCCCGGCGACGCACCGCAGTGGCGGCTCGATAGATGTTGGATATGGCGTGCAGCGAATCGAGGTCGAGTTCTCGGTCACCGAGTCTTTTGCGGATGTCCCGCTCCGCGGCCAAGAAGTCCTCGCCGTCCGTTGAGCCTTCGTTGTCAGTCAAGTTCTCGTTGTCCTCCGGGTGCCCAACCATAGGCGTCCAACCTGAGTCCATGAATCGTTCGGTGCCAAAAGATCTCGCCGTTGACTATTGTCGCAGGTTATGACCGAATACCACCGTGTCCTTGTCGATGGCTACCCGACTCTCACAGAACGCCGAGGCGATGTGTTGATAGCAGGCGACGGTCGTCGGGTCGCTTTGGCCGAAGCCGCACACCTCGCACCCGTCGAACCAACCAAGATCATCTGCATTCATCTCAACTACAGCAGCAGAGTCGACGAGTTCATGACGAAACTCCCGGCCGCACCCACCTATTTCCACAAACCGGTGACAGCGCTGTGCGGTCACGGCGCCGACGTGGTGCGGCCCGAGGGCTGCGAGTGGCTCAACTACGAGGGCGAGATAGCCATCGTGATCGGTAGAACCTGCCGCAACGTCTCACCAGCGCAAGCAGGCGACTACATCGCGGGCTACTCGGTCGCCAACGACTACGGATTACATGACTTCCGCGACACCGACGCTGGTTCGATGCTGCGCGTGAAAGGGAGCGACACCCTCTGCCCGGTCGGCCCCGGTCTCGTCACGGACTGGGATTTCCGAGGCAAACGGATCCAGACCCTCGTCAACGGCGAAGTGCGCCAAGACGCCACCACCGATGAGATGGAGTGGGACATGCACTACATCGTGGCCGACATCGCCCGCACGATCACGCTCGTGCCCGGTGACATCCTGCTGTCGGGCACTCCGGCAAACTCGCGCACGGTGTACCCAGGCGATGTCGTCTCGGTGTCGGTGGAGGGTCTTGGCGAGTTGACCAACACGATCGTGAGCGGTCCAACCCCGATTCGGACTGACGTGGGCGCCCAACCAAGCGACTCCGAGGAGGTGCGGTCAACTGCTCTGGGAGGTGACTGGGAGTTCCGAGGAATCAGAGCACCGCTCGGCCCCGGCGCCAAACACTACGAAAGCACGGTGCTAACGCCGGGCGCTGTGCCATCGCCGAGTCCGGTGCCATCGCCGGTCGCAGCCGGAGCCCCGGCAGCGGAAGAGCAGAGCAGTCCCCCTGCAACCGAAGCGCGAGAAAATGAGTGAGCCCCTGCGGGCTGATATCGACGGAGTTCCGGTTCCGACCGGGCATCTGATCGGCGGTGAATGGGCCGGCTCGGCCGATACTTTCGAGACTCGCTCGCCGCTGGACTGGGACAACCTTCACCTGGCCGATATTGCCCGCGGTGACTCCGCAACGGCCGCCGCCGCAGTGACCGCAGCCGCAAGCGGATTTGAGGTATGGGGACGCACCGGCGTGGTGCAACGCGCCGAGATTCTGCACCGGCTGGCGGACCTGATCGACGACAACAACGACGAGATCGCCCAGGTCGAATGCCTCGACATGGGCTTCCTCGAGAAGTCGATGAGATTGCGGCTGGTGGCCCGGGGAGCGCTCAACTTCCGCACGTATGCCGATCTGATCGTCGCCCACGAAGACCGGCTGTGGAACGCCAAAGGCATGACCAACGTTGTGCAGCGCATGCCCGCAGGGCCCGCGGTTGTGATCACCCCATGGAACGCCCCGTTCATGCTCAGCACCTGGAAGCTCGCTCCGGCCCTCGCCGCAGGCAACTCGGTCATCCACAAACCGGCCGAGTGGTCTCCGCTGAGCGCGGCCCTGCTTGCAGAACTGGCACTCGAAGCGGGGCTGCCGGCTGGCGCCTACAACCTCGTCCAAGGGATCGGAGCCGAAGTCGGTGCGGCTCTGGTAGCTGACCCGCGGGTGCGCCGCATCAGTTTCACAGGATCGCCCGCGACCGGCCGTCTGATCGGTAAAGCAGCAGCAGACAACATCGTTCCGTTTACTGCCGAATTGGGCGGCAAGGGGCCATTGATCGTCTTTGCCGACGCTGATTTGGACGCAGCGGCCCACAGGGCCGCCTGGCAGTTCGACGATTCCGGCCAGGTTTGCTTGGCGGGTACCAGACTGCTGGTGGAAGACTCCATCCGCGCCCCGTTCCTCGAACGCTTCCACCACCACGCCGATCAATTGGTTCTCGGGGATTCCCGCGATCCGGCCACCGATATAGCGCCGTTGGCTCATCCCGACCATCGCCGACGAGTCCACGATTTCGTCGAGCGCTCAAGAACCGCCGGTGACGCCGTCGTTCGTGGGGGACGTCCAGTGGATGGGTCACTTCACTACGAACCGACATTGATCGAACCTGTCTCGAACGACAGTGAGGTTGTGCAGAGTGAGATCTTCGGACCGGTGCTCACTTTCCAGACCTTCGAGGATGAAGCCGAAGCGATTCAGCTCGCCAACTCCACCCGCTACGGCTTGTCGGCGATCGTCTACACCGGCTCGCGCGAAAGGGCCGAACGGGTGGCCGCGGCGGTTCGCTCCGGCCTGGTCTGGGTCAACACGTTCCTTGTGCGCGATCTCACTGCGCCGTTCGGTGGTTGCGGGATCTCGGGGATCGGCCGTGAAGGCGGCGACTACGCACTCGACTTTCACAGCGACCTTAAGACGGTGATGATTCTCGACGACACCACATCGTGATCCACTGATCCCATATGCGTTGTCCAGAACTGAAACAGGCGTCGCCGCACCGGAGGTGATCTCAAAGTCCGAAGTGGCTACGGTGTTCTAGCCTGGGTTTGGTTGACTCAGGCCAAGTTTCGCAAACCGGGACAGGCGGGCTATTGTGACACAGAGGTATCAGAGATGACTGGCGCTGAACTCTACTTCGCTGAGCAACACAAGAACCCCGAGTACCACGCTGCGTACCTCCAAGCTCGAGCAGAGGTAGACGCGCTTGAGGCAGTCCTGAGGGAACTCGAGCTCCAACAACAGCATCAACACTTGAGCGAAATCGCAAGAAGAGCTGGCATATCGCGACGCGAAATGCGCCGAGTCGTGTCTCCTTTGCGTCGTGGGCCACGATTTGAGACTGTTACGGCTGTAGCTGCCACCCTCGGACTGACGATACGAGTTGAACCTTCAGCCGAAGGCACTGTCGCGGTCACATGACGTTACCGGTGCGCCAAAACTCGTCGCGGTAATCCCGCATCCTTCTGTAGTCACGCGGGCGGGCCGCACTTCGCCGACGTTTGGAGAAACCGCCGAGGCACACAATCGAAGGCTCGATGTTGTCGTCCGCGGGGCGATGCAGAAGGCAAACGAGTCGATGATTCATTCCCTTGCCCTGAATCCCGATTTGGTAGAAGCCACTCATGTCTCCGTGCATCGCCTTCCATTTGCCTCCGCCACGGAACTTGGGAGGAGGTGCCGCCGCTGCCGCTTTCAACACAGCCTCAAACTTTGCTCTCAGATTCTCCGGAAGGCACTCAAGGAAATCCCTCGCGGGCACTGCCTCAGCCGGGTCGTCGGACACGTCGCGCTGAAAGAAGTGGATCCGCCAAGGGACGGACGCCTGGTCAGATGGCATCAGATTCTTTTATCACGCCGCATCGCCGCTAGGCGGTGAACGACACCCGCGCAGTGCCCTTGAAGGGGTTCTCCCGATCACTCTGAGCGGGCGATTCAGGAAAGGCTGGGCCACAATGGGTGCATGACTATTCCTGAAGGGCCTGTGTTCGCCCTCGATTCCAACCTGATACATCTCGGATTGGGGGCCACCGCCGAGGTTGAGCCCGAGTTCACCGGCGAATTGAGTTGGTACGGCGAATACACCCAACGCCATGCCAGCGACGGCGCGGAGGGTCGACTGGTTGCCATGCACTCGTTCACCGAACCCTGGGAAGTATGGGAGATGCACCCACTGGGTTCCGAGGTGGTGGTTTGCACCGCGGGTGAGATGACCCTGCACCAAGAACTTCCCGACGGTACACAGCGATCCGCCACCATCGGCGCCGGCGAATACGCGATCAACGACCCAGGTGTCTGGCACACGGCGGATGTCGCCGAGCACGCGACCGTTCTGTTCATCACAGCCGGTCTCGACACCCAACACCGTCCCCGCTGACCACTCCGACACCTTCTACCGCACCAACCGAGCCTTGCGCGCCCTCAGAAACTGTTTGTCGAACACGGCCACCGTGCAGAAAACCAGGAGTTAAGAAATCGCTTCATGATCGGCAGGAGTGCTCGTAGACTCGGGGTATGGATACGCCATCGCTATCGATTCTGGAGCGCCCGGTGTACGGTCTGTCGGAGGCGGCGGGTTATCTCGGGCTGCGTCGTGAGCGCGTCCGCGCCTGGCTCGATGGATATGAACGTGGCGGAATCATCTATCCCCCAGTTATCCGCATCGAATCAACAGGCGACGATGTTGTCGCTTGGGGGGAGTTCGTGGAGTTGGGATATTTGCGCGAGTACCGACGCAAAGGGGTACCGCTGCAGCAGCTACGCCCGGTTATCGACGAGTTGCGCCGAGAGTTGTGCACGCCCTATCCGCTGGCGACCGCGCACCCTTACATTGTCGGCCGGGAACTCGTGTGGGAGTTGCAAGAGCGTAAGGGACTCCATCCGGCAATCGCGATCGTGGTGCGGACCGGGCAGACCGTCGCTCTGGCCACAGAGGCGGATCGGTTCGTAAAAAAGGTGGAATTCGACCCCACGGGATTGGGCGGGGTCCGCCGGATGCATCCCGCGGGGACGGCTTCGCCCGTGGTGATCGACCCCCTTGTTCGGTTTGGTCGCCCAGCCGTTGAAGGCGTCGCCACCGAGCGGCTCTGGGAGTTGCACGACGCTGGCGAATCAATAGTCGAGATTGCTCGTGACTATGGCATGGCGGAGACTCTTGTCCGAGCAGGCGTTTCCTACGAGGAACATCAGCGATCCGTTGCTGCTTGATCCACGATGGCTGTCGAGTTCTTCGTGGATGAGAACGATTTAGGACTGGGACGCAAGCTGTCACAACAGCAGCCCGGGGTCCTTTACCCGGGCCACCCCTCACTTCCCGAAGTCGAGCGGGGTTGCATAGACGAGGACTGGTTGCAGGTTGTTGGTCAGCGAAACCTGGTAGTGATCACTCGCGACCGTCGTATTCGTCGCCGTCCTGTTGAGAAACGGATGTGGATACAGCATCAAGTCCGAGGTTTCGTGCTTACCGGGACAGCCAGCCAAACCACCGATCAGAGTATGGATGTCCTTAACAAGCACTGGGAACGAATCGCAAGTACTGCACAATCGCGAACGCAGGGACCCTGGATGTACGCGGTGACGCATGCCGGACCCCGTGAGATCAGACTCGGCTGAACTAATCCCTTACCAACTCTTCGCGTGTGCTTCGGGAAGCCCTGCGCTCAAAGGGGAAGAGTCAGGCTCCGGTTCCGCACAACAACGTCCGCGGCGCTGGTCGTGACCGAGGCGATCGCGTGGACACCGCTCTCGCTTGGGACAAAGCTGTTCTCTCGTGCAAGGCTAGCTGGCGTGTGGAGCCCAAAACAACGAGTGGCAGCGCGGTGGACGCCACTCAGCGGCTGAGTTTGAGAATCGCCTGATGAGCAAGAAGACACCGGAAGGTGACGGGGGATTCGACGGCAAGGCCGAATCCGCTCTGTTTCAGGCGCGTCTCCACGAACACTTCCTCTCACTGTCGAAAGCTCGTAAGGCTTCAGGATTACCAGTATTCGCTCTTGAACACGGACTCAGTGACGGCCAATTCAAGCTCTTACAAACTTCGGTTCGCTGGCTTGCCGAACGTAGGCTGACGTTTCGCCCGACACCACCGACACCACTACCACTCGTGGTCTACGCGGCCGAAATCGGTTACCGATACGACGGAGGCGAGATCTGGCCAATCGAGTTGAACGCTCGATTGACATCGTTGATCCCAAACTTCGGCTTCTGCGATCCGCGGGAGCCGTTGATGAAGAGTTGGAGACCCGATTCAAGTTGGCGACGGAACACCCGCCCAAGTTCGGCCGCAATCGAACGGCTGAGCCAACCTGGCCGCTCGTAGCCATGTCGGTCACACGATCGAAGAAGGACTTTCGTTCCGCTTGGTGTTGGCATGCAGTCTCGAACGAGGCGGCGGGATCGGACATTTTGGCCGTTGAACCCTTTTCAGTCGTCTAGGGACAGCCTAACTGTTCTTATCGACGAACCCCTCCAAGACACCACCTCGACGTCACGCGCTAGGCTCAGCGAAGCGGACGGCAAACCCATGCCGAATCGCCCGAATGAGTCACGGCTGCCGAACCGCGACGACCCGCCGAAGACGAGCGATAGTTGAAGTTGCTTAAGGGACATGCCCCGACCATCGTCGGTGACAGAAATCTGAACCGGGAACTCCAAGTCACCATCGCTAGTGACTTCGATCTCCACAGTGGTAGCGCCAGCTTCTACGGCGTTGTCCACAAGTTCAGCCATTGCAACGGCTGCATTGCGATAACCAGCATCCCGAATTGCCTCCAGAAAGTTCTGCTCATCCACGAGGACAGGGGTTCGCTCTACAGGTCGCAGCGATTGTTCGGGTTTCTTCGAACCCATGATCCCCCAACTACACCCCGGCCAGGGTTGGTAGACGAATGCATGTCAATTATGCCGAGCTTGGGGGCTTGGCGCGCAACCGGCCATCGCGCAACAGCCATTCCGTTTCCGCTGAACGCTCGCGAATGTGCGATCCTGTCTCGATGAAACCCAATGAACCTCGCAGTGTTCGGATCGCGGTCGAGCCCCCTTGCTGGCGCCGCGAGACGCTGGCGCAGGCAGTTGAGGCCGGAGGCGGACGCGTCGTGCAATGCGCGGAAGCAACGGCGCTCGTCTGGGCTGACCCACAGGCTCCAGAACAGCTCACAGGGCATCTCCACGACAAGATCGACTGGGTCCAGCTTCCGTATGCGGGGGTCGAACCGTTCATCGGAATGCTTGACCGCGAACGGCTCTGGACCTGCGGCAAGGGGGTTTATTCCCGGCCCGTGGCCGAGCACATCCTGGCCCTGATACTGGCTGCGTTCCACAATTTGGGTCCGTATTCGGCAGCGACCCGCTGGACCGAACCGGTGGGCCGGAACCTGCACGGCTGTCGGGTGCTGATCCTCGGCGGCGGAGCCATCACCACCGATCTGCTGTCGCTGCTCGGCCCGTTCGACACCCACAACGTGGTCCTGCGACGAATGCCCGCTCCCCTCGACGGTGCTGCAACGGTGGGGACGCTCGGTGACCTCCACCGTGAACTCCCGCTGGCCGATGTGGTGGTTGTGGCACTGGCAGTCACTCCTCAGACCGTCGGCGTGATCGGAGCTGAAGAGTTCGAACTCATGGGGCAACAGAGTTGGCTGGTGAACCTGGCTCGCGGGGTGCATGTCGATACCGGAGCTCTCGTCGAAGCGCTCCGTTCGGACAAGATCGGTGGTGCTTGCTTGGACGTGACCGATCCTGAACCGTTGCCCGAAGGCCACCCGCTATGGACCTTCGACAACTGCATTATCACACCCCATGTGGGCAACACGCCTCTCATGGGACTCGATCTGTTGGCCGAGCGGGTCACCGAGAACACTCGCCGCTACGCGACTGGCCGACAACTCCTCGGCCCGATCGATCTCGACCTCGGCTACTAACCTATGGGTCCCCATAACCTATGGGTCCCCAATCCCCAGCGAAGCGAACCATCACATGACCGACATCGACCTGGCAGAGCTCAGGAACCTGGCAATCGCACAACTCGCTCTGTCGTACTCCCCCTACAGCAACTTTCCCGTCGGGGCCGCGGGCATCGTCGATGATGGTCGCACGGTCGTCGGGACCAACGTGGAGAATGCTTCCTACGGACTCACGCTCTGCGCGGAGTGCTCAATGGTCTCCGACCTGGTTCGAACCGGCGGGGGTCGCCTGGTCGCGGTTTCCACGGTGCAGGGCGACAAGACGCCGGTCGCTCCCTGTGGCCGTTGCCGCCAACTGTTGTTCGAGCACGGCGGTCCCAACCTGCTCGTCGACTGGGAACCCGAGCCTTTGCTGCTGAGCGCGCTGATCCCCGAAGCCTTCGGACCCGACAATCTCACCTGACAAGTCAGCCGAAGGGGTTGTCGGGTCTGATTGGAACCTCAGCTTCGGCGATACCCAAGAGACGCGCCACATGACCGCGTGCTGCTTGGGCAATGGTCGCTTCCGTTCCTTCTAGAACCGTTCGGTGAGCAGACATCCGCCCCTTGGCATCGGCAACAAATAGTTCAAGCACGCCAGAGTTTGCGAGTTTGCCTGAATCGTCACTCTCGGGAATCCAGTTGGGAAGGATCGAGATTTCGTATTGTTCGGTTGCGGCAGTGGTTACTGCACGATTCCAATCGTCGAGTTCCATTGCGGTCACCGCAACCAATTCAGGGTAAGAGAAGGTCACCTCGCCGAGCCGTTCACACGCCGGGCCGCGGCCCAGGAATTCCAGAAACGAACCTGCGCGAGGGCCTTGTGGCCAACCGAAGAAGGCCGTGTAGAGCGCCACGAAAGCCTCCGCCGGGGTGATGCCGACGATACGGGCCGCGTCGAAGAGGGTCGCTTGGATAGTCGCCGCTTGCCACGTTTCAAGCTCACCGAGCAGTCGTTGACTCACGCAAAGGAAGCCACGCTGCTGATTCGAAAGATCTTCGGTCGCCCGGGGCAAGTCATCCGCGACCATCAACCGCGAAGCACTCTCCGAGAAGCGCTGCGACCAGGCGTTTGCGGTGAGACGCTTGACATCGATCCAATCTCGATCAGCGTCGCTCAGCGGCCCTACACCCAGCGCCGCGACGTGAGCCGAAAGATCAATATGAGGCTGCTGCACGACACTCACCACAGAATCGAACGGTGGACTGTAGGCGGGTGGAGAGGCCGTCTCTGTGGCATCGACCAACTGAGAGATCGCGAAGAGCTGTTGTTGATTGCTGTTTGCATTGCCTTCGTAGACCGAGTTCCAAAGACGCTCATACTCCGCAAAGGCACCGTTGAGCGTCGCTAGGTCCAGGTCGAAATCGAGAGCACGCCGGACTTGGACCTTGAGAACGAGGTAGCGGAGCAACTGAGGGGGAAGGCAAGCCACAAGTTCCGAGGCGCTCAGGCCGATTCCCTTCGAGGAGCTCATCTTGGCCCCGCCAAGAGTGAAGAACTCATAGGCGAACGAAGTCGGCACCGGACATTCAAGGACCTCACGTGCCAGCGCTGCCGCAACCTTGTGCGACCCGCCGGCGCCCATATGGTCCTTGCCGGCGCCTTCCACGGTCACCGGCAAGACCTTCCACTTGGCAACCCACTCAAGCTTCCACGGCAGCTTCCCGGCGCCCCCGAACGGCGAGACTCGTCCGGTGGCACCACAGCCCTGTGCCCACGCAACCAGATCCGGAAGGCATTGGTAAGCCACGGTCTCACCGTCGTAGTCAGAGGCGAACGTCGTGCCGATCCGTCCGCAGCGCCCACAGATCGGCTGGAAGGGCAGCCAATCGTCCGGCCGCACCGCTCCGGTCTCGCGTAGATAGATCTCGCGGACCACAGAGGCCCGACGCAGGAACGTGTCGATCGTGTCGTCGAGGCGGCCCGCACGATAGATGTCGCTCATGTAGTAGAACTCGGCGTCAACTCCGAGCGGTTCGAAATTGGAGGTGAACTCGGCGAAGTAGGCCTGCGCCATGTTCTTGCCGGCCAATTCCGTCTCACCGGCCAACTCCGGAGGCGGGGGCGCGGCGTATAGCGGCTTCCCCAGATGTTCGCGGAAGTACTCGCCCATACCATGGGGGATCTCATCGACGGGGTCCATGTCGTCGCAGCCGTACGTGAACCGCGCTTGTGCCCCACCGCCGCGCGCCACCCGCAACAGGGCGTCGTGGGTCAAGATTCCGCGTAGCGAACCAACGTGGGCCACCCCGCTCGGAGTCTTGGAGTCGTTGATATAGATCGGCGATCGAGCCCGCTCAAGCGTCTCGTCTATCCAGGTCATGTGGCCTTCGGGTTGCTCTGGTCAGCGATGGACCGTCAGCCTACCCACGAGCGGCGCTAGAGGCCGAGCGAATAGGCGATAGATTGGCCCCTGCCACGAGGCTCATACAGCGAGGCCTTCGACCGACGAAACGGATGGGGCAGACCCCATGACCAGCACAACTCTGCGATCCGAAAGGTTGAAACTTGCCGATGTGAACGCTGTGCAGGAGCATTTCCACAGCCGGGGTTGGTCCGACGGGCTCCCGGTCGTACCGCCGACAGCCGATGCCGTCCAAGCCTGCCTGGACTGGGCTTTGACGCCCCCCGAGCAGGTGATCGGCGTTGAACCTGTTCGCCAACGAGCGATCACTGCCGAGAAACTCGCGGTCAACGCGGTGATGGCAGGATGCCTGCCGATGCACTTTCCACTGGTCGTCGCGGCGGTGACCGCGGTCCTTCACGAGGACTTCCTGGTCCATGGCGCGACTGCCAGCACCGGCGGCTGCGGGATCCTGTTGATCGTCAACGGGCCTGTGAGAGCCGAAGCCGGGATGCAATCGACGTTCAACGCGCTAGGCCCCAGCGACCGGGCGTCAACCGTCGTGGGACGGGCGATTCGCCTTGTTCTGAACAACCTGTTGGACGTGCATGCCGGCGGTATCGACCGGTCCACACTCGGTCATCCCGGCAAGATCAGCTACTGCATCGCCGAGGACGAGGAGGGTTCGCATTGGCCGTCGGTCGCCGCTGAGAGACTCGGAGACCCCCATGTGTCGGCGGTGACGGCGATGGCGGCCATGGCGCCCCGACAGATAATGAACGAGTGGACCACCGACCCTGAGGAGATTCTCGACACATTCGCGGCAGAGATCAAAGCCAACATGGCCCACTACTCGATCTGGTCCGGCAACTACGCGATCGTGATCCCGCCCCAACTCCGTCGGCATTTCGATTCCGCTGGGTGGTCCAAAGCCGAGATCCGCAACTACGTCTTCGAACACGCCCGGATCCGTCGCTCCGCCTGGGCGGAGTGCGGGAAAGCGAATGTGGTAGCCGACAAAGGCGACAACGAACACTGCGCACTGCCTGACCCCGACCACCTGCTGGTTATCGCCGCCGGTGGCCCTGCCGGGGGTTTCGGGGCGGTCATAGCGCCGTGGCTCGGACTCAAGTCCAAAGCCGTAACGGTTCCCATCGGAGCATGCATTGACTGCTGAAACCGACAGGAGGCACAAGTGACGATCGAAGTGCTGGTTCCCACGAACGACGATCACCCAGGCCGGTGGTCGCCGGCTCCGCGGCTCTCATCGCTGTCGGGTTTGACGATCGGGATCATCTCCAACGGCAAGCAGGGAACTCGGCGCTTCTTCGACGAACTCCGACGGGAACTCCTCGACAACCACGATGCCGGCGATGTCGTTGTGGTCACCAAGGAGAACTACAGCGCCCCTGCCGACCGCGAAATCATGGACCGAGCCGAGCGCTGGCATGCGCTCGTCGCCGGCGTCGGAGATTGAGGAAGTTGTTCCTCGTGCAGTCTGCACGACGCGATATCGGCAGAACATCGCGGCGTTCCCGCCACCGCGATAATGACCGACAAGTTCGCATCTGCGGCCCAGTTGATGAGTCAGGTCCTCGGCGCCGACGGCTACCCGTTCGCTGCCATCGACCACCCCATCAGCAGCGCCACCGCGGCCGAGTTGGCTCATCAAGCACAACAAGCCGCTGCCGCCTGCGCCAATATTCTGACCACAAACGATTGATTCGGTCAGATCGGTTGTCGTCACGACCCGCAAAACCACACATTCTCGATGCTCCACGTTTGCCTGGACGGACGCCGAATGTGTAGCAGACCCATACCCCTGCTGGCAAGAGACCGGATGCTTGCAACGCACTAGACACCCACCCGCTGGCGACGTCACGCGCGCTGACCGACTACGCTGGGATCATCTCGCGGGGTGTGTCCGCGTGGTCACGGTCGGTCTGGTCGCCGCGGTCGCTGTCACCCTCTGTCTGCGGGCCGGACCTGTACCCGGCCGCAGGCGGGAGGTATCCGCTCGACCCCGCCCGCTCCCTCACCGCCTACGACCACTGAACCCTTGGAACTAACCGTCTAGTACAGGAGGGCGAAGATGCCCGAGGAATCGCAGGATCAATATGTGGGCTGATCGCGGTTGCACTGCGATAAGATATCTGGAGGGGACACGGTCATGGCAACGATGATTCAACTTCAGCATGTCGTCAAGATCTTCGGCGATGAGCCCCGAGGCGATGCGCTCAGCATGCTTCAAGCCGGATGTTCGAAAGATGAGATTCAGGAGCGGACCGGACACGTAGTCGGGGTTGACGATGCCGATTTCGACGTTGAAGCCGGTGAGATCTTCGTGGTCATGGGCCTTTCTGGTTCTGGCAAGTCCACGCTCATCCGCTGCGTCAACCGCTTGGTCGAACCGACGGACGGCAAAGTGATCGTCGCCGGAGAAGACGTCACGGCTCTCGATCCCCGCCAACTCCAAGAGTTTCGCCGGAACAAGACTGGAATGGTCTTTCAGCACTTCGGCCTGTTCCCTCATCAGAACGTGCTCTCCAACGTTGCTTTCGGACTCAAAGTCAAGGGCGTGCCACTCGATGAACGCAACCGAGCAGCCGAAGAGGCACTCGAACTGGTCGGGTTGGCCGGCTACCAGAACAGCTTTCCCAGTCAACTCAGCGGTGGGATGCAGCAGCGGGTTGGGCTTGCCCGTGCGCTTGCCAGCAATCCCGACATTTTGTTGATGGACGAGGCTTTCAGCGCCCTTGATCCCCTTATCCGACGCCAGATGCAAGATGAACTGCTGTCCATTCAGGCTGGTTTGGCAGAGCGAAACACCATCCTTTTCATCACCCACGACCTGAATGAGGCTCTCCGGGTGGGGACTCGAGTGTGCATCATGAAAGATGGTGCGATCCACCAGATCGGCACGCCTGAAGACATCTTGATGAGACCCGGAACCGACTACGTCGCCGAGTTCGTACAGGATGTGGATCAGGGTCGGGTACTCCTGATTGAAAGCGTAAGCGAAGAACCAGCGTCGGTTGACCGCGCCGCGTCGGTCACAGCGGCTCTCGAGGCGATGGCACGAACCGGCCGGCAGGTCGCACATGTAGTCGACTCAGGCGGCCGTCCGATCGGCATCGTCACCCACGACGACGCCCAAACAGCCAAAGCTCAAGGAACCCAAGACCTCGATCACATGATGCAGCAAACGCCCACCGTCACCAACGACATGATGTTGGCAAAGGTCTACCAGCTATGCGATAAAGGGCTGCCCCTTGCAGTGGTTGACGCCAACGGATCTCTCATCGGATCGGTGAGGCCACTGGAGATCCTGGCTGAACTCGGCCGCGTCGAAAGCATCTCCGAACGGCTTGAGTTGGCAAAGGCAGAGACTTCAACGGAGAGTTCGGAATCATGAACCTGCTGGCCGAGAACTTCTGGGACAACCAGAACCTCAGCGAATGGGAGATCCCCTTCGGCCTCTGGATCGAAGAAATCGTATTTTGGTTGACGACAAATATCGGGGATTTGCTCGACGCCATCAAGTGGCCGGTCGATCAGATGCTCAAGTTGGTAATCGACAATCTGCTCCAAGATTGGCTGCCTTGGCCTGTGGTATTGCTGATGTTCTTGCTGTTGGGGGCGTCGACTAGGAACTTCAAAGTCGGTCTCGGAAGCGCAGTCGCATTATTGATATGCGGCCTGCTCGGCGACGAATTCTGGGACCTGACGATGGAAACGGTCGGCATGATCATCGTGGCGGTGATCATCTGCGCAATCTTCGGGATTCCTTTGGGCGTTCTCTCGGCCCGGGTCGACGCGTTCTGGAATCGTCTGCGGCCGATCCTTGACGGGATGCAGGTCATTCACCCTTTCGTCTACTTGTTGCCGATCATTTTCTTGTTCGGGGTGCGCCGAACTCCCGGCGTGTTGGCGACGCTGGTGTTCGCGTTGCCGCCTATTGTGCGCTTGACCAACCTGGGTGTGCGACAAGTTCCCGCGGATGTTGTTGAGGCCGCACGAGCCTTTGGGGCTACGGAGTCTCGTGTGCTGCGTGAGGTCCAGCTCCCACTGGCTCGGCCGGCGATCATGGCGGGCCTGAACCAGACTTTGCTGCTTTCGCTGTCGATGGTCGGAATCGTTGCCATCATCGCCGGCGGAGGTCTGGGCAAGCCCATTCTGACCGCGCTCGCCACAGCCGATATTCCTCTCGGTGCCTCTGCTGGAGCCGGTCTCTATTTCGTTGGCGTGCTGCTGGATCGGATTTCTCAACCTGAGGCGAGCGACAAGCGACTCAACTTGTTCTCCCGGATGCGAGATGCTTGGAGCACGCGCTCGGATCCCGCAGTTCCGCCGATGCCCGACCCGGCTGCCGATTCTGGCTTCGTGACGAGCCGCGAAGTACCCGTTACGCTGCGGCCGGCACACCGACTGGCAGCCGTCGTCTCGGTTGTCGCCGGCCTGGCAGCGGCGGTGGCCTCAATTTTGCCGTGGGGTGACGGTTCAGGCAGAATCTCGAGCCATGTCCGCTTCGACGATTTGCTTCTGCCCGGCTCCCACTCGGGTCTCGACGCCACCGGCGGATCATATTTCGGTGGGCTGGCTGCCATCTTGGGAATCAGCGTCGCAGCCTGCGGTCTAGCTGCTCTGTTGTCGCCCCGAGCGCGGCGGTCGGCTTTCGTGTCGGTTCCCTCGTTCTTGGCCTTCGGTCTGGGAATCGTTTCTGTGGCAGCGGCCTATCTGACCATCAAGATTCAGAGCGACGCCTACTCCAACGGAATCGGTGTTTGGCTCGCACTCACCGCTGGTGCGGTGATCACCGTCTTGGCGCTATGGGCTGCGCTAGGCGCTGAGGTCGAGCAGAAGCCTGCCCGGATTAATTGGCGCGATGTGCTCGGAGTCGCGGTGCTTAGCGCGTTTCTAATCTTCGCGGGAGCTTCGGGATCGTGGATTCTCGACCAACGCAGCGATTCTGCTCAAATTGCCCGAGAGCTGGCAGCAGAAGCGGAAGGCACCGACCAAGGCGGGATCGCGGCAGACATCTTGGCCGAAGCCATGGCCAACACTCGGCGAGTGACAGTACGCGGAATCGACGGCGACGGTCCCCAGATCGGCTACATCATCATCGCTCTCACTATTGTGGGAGCGGCTGCTGCCTTGCTGACGCGAGCAGTTCGTAGTGCCAGGGCACAGCAATTCGCTGCCGGGTGTACTTACGCGATCGGCTGTTCGATTTCGGTGATCGCCATCGCCTGGATAGCTAGCCTCGTCCGCCTCGATACACTGCAAATCTCACCCGGCGCGAGCGCCTTCCTCACTTTCTGTGGCGGTTTGGTCCTAGCCGCGCGCGGTTGGCGATCTCTGCCACCAGACTGAAACAGGACCAGGCAATGCTCGCAACGACCTTCCCAAATAACCAACAACCCAATTGAAGGACATGACAATGAAAACCAGCAAGTGGCGACTTTTAATCGCCTTGTTCCTCGCATTCGCGCTGCTTGCGGCGTCCTGCGGCGACGATGACGAAACCACCACAGAACCCACGGGCGACGACTCCAGGGACGACTCTGGAGACGACATGTCCGAAGACGACACGGCCGAAAACGACATGTCCGAAGACGACATGGCCGAAGACGACATGGCCGAAGACGACATGGCCGAAGACGACATGGCCGA
>JAPPMP010000011.1:0-5999 GCA_028819005.1 Acidimicrobiaceae bacterium
CAAACACGCCGACCGATACAACACCAGCTAACCACCTATTTGCGCGCGCTCTTAGCGGAACATCATTCCGCTCAAAAGCGAGTCGGAAGGGGACTCACGTGCCTGATGTCGTGGGGTGCCGGGCCGGGTCGTCGAGCGCGCTGGGTTGATGTGCAAAACCCAATCGGGGTTGCTTTGCTAATCGAAAATCTGTATAGAATTCTGTACAGTATCGATTGCTACACCCATCAAACTGCTGGAACCAGCCATGACCCCACTCACCGAAGTCCGCAGCCGTCTCAGCGAGATCGTCGACGAAGTGGCCTCAATCGGTTCGACGGTCGAGATCTCCCGCCACGGACGCCCTGTTGCCGTCGTCGTCGGCTACGAGGAGTACGAATCGCTACTCGAAACGCTGAACATCCTCGCCGATGAATCAACCATGGACGCCATCGCCGAGGCCGAGCGCGACATCGCGGCCGGCGAGTTGATCTCACTCGACTGAAAGAACTGTGGCTCAGCTAACTCGGCGTGCCAAGAAAGACCTCGACGACTTGCCAGCGGTGCTGGCGACCAAAGCCACCGGGATCATCAGGCGTATCGACAACGAACCACACATGGGAAAGAACCTCGTTGGCCCTCTGCGGGGTAAACGCTCCGTCCGTCTGGGGCGATCCCACCGCATCATCTACACGGCGACCGACGGGAAAGTCATCGTTCTCACGATCTCGCATAGAAGGGACGCCTACCGCTGATACAGCCCGAGACCTCAAACCTTCGAAGCGTGGCAACTACTGGAACGAGACGAACAGGGGGGTGGGGGTGAGGGCAAGGACCTGGTCAGGTCTTGCGGTGGGGGAGTCCTCGTCGTAGAAGTTCTTCCAACCCCAGTAGAACCTGTCGGCGTCGGGCTGGCGGGTCAGGGCATTCCAGGAGCTGTACTTGGTTGACAGACGACCCTGACCGTCCATGTGGATCAGAACTGCCAACTCGGAGGGGGTCTCGACCAAGTGACGGTTGGTGATCATCGAGTGCCGGAACTGGTGGAGGACCAGCAGCTTCTGGGGCAGGGAGTCTTCACGCACGATTCCGGCCAGCCATTCGACAACCTGGTTGATCTCTGCTGCGTCGACGGTGCCGATCTGCTCGAGGTGGCGTTGGCCGTCTTTGAGCCTCCACTCAGGATCGAGGGCGAGGCCCACATGGGGGAGGCGCAGGAACTCTTCGTACAGCTTTGCTTGGGAGAGGTAGTCGGTCAGTCCCGGTTGAAGGTCGAGGACCACGTAGACGTCGTTGGCTGCGGCGACCTCGATCCAGGGGCGGATCACATCCAGAGCGGTCTCGTTGGAGAAGTTCCCGTCGTAGCCGGCGCTGCCCGCGGCAACCGTGGCGATGATCTCGAACGTGGGCAGCACGGTGTATCCGTCGGCGTCGTAGCCCTCAGCGATCGAGCGGAGGCGTTCGATGCTCTGGTCGAGCCCCTGTTCTCCGAGCACTCCGAGGCCTGATGTCTGCGGGTGGCCGTACATGGCCACCAGTCGGCGGGGTTGGTCGGGGTCGAACAGCACGAAGCCGCCCCCGGGCAGCTCGGAACCGTGGCGGAGCACTTCCAGTTGCCCGATCACATCGTCGCCGAAGTCCGAGAGCAGCTCCACCTCGACAGCGTCCGCGATGGTCTCCCGTTCCTCATCCGAAGCAGCCCGGAGATCGCCGACGACGGTGATGACCTTGACGCCGATCTGGTTGCCGAGAACCGCTAGGGGCACGGCCTCGGTGTAGTTGTCGACGAGCCAGACCCGGTCATAAGCCATGCTTTGTGGTGCGAGCCTCGCCTGCCGGTCGACGTTCACCGATTCGAGGACGAAACCCGCCAGTTCGCCGTTCAGTCGTCGGTCGTCGATCCCTACGGCGACGATCTTGTTCGGGGCGAGACGGCCGAGTTCGTCTGCAAGGGGACCGTCGAATTGGTGGTCGACGAACAGCAGCGGCCCGGTGATCTGTTGGGATTGGAGCGTGGAGACTGCGGCGGCGTCGGTGGCGAAGGCGATGCCGACTTCATGAGCGCAGTCATAGGTGGCTTGGGAGATCTTGATGCTGGCCCTCTGGGGGGAGGAGCCTGTCAGGCGGACGTCGGCTGAGTTCCGGGGCGAACAGTCGCGCCCGGACCCGTCAGGATCGGACGGGCCGCCCCCGTCGGCGCCCGCGGCAGCGCCTGTGGACGTCGGGCCTTCGACGGCTGTGGTGCCCGGTTGGGCGTTGTCGCTGCCGGCGGAGGTGGTCGAGCCCGGGCCGGTGGCGCCGTCGTCTCCGGAGGCGCAGGATGCCGTCACCAGCAGGGCCGCCAACAGGACTGCCAACCAGAGCCGCCGGGTCGCGCAACGCCGACCGGTGCATGGGTGCTCCAGTCCCGAAGATTTCAGCGGACCCAATTTTGAATCTCCAAGAGCCATGCGAGACGCAGACTAACCGACCCGTGCCCAATTGCTGCACGATCGCTTGCAGGAACAGCTTTTGACGACTCCAACTCGAGGGCGTGTTGTAGTCAGGGGCCGAGCAGGGTGACGGGCACGACGGCAATATCGTCTGCGGTTTCGAAGGCCGGTCCGACTGCGGTCAGCACGATCAGGCGTGAGGGCTCACCGGCTTGTCGGGCGTCGACTTTGTCGCGGACGCGGCGCAGAGATTCGACTGCGGAGGTTACGGCGCCTGAGCCGCCGAGTTTGATCTCCACGGCTGCCCAGTCACCTGAGCCGCGGGTCAGCACGGTGTCGGCCTCCAGGTTGTTGCTGTCTAGGTAGTAGCGGATATCGGCTCGCGCCGACTGGGCGTAGACGCGAAGATCTCGCACGGCCAGAGACTCGAATAGCAGACCGAGGGTTGGAAGGTCGGCGCGCAGTCCGGCGGGGGTCGCTCGCAGCGCCGCGGCCGCGAGAGCCGGATCAGCGAAGTAGCGTTTGGGAGTGGATCGCAGTGTCGCGCTGCTGCGCAGGTGGGTGGACCACGCTGGGAGCGGCTCGATGACGAAGGCTTCGACTAGACGGTCGAGGTATCTGCGCACGGTGCCACGGTCGTTCGGTCCGCCCGTTTCGACTGTGCCGGCGGTGAGTGTGCGTGCTGAAGCCGAGGTGCCTTCGTTGCGGGCCAACGAGGTGATCAGCGCCAGCATTTTCAGCGGGTCGTGGGACGCTTCGCCGCCTTTGACGTCGAGCATCGCGATGTCTTGCAGATAGTCGCGCATTCGGTCGCCGGCGTCGACTGGATCCATTGTGGTGAAGCGGGGGAATCCACCCCGGCAGACCAGTTCGGTGATCCGATCGAGATCCGGTTCGGGCGGGTCGGCGCTGCACGGCCCGCCGTCGAGCAGATCGTTGAGCGAGATGTGCCCGGTTGAATCGCCCGATTCGAAAAGCGACATCGGACGCATCCGCATCCTCGCGACCGACCCGCGCCGCTGTGGTCGGTGATGGCATGGGTGGGCCGGACCGATCCGGCGAGTATGAACTGGCCGTTCAACGCCCGGTCGTCGCAGGCGTGTCGCATGGCGTTCCAGACCCCGTCGGCGAGATGCCATTCGTCGAGCAGCCGGGGTGCGGCGCCCGCAAGGAACGAGGCTGGGTCGGCCTCGAGACTGATTTGTGTGGACGGCAGCCGGTCGAAGCGTACGACGCTGTTGGCGAAGCGACGGCCTGTCCAAGTCTTGCCGCATGCCCTCGGACCTTCTACTACCACCGCCGGGGAGGATCTGAGGCAACTGGCCATCTGCTGGTCGACGATCCGCGGCAAATAACCGTCCGGAGCAGTCTCGCCCATGTCCATGCCGCAGATTATACGGTGACCGTGCCGCAGTTTGTGCGTCGAGTATACCGCAGTTTGTACGGTGACCGTGCCGCAGTTCAGAGGGTCTGGCGTGCCGTGGTTCACACGGGCACGTCCTCAACGACGAACAGTCATTCCAATGTGGATCCTGCAACATAACTGATGCTGGTCCTGCAAGTCCACGGCAACAGACGCACGCTGCGAAGAACTGCCGGATGCGTATGTGAAGGCGGTGTTGAACGTGTACTGCATCGAGCAAGTCACGGCAGCGCGCGCTCGGGCTGCTCCTCGACACCCGGCAGGAAGAAGACCTGTCGGACCTTCACACGCTGCCCGCTGACGCTGTTTGGTCATTCGTCTCCTAGCAGACAGCCTTCGTCGCTCCTCCCGCGTCTCCCCTGATGGAAACCCTCGTGTTCGACACCAGCCCACTGGCCCACTTCACGCGCGCGATCTCATTGCAACGGAATATCGACTCCCATTTGATCCGGGTGAATTCGTCACTTGGGTGGTCGCGGAGGGCCTTCTTCCCGCTCAGTGACCTGCCCCGAGCAGATCCACGCAAGCAACTCGAAACCTTGTTGCCGGCATCGGTGGACCGCGAGTCGTTGCGGAGGGAGGGGGATTCGAACCCCCGGGGCCGTGAAGCCCGCTGGTTTTCAAGACCAGTGCAATCGTCCGCTCTGCCATCCCTCCAGCTAGCCAGGATACTCGAAGGCCGTCGGAAGAGGGCTTGCCAATAACTCCGGCAGAGCATCGAGATAGCGGGCTCGGGGCCACATCGTCACCCCGAGAGTCGCGAGATGCGGGGTTTGCCACTGCACGTCCACCAGCCGCCGGTTGCCGTCACGCAACAACTCCACCAGAGCCACCAGAGCAGCCTTCGAAGCGTCCGTCACCCGGTGGAACATCGACTCGCCGGCGAACAGACCGCCCACCGCAACACCGTACAAACCGCCGACCAACTCCCCGTCGAGCCAGGTTTCGATGCTGTGGACCCAACCCAGAGAACCGAGCCGAACGTAGGCATCCCGGATCTGCGAATCGATCCAGTCATGCGGCCTGCCAGAATCAGCACAAGCGTCGACAACCGCAGGTAGAGAAGTGTCTATCCGAACCTCGAACCGCTTGGCAGAGCGCCGCAGCGAACGGCTCACATGCAACGAGTCGAGCTCGAGGACCCCTCGTGGATCAGGTGACCACCAGCCGATCAACCCGTCGGCCTGAACAGGCATCGGAAAAATCCCGGACCGGTACGCGCCCAAGATCGTTCCAGGCTCCAGATCGGCGCCGACCCCGACCAGCCCAGAGGGTTCAGCGCTGTCAATCGGCGGAAACTCCCACGGACTGCGAGGCGGCTCGACAGGCATTGCATAGAAATTAGGCCGAGAGAGGCAGCCGTTGCGCCGGATACCGATTTTGTCCCGCTCTTGCTCGCTTCGCTTCTTTCCCGCTCTTGTTCACTTCGTTCACCGGGCCGCTCTGGCCGCGGGTGGGCCGCTCTGGCCACGGCCTCGTACCAAGAGAGCCTTGTCGGCCACTACCCGCTCGGCCTCTGGGCTAGAGCGCGCTAGGTTGCGCGGATGGCGAGTCCCCCTCTGGTTGCCTGGATGAACCCGTTGCCGATGGAGTTGGCGCCAGCGCTGCGCAAACGCCGCAGCGATCTGGCAACCGCAGCAAGCGGTGAAGTCCTCGATCTCGGCGGCTGGTCCGACCACCTCGACAGCTATCAGATCGGCACCGACGTCGGTTCTGTGACCATGCTGGATCGCTTGGGCGACATCAGGGCCGGAACCTCCGCGCACGATCCCCAAGGTCTCACCAGAGTCGATTCCGACCTCGAAGATTTGGGCGAACTCGGCCACGGCCCATTCGACGCCATCGTCAGCCTGATCCGCACACCTCTGGTAGCCGACCTCAATCGCTTCTTGAAGACGCTGGTGGAGCTTCTGGCACAAGACGGGCGACTGCTGTTTTTGGAACCAGTGGCCCGCGCCGGACGAACCGGACGCCTGCTGGCATTCGGCGGGCGCTTGGGCCGCGCCTTCGGAGGCCTGTATCTGGACTGGGACCTGCCCGCCGATGTCCGTGCGTTGGGCCTGACGATCACCGACCTTGAACGCTTCGAGGCGCCGACCGTGTCGGCCCCGTTCCGGCCCTTCGTCGAAATGAAAGTGCGCCGGCCGCTCAGCCCGTCCGAGTCG
>JAPPMP010000011.1:6099-97993 GCA_028819005.1 Acidimicrobiaceae bacterium
TTCAGCTGACCAGAATCGTTCGTCTCGTCGGAGTCGTTCAGCTGACCAGAATCGTTCGTCTCGTCGGAGTCGTTCAGCTGACCAGAATCGTCACTGAGTTGACGGTGACCGGGTGCGACGGGCGGCCTCCGAGTCCGCTGTCGTCGGGTTGATGCAAGCCGATGATGTCCTGCATCACGCCGAGACCGGCCTGGTCGGTCTGCCCGAAGACGATGTAGGTGCCCTGGCTGTCGAGCAGGGCGGTGTTGGGGCCGGTTGTGAAGAAGAACTGGGCCCCCGAGGAGTCAGGACCAGCACTCCTGGCCATCACCAACTGTCCGGGAAGGTACCGGTAGGGCCCAGTGAGGACGCCGCCTTCGTCGCTGAACGTCGGCTCGTCGGGGATCGTGTAACCCGGCCCCGGGTCGCTGGCCGTATTGGTGTGAGGCGACCCGCCCTGAATGATGTCGATGCTCGGATCGGTGCGGAAAAGGGTGGTGCCGTCGTAATACCCCCAGCGGGCGAGCGTCACGAAGTTGTTGGTGGTGTTGGGTGTGTTCTCGGTGTCGAGATCGATGATGATCTCGCCCTCGGACGTGTCGAACACTGCGGTGTAACTGTGAGCAGGATTGATGCACATCGGCTGCGGACCGGCGAAATCAAGGGTGCGAGGGCTGCTCTTGTCGGGTGCCGGGCAGTTCGGATCCGACGGCTCGGAGATCTCAACCGGCTGCGGGGCTGTCGTGGTGCTGTCGGGCTCGGTCGTGGCGGGCTCGGTCGTGGTGCTGTCGGGCTCGGGTGCGGCGGGCTCGGTGGTGGTCGCCGTCGAAACAGGATCGAACTCCGGCTCGTCGTCCCCACCGTTCACGAGCCAGGCAAAACCGGCCAACACGACCACGACGACAGCAGCGAGCGCTCCCAAGCGGATCACCCGACGCCGGGATCTGGCCTTCGCCTCGGCCGCCTGAGCCGCGGCGATGCGGCTGGCTCGGTTGAACTTCTGGCGGGCGCGTTTCTCGGTACTCACAGCATCGCAGGTTATCGGCGGGTTCGGCCAACACCCGGCCGCAGCGGCCGCTAACCCAGCAGAGCGAAGATGATGCCCGCGGCCAGCGGCAGGATCATCAAAACAGCCAGACCGAGGACCAACCAGAGTTGGAATCGTCGTCGGCGTTGCTCGTACCGGGACACCGCTTGGGCGTGGCGGGCCTGTCGGGCTTTGACACGCCGTTTGCGGGTGTTGGGATTGTTGGCCACTGCCGTTGAACATACCGTGTACCTGCACCGGCCCCAAGCGTTCTGTAGCCTCGGAATGTGCGTCGGTTGCTCTGTCTGTTCGCCGTGTTCGCCGCAGGCTGTTCGTTGTTCGGTGATTCCGATGACGACAATGGCGCCGCTTCAGATGCCGAGGAGTTGTCTGCAAGCGGAACGACGATTCCGCACTCGGTGGGACTGGCGCGCGTCGGTCCCGCCGCATACGACCTGGTTTTTTCGTGTGTCGACGGCGGAGCCGGCGAGATCCTGGCCGCAGGGGTCGGCCGAGACGTCAACAACAAGCCGGTCCACGCCTTCGTCCAGGCCTACGTCGGCGAGCCTTACATTGGCTTGGAAGTCGGCGAAGAAGGAGAGGAAGTTCTCTTCGAGCCACGTCTGGGAGCGCTGCTCGACTTCACCTTCGAGCACGACGTCATCAGGTTCGACAACGTTGACTTCGTCACGGAACTCGATATCGAAACCGGCGAATACACGCCCGCGGGGATCGGTTCGGTGGTCGTTGAATGCCGCAGCTACGAAACCAAGATCCCCGACGAGATCCTAGAGTAGTCAGGCCGGGAGTCAGGCGAGATCCTGGAGTGTCAGGCAAAGCAAGTCAGGCCCGGTGATCAGGCGCAAGGATCGTCCTGGAGGATCATCGGCATGCGACCCGACCTAAAAGTGGTCACCACGCCGTTCTCAACCGTGAACACAACCCGGAAGTCGGCGTCGGAAGCGTCTGACGGCACGAAGATCAAGTTGACCGTGTCGGCGTCGATCACCTGTCGCTCCAGCTTGTCTCCGAAGGTGTTGACCAGATGTTCGGCTGAGGTTCCGATCCCTATCCCCGAACGGGTCGTGATCGGACCGTTGACAATGTCGACCCGCTCAATCGTCGACGCATGCACCAAGAAACTGATCCCACCAGGAGATGCAGCGGGGGACACGTAGTAGCACTCGCCCACCGGTTCGCAGGCGATCATCGCCGACCCGCTCGCCTCAGCCGCATTCGGCACCGTCAGTCCGAAGGAGACGACTCCCAGCCCCACCGTGCTGATCGACGAGTTGCTGCCCAACTGGGGGACCGCATCGTCGGCAACCCCGGCAACCACCTGGGCGCCGGCACTGTCGATCGTGCAGACAACCGGAACGTTGACCGGCACCGAGAGCGGGACTGAAGTCGTGGTGACCGCGGCGACCGTCGTCTCGGTCGGTTCGGCAGCATCGTCAGACCCGTCGTCGCCACCCGTGTCAGAAGGAGAGTCCGCCGGCGCCGTCGTGGGCGCGGCCGTGCTGCTTGTCGTTGTTGTCGCCTCGTCTGCGGAATCGTCATCGTCGCGACTGATGATGAGCAGGGCTGCTGCGACGATGAAGATCAGGGCGACCAGAGTGATTGCAATCTGACGTGGTGACATGGCTCAACCAAGCAACTGGGGGGTGGAACTTCGGACAGTTCGGAACTTATCACACACAGCCATGCTTTTCATCGTAAGAACAGGCTTTTGGTTGCATGGACAACTCGTAGGCCGCCCGGGGCTCGAACCCGGCACCTTGAGATTAAAAGTCTCCTGCTCTACCCGATGAGCTAGCGGCCCACCAAGCAGGCTAGCGGCTGCGCCGGGAGCTACGGCCTCACACCCCCGCGTCGGCCTCGTACTTCAACAAACGCTCGAAATTGTCCCGAAGCTCGTCACGCCGACTCCGATCATGAGCCAGATTCACCAACTCCAAAGGATCCTCGACGGTGTTGTACCACTCATGATCGTGGTCCTCGAAAGCAGCATCGACATCAAAGAGCTTGGGTGTGGGAGAACGCGTCCCGTCCCGCTCGATACCGCCGCCGATCCCGTAGTAGCGGGCGTATTTGGTGACACCGTCGAAGAAGCCGCGCACTGCGTAACGGCAGTTCCGAAGCAGTGGAGACTGGGCGCTGTCCTGGGAGAAGAGCACATGGTCACGCGGGCGAGCGCCCGAGTCGGCGAGCGCCGGCAGCAAGTCGACGCCCGACAACGAAGGGGTTTCGTCGAGGTCGACCCCGCCGAGTGCGCACAGAGTTGCGGCGAGATCGACATGGGTGGCCAGAGCATCGGTTGTCGCCCCAGCCTCGGTGACGCCGGGAACCTTGATGACCAGCGGCACGCCCATGACCTCCTCATAGACGCAGGGCAGCTTGGCGCGCAGGCCGTGGCTGCCGCAGGCATCTCCGTGATCCGACGTGTAGGCGATGACCGTGTCGTCGTAGACGCCGAGATCGTCGAGCGTGTCGAGCAACTCGCCGAGGTTCTGGTCGAGTTCCTCATGGAGGTACGCGTAGTAGTCGAGTTGCCGCAACCAGGCCCGCTCATCGGCGAGGTCCATCTGCCCGACGAAGTGTTCGTGGTTGCGCACCTGGCGCCAGGCCCTCTGGATCTCCGGTTTGGAATGCAGATCATCGTGGAAGTTGGCGGGAAGATCGCTGAACCGCTCCGGGTAGTCCTCCGACATCGCCTCCACCGGCACACCCTCGAGGCGCAGGTTGCGCATGAAATCGAACACCTTGGCGTCTCTGGGGTGCTCGGCCTGATAGCTCGGATGGTCGATCGGGAACCACATGATGTCGTGCGGGTTCACCAGGGCCACGGTGAGATGCCAGGGAGTGTCGTCGTCGGCATGGTCGCGCAGCCACTCCATCGCATCGGCGGCGATGATCGGATCGAAGAAGCGCCCGCTCCAAGCCGACCCCGTGTAGTGCATGTCGTTCCCCCGGAAATCCTGGTAACCGTGGGCGGTCATCTCTGGGACGTGCTCGTGCGAAAGATGCCATTTGCCCAGGTAGGCGCTGTAATACCCGTGATCGGCCAGAAGGCTGCCGATGGTCGGAATCGCCGGGTCGAGAGCCGTGTGAACCGGGAACGAGACGTTGTCGACCACCCCGTGCTCGGCGAGATAGCTGCCGGTGTAGAGGCTCGCCCGTGAAGGCGAACAGGGAGAGGAGTGCGTGTAGTAACGGTTGAACGTCAACCCGTCGGCTCGCAGCCGATCATGGGCGGGGAGGTCGGCCTTGCCGGCCAGCCAGTCGTTGCGTCGCTCCTCATCGGAGACGATCAACAGAATATTGGGTTGTTTGACCATGGCCGCAGCGTAGAACGCCGGACTCGCGCGTAGGTAGGCGAGCCGTCGTCACCGCGACCGCGACCCGCGGCGACGGACGCCGGACTCGCGCGTAGGTAGGCGAAGGCGAGCTTTCGAGTTGCGGTCCGTTGTTCCCCGCTCTTGTTCACTTCGTTCACCGGGCCGCTCGGGCCGCCGTCCCGCAATCAGCTGTTCGCGCTCGGAAACCCGTCGCCCGTTTGCGGGGCCTCGGTCATCCGGGCTATGTGGGAGGCGATAACCGACCGGACGGCTTCAAGGGCCTCGCGGTTGGTGAGGTCGTCGATGACCACGGTCTCACCGACATGGATCTGCACCAGCGGTCGGCCGCGCCAGGGAAGCCGGGGGAGCCGCCTGCCGGTCGGCCAAACCTCATCCGAACCGACCATGGCGACAGGCAGCACAACAGCGTCGGCTGCTCGGGCGATCTCCAGAAACCCCCTGCGAACCTTACCGAGGCCCGATTCGTCACGCTTCTCGGGCGGCACGATCCGCCCCTCGAGCATCACCGCCACCGGGCGACCGGCCTCCAGCGTCTCAACAGCGGTATTGATCGTTGCCCGCCAGCCGCTGCCTGCGCTGATACAGCCCGCCGACCTGAGGAACCTCCCAACCAGCGGAACGTCGAAGTACTTGGCGCGCACCAGGATCCGAGCCCGCAAAGAGATGCTTTCGAGCAGAGCGAAGCCCACCGGCACGTCGAAGAAGCTCCTGTGGTTCGCCACCACCACGACCGGCCTGCCGAGAGCGTCGACCGGCCCGTCGAAAGTGTGAACCGCGCGGCACAGCAGTCGGCCTGCGAACCGCAGGAAGACGGCTCTGCGCGAGAAGCGACGCAGATCACGATCGAGGACTTGTGCCACGGGTTGTGTCTAGCGCTGTTCAATCGCAGGGGCACACCACGAGGCACACAAGTTCGCGGCGCGGCGTGGAGAAACCGCAGTTCTGAACTACCGTCGGCGGTTGATGCCCGCTGCCGCTCCCGAAGAGATCAGCCGGGAGAGCTGGCTGGCGTTGATCGTCGTCACCGCGGCAGCGTTTCTGGTGGTACTCGACGTGTCGGTCGTCAACGTCGCCCTGCCGTCGATAGCACGCGACCTGAAAGCCACGTCGGCACAGCTGCCCTGGGTGATCTCCGGCTACAACATCGCCCTCGCCTCGCTGCTGCTGCTGGCAGGCCGAACCGCGGACCGCCGTGGTCGAAGGGCGACGTTCACCGCCGGGCTGTACCTGTTCCTGCTGGGCTCGTTGCTGTGCGGAATAGCCAACAGCCCTGTGACCCTGATCGTTGCCCGAGTCGTGCAGGCGACGGGCGGCGCGTTCCTTATGCCCGCTTCGCTGGCGATGGTCCTGCCGCAGTTCCCGCTCTCTCGACGAGGTGTGGCAATCGGCATCTGGGGCGCCGCCGGCGCGCTGGGCGCAGCCTTCGGTCCCTCCGTCGGGGCGGTGCTGATCAGCGTCTGGAGCTGGCGGGGGATATTCCTCGTCAACGTGCCGCTGGGGCTCATCGTCGCCGTGTTGGCCCGGCATCTGGTCGCCGAGACCCGTGATCAATCAGCCGCGGGACCACTGGACCTGATCGGCGTTCCTGTCGGCGTGGCGGGCGTGGCCCTGATCATGTACGGCATCGTTCGATCCGAACAGCACGGGTGGACCGACCAGAGCGTGCTCGGTTTGATCCTGGCCGGGATAGCGGTGGTTCCTTTCGTGGTGTGGAGATCAGCTCGCCACCCGGCGCCGCTGCTCGACCTCTCGCTGTTCGAGGGTCGCCCGTACTCGGCGTCGACCGCGGCGTTCTGGGTCTATTCACTGGCTTTCACCGCCGGATTCTTCCTCAACTCGTTCATGTTCCAGGAGCTCTGGGGAATGAGCGTGCTCAAAACCGGGTTCGGACTCACCCCGGGCCCGCTGATCGCCGCGGTGACATCGGCCCGCCTAGGCGGAATGGCCGACCGGATCGGTCACCGCTGGATCGTGTCGATCGGCTGTTGGGTGAACGCCGCCGGCTACCTCTGGATACTGCTCACGTTCACGTCGGAGCAGGATTACGTCTTTGTCTACCTGCCCTCCGCGGTGCTGATCGGGGTGGGGGTCGGGGCGACCATCGCCGGTTATCAGAGCGCGGCGATGGCAGAAGTCGGAGTCGACCAGTTCGCCAGCGCCAACGCCACGCTTCGCACCTTCCAACAGGTCGGTTATGCGATCGGCATCAGCGTGGTGAGCACCCTCGCGGCCGGATTCAGCTACGACGGCATCTATGACGGGTTCGTATGGGTGATGGCCTGCTTCGTCGTCTCCGGAGTGGTGATGCTGATCGGCTACCCCTCAGGCTCCGCCGCCTCCCGCCAAGCCTCGAGCCCCTGACTGGCCCTATTCGACGTCCGGGGTCTCCACTGTTCGCAGTTGAACTAACGGGGTCCCAAGAACCGATCACCGTTGAAGTGCACCAAGTGTGTGGGATGGTCTGCGGTCCAGGCCTCAGTTTCCCACGAGATATCGGTGAGGTATCTCTTCATTGTTGCTTGGTCTGTGAAGCAGGAAACGAAGACAAGCCCAGCTTCGCAGTTCCGAAACAGATGCTTGAGTTCGAGGTAACGGGTGTGGTCGACGGGTCCGTGGGTAGATGCTGCTTCCAACAGGACAATCCAGTTTCGATCCTCCATGTGGACCACAAGATCTGGCATCTTGCCGTGAGCGTCGACAACAACTCCGAGGGCTTCCAATTCGTCACTTTGACAAATGAGCCACTTCGCCCCGGCATCCCCGACGTAGAGAACTGAGCCACCGGGGGTGAATCTGGGACAGAACTCCTCGATCATGCTTTTCAGCAAGGGGTTCTGACCACCAGCAGACAACGTGATGCTGGACCCGTCCGGCAATGTGACCGGGATCTTCACCAACTCGCGCTCTTGCCGGTAAGTCGTCGCCAGCCCGGGCTTGTCGGCGAGATACCGTTCCAGGTTCTCCGAAAAGAAAGGGGTTCCCCGTGATTGAATGAGCTTGAGGGCTTCGTCGGTTACTTGGTAACGCCAGTTGGGAGAGTTGATGGGACGGGACGGGTCATCAGGATTCTCAATGATCAGGTGAGCTTGAATGAATTGGTGGAGGGTTTGGCGTCGAATTGTCTCGCGGGTGTTTGGCTTGTAATCGATGCCGTAGCGCTCCCGGATCCAATCCATGATTTCGACCGTCCTAAGTGGGACTGCCTTTGCATCGGACCACGAATCACCGGGAGCGAGAGCTAGAAGCGAAAGCAAGACGAGCGCCGAGCGCTGATTTCGACGCTCATGGTCTAGAACGAGATTGCGCAACAACAAACGACAATCATCGACCGAGGCGATAGTAGTCATTGCAATAGGTCAGCGGCATCAGCGAAAGACAATCGGTTCGCTGGATGAACTTCATGGTTTGAATCGGTGCTTTCCAATTGCGGGAAGCGCATTCGTCGCAGGTCTGAGGCGTTTATCTGGGTGCTTCCACTGAACATTCGGAAATACGTATCGACTAGTTCGCTGTTGAGGAAATCCACTAGTTGTGCCGCTTCGGACTCCTTGATCGGGCTTCGATTGCGGTGGACGACGTTCACATGGTTCTCAAACGCAATGTAGTCGTAGCCCTTGATGGGAAGATACACCCCCGCGACTACCCGCCGACGTTCTTCTTTTGCGGTGAAGCGCTTGATTAACACGTAGGGGCCATTGGGAAACAGCATCCTCTCGGTCTTGGCGCCGACGATGAAACCCTGAGGTTTTGTGGTCGGAACCGGCCACTCGACTCTAGGGGCCTTGATGTTCGTCGGGTAGATCAAGGGCACGGACCCTGACGCACCGGCCGACGTAAGCGCCTCACGGGATCGAAAATCGACGACAGGTCCTGTTGAGACACCCAAGCACAGCGATGTCAGGTCGGCTGGCAGTGATGCCACCTGGCTGGTTGCCAGTGTCTCAGCGGGGCTGGCCGGGAGGTTGATGTATTTCTGACTGTCTTGGAGAAATACGATCTTGTCGTGTGTGACATCGTGCACTCGGCGCGGCTCGGATAGATGATCCGCGCGAGTTTCAACGCGTACCAAGTCGTTACGAAGGGGCCTGGTCATCTGAAGCGAGAAGATGATTGTTTCTTGGAGTACCGACGAAGCTTTGAAAAGCCGGTTTCGCCGGTCGAAGAGGATGACCCTGCGGAAAGCCGCCCTGTTCATCAACTCCTTGCGGAAATTCGCGAAATATAGCCCGTTGGTGAAGGACCGCGGCGTGATGGCAACCAGTTGCCCTCCCGCTTCCAACAGAGTGGTGGCGACACCCAAAAAGGCAGCGTAGAGATTGGGGCAGTCTATTCCATGGCGATGAAGAATCGCCCGACGGCTAGGGTCTCCAGACCCGAGTTTCATATAGGGGGGGTTCATGACCACAACATCGAAGCGACGGTTGCCAGCCCACCTCGGAGCATCGCAGAAATCGCCCTCGACGATCCGAGTCTCGACTGAAAGTCCGTAAGCCGCAGCAGTGGTCTTTGCCTCTTGTGTGGCAGTTCGCAGCAATCTGAGCGCAACTTCGTCGGTCTCGACGAGATCGATTTTGACAGGCACCGCAATATTCCGTTCGACAAGGCTCGCTATGAGACCGAGCATCAATGCGCCCGTACCAGCACCGGCGTCGACAACTCTGAGGGTTCGACCTTTGGGCTCGACCAACGATCCGATGGTACGAGCGACCTCCGAGGGAGTTGTGAACTGGCCAATACCAGACCGTCGGCCACGGTCGTTGGTTCGTTCCAACTCTTCGTTCAGGGAGTCGGCGAGACGGCGAAGCTGCTCGGCCGCGACGAGCCGACTCGAGTCGGTCCTTGTCGTTTCGATCGCGGTCATGCCACTCTCCTCCGACCCAGCGCGGGTTGTTCGGAGCATAGACGACGCCTGTGACACCACCCGCGGCACACCACCCTCTGCTGGCACTTGACCCGCCGCTGGCACTCGACGCCATCAGGTTCCGCCGCTGCCCGCTAGGCCTCCGCTGCTAGGTGAAGGTGTATTCGCTGGGGTCGGGGGCCTTGGTCCACTGCTGGTAGGTGTGGATCGGCCACGGCGACAGGGTGAACACATCGCCGTTGACGTTCTTGTAATGCGTGTGGGGGATCGACCAATGGCTCCAGACCATCTGGTCGATCTCGCTTTTGCGATGGGCGTTGTAGGCGTCGTGCACCTCAGGCCGGGGCTCCATCAGGCGATGGTGTCCGGCGAGCAGCTGCTGCAAGCACCCCATGATGTAGGTGATCTGGCACTCCGAGTGGAAGATGAGGCTCCCGCCATGGGCCAGATTGGTGCCCGGACCGTACATGCAGAAGAGGTTGGGGAACTCCGGGACGGTTATGCCCAGATAGGCAGTCGGCTCCTCGCCCCAGAACTCGTTGAGGAGCCTGCCGCCGCGGCCGCGGATGTCCATCGGCCACAGAAAACGGTTGTGGTGGAATCCGGTGGCGTAGCAAATCACGTCGACTTCGTGAAGCTCTCCGTCGACCGTGCGAACCCCGGTCGGCTCGATGCGCTCGATACCCGTGCGGATGAGGTCTACGTCGTCGCGTGTCAAAGCCTTGAGCCAGGAACCGTTGTCCTGCAGGGTGCGCTTCCCCGTCGCCGGATAGTCCGGAATGACCTTGGCCAACAGCTCCTCGTCGTCGCCGACCTGCTGCCGCAGCCAACCCTCGAAGAAGCCCCGGGTCGCCAGGTTCCGCTCGCTGACCGCGTAGCCGTCGCTGTCGTCGTAGTCGGGGTCGATGCGACTGCTGCTCAGATCCCCTCCAGAACCCGGCCAGAACTGCAGGAAACGGAACCAGCGACCGAAGAACGGCAGATGCCGGATCGCCCACTTCTGCCCTTCGGGGACCTTCTCGTGGTAGTTCGGGTTGGGGAACATCCATTGCGCGGTGCGCTGGAAGATCGACAGATGGCCTACCTGGCCGGCGATGGTCGGCGCGATCTGAAAACCGCTGGCTCCCGCCCCGATGAGCGCGAACCGTTTGCCGGTTATGTCGACTCTGTGGTCCCAGCGGGTTGAGTGGAACGAGGGCCCCTCGAAGTCTTCGATTCCGTCGATCTCAGGCATCTTCGCGCGGTTCAGGGAACCGACAGCGCTGATGATCGCACGGGCCTGCAGCGTCTCGGTTCTGCCGTCAGCGGTGCGAATCGCAACTGTCCAGGTACCCGTCGACTCGTCGAGGGTGGCCCCGGTGACCTCGGTGTCGAAACGGCAGTGGTCGGTGATCCCGTGGCGCTTCAACACATCGACGAAGTACTGCTGCAGTTCGGGCTGCTGGGAGAAGTACTCCGTCCAATGGTCCGAGGGCTCGAAGGAGTAGCAGTAGAAGTGGCTGCCGACATCGACCCGGGCGCCCGGATAGCGGTTCTCCCACCAGGTCCCGCCAGGCCCGCCGTTCTTGTCGATGATCGTGAACGGCAGACCGGCCTCGGCCAGACGAACACCGGCCAACACGCCAGATTCGCCGCAGCCGATCACAACGACCGGGAAATCATCCTTGGCGCTCTCGGGAATCTCGTCGGACCACGCAATGCGGTTGACGTCGGTATCTCCCAGACCCATCTCGTCGAGCATCATCGGCACGACGTCGGCGGGGATCTCAGCACAACCGATGAAGTTCATCATCTCGTGCAGCAGGTCTGCGCCGGGCTGCGGCTCGGGCAGCACGCAGCCGCTGTCGCGGTAGGCGATGATCCCGGGCAGGGCCCGACGGCGGACATCGGCCTTCGACTCCTCGTCCATGTAGCCCTGGTACTCGTTGAGGAACAACCCGGCCGGTTTGATGTCGCCGCGAACCCAGTCGAGGTCCCCGGTGATGTGGACCATCGCGCACATGAGGGTCGGGATGCTGACCTCCTCGAGGGCCGCGGCGATCGTTTCGTCGTCGTCGCTGAACGGCTCGCCGGCATGGGGGTGTCGGTTCTCCATCGGCGTAGCCTGCCGCGTGCGGTACTCCGCTGTCAGATTGAGCCGTGGAAGTTTGATTGGCCGACGATTACACGTATGCTGAAAATAATATACGTATATGTGTTGCAGTGCGGACGAGCGCAGAAGCAGAGAAGAACAGCTAATGAAAAAGAAACTGACAGTCACTGTGGATGCGGAGGTGCTGCCCAGAGCCAAGAGCTACGCGCGCTCCCGCGGCGTGTCACTCTCATCGCTCATCGAGCAAGCGCTGAGAGAAGTGGCCGGGACCACAACTCAATCATTCTCCGATCGCTGGCGAGGTCAGTTCGGCGCCGCGAACCGTGATGGCCCGCGTTGCGAAGCGCTGTCGGACAAGTACCTGTGATGCTGTTGGACACTGATGTTCTCATAGACGTCGCGCTCGACCGGCAGCCTTACTCCGAACCGACCTCGGAACTTCTCGATCGGATTGAGCACGGCAACAGGAGGGCGTTCATTGCTTGGCACACCGTCTCGAACTTCTACTATTTGGTCGCCGCCTCGAGCGGCGGATCAAGCGCCAGCGACTTCCTAGTCGAGCTGACGGGGTTTGTATCGGTGGCAGCGACTGATACCGAATCGGTTCGCTACGCCGCCTCGCTGTCCATGAGCGACTTTGAAGACGCCTTGCAAGTTGCTGCTGCCCAAGCTTGCGGCGCCCGACATATCGTCACAAGGAACGTAAAGGACTACATGTATTCACCCATCCCCGCGATCACCCCTCAAGAGGCGCTCAATGAGTTGTTCTGAGATCTCAGACGAACCCGATGTGGGAGTCATCGGCGATGGCAGGGCGGGTGACCGGGGATCCGATGTGGGAGTCATCGGCGAAGGCATGGCGGGTGACCGGGGATCCGATGTGGGAGTCATCGGCGATGGCAACGCGCTCGACCTTGTCGACCAAGCGCTGGAAGCGCTCGACCAAGACGACTTGGATCTGGCGGAGGAACTCGCGGATCAGCTGCAAGACCGACCCTCCGACGAGGGCTGAGACTGTGCGCCGGGGTCGTCTGCTTGTGATCGCCTTGCTGGCCGTCGTCGCGGGTCTGATTCGTTTGCGACACCCCGAACCGTCGGCTGCTTCGCCGATCGCGGCATTGAGCAGAAACCAGCGCAGAGCCGAGATGGCGCGCCTGATGGTCCGCCGAGCCTTGGACCGGGGCATGACCAGAGCACGTCTGAAACTCGCCGCGGACGGATCACGGCGACGCCTGCAGGCAGACCTCGAACGACGCGAAGCCGAAGACGTCGTGGCGGCCCTCGGAGAGATGAAGGGCGCGTTGATGAAGCTCGGACAGATGGCGAGCTACCTCGACGAAGGCATGCCCCCCGCCATGAGCCGGGCGCTGGCCAGTCTGCGCGCCGACGCCCCGCCGATGCCCTCGGACCTGGCCCTCACTGAAATCGAGCGATCGCTGGGGCGTCCTCTCCACGAGCTGTTCGCAGAGATCGACCCGAAACCGATAGCCGCAGCATCGATCGGCCAGGTACACCGGGCCGTCACCAGCGAGGGCAAGGCGGTGGCGGTGAAGGTCCAGTACCCGGGGATCGCCCGTGCCATCGCGGCCGATCTGGACAACAGCGAAACCCTGGCCCGGCTGTTGGGCATTGTCTACCCGGGACTCCACCCCGACGACCTCGTTGCCGAACTTCGCGCCCGCATCAGCGAAGAACTCGACTACCGCCACGAAGCGGGGAACCAGACCCTCTTCGCCGAATACTACCGCGGCCACCCTCACATATGGGTGCCCGACGTCGACCCGCAGCGTTCGACGGATCGGGTTCTGACCACCGAATTCGTCGCAGGCCGGCCCTTCGAGTCGGTCTACGACGAAACGGACGAGGTGAAGGAGCGAGTGGCCGAAGTTGTCTACCGATTCGTGTTCCGCAGCTTGAACCGCCTGCACGTGTTCAACGGCGACCCCCACCCCGGCAACTATCTGCTCGCCGATGACGGCCGCATCGCCTTCCTCGATTTCGGACTCGTCAAACACTTCGAACCCACCGAGGTGGAGCAGTTCGCCCGCCTGATCCGGGCAATGATCCAAAGAGACCCCGCTGAATTCCGCAGCACCGCCGAGGAGGTGAAGGTGCTGCGCGCCGACGCCCCGTTCGGGGACCAGGAGATCTTCGACTGGTTCGCCGCCTACTACGAGATGATCCTCGACGACGCCGCAGTGACATTCACCTCCGACTACAGCACTGGACTGCTCCGCCAGACCTTCGACGCCAAGACCCACGCGATCCTCAAGCACACCAACGTGCCGCCCACGTTCGCCTTGATTCAACGCATCAACCTCGGCCTGTTCTCCATCCTGGGCAAGCTCGGAGCCACGGCCAACTGGAGAAGGATCTCCGAGGAACTCTGGGAGTGGACCGACGCGCCGCCGAGCACGCCGATGGGCCATGCCGAAGCAGCCTGGCTGGCTGAAAAACCCGTCCAGGGCGTCGCAAGCACGGCCGGCGACCGCTTCGACGTCGAAGGGGCCGTCGCCGGCGCCGCGATGCAGGATTCGTCGCGTCCGCCGCCGGGCCGGGTCGGCGTGTCGGCTCGGGGGAGTCAGCCGGCCTGAGGCAGTTCGCTGTCGTCGGACTGAACCGCAAGGCCGGCGACCGTGGGGAGCCCAGCGACCGGGTCGGCTCGATCATTGAGCGCCATCAGATATCCGATCGCCCGCTCCGCCAAGGGGTTGCGCTCAACCAGCGTGTCGAACTCAGCGGAGTGGTTCGGAACCACGAGATGCGCCAGTTCATGCACGATCACGTGGTCCAACACCCAGGGCGGCACATCCACGAGCCGGTCCGAGACGCGGATGTGGCCGCTGTGGATGGAGCACGACCCCCAACGCTGGCGTTGCGTCTTGGACCAGCGGATCGAAACCGGCAGGGGAAGGTCGAACTTCTTCGCCAACACCCTCGCGCGCCCTTCAAGGTCGATGCCGCCCGAGCGGCGCTGCACCTCGATGCGCTCGACGATGTCGGTGACGAACCGGCTCTCCTCCTGGGCAGACATCCAGGAGGGAATCCGAACGCGGATCACCCCCTCAACGATGCGGGCTGAGACGGTCTTGACTCGGCGATCACTGCGGATCACCTCCACCGGGTAGCGCGATGACATCCTTCTTGTCGATCGAATATCGGTCATAAGATCAGATCCTGTTTCTGAGGTTCCAGTTTCTGGGTGAGCGCTACCCGCTCGCCGAGGTTCCAAGAAGTGCCGTCGTGGTGCAGCCAACGGCCTTCGAGATTGGGGATCCGCACGTATTCGCGGCCGAAATAGCGCTCCAAGGCGTAGATGACCCCGCCGTGGGAGACAACGAGCACGTCGCCCTCACCGCACCGCTGACGCAGGCTCTCCAAACCGCCCAGAACCCGCTGCAACACCGACCCGTCGGCCTCCCAACCTTCGGGCCAGACACCGGCGTCGAGCTTGCCGGGAAACCGTTCCTCGATCTCCTGGTGGGTCAAGCCCTGATACAAGCCGACGTCACGCTCTGAGAAGGCTTCGTCGATGAGCACCGGACCGATACCCGTGGCCTCCGAGATCACAACAGCGGTCTGGCCGGCCCGTTGAAGGTTGCTGGAAATAATTGCGTCGAACGATCCGCAGTTCGCCGCCGCATCGGCCGCCTGAGCGAAACCGAACTCAGAAAGCTGAGGGTCGGCCTGGCCCTGCCAGCGCCCGAGTTGGTTCCATTCCGACTGCCCATGACGGGCGATCAACACGTTCAACATGATGGAGCCGACCGTACCGGTGTGGTGTGACAAGATCGGGGATACCACCCAAGCTGCGAAAGTGACCGGCAGCCCGACCAGCCGGTAGCGTGTGGATATGGCGACGATCCGGTTGTTTGCTTCTGCCCGGGAAGCGGCCGGGCGCCGCAGTGACGAGTTGGCCGGCTCCACCGTCGGCGACGTCCTCGACGCGGCGGTCGCCGGCTACGGAGCAGAATTCGCAGCGGTGCTCGAGACATGCACCGTGTGGCGCAACGGCGAGCCGGCCGAACGCGGCGAACACGTCACCGACAGCGACGAAATCGCTGTGCTGCCTCCTGTCTCGGGCGGTTGACCGGTGTGGTGGGGTCTGCGGCGTTGTCCGCGGTTTGGGCGGTGTGCTGTGCTGCCTCCTGTCTCGGGCGGTTGACCGGCGTTGTCAGCGCAAAGGCTGGGTATCGTTCAACAAATGGATCGCCACCTGCATGCGTCATCAGGCCTATAGGGGTGGGATCGTGAGCAGGGTCGCAGTTCTCTCCCTTCACACCTCGCCGCTGGTGCAACCCGGCGGCGGCGACGCGGGCGGCATGAACGTCTACGTCAGGGAGCTGGTGTCATCGTTGGCCCAGGCAGGGGCCGACGTCACCGTCTACGTCCGACGCTGGGCCGATGCTCTCCCCGAACATGTCGACGTGGAACCCGGGTTCCGGGTCGTCCATGTGCCCGCAGGCTCCGCCGGCCTCGCCAAAGAAGCTCTGCCGGGAATCGTCGACAGCTACGCCGACCGCCTACGGGACCACCTGCTGAGCGACCCGGTCGATGTGATCCACGCCAACTACTGGCTGTCCGGGATTGCGGGCCACCGGCTCAAGCACGAACTCGACCTGCCGCTGGTAGCAACCTTCCACACCTTGGCGCGGGTGAAAGCCGAAACCGGCGACCCCGAACCGCAACTGCGCATCGACGCCGAGATCGAGGTGATCCGCTGCGCCGACGTGATCACCGCCAACTCCGTGACAGAACTGCACGAACTCGTGTCCCACTACGGGGCTGACCCCGACCGCATCGAGATCGTCCCCCCCGGAGTCAACCACGCCTTCTTCTCGGCCGGAGCGCAGCACGGCGCCCGCCAGGCCCTCGGGCTCCGGCCAGGCCCAGTGCTGCTGTTCGTCGGGCGCATCCAACCGCTGAAAGGCGCTGACGTCGCAGTTGAAGCGCTGGCCGAGCTCAACAACCCGGAAGCTCGACTGCTGATCGTCGGAGGGGCCAGCGGTCCCGGCGGTGACACCGAGGTGCGCCGCCTCGAGAAGCTGATCGCCAACAACGGGCTCACCGAGCGGGTCGAGATAGTCGAACCACAACCCCACCACCTGCTGTCGACTTATTACCGGGCAGCCGACGTCTGCCTGGTGCCGAGCCGTTCGGAGTCCTTCGGCCTCGTGGCCCTCGAAGCAGCCGCATGCGGGACGCCCGTCGTTGCAGCCGATGTGGGAGGGCTGCGCACGCTCGTCGAGCACGGCCGCACAGGATTCAGAATCGCCGGCCGCAACCCCGCCGAGTTCGCCGCCGCCGCCGGCTCGATCCTCGACTCACCGCTGCTCGCCGACGAGCTGTCACGCAACGCGGCGACCTCGGCCCGCTCCTACACCTGGACGACCATGGCCGGCCGGTTGCGCCGCGTCTACGACGACATCGCGGCCCGCGTGCCGGTCGACTGCACGTGACCCCAGGGCCCTCCCGGTAGTGCCGCGTGGAGTCGCCTCTCGCCACACCCGCCGAGCTGGCCGCCGTTGAGCAGCGCATAGACGCCTGGCTCGAACAGGCCGCGGCTGCCAACCCGCTGATCGATGCGGTGGAGCGCAGCACCGACGACATCGTGCGCTGGTTCGTGCGAGTCCTCGGAGAAGAGAAGGACGTTTGGACTGCCTGGTTGACGCTGCGCCAGCGCACCCTGCAGTTCGAGACCTACGTGATGCCCGCACCCGAGACCCACGAAGCCGAGTTCTACCGCCAACTGCTGCGGCGCAATCACAAACTGACCGGGCTGAGCTTCGAGATCGGCGACGAGGACGCAGTCTTTCTGGCGGGATCGCTGCCCGTGGCTGCGGTGACCGAAGCCGAGCTCGACAGAATCCTGGGATCATTGTGGGCGGCAGTCGAGCTCTGCTTCAGGCCGGCCCTGCGAATTGGCTTCGCCTCCCGCTTCCCTTGAGTTGTCTTTTATAATATTTCATGTATATTGGTGATTGACCAGGCGGGAGCGGCGGAGTACTCGGGGAAGTGTGCATCGCCACTCCCGCCGGTCCCCCCTCTGCTTACGGAAGTGCGGCGCAGAGTTGCTGGTTCATCTTGTCCAGCGCGGCACGGGCCGCGTCGACTGGGTCGGCGTCGGTTGCTGATTGCCAAGCGCCCAAAATCGCCCTGCTCGAATTGACGAGGATTCCCGTTCCCTGATCGGTGCAGCCGGCCACCGCCTGTGAAGCGTCAGCGCCCTGAGCACCGAACCCAGGCACCAAAAACAGCGTCTTGGGAAGCATGGCCCGCAACTCCGCCGCCTCGGCAGGCCAAGTCGCCCCGACCACAGCCCCCACGTCGGAAAATCCGCTGGCACCCTGGCGGCCCCGCCCCCACTCATGAACCTTCGCGGCCACCGCCTTCAGCAGCGACCCGTCGCCGACCACCTGATCCTGGAAATCCTCAGCGCCCGGATTCGATGTGCGGACCAGCACAAAAACACCCTTGCCCTCCTCCGGTCCACCGATCAGCGGTTCGATCGAATCCCCCCCCAGGTACGGGTTCGCAGTGATCCAGTCAACGCCCAGCCCAGGGAGTTGCTGAGCGTCCACCAGCCCGGGGGCCGAGGTGAGCAGACCCTGCCGATAATGCACCGCAGTCGCCCCGATGTCGGAGCGTTTGGCATCCAGAATCACCGGCACACCGAGCCTGCGAGCCTCCGCCACAATCCGCTCCAACACCTGCCAGCCGACCGAACCGTAAGCCTCGTAGCAAGCAGCCTGCGGCTTCACGACCGCACAATGGCCCGCCACAGCGCGCAAGATCGACGCCATGAACGTCTCGAAAGCAATCGCCACCTGCTTACGCGGGTCATCGGTCTGAGCGACCGCGGATCTGACGATCTCATCGGGAATCAATTCAGGCCGGGGATCCAAGCCGACACAGGCAACCGAGCCCGTCGACTCACAAGACCCAGCCAACAAGTCCCCAGCATGCATGTACGAACGCTACCTCCGCCAGCGCTGATCGGACGCGATGAACTCATAGACCGCTTTGGTGTGACGCTGTGCAGGAATGGGGATACCACGTATAGGGACGGATCACCGCGCAGCCCGATCACTGTGGATGACGCCAATTCGGGTCGGGCGGGCGTTATCGCGACGCTCGACGAGTTCCTGCTCCGAACCTTGAGTTGAACACATATCGGCGGTGCTTGGTTGCGTGTGGGCGAGTCGGGGCTCTGGTGGGGTACCGTTCGTCGGATGAAGCTGCAGATGATCGGCGGCGGCAAGATGGCCGAAGCGCTGCTCGGGGGACTGGTAGATCGCGGCTGGGCCACAGCCGACGAGATGCATGTCGTCGAACCCGTCGCTGAGCGCCGAGAGCTGCTTGCAGCCGAGCATCCGTCGATGTCGGTCGGAACCGAACCGATAGCGCAGACCGATGCGCTCATCGCCGTGAAACCCGACGTGGTGGCCGCGGTCCTCGGCGGGCTTGCAGCCGCCGGAGCCCCCCGGATCCTGTCGATCGCCGCGGGAGTGCGCACCAAGGTGATCGAACAGCAACTTCCGGCGGGCACTGCGGTTGTGCGCTGCATGCCCAACACCCCCGCGCTGGTCGGCCTAGGCGCCGCAGCCATCGCCAAAGGAGCCGCAGCAGGCCCCGACGACCTCGACTGGGCAGCGGGGATCATGGGCGCGGTCGGCACCGTCGAGCTCGTCGACGAAAGCGACCTCGACGCGGTCACAGGATTGTCGGGATCAGGGCCCGCCTACCTGTTCCACCTGGCGGAGGCACTGACCGCAGCCGGAATAGCCGAAGGGCTGGCACCCGAAACAGCCGACGCCCTCACCCGCCAAACCCTGCTCGGCGCAGCCGCGCTGCTCTCAGAATCGGGCGAAGACCCGGCGGTGCTGCGCAGCAACGTCACCTCGCCCGGAGGCACCACCGCTGCGGGCCTGGCAGTGTTCGTCGAAGCAGACCTGGTCTCGCTCGTGGGCAGGGTGGTGCAGGCGGCCGCACAGAGATCGCGCGAGCTCGGAAAGTAACATCGCTGTGGCTGCTCGATTCGACACCGTCTCGTTCCTGTCCGACTACGGGCACGAAGACGAATTCGTGGGAGTGGTCCACTCGGTGATCCGCTCGATCGCCCCGCACGTCGCGATCATCGACGTCGCCCATGGAATCACCCCGCACGACGCCCGGGCCGGGGGCCTGGCCCTCGCCCGAGCCGCCAACTACCTGTGCCCGGGCGTGGTGGTCGCGGTCGTCGACCCGGGCGTGGGAACCCGACGGCGAGCGGTGGCAATCGAGGTCGGCGACGGAGCGTCGTATCTGGTCGGGCCCGACAACGGACTGCTGGCCCCCGCAGTCGGTCTCGTCGGCGGTGCCACACGAGCCATCGAACTCACCTCGCCAGACCATCGACTCCCTCTGGCTGGAGGCGCAACCTTCGATGGCCGCGACGTGTTCGCCCCGGCCGCAGCACACCTGTGCAACGGGGTTCCGCTCGAAGAGCTCGGAGAGGCCATCGACACCGCCGGCCTGGTGCCCGGGGTGCTGCCGGTGAGCCAGATGGAAGGCGACGAACTCGTGGCTGAAGTGCTGTGGATCGACCGCTTCGGCAACTGTCAGCTCAACGTCGACCCCGTAGACGTCGACCAGTTCGGCACAACAATTCTGGTAGTCATGCCGAACACGGAGAAAATCGGGATGCGGACCGAGGCCTACGACCAGATCCCCACCGGACGTGCAGGCCTGATGGTCGATTCGAGCGGTCTGCTCTCGCTAGCGGTCGCCAGGGGATCAGCTGCGAGCGAATTCGACCTAGCCGAAGGCGACGAGATTCGCCTCGCCGTAGCCGACAGCCTCGCCGTAGCCGACAGCCGTGCCGTAGCCGACAGCCGTGCCGTAGCCGACAGCCGTGCCGGAACCGACAGCCAGCAGGGCGGTGTGTCAATCGCGGTTGAGATCCAAAGAAAGGGGCACGCCCAATGAGAAGCGGAACCACTATCGCGATCATCGTCTTGTTGGTGCTGATTCTGGGCGCCTCAGCGGTGCAGTTCCTTCTGCTGTGAACAACCACCATGGTTGCTTCGCTCGGCATCGGGGCGCGTGCCATCATTACGGTGATCTCACTGTATTGATCTGACCGCGTGCTGATCCCACTGTGTTGATCTGAACCCAGGGAGACCCGTCACCGTGAACATCGCCACTCTGCTCGAAGACCATCCCGGCAGCCGCACAGCCATCGTCTCGGGCAGCGACCGCGTCTCCTACGGAAGTCTCAGAGAGAAGATCGCCGCCGTCCGAGCCGTGCTCACAGGGCTCGGCCTCGAAACCGGAGACAGAGTCGCCATCCTCTGCGGCATCAACACACGGTTCGTGCAAGCGTGGTACGGGGCGGTCGGAGCAGGGATGGTGGCGGTTCCCCTCAACCCGCAGGCGCCCGCGGCTGAACTCCAACGTGAACTGTCGGTCGTCAATGCCAGAGCCGTGATCGCAGGCCCTGCAGGAGTGGCTGCTCTGGAGACTCTCGACTTCTCAGAGGTGCCCTCCCTCGATCATTGCCTTGTGCCCGCGGGAGCGGTGCTCGAAGGCGCCGTCGACCTCGACGCAGCCGTCGCACAGGCCGCCAACCAGGCCACCACCGCCCAAGAACTCGTCCCGATCGTCGACAGGGACGACGAACAGCTGGCGACCCTGCTGTTCACCAGCGGAACCGCGGGCAGCCCCAAAGCCGCGATGCTCACCCACGGCAACCTGGCGTCGAACATTCGTCAAGTGCTGGCCCGGCCCGAACAGGTCGCCCGCCCCGACGACGTGACCGTCTGCGTTGTCCCGCTCTTTCATGTGCTGGGACTCAACTCGATCCTCAACCTCTCGCTCTGGGTCGGCGCGACGCTGGTGTTGGTCGAACGTTTCGATCCAGTGTCGATGGTCGAGCTGCTCGCGGCAGAACAGGTCAGCACCCTCGCCGGCCCGCCGACCATGTGGTCAGCGCTGACCAGCCTCGATGACGTCGACCCAGAAGCGTTCTCGCAGATTCGCCTGGCCGTCTCGGGCGCCGCGGCAATCCCGGACCGTGTGGTCGAGACGGCGCAGACCCGATTCGGTCTGCGGATCTACGAGGGTTACGGGCTGACCGAAGCGAGCCCGACAGTAACGCTCGCCACCGGAACCGACGCGCCGATCGGCTCGGTCGGTCGGCCCGTTCCCGGCGTGGAAGTGCGCCTGGTGGACGGCGGCGACGACGTGTACATCGGTGACCCGGGTGAAGTGCTGGTACGAGGCCCGAACGTCTTTCGGGGATACCTCGGCGACCCCGTCGCCACCGCCAGAGTCATCGACGAGGAGGGATGGCTCCACACCGGCGACATCGCGGTGGTCGACGACGACGGTTACCTCTACCTGGTGGACCGAGCCAAGGACTTGGTCATCGTCTCGGGATTCAACGTCTTCCCCGCCGAGGTCGAACGGGTGCTCGCAACGCATCCGGCGGTTCGCGAAGCAGGCGTGGTCGGGATCCCCCACCCCTACAGCGGCGAGACGGTCAAGGCATTCGCTGTGGCCGAAGACGGCTACATGGTCGAGGAGGATGATCTGGTCGCGTGGTGCGCCAACGAGCTGGCCCGCTACAAGTGCCCGACCAAGATAGATTTCGTCGACGAGATCCCGCGGGGCATGGGCGGCAAGGTGCTGCGTCGCGAATTGCGGTGACCCGCACCGCGAGGCGCTCTCGGCAAGCGAGGCTTACTTCCCAGAGTCGGATGCGCGTCAAGCGATTGAGTTTGGAGCTTCCTTCAAGGTCCTCCACTGCTACATGCAAGATGGGCGGACGAGTTGGGAATTGCGGAAGACCTGGCTGAACTGCTCGACGAGCAGGCCGAACTAGGGCCAACCTCCAGCGGCTACGGTTGTGTGCAGTGAACGACCGCGAACCCATCCCAGAAGCCACCGTCGCCCGCCTGCCTGTGTACCTGAGGAGCCTCTTGGAGTTGGCTGCCACCGGCCCGACCACGGTCTCGTCAGTGGGTCTGGCCGAACTGGCCGGTGTCAACGACGCCAAGGTGCGCAAGGACCTCAGCTACCTCGGACCGCACGGAACCAGAGGCGTGGGATACAACGTCGACCACCTGATCGTTGCGATAAGCCGTGCGCTCGGAGTGACCAACACGTGGCCGGTCGTGGTTTGCGGACTCGGCAATCTCGGCCAAGCGCTCGCCAACCACACCGGCTTCACAGAGCGGGGGTTCCCGGTGGTCGCCGCAGTGGACACCGACCCCGAAAAGATCGGCGCCAGCATCGACGGAGTGACCGTTCACCACCCCAAGGACCTCGCCGAAGTCGTGACCGGCCACCAGGTCGCAATCGGGGTGATCACCACACCGGCCGAAGCCGCGCAGGAGACCGTCGACCTGCTCGTCGAAGCGGGGGTTCGCTCGATCCTCAGCTTCGCTCCGACTGTCCTCGTCGCCCCCGACGGGATCGACGTTCGCTCCGTGGACCTCTCCACCGAACTGCAGATTCTCGGATTCCACCTCCAGCGCCAGCTGCCACTTCAAAGAGGCAAGGCGCAAGACGCCGGCGGGGTCGCTGAATGCCCCTGATCCCGGTACCGTTTTGCAGGTCTGGAGAATTGAGCGGTGAGCCACCGGGCTCCAGTATCGGATTAGAGGAACCTGGCTGTGTCGATCGTCGCGATTGGTTGTAATCATCGGTCGACTCCGATCGCCAAGCTCGAACAGATGACCGTCGCCGCCGACGAGCTGCCGAAGGCGCTGAGCGGGTTGGCAGAAGCAGACCATCTCTCGGAGGTGGTGGTGCTGTCCACCTGCAACCGTGTCGAGGTTTACGCCTTCGCTGAACGCTTCCACGGCGGCTACCAGGACGTTCGGGAATTCCTCGCCCGCCACGCCGGCCTGGCCCCCGAGGACGTGGCCGACCATCTCTACGCCTATCACGACGCTGACGCGGTCCGACACCTGTTCTCAGTCGCGGCAGGCCTCGACTCCGCCGTGGTCGGCGAACACGAGATCCTCGGGCAAGTACGCGACGCCTGGGACTGCTCGGTCGGCGAGCGAACTGTCGGCTCCGTGCTCGGCGGCCTCTTCCGCCACGCCATCGAAGTGGGCAAACGCGCCCGCTCGGAGACGTCGATCGGGCGCGGAATCGCCTCGGTGTCACAAGCCGCGGTGGCGCTGGCCGACGAACGCAGCGGCGGCATAGCCGGGCGCAGCGTCCTGGTGATCGGCGCCGGGGAGATGGCTGAAGGGACGGTCAGGTCTCTGGCCAAGGCCGGCGCCTCAGAGATAGTTGTCGCCAACCGCACGCAAGACCGGGCCGTGGAACTCGCTGCGGCGTGCGACGGCACAGCCGTGCACATCTCCGAACTCCCCGACGCCCTCTCGCGAGCAGCGGTGCTCGTGACCACCACCGGGGCCCAGGAACTGATCCTGCAGGCCACCGATGTGGCGTCTATCGCCGCTCGACGCGGCGACCTGCCGCTGGTGATCGTCGACGTCGCCGTTCCCCGAGACGTCGACCCCGCCGCGGGCCGGCTCAAGGGCGTCACCCTGTTGAACATGGACGACATCGGCGACTTCATCGACGGCGGCCTTGAGAGCCGCAACCGCGAAGTGGCCGGCGTCGTGGCGATCGTCGACTCAGAAGTCCAGCGGTACCAGTCGATGACCTCAGCACGGGAGGTTGCACCGCTGATCAGCGCGCTGCGCCGGCAGGCCGAGGAGATCAGGCTCGCAGAACTGGAGCGACTGGGCGCGAAACTGTCTGATCTCGACGCTGAACAGCTTGCGGCCGTCGAGGCCCTGACCAAGCGGATCGTCAACAAGATGTTGCACGGGCCCTCCACGCACCTCAAAGACGCCGCAGGACGGGCCCGCGGAGATCGTCTGGCTGAATCCCTGCGTGATCTCTATGACCTCTAGGCCCGAGTCCGAGCGGCCCGCCTGTCGGCCCGAGCGGCCCGGTGAGCGCAGCGAACAAAGAGCGGGAAATGCAGCGCAGGGCGGACTTGAGCGGGAAATGCAGCGCAGCGAACAAAGAGCGGGAAATGCAGCGCAGAGCGGATATGAGCGGGAAATGCAGCGCAGGGCGGACTTGAGCGGGAAATGCAGCGCAGTGAACACGAGCGCTTCAGCCGCGTGACGATGCTGGCTGCCACCCGCCGAAGCCCTCTGGCTCTGTGGCAGACCCGCCATGTGGCATCGCTGCTGGTCGAGGCTGGCTTGGTGTCCAGCGTCGGCGAACTCGAGGTGTCGACTTCGGGTGATCGCCGAACAGACGCCCCGATCCACGCGATGGGCGGCAAGGGGGTCTTCTCCAAAGAGGTGCAGCAGGCGGTGCTCGACGGTCGCGCCGACATCGCAGTCCACTCCGCGAAGGACCTGACATCGTCTACACCCGAAGGGCTGGTGCTCGCAGCGGTACCGGCCAGGGGCGACGCGCGCGACGCGCTCGTCGGATCCACCCTCCGAGATCTGCGGGAAGGGGCCCGTGTCGCCACAGGATCGGTGCGCCGACGTGCCCAACTCGCCTGGCGCCGGCCCGACCTGGTGTTCTCAGAACTGCGCGGCAACATCGCCACCCGATTGCAGAAGGCCGAACAGTTCGACGCCATCGTGATGGCAATGGCAGCCATCCAACGCCTCGAACCGGACGTCGAAGCGGTTGAACCGCTCGAAGTTGAGGTGATGGTTCCCCAGGTCGCCCAGGGGGCGTTGGCGATTGAATGCCGAGCCGACGATCAAGACACGATCTCCGCGTTGCGAACCATCGAAGACCCCCGAACACGGCTTGTTGTGGACGCGGAGCGAGCGTTCCTGGCCGAACTGGGCGGCGACTGCACGATCCCCGCAGGCGCGTTCGGAAGGCTCAACGAGGACTCCGAAGGCAACCACCGGATCGAACTCGTCGGAATGCTGGCGTCGCTCGACGGTCAGAGGCTGGTCCGCCGTCGATGCCGGGGCAGCGACCCCGGCGAGGTCGGTCGCAGCGTCGCCCGCGACCTGCTCGACGATGCTGAAGGCCCCGGGGCGGCGTCAAGAACCCGATCGGAAGGCAATGGTTGAGCAGCCCGCACCTGGGCAGACCGCATTTGAGCGTCCCCTCACCGGCGTGCGGGTGGTGGTGACCAGAGCGCGCCGTCAGGCCGCGGGTCTGGCCGACGCACTGGAACAGCTCGGAGCCACAGCAGTCGTCGTGCCGGTCATCGAAATCGTGGATCCCCCAGACGGAGGAGCCGCTCTGCGTGGTCACCTCGCCGCGTTGGGTCCGGGTGACTGGCTGGTGGTCACCAGTCCCAACGGTGCGGACAAAGTCGCCGAAGCATTGGGCAGCCAGCCGCTTGACGAGCGCGTTTCGGTCGCGGTGATAGGCCCGGGCACGCGTGACCGCGCCCAGAACCTGGGCATCAAGGTCGACCTCGTCCCGGATCGCTCAATCGCAGAAGGCCTGCTCGAATCGTTCCCCCGCCCCGACCAGGGCGGCGCGACGGTTGTGCTGGCCCGTGCCTCGGAAGCTCGCAGGCTGCTTCCCGAAGGACTCCGCGAGCTGGGATGGGCCGTTCACGATGTTGCGGCGTACCGGACTGTCGCCGTGCCGGTCGAAGAAGCCGACGTCGTCGCCTGCCGAGAGAGCGACGTCGTGGCGTTCACATCGTCATCGACGGTAACCCGACTGCACGCAGCCGTCGGCCTGGGCAACCTTCCCGGAATAGTCGCCTGCATCGGGCCGGCCACGGCCGCTGCCGCATGTGAGTTGGGCTTGAATGTCGACGTTGTCGCCGAACCCCATACCATCGACGGACTTGTGTCCGCGGTCGTCGACTGCCATGGCAGCACCCCGCTCCCGGGCGATAAAGTCGAGTCAGTCAAGGGCTGCTAGCCTCGGTGCGAGATCGTTCGAAGGCTGCGGAAACCAAGACAGGGGGTAAGTAAGGCCATGTTGAGATTTGCCGAGGAAGTCGTTCTCCTGTTGTTGCGTGACGATGATGGGAAGTTCGTGCATGTGCCGAGTTGGCTGCTGGACCGGATTCTTGCCGGTGCGGTGCTGATGGACTTGGCAATGGAATACCGCATCGACACAGACCCGGAGAGGCTGGTTCTGCTTGATGACACGCCAGTCGGCGACAGCCTGCTGGATCCGACGCTCGCTCGAATCGCTGCGGAGGGCGCCGAGCGTGACGCTCGCTACTGGGTCGAGCAGGAAGCCGCCCACGCCGAAGGGATCCGCGAGGAGGCGCTCAGCCGTCTGGTCCAAATCGGGATCCTCGAGCGCGAGGACGACCGCTTCCTGTGGGTGTTCAAGTCACGCCGCTACCCGGTCATCGACGGCAAGGCCGAACGCGAGGTGAAGCTGCGCATCATGGGTGTGCTGTTCAGCGATGAGATCCCAGACCCCCGCGACGTAGTGATCATCTGCCTCGCTGACGCCTGCGGCCTGTTCCGAGAGCTGCTGCCGCGAAGAGAGCTCGAACAGGCCTCTGTCCGAATCGAGCAGGTGCGCAAACTCGACCTCATCGGACAGGCGATGGCGCAGACCATCTACGACATGGGGGTGTGGTTGGCCGCGAGCCGCATCGAAGGCCGGATGTTCTAGCGGGCGGGCGGAAGCACCGCACCCCCTAGGCTGACAGGGTGCCATTTCCTCAGCGTCGTCTGCGCCGCCTGCGCCGAACCCCGGCAATGCGGCGGCTCGTGACTGAAACGCATCTTCAAATCGACGACTTGGTCGCCCCGCTGTTCGTGCGTGAAGGCGTCGACGAGCCGCAGCCGATCCCGTCGTTGCCCGGCCACTGTCAGCACTCGCGGGAGTCGCTGCGAGCTGAAGTTCGGCAACTCCGCGACCTCGGAGTCAGTGCGGTTCTGCTCTTCGGGATCCCCGAAACCAAGGACGCCGAAGGTTCAGAAGCCTGGAACCCCGACGGCATCGTGCAGGTCGCCCTCGCAGAGCTGCGTGAGGACCACGGTGACGAGATGGTGCTGATCGCCGACTTGTGTCTCGACGAGTACACAGAGCATGGCCATTGCGGGGTGCTCGACGCCACGGGTCAACCGGACAACGACGCCACCCTCGACCTCTACGCGCAGGTGGCTGCAGCCCAGGCACGAGCCGGCGCCGACATCGTGGCGCCGTCGGGAATGATGGACGGCCAAGTAGCCGCCATCCGCAACGCCCTCGACGAAACCGGCTTCGAGCAGACCGCCATCCTCGCCTACTCCGCGAAATACGCGACCGCTCTCTACGGCCCGTTCCGCGACGCGGTCGACGTGACCATCGTCGGAGGCGGAGACCGGCGCGGTTACCAGCAGGACGTCGCCAATGTCCGAGAAGCAGCCGAGGAGATTCGCGAGGACGTCGCTGAGGGCGCCGACATGGTGATGGTCAAACCCGCGCTGCCGTACCTCGACGTGATCGCTCGGGCCCGAGCCGAATTCGATGTTCCGATAGCGGCATACCACGTGAGCGGCGAATACGCGATGGTCCACGCCGCCGCGCAGCTCGGCTGGCTGGAACTCGAACCGGTGGCCTTCGAGCACACGCTGGCCATCAAGCGAGCCGGAGCCGACCTGATCTGCAGCTATTTCGCACGTTCGCTCGCCGAGAGGCTTCAGTGAGCAACACCCCCGCAAACAGCCCCCACACGAACAGCGCGCTGTTCGACCGCGCACGGGCAGTCATCCCAGGAGGAGTCAACTCGCCGGTGCGAGCCTTCGGGTCTGTGGGCGGGACCCCCTACTTCGTTGCTCACGCGAGCGGACCGTACGTCTACGACGTTGAAGGCAGCCGCTACATCGACTACGTGCAGAGCTACGGCCCGACGATTCTGGGCCACGCGCACCCCGCTGTGACACAGGCGGTGCAAACCGCCGCTGCATCGGGCACAAGCTACGGCGCGCCGACCCTCGACGAGGTTCGGTTGGCAGAAGAGATCGCTCGCCGCGTCACCGGTTTGGAAATGGTGCGGCTGGTGTCGAGCGGCACCGAAGCGACCATGACCGCCATCCGCATAGCACGCGGAGCAACCGGACGCGACCGCATCGTTAAGTTCGCCGGCAACTACCACGGCCACAGCGACGCGCTGCTGGTGGCAGGCGGATCGGGGGTGGCCCAGCAGGGGCTGCTCGCCTCGTTGGGAGTGACCGCCGGTGCCGTGGCCGACACGGTCGTCGCGCCCTACAACGTTGTCCCCGACCTAGATGAAACGGTCGCAGCGGTCGTCGTCGAACCCGTCGCCGCCAACATGGGCCTCGTAGAGCCCGCCGAGGGCTTCCTCGAAGGCCTGAGACAGGCCTGTGACGAAGTCGGAGCACTGCTGATGTTCGACGAGGTCATCACCGGGTTCCGCCTCTGTTTCGGGGGAGCGGCCCAATGGTTCGGCGTGACCCCCGACGTCTGGTGCTTCGGCAAGGTGATCGGCGGCGGCCTGCCGATGGGAGCGATCGGCGCCACAGCCGAGATCATGGGCAATCTCGCCCCGCTCGGCGGCGTCTACCAGGCCGGGACGCTGTCGGGAAACCCGCTGGCCACCGCAGCGGGACTGGCCGTCCTCGAACAGCTGACCCCCGACTCCTACAACCGACTGACCGACGTCTCGGTGCGCCTGCAGACAGGCCTGGCCGCAGCATTCGACGAAGCGGGAGTTGAGGCCTGCATCCCCAGGGTGGGACCGCTTTTGGGTTTGTTCTTCGGCAGTGAGCCCCCGACCGATTTCGACTCCGCCAAGAAGATCTGCGACAACGGCATGTACCAGAAGTTCTTCGCCGGGATGCTCAGCCGTGGCGTGGCCTTCGCTCCGGGCGCCTACGAGGCGGTGTTCACATCCTTGGCCCACACCGACGTGGAAATCGACGCCACGATCGAGGCATGCCGAGAAGTCGCCGAGGAGATGGCTTGAGGAAGAAGCTGCTGATTGCCCTAGCGCTTCTGGTTGCGCTGGCAGTGGCGCTGTGGCTGTTGTTCTTCCGTGACGATGCACCTGAAGCGGTGAGCACTGAAGCAGGCTTGGAGCAACTCCAACAAGACCTCGCCGCCAGCGACGAGCAGGACGACGCCGCTTCGCGACCCGATGAAGACGCCGCCCCAGAAGACGCCGGCTCCGAAGACGCAGGCACGGAGGTCGATGACGAGCCCGAGCCGGACGAAGAACAAAACCCTGAACCGACCGTCGAGCAGAGGCCCTTTGTCGGCGCCGCCAACGGGGTATGGACCGTTGATGACGAATTCGGCGACTTCGACTTCGACACAGCCAGCGGATCGTTCGCCGGGTTCCGCGTGGCAGAGGAACTGACAGTCGGCAAGGTCACAGCCGTCGGACGCACCGGCGGGGTCGCCGGATCGCTCACCATCGAAGACGGAGCCCTCGTTGAGGCTGAGATCACCGTTGACATGACGACGATCGTGTCCAACGACGCGCGTCGCGAGCACGCCATCGTCAATGCTCTGGATTCGCGCAACTTCCCGACAGCGTTGTTCACGCTCACCGAGCCGGTACCGCTCGACGTCGAAACCCTCGAATCAGGCTCCACGCTCACCGCCGACGTGGTCGGAGACCTGACCGTCAAAGGCACCACGAATCAGGTGACCTTCTCCCTGCAAGCCACGATCGCCGAAGCCGGCATCGGTCTCATCATCGGATCGACCGAGATCATATGGCAGGACTTCGGCGTGACTCCGCCGCGCGCGCCGATCGTCGTTTCAGTGGAAGACCGGGGCATCGTCGAGTTCCAGCTGATCGTCCGCACGAGCTAGCGCGCCACGCGGCCCACCGGCTGACGCGGCCCGCTCAGTTGACCGAGCAGGGCAGGTGTTTGATGCCGTTGATGAAGTTGGACCGCAGGCGCTCAGGCGGGGCCGTGCCCCCGATATCGGGGAAACGCCCCAGCAGCTCGCGGAACATCACTCCGATCTCCCGCCGCGCCAGGTGGGCGCCCAGACAATAATGCGGACCCGGGCCGCCGAAGCCGATGTGCTCGTTGGGATGCCGACTCAGATCGAACCGCTGGGGCTCTTCGAAAACAGACTCGTCGCGGTTCGCGGAGTTGTACCACAGCACGACTTTCTCGCCCTTGGAGAACTCGTGGTCTCCGAGCCGCGCGCCGTCGGTGGTGACCGTGCGTCGAAAATGGATCACCGGGGTCGACCAGCGAACGATCTCCTCGACCGCAGTCGCAGTGTTGCCCTCAAGATCGCTCAGCCAGAACTGGCGCTGCTCGGGATGATCCGTCAGAGCCGCCAACCCGTGGCTGATGGCGTTGCGGGTGGTCTCGTTGCCGGCCGCGCACAACAGCACAAAGAACGAAGCCAGCTCCTGGTGGGTGAGCCGCTCTCCGTCGATCTCCGCATGGAGCAGAGCCGAAGTGAGGTCGTCACCGGGTTCGTTCGCGCGGAACGCCGCCAACTCGGTCATGACCCCGGCCAAAGACGCAGCTGAATTCAGAAGCGCCTCAATCACGTTCGTTCCCTCCGGGACGTACTCGGGGTCGCCTGCCGACAACAAGATGTTCGTCTGATCGAACACTTCCTGGTAGAGACTCGGCGGGATTCCCATCATCTCGCAAATGATCTGGAGCGGCAGACGTGCGGCCACATCCGGCACGAAATCGCATTCACCGACCTCGGCCAGGTCATCGACAATCTCAGCAGCGACCCGAGTCACCTGCTCTTCAACACGGGCCAGCATGCGCGGCGTGAAACCGCGCGACACCAGCCGCCGCAGACGCGCATGGCGAGGATCGTCCATGTTGATCATCGAGCCGAGAAACTCGTTGAACTCGGTCGGTAGATCCGTGATCTGGGTGCCTTGACCTGAACAGAACAAATCGGCTCGGCGACTGGCCTCAATGACGTCGGCATGCCTGGTGATCGACCAGAACCCCGGACCGGCCCGGGTGATCACCTCACCGTCGAGAATGTAGTCGCGCTCCTCGCAGAAACGGATCGGATCGGTGGTCCTCAACAATGCGAACGCCTCCTGAACCTCTGCTTCAGGACGAGTCCAGAACTCGAGGATGTTCCCCAAGTCGATCTCGTACAGTTCCATGAACCACCTCCGATCACGATCACACCGGCAATGCCGCCCCAAATCCGCACCTGCGCCGACCGAGCAGCGCAAGGATAACCGCAGCGAACTCGGTAGATTCGCGAACCAGCGGCAAAACCAGAAGGAAAGCACCAATGCTCACCTCAGGACTCGACCATGTGGCGGTCATCACCAACGACTCCGACCGGATGCAGAGCTTCTACATCGACATGTTCGACGCCACCGTCGAAAGCGACGGTGAGGAATTCCCCGGCGGACCCCGCATGACCGTCATCAACATCGGCCCGGCCACCGAATTGAACGTCTTCGAGATCGACGGCAACGAACAAGCGGACCATCAAACACCGATGTTCGGACGCGGACGGCTCGATCACATCGGCCTGCACGCGGCCAGCCTCGACGACTTCGACCAGATCCGCGCGCGGTTGATGGCTTCGGGGGCGACCGACGGCATCGTCACCGACTTCGGCCGCAAGCTCAGCCTGTTCTTCCGCGATCCCGACCAGATGGAATGCGAAGTGCTGGTGGCCAACCCCGAACCGGGCCGGGTGTCGATAGGCAGCGCCTCACATCTCTACCAGTAGGAACCGACCGCTGATCTGGCGCGTCACCGCAGAGCAGGTCATTCTTCACGGATGGAGAACGTGCTGGCTTTGGAATCGCGAAACCAATCCGAGACCGCCGTGTGCTCCGCAGCACATCGACGAGGCATCGATTCTGGGCCTCGGCTCGCCCCCGACCGGAGTTCCCCACCGCGGCGGATTTCGTGCCAGGCAAGAGCAAGGTTGCCGTGTTCGTCAACGCTGCTACCAGCACGGCTGCCCCGAACACCACATCTCAGTTTGCGACCGACGCAAACAGATCTGGTTGGTCCGTCGGCTGTGGCGGCATGAGCCGTCTTGCCCGGTCACGGACACCGATCGTTTTGAATTCCCCGGCATGGGTAGGGGAAGGAAACCTTGCTCGTGCCATCCGAGGCAGCCTTCCATTCCCAAGGGTCTGCGCCGGCTCAGGCGCCCGGCCCGCCGGACCTGCCGGTCAGCTCGCGGTAGCGGGTGATCAGGGCGTTGGTGGAGGGGTCGTGGGCCAGGGTCGGGGGCTCGGGGGCGCCCAACTCGGGAGCGATCGCGGCGGCTAGGGACTTGCCCAACTCGACCCCCCATTGATCGAACGGATTGATTCCCCAGACCACACCCTGGGTCAGGGTCTGGTGTTCGTAGAAGGCAATGAGCTGACCCAGCACCGACGGGGTCAGCCGCGGCGCCATGATCGTGGTGGACGGCCGGTTCCCCGGAAACGTCCGATGCGGCGCCAAGCCGGGGTCGATCCCCGAGACCGCGACCTCCTCTGCGGTTCTGCCGAAGGCCAGAGCCTCGGCCTGGGCGAGACAGTTGGCCGCGAGCAGCTCGTGGTGACGGGTCGCCTCCGCGCCGGTCGCCTCGTCAGAATCACCGCTGTCCGGGTTCGCGAAGACGATGAAATCGCAGGGCACGACCGTGGTGCCCTGATGAAGCAGCTGATGAAACGAATGCTGTCCGTTGGTTCCGGGCTCACCCCACACAATCGGACCCGTCTGGTAATCGACCGGTTCGCCGTCGAGGCGCACCCGCTTCCCGTTGCTCTCCATGTCGAGCTGCTGCAGATAGGTGGTGAAACGGCGCAGGGCCTGCGAATAGGGCAGCACGGCCCGGGTCGGCAACCCACAGAAAGTGCGATACCAGACCGCGATCAGCCCGGCCAGAACCGGCACGTTGCCAGACAGCGGCTCAGCAGCGAAGTGCTCATCGATGATCCGCATCCCGCTCAACATCTCCTCGAAGCGCTCCGGCCCGACGGCAGCCATCAACGACAGACCGATGGCGGAGTCCAACGAGTAGCGGCCCCCGACCCAATCCCACATCTCGAACATGTTCGCTGCGTCGATGCCGAACTCGGTGACCGCTGCCCGGTTGGTCGAAACGGCCACAAAGTGCCGGGCGACCGCGTCGTCGCCTAGAGCGTCGGTCAGCCAGCGCCGTGCCGAGACGGCATTCGCCAGCGTTTCAGAGGTGGTGAAGGTCTTGGATGCAACAACGAACAGGGTCGTGGCGGGATCAAGATCCGACAGAGCGGTAACCAGATCACTGCTGTCGACGTTGGAGACGAAGCGGCAGCGCAGACGCTCATCGCGGTACGCGGCCAACGCCTCATAGGCCATCGACGGTCCCAGATCCGAACCGCCGATCCCGATATTGACGACCGTCTCGATAGGCGCGCCCGTGTCGCCGACCCAGTCACCGTCGCGCACCCGCTCACAGAAGACGGCCATGCGCTTCCGCATGGAATGAACCGCAGCAACCACATCGACCCGACCCCCAAGATCGCCGTCGACCTCGATCACAGTGCCCGCCGGCGCCCGCAGAGCGGTGTGCAGCACCGCTCTGTCCTCGGTGCTGTTGATCCGCTCGCCCTGCATCATTGACTGCACCCGCCGGTCCAGACCGGCCCGCTGCGCCAGAGCCACCAGCGCAACCAGAACCTCCTCAGTGACCCGATGCTTGGACAGGTCGACCAGAAGATCACCGACGCTGAAGCTCAGACGCTCGACTCGACCGGCGTCGTCTGCGAACAGGCGGCGAAGCCCGAGATCGTCGAAGGTCTCGGCCAAAGCCGAAACCGTGCCCCATTCGCTAGTGCCTGCGATGTCCACCGAACTCCCTCGGCTAGTTCTGCTCAGAAGATTGTCGCACCGGTCGCGCCCGCGCTGCTGACAATTCTCCCAGATCGCAGTGCCCTGCTAACCGGCACCGACCTCGTCGCCCTGCTAACCGGCAGCGACCTCGTCGTGCGCAGCGGCGACAACGGCACGAGCCTCGTCAAGTTGGGCGCTGACCTCGGCCACGGACACACCCAGAGCCAGATTGCCGACGCCGGCGGCATCGTTGATGTGGACGAACTCCTCGAGCACCTCAAGCTCGAGGGCGGCAGCCTCATCGTCGAGATCGCCGTGAGCGACACGCTCGTAATAGACGACTGCGGCCAACTCCTCAACGGTCAGAGACTCAGCGAAATTGCCCATCGCCGCACCGAAGCTGCCGACTGTGCGGGGACTGTCGGCACCGACTCGGGCCGGATCGCCATAGACAGGGCCCTCAGTGATCTCGGTCTGGTCCGAACCGTTCGCGACCCAGGCGATATGGCCCGCGAGACCGTCGTAGCTCGCCGCGTCGCCGGGGAAAGTCAACAGCACCTCACCGCCGTTGAGCTGGCGACCTGTGCCGCCCGAGCCGGTGCCGCCGTGACAGGACGCACACACTTCGGCGTAAACCTCGCCGCCCTCGAACAACAGACCCTCAGGGTCGGCGGGCGGGCGCTCAAGGTAACCGACGTAGTAGATCGCCCAGATCGGCAGGAACAAAAGGACCGGCATGACCCAATAGGGGATCGTCTTGCGATTCAGCGCTGCGGTCACATAGGGAGGCACGGGCGCGGGGACCTTGACGACCGGTTGGGCCGGCGCCGGTGCAGCAGCCGGAGCCGCAGGCACTGCGGGGGTCGGTGCAGCAGGCGCGTCCGCGGGTGCAGCCTGCGTGTCGTCGTCGCCCGCGGCGGATGCACCGGTGAGGCGAGCGCGTGCCTCGGCTGACCTCTGTAGAAGGTGCTCGGGTACTTCGACCAACGTCGTCTCCGGTGAGGGTTCAGAAACTGAAAGGGTTTGCTGCGTGGCGCGTCAAACTCTAGGGGAACTTCGGGGAAGGATAGAGCGATTGCTCCGAGATTCGACAAACCCGCGCGGAATCTCAGAAGAACCATGCGCCGAACTGAGCGGTTTCGTCGCTCGGGACTACACTTGTGCGAGGATTCACGAAGTGCTTAGAGTCAAGACTCCAACGGAGCGGAGATGGTTGCCCTCACCCTGTCTGTCATCGTTACTCTCGCAGGCACCGCTGGAATCCTCGCGTACGCGAAACGGCGCCCCGCGGACGCTCCCCACACCTGGGGCGAAGCGATGTTCGGCGCGATGTTCGTGTTCTTCCTGCTGTTCATGGCCTACGGAGTCGTGCCCCACCAATGGCTCACCTGGGCGGAGAACGAACTGGCGTGGCGCAGCGACAAGTACTTCATCGGCTGGGGCGGCTTCCTCAAGCCGCAACCCGCAGGCGGCTGGAACCCGTTGACGATCAACTACCTGCACATCGAGCACATCATCGCGGTGTTGATCTACGGCATCGTTCTGGTCGGCAACGTCTGGCTCTGGAAAGTCTGGCAGGCGAGAGGCGCCAAGCCCGCAGAGACCGCCCCGGCGCGTTCGGCCTTCGGTCGTCCGCTAGTGAAGGAGGGTTCGTCGCTGTGACCACAACCGACGCGAACCCGCCGATGCCGGAGTTCCGCGACGACTACGTGTTGCAGGAAGTCGATGCAGCCTGGCTCAGCGCGGCGGTCAAACCCAAGCAGTTCATCCACATCGATCAGTCCGAGTGCATCATGTGCGAAGGCTGCGTGGACATCTGCCCATGGAAGTGCATCCACATGGTGCGCCCGGACGCCATCGATGAAGCGATCGGCACCGAACAACCGGGCCTCGACCCGAGCGACCATGTGATCTTCACGATCGACGACGATGTCTGCACACGCTGCGCGCTCTGCGTCGACCGTTGTCCGACAGGCGTCATCATCATGGGCAAAGTCGGCGATCCTTCGATAGAAGGTGACGCCCACCAGCGAACCAATACCCACGGCTACGGATACGGAATGCGCCTCGGCTAGAACCGGGCAACGCAGGAGAGATTGAACACATGGCAATTGATACCGACGACGACATCAAACCGCCGCTCAAAGAGCGGTTGTCGGCGCAGATGTCGAAGCTTGGCAATGACATACAAGGCAGCCAAGCCTGGAGCTCGATCTTCAGGCCCGGGTCAATATTCCGCAAGGGCTATACCGACAGCCCCCGCAACCGCAGCTATGTGATCATGAACAGCGTGATGTACCACCTCCACCCGGTGAAGGTGAAGCGTCACGCCGTCAAGGTCTCCTACACCCTCTGCCTCGGCGGGCTGACCTTCTTCCTGTTCATTCTGCTGACCATCACCGGCATCTTCTTGATGTTCTTCTATCGACCCACCGCGGCCGCGGCCTGGGACGACATCTACACGTTGCAGACCTCTGTCACCTTCGGACTCCTGGTCCGCAATATGCACCGCTGGGCCGCGCACCTGATGGTCCTGACCGTGTTCCTGCACATGGCACGGGTCTTCTACCACGGGGCCTACAAACCGCCGCGCGAGTTCAACTGGGTGATCGGCGTGATCCTGCTCACGTTGACGCTGCTGCTGTCGTTCACCGGCTATCTGCTGCCCTGGGACCAGCTGGCCCTCTGGGCGGTGACCGTCGGAACCAACATGATGGGGTACACACCGGTGTTCGGCGACCAAGTTCGTTTTGTGCTGCTAGGAGGGTTCGATATCGGAACAGACACGTTGTTGCGATGGTATGTGCTGCACGTCCTCATGCTCCCGTTCGTGGCTGTCATATTCATGGCGATCCACTTCTGGCGCGTGCGAAAAGACGGCGGCATCTCGGGTCCGCTGTAGGTCGTGAGGAGATCAGGAGATGGTTGAAGTCCCCGAACACCTTCGCAAAAGAGCAGAGGAAGCGCGGGCCAAAGCGGAGGCTGCAAAAGCAGCTGCGCCCGGCGGTGACGCTGCAGCGAGCGATGAGCCCGAGACGACCGAAGCACAGGCTGCCACGACCCCCGATTCCGGGGACGCGGCTTCGAAGATTCCGGCCCATCTGCTCGAGCGCTCCAGAGCAGCCAAAGCCGCAGCGGCCGGGCAAGCCGACGCACCCGCCGCGGCAGCTCCCGCGGCCGCACCCGCCGCTGCAGCCGCCGCGTCGGCGGCGACCGGTCCCGGCGGGCACACTCAGCGGCTGCTGACAGTCGTCAAGTCCGGTTCGATCCAGGACGTCAAGTCGATGCCGCAGGACAAAGTGCATGTCTGGCCGCATCTGCTCGTGGTCGAATTCGCGGCAGCCCTGTTCATCACGGCCTTCTCGACCATCTTCTCGATATTCGTGAACGCGCCGCTGTTGGAGCTCGCCAACTTCAACGAGACGCCCAACCCGTCAAAAGCACCCTGGTACTTCCTAGGCCTGCAGGAACTGCTCACGATGTTCCACCCGATGGTTGCAGGTGTGACCATCCCCGGAATCGGAATCTTCCTGCTAATCCTCGCCCCCTACATCGACAAGAACCCGTCCAACAAACCCGAGGACCGCAAGTTCGCCATCTCGTTGATGACCATTCACCTCATGTTCTGGGCGGTTCTGGTGATGATCGGCTCGTTCTTCCGGGGACCCGGATTCAACTTCGTCTTCCCCTGGGAAGCCGGCCTCTTCTTCGAACTGTGATCGAACTCTGATGACCAACCACACTCTGACCCACCACACTCTGACCCACCACACTCTGGCCAACCACACTCTGGCCAACCACACTCTGGCCAACCACACTCTGGCCAACCACACTCTGGCCAACCGAGGCGCCACGAGCGCAGAACAGCCGGCGAGCACGCCATGACCATCACGATCGCCATAATCGTCTTGGGCGCACTGGTCGTGCTGTCCGCCTTCGCGGCCATGCGCGGCCGGCAGAACTCCGATGCGGTCGGCATGCTCTCACGCGAGACCCGCAAACGAGACAGCGCCAGCGACTCGCTCGACCCCGCCAAGGAGCTCACCGGGCGCGAAGTCGAGAAGGCAGTCGTCGCTCAACGGGAAGCCGCGAGCAGAGAACTCGTGCTGGCGAGCCGCCTGCCCGCTCCGCCGGCCCCCTACGTGCCGCCGGACCCCGAGACCCTCGGAGTGACCCGACGCCAGTTCTTCAACCGTTCAATCGTGTTGATGTTCGGCCTCGGCCTGTCCGGCTTCGGGGTCGCCTGCATCGCCTTCCTCTGGCCGCAGATCGGCGGTGGGTTCGGGTCTGCCATCAAAGTCGGGCTTGTATCAGACATCCTCGCGGAGATCCGCAACAACAACGGGTTCCTGTACCGCGCCGACGGCCGAATGTGGATCACCGAATATCCCAACGGCGCTGTCGAGAAGGCCCGAGCCGTCTACTCGGGCCCCGAACTGGCCGGAATGGAAGCCGGGTTCACCCTCGGGCTTGACGCAGGGGTTGTCGCGCTTTATCAGAAATGTCCACACCTTGGCTGCCGGGTTCCGGAATGCCCGACCTCACAATGGTTCGAGTGCCCGTGCCACGGTTCCCAATACAACCAGGTGGGCGAGAAACGCGGCGGTCCAGCCCCGCGAGGCATGGACCGTTTCGCCATGTCCATCGGTATCGACGGCTCTCTCACTGTGGACACCGGAACAATCATCCAAGGCCCCGCCATCGGGATCAACACCACCGGGCAGGAAGCCGAAGGGCCCAACTGCATCGGTCAAGCCAGCCACTAGTAACCTCTCTGCGTCCTTATGCTGCTCGCCGCTTCCACCCAGCGAACTATCGGCTTCGTCATTTTGGCGATCGTCTTCATCGGTGGGCTCGTCTATCTGTTCTTCAACATCCGAGCCGCCAAAGGCGAGGTCGGCTCTGAGATCGAACTTGCCGCAAACCGGCGGGATGACGTCCGCGACGAAGACCTTGAAGGCAAACGCCTCGATTTCGCCCTGGGCGCCAACCTGGTGATGCTCACGATCATCGGGGTGTCGTTGCCGTTGTACTGGCTCGGCGAACCGGGGCGTCAAGCCGGACGGGACGTCGACACCGCCCGCATCTTCACCAACCGCGGCGAAGAGATCTACCTCGAAGGCGCCGAGTGCGTCACCTGTCACGGGGCTGAGGGGTCCGGGGGGTCGACCAGCGTGGCGCTGACCTCCGAATCGGGAGAGTTCATCGCCCAGGTCTCCTGGGACGCTCCTGCCCTCAACACCGTGCTGTCCCGATTCTCAGAAGACGAGATCCTGCACACGCTCAACTACGGCCGCAACGGAGTGATGCCTGCGTGGGGCGCTCCGGGCGGTGGTCCGTTGACCGATCAACAACTCGAAGAAGTCATGTTCTACCTGCGGAGCATCCAGATCAGTCCCGACCGCATCGCTGATCAGGTCGAAGCGGGTGCACTGCAAGCCGTGCGAGCGCATCTCGCCGCCTCGGGCGAGGATGCGACCGACGATCAGGCCAGACAATGGATTGACGACGCACAAGCTGTGGCCGAAAAAGCCCGGCAAACAGCAATCGAGCAAAACGCCTCGCTGGCACTCGAACAGAACGCAGAAGACCTGAGATGGGCGGCACTCGACATCCTGGTCAGCGGCGAGGGGCTTGACCCGGATGCCTGGGAGCAATACAAAACCTACGGAGCGCTGCTGTTCGCCAACCCTGGAACCGCCGGAACCTACAGCTGCGCCAGATGCCACACCTACGGATTCAGCTTCGGCGGGGCCGAGGAGATGACCATGCGCGTCAACGGGCGGGACACGCCGATCGAGGGCTTCGAAGACGGGCTCAACCAGGCCGGCGGGTTCTTCGGACCCAACCTGCAGGGAGGCTCGACGCTGGCCCAGTTCGAATCCGCGAAGAGCCACGCCGAGTTCATCGAGGACGGTCAGGCGATCGGCGCAACCTACGGCAGGGGCGGATCGGGCGGCAACGGTCAGATGCCAGGCTTCGGGCCCCGAGTTGAGGCCGACGCCGTCGGACCCGGCATCCCCAACGATCTCGAAACCCCCTACCCGGCGACCCTCACAGCGGAGCAGATCGACGCCATCGTCGCCTACGAGAGGAACCTCTGATGGAGGCGGTTGATCTCATTGCAGGCCTCGCCTGGGACCCGGAGATCCGGGGCTTCCTCGCGGTCCTCACCGGCGTCGTGGTGCTCATGGGCTCGGTGTGGCTCCTGCTCGCCACCAATTCCGGGATACGGCTGGGCACGCTCATAGCACTGGCCGGCTTCTTCGGCTGGATGGTGATCATGGCGGCGATCTGGTGGATCTACGGCATCGGCTACCGCGGCGACGCCCCCCGCTGGGAACAAGTGGAGATAGTCGAGGGCTTCGGCGGCGAGGGGCATCTGAGCTTCGCCGCGCTCGACGAAGCCGAGCTGCTCAGATCCGAGAATCTGCGGACCGCGCACGATCTGGTCGTCGAAGCCTACGCAGGGCTCGGCAGCGTGACGGACCCCGAACTGCGCACCGAGATCGAAGTGGCGAACGAGGAGTTCGGGGTCATAACCGTCGCCGATCTCACCGCGGATGCGACCGAAGGCCTGACAGCCCAAGAACAAGAGGCGCTGGCCGAGGAGGAATACGCCAAGAACCGGGCGACGACACTGAGCGAGTTGGCCGCCGTCGCACCGAGCCTTATCAACCAGAACGACGATTCCCTCGGCGGCTGGACGCTGCTGTCGACAGCCCAAGCAGGCGAAGCCCAGGCATCGGCGATCGCCATGCTGCTCGCCAGCGGCGACTTCTCATTCAGCTCCCAGAACGAGTTCAAGATCCTCGACTCCTTCACCATCGGCGGCAAGCGCGGCCTGCCATCGGACCCGAGCCGTTGGGACCGGATCGAAACGCAGATTCGCACCGCGCTCACGTTGAAGCATCCGACCCGCTACGGAATCGTGCAGATGCAGGCGGTCCTGCCCGAGTCGATCGACAACCTTCCAGGTCAGGTCCCCAAGCGCCCGATCGCCGATCCCGACGAACCGGTCGTTTCGGTGGTGATGATCCGCAACCTCGGCAACCTTCGGCTGGTGCCGGCGCTGGTGACGCTCGGATCGCTCTTGATCTTCCTGGCTCTGTGCTACATGCTCCACGAACGGGACAAAGTGGTGATGGCCCGCGTAGCCGAGTTCAACAAAGGGTCGGGATAGCACATGATCGGTCAGTACCTCCCACTTTTTGCGCTCTTCGTGCTGGCCGCCCTGTTCGCCGCAGGAAGTTTCGTCGCATCGGGCCTGCTGGCGCCCCGCCGACCGACCGGGCCGAAGAGGGCGCCCTATGAATGCGGGATCATCCCCACCCGGGAGACACCCGAGCGCTTTCCCGTCCGTTTCTTTTTGGTGGCGATGATCTTCGTCGTGTTCGACATTGAGATCGTCTTCTTCTATCCGTGGGCGATCGCACAGGGCGGACTCGGCCTGTTCGGGTTGGTGCTGATCATGATCTTCTCGTTCGCGGTGTTCGAGTCGTTCGTGTACCTGATCGGCAACGGCGCGCTCGAATGGGGTCCGCTCAAGCAGGTGGCCGGCCCCGCGGGCGCGACCTCGGCTGAACGGACGATCACCTCGACGGTGCGCAGGGTCGGACTGGAGGATCGAGGCCCAGCCGATGCGCTCACGCCGCCTGCCGCCGCTCACGCCGCCGCCACGCACAATGTCGCCACGCACAATGTCGCCACGCACAATGTCGCCACGCACAATGTCGACGACGGTGCAGGAGAAGCGGCCTGATGCGTATCCCCGGCCTAGGGCAAGCCGGTGAGATCGCCGATGACGGCCTGGCAGGCCTCGAACACAATTTCATAACCAGCAACGTCGAAGCGCTTGTCAACTGGGCGCGAATGCGCAGCTGCTGGCCCGCTACGTTCGGACTGGCATGCTGCGCCTTCGAGATGATGGCCGCGGGAGCGGCACACTACGACCTGGGCCGCTACGGCATGGAAGTGTTCCGTGCTTCTCCCCGCCAGGCCGACCTCATGATCGTCGCCGGCCGGGTGTCCCAGAAGATGGCGCCGGTGCTGCGTCAGGTGTACGACCAGATGATGGAACCCAAGTGGGTGATCTCGATGGGAGTCTGCGCATCGAGCGGCGGCATGTTCAACAACTACGCGATCGTGCAGGGCATCGATCAGGTCGTGCCGGTAGACGTCTACGCCCCCGGCTGTCCCCCGGGGCCCGAGACCCTGATGCATGCGATCTTGACGCTCCACGACAAGATCCACGCCGGTGAACTGTTGAAGCGCCGCGAGGCCACAGGCACCGGTGAGACCGCCACAGGGGCGGGGATCATGGTCCAACAACGCGATGGGCAAACTGCCGGTCTCACCATCCGGAGCTGATCGTGCCGGAACTGACTGAACCGGAACCGACCAAGCCCGAACTGGCTCAGACAGAGCGCTACGGGGCGTCGGCATCGGAAATATCGTCGCAGACGGTGCTGTTCGTGACTGTCGAGGAGTATCTCGAAGTGGCGAACGCCGCCCGTGAAGACGGCTTCGACCAACTCATCGACCTCACCGCCGTCGACTATCTCGACTACCCAGGGACGCGGGTCCGGCCCGCGGAGGTGAAACCCGAACGTTTCGAAGTGGTCGTTCAACTCATCAACCACACGTCTCGAGAGCGGTTGGGGCTGCGAGTCCAGGTGCCGGCCACCGAACCGACTGCTCCGTCCCTGTTCGACCTCTGGCCGGGAAGCGAGAATCTCGAACGCGAAGTGTTCGACATGTTCGGCATCGAATTCGCCGAACATCCCGACATGAGCCGGATCCTGATGCCCGAAGACTGGATCGGCCATCCTCTCCGCAAGGATTTCGCGGTCGGCGAGGTGCCAGTTCAATTCTCCGAAGCGAGCGCTCCGCGGTGACCGCCGAACGGGTGATGCGACGCGGCAACGACTCCGCGGTGCTGCGACTCTCCGAAGCCGAAGCCGCGCGTATCGGCGGCGATGCGTCCGATCCCGACGACGACGAACGGGTGATGCTCAACATGGGCCCCGCCCATCCCTCCACCCACGGTGTGCTGCGCCTGATGTTAGAGATGGAAGGCGAAACCGTGCTGAGGTCCAAACCGGTGATCGGCTACCTCCACACGGGGATGGAGAAACAGGGCGAGAACCTCACCTACCTCCAGGGCTGCACCAACGTGACCCGCATGGACTACGCATCGCCGCTGTTCTCCGAGCTGGCCTTCTCGCTCACCACCGAGAAACTGCTCGGCGTCGAGGTACCCGAACGCGCCACCTGGATTCGGATGCTGATGTGCGAACTCAATCGCATATCGTCGCACCTGCTGTTCCTTGCCACCAACGGCATCGACCTCGGCGCCGTCTCGATGATGATCTACGGCTGGCGCGAACGCGAGGAGGTGTTGCGCTTCTTCGAGAAGGTCACCGGACTGCGCATGAACCACAACTACATCCGGCCCGGCGGCGTCGCCGCGGACCTTCACGACGGATGGCAGGGAGATCTGAGCGAACTGCTCGAACTCATAGAACCAAGGCTCGACGAATACGAAGTGTTGATGACAGGCCAGCCCATCTGGCGTGAACGCCTGCAGGGTGTGGGGGCGATCAACGCGGACGAGGCGATTGCGTTGTCAGCCACGGGGCCGCTGCTGCGTTCCACCGGTTACGCTTGGGATCTGCGCCGAGACGAGCCCTACCTCGCATACGACGAGGTTGACTTCGACGTCATCGTCGGCACCTACGGGGACTGCTACGACCGCTACGCGATCCGCATCAACGAGATCCGCGAATCGATGAGGATCGTGGAGCAGGTCATCGACCGCATGCCCCGCGGCGACTATCGCATGCAGGACAAGAAGGTCACGCCACCGCCGCGGCTGCGCATCGACGAGTCGATGGAAGCGCTGATCCATCACTTCAAGATCTTCACCGAGGGTTACCAGGTGCCCAGGGGCGAGGCTTACACGGCGGTTGAATCGCCCCGCGGCGAACTGGGCGTCTACATCGTCAGTGACGGCACCTCCACTCCCTACCGGATGCGGGTCCGCCCGCCGAGCTTCATCAACCTCCAGACGCTGCCGCACCTCATGCGCGGCGGCCTGATCGCCGACGGGGTCGCCATCATCTCCAGCGTCGATCCGATCCTGGGCGAGGTCGACCGATGAGCTTCTTCACCTCGGCCAACCTCGACACTGCACGCGAGATCGTCTCCCGCTACCCGGTGCCGCGCTCGGCGCTCATTCCGCTGCTGCACCTGGCTCAGGAACAGCACGGCTGGATCACAAGCGAGGCCATGCGTCAGATCGCCGACCTGTGCGACGTCACCGCCGCCGAAGTCAAGGGCACCGGCAGCTTCTACGAGATGTTCAAGTTCCATCCGGTCGGCAGCTATCTGATCAACGTCTGCACCAACATCTCCTGCATGCTGCTGGGAGGCGAGGAACTGCTCGGCCACGCCCAACAACGACTCGGCGTCAAGACCGGGGGGACCACCGACGACGGCATGTTCACCCTCGAAGACGTCGAATGCATCGCGGCCTGCACCGAAGCGCCATGCCTGCAGGTCAACTACCGCTACCGGCTGCGGGTCACCAACGACGAATTCGACGAGATGATCGACGACATCCGCTCAGGGCGTGTCGATGATCTGCCCCAGCATGGAACGCTCGCCCGGGTCCGCCAGCGCATCCCGTCAGACCGGCTTGCAGGGATCGTGCCCCCATCCGCCGCCCGCGAAGCGCCCGTATGGCTGCAGCGCAACGAGACCGCAGCTGATGCGGCAGATCCGGTGGTGGGCTGATGGCAACCAACGACTATGTCGCACACGCACCGGGTTATGTCGACAACGAGGGACCCAAAATCGTCAGCGAACGCTTCAACCACCCAGACTCGTTCACCCTGGCCCGCTTCGAAGCGACCGGGGGATACGAGGGCCTGCGTGCCGCGCTCGCCAAACGGCCCGCGGACGTCCACGACGAGGTTCGCAGCGCCACCGTGCTGGGGCGAGGCGGCGCGGGATTCCCGGCGGGCGTCAAATGGGGATTCCTGCCGCCCCAGAAGTTCCCCTACTACCTGGTCGTCAACGGCGACGAGAGCGAACCCGGAACATACAAGGACCGCCTGCTCATGGAGCGCGATCCGCACCAGCTCATCGAAGGCTGCCTCATCACCTGCTATGCGCTCGGCCTGACCCAGTGCTTTCTCTACGTGCGCGGCGAGATGGCGCTCGCCCAGGAGCGGATCGCAAACGCACTCAATGAGGCGTACGAGGCCGGATACGTCGGCCGCAACATCCTCGACACCGACTTCTCGGTGGACATCGTGCTCACCTGGGGCGCCGGCGCCTACATCGTCGGCGAAGAGACAGCGCTGATCGAAAGCCTCGAAGGCAACCGGGGCATGCCCCGTCTCAAGCCCCCCTACTTCCCGGCCGCGATCGGGCTCTACGGCCAGCCGACCATCGTCAACAACGTCGAAACGCTCGCCAATATCGGCTGGCTGATGGTCAACGGCGCCGAGCAGTACAGGAGCTACGGTTCGGAGGCGTCGCCCGGAACAAGACTGTTCGCGGTCTCAGGCCACGTTCGCAGACCGGGCGTGTACGAAGTCGAGCACGGCGTCACCACCTTCAGAGAATTGATCTACGGGGAGAACTTCTGCCAGGGAATACGCGACGGCCATGACTTGAAGATGTTCATCCCGGGCGGGGGCTCGGCCCCCTGGTTCTTCGAAGAACACCTCGATCTCCCCCTGGAAGCAGGGCCTGTCGGCGCGGCCGGATCGATGCTCGGGTCGGGAGCCATCGTGGTGATGGACGACACGACCGACGCGGTCAAAGCCACGCTGCGAGTCGTCAGGTTCTTCGCCCGCGAGTCGTGCGGCAAATGCACACCCTGTCGCGAGGGGACCACCTGGGAAGAAAGGATCCTGCAACGGATCCTCGACGGCGAGGGTCGGCACAGCGACATCGACATGCTGCTCGACGTCGGCGACAACATCAGCCCCGGCCCCTACCCGGTCGCAGCAAACCCAACCGAGGGCCTTGATGCGGTGCCCTTTCCGCCGAAACAGACGACGATCTGCCCTCTCGGCCCCTCGTCGGTCGCGCCGATCGTGTCGACGATCCGGCGGTTCCGTCACGAATACGAAGCGAAGATCACCAGACGTGACTCGATTCCTGTACGCGCCGAGGTGCTCCAGTGACCGACATGCGCCCCGCCGACACAGCAGCTGACCACTCGACGGTCAGTGTCGTCGTCAACGGCCAACAGATTCAGGCCCGCCCCGGCGAACTTCTGATCGACGCCTGCGAGCGCAACGGCACCTACATCCCCCGGTTCTGCCATCACCCCCGGATGAACCCGGTGGGAATGTGCCGGATGTGCCTGGTAGAGGTGGACACTGGACGAGGGTCGAGCCTGCAACCGAGCTGCATGGTCCCCGTGAGCGACAACATGGCGGTGGAGACCGAGTCTGAGGTCACCAAGAAAGCCCAGGACGGGGTGCTCGAGTTCCTGCTGATCAACCATCCCCTCGACTGCCCGGTCTGCGACAAGGGCGGGGAGTGCCCGCTGCAGGACCAGACGATGGCCTACGGCCCCGGCGAGTCACGCTTCATCGAGGAGAAGCGCCACTTCGAAAAACCCATACCGATCAGCGATGCCGTCTACCTCGACCGCGAGCGCTGCATTCTCTGCGACCGCTGCACCCGCTTCGCCGACGAGGTGGCGGGCGACGCGCTTATCCACTTCATGGATCGGGGTTCGAGCACCCAGGTCAACACGTTCCCGGACGAACCGTTCGCCTCCTACTTCTCGGGCAACACGGTGCAGATCTGTCCCGTCGGAGCGCTGACCGCCAAGCCCTACCGCTTCAAGGCACGCCCCTGGGATCTCGAAGAGACGATTTCGACCGCTTGGACCGACTCGGTCGGCTCGCGCATCACCGTCCAGTCGTCGCGCGATCAGGTGTTGAGGGTCCTCGGCGTCGACGCCGATCCGGTCAACTGGGGTTGGCTCTCAGACAAGGAGCGGTTCGCTTTCGAGGCGCTCAACAGCGAGAGTCGGCTGGTCGCGCCGATGGTGCGCAACGATGGCCGACTCGAAACAGTCGGTTGGGCTGTGGCCTTCGAACGGGCGGTGGCAGCGCTCGACGGCGTCGATCCCAACCGAGTGGCGGTGATAGGCGGTGCTCGTCTGAACAACGAAGCTCAGTACGCCTGGGCTAAGCTGGCCAAGGGTGTGATCGGAACCGACCACGTCGACGCCCAACTCGGTGACGGCCTTCCTGCCGAAGTCGTGCTCGGTCTGCCGAGGGCCACGATCGACGACGCCTGCCGCGGCGGCGGAACCATCATCCTGTGCGGTCCCGACCCCAAAGAAGATCTGGGAGCGCTGTACCTGCGTCTGCGTCATGCCGTGGTGCAGGACGGGGCGACCCTCATCGAACTCACCCCCAAGCGCACGGGCCTCAGCAACATCGCCAAGCACTCGCTGCACCCCCGACCAGGCGAGGTCGGCGAGTTGGCCGCAGCCCTCGTAGCCGCTGCCACCAGCCCAGACTCGGAGGCCGCCCCCAACACAGATCTGGAGGGCTCCGCGTCCTCGGCCGATCTGGTGGGTTCCGCGTCCTCGGCCGATCTGGTGGGTTCCGCGTCCTCGGCCGATCTGGTGGGTTCCGCGTCCTCGGCCGATCTGGTGGGCTCCGCGTCCTCGGCCGATCTGGAGGGCTCCGGCTACGCCCGGCGTGAGCAGAGCGGCTCCGGCTACGCCCGGCAACTGCAACGCGCAGCGAGCGATCTTTCTGGTCCCGTGACGGTGGTGTTGGGTCGGGCCTCGCTCAGTGAGTCGGCTGCAGCCACGATCGACGCGGCGGTCGCCCTGTCGGCTCTCGATGACGTCTCGTTCCTGTCGGCGCTTCGGCGCGGCAACGTCCACGGGGCGCTCGACGCCGGTCTGGCACCGGGCCTGCTCCCGGGTCGTACCACCTTGGAACGTGGCGCACACCGGTTCGCCGACGCTTGGCCGAGTGTCCCCGAAAACGTCGGCCACGACGCCGCCGGTATTCTGCGAGCCTCCAAAGCAGGAGAAATCGACACGCTGATCCTGCTCGGAGCTGATCCGTTGAACGACTTCCCAGACGCTGAGCTGGCGCGTGAGGGGATGGCCGGCGCCGGGACCGTCATAGCAGTCGACCTGCTGCCCAACGACACGGTCATGGCCGCGGCGGATGTGATCCTGGCTGCTGCGGGGCCCACAGAATCAGCCGGAACCTTCACCAATCTCGAGGGCCGGGTCAGCGTTTGCGGCCAGATAGTCACAGCCGCGGGCATCTCGCGGCCCGATTGGATGATCGCGTCCGAGATTGCAATCCGCATGGGATCCGACCTCGGCTTCGACTCTGTTGCAGCGATCCGGGCGGAGCTAACCACCGTCTCTGAGCTACACGCACCGCTCACCGAGGAAGTCCTCGGCAACTCCCAGGTCGACGGGGTGCTGCTCAACGGCAACGGCGATATCGAGCCGCCAGATCCAGCAGAGGCCACCAGCCCGGTGAACGACCGCTACTCGTTGCGACTGTTGACGACCCGACGGATGTACGACGACGGCACCGCGCTCCGCCACAGCCCCGCAAGCAGCGGGCATGCCTCGCCTCTCGAACTGCGACTGAACCCGGTCGACTTCGACAAGATCGGCGTTCAGGAAGGCACAGTCGTGCGGGTCGAATCGGCGAAGGACCATCTCGACATGCCTGTGCGGGTCGACCCCGGTGTTCCGGTCGGTTCGGCGGCCGTCCCGTGGCGGACGCTCGGCGCAGATTGCAGGCCGCTGATCGACGCGTCCGCAGTGGTCACCGATGTAAGGGTGGAGCGGCTGTGATCGGCGCCACCGATCCGCTGTTCGCCGACCCGTTCGGCCTGCCCGAAGTCGGCGTCGTGCTGCTCAAAGTGTTTGTCGCCTTCGTTTTCCTGCTGGTAGCGGTGATGTTCAACATCTGGTTCCTGCGCAAGGTCATTTCAGACATGCAGAACCGGATCGGCCCCAACCTAGCGGGGCCGTGGGGGATCCTGGTCACACTGGCAGACGGCATAAAGCTGTTCTTCAAAGAGGACCTGATCCCGGAGAAGTCCCACCGGTTCGTGTTCAAACTGGCCCCGTACCTGTCGCTCATCCCGGCTTTCCTGGTGTTCGCGATCGTGCCGATCGGGGGAGACTTCAACCGCACCGACGGTCCCGGCATCATCTCGATCTTCGGCCACGAGACCCTGCTGCAGGTGGCCGACCCGCCAGTCGGCATTCTCTTCTTCCTGGCGATGTCGTCTCTCGCGATCTACGGGGTGATGCTGGCGGGCTGGGGTTCAGGTTCGAAGTACCCGCTGCTGGGATCGGTGCGGGCTTCGGCCCAGATGGTCAGCTACGAGGCTGCGTTGGGCCTTTCGATCGCCTCGGTCGTGCTGGTCAGCGGCACACTGTCGATGCATGACATGGTGCTGACCCAAGCGGGCCCCGGCTTCAACAGCTTCGTGCCCAACTGGAACATCATCGTCACCGGTTTCATACCCTTCTTCATCTTCCTGGTCGCGGGGACTGCCGAACTCAACCACCCGCCATTCGACCTGGTCGAAGCCGAACAGGAACTGGTGGGCGGCTTCCACACCGAGTACTCGTCGATCCGCTTCGCGCTGTTCTACCTGGCGGAGTTCATGAACCAGATAACGATGGGAGCGATCATCGTCACACTCTTCCTAGGCGGACCCGCGGGTCCAGCACTGTTCGTGCCCAAGGGGTGGTGGGTCGGCGTCTTCTGGTTCTTCTTCAAACTGATGCTCTTCCTGTTCGGGTTCGTGTGGCTGCGGGCGACGCTGCCCCGGCTCCGCTACGACCAACTCATGGACTTGGGCTGGAAGCTGCTGATTCCCGTGTCTCTGGCGTGGTTCCTGGTTCTCGCAGGCATCCAGATCGGACGGGACCGAGGCTGGAGCAGCGTCGAAGTCGGCGCTTTCGCTCTAGGTTTCGGCGTCGTCTGCATGTTGTGCGGTGCTCTGCTGATGATGGCGTTGAGCTCGGCCCGCGCGCAGCGCCTCACCGATCTCGAACAAGCCAGTGCCGATTCTGGGCAAGCCAGTGCCGATCTTGGCCAGAAAAGAGCGGACCTGGGCGAGACCCCGACAAAAGGGGTGCTCCGTGGCTGAATTGACCGACTACATCAAAGGCTTCGCCGTCACCTTCAAGAAGCTCTTCGAGGAGCGGGTCACCGGCGACTATCGAGGGGGAATGGCCAAAGCCGGCCAACCCGACGAGAAGCGTCCCAAAGTCGAACGCCTGCACGGGAGGCATGTCCTGAATCGTTACGAGGACGGCATGGAGAAGTGCATCGGCTGTGAACTGTGTGCAGGCGTGTGCCCAGCCAAGTGCATCCATGTGCGAGGCGCCGACAATGATCCCGACAACCCGACATCTCCCGGTGAGCGCTTCGGCTACGTCTACGAAATCAACTATCTGCGGTGCATACACTGCGACCTGTGTGTGGAGGCGTGCCCGACACAGGCCATCACAGAATCGAAACTGTTCGAGTTCTCATTCACCAACCGCGACGACGCGATCTACACCCGCGACGAGCTGCTCGTCGGTGACGACGGCAAACCCCGGCAACTTCCGTGGGAGGATTGGCGCGAGGGTGAAGACGAAATGACTTCGGGCTGGATGCGCGCAACGTCGCCGTCGGGGGATCATCGCTACGAAGGCATCGTGCAGTGGTCCGGTGAGCTCGGCTACGGCGTGAGGGCGCCCGAGCTCGGCCAGTCTGCCGACGCTGCCGACGCTGCCATCGCTGCCGGCGCAGAGCTCGACGCTGACCCTGCCGTCGGCGCCGATGCTGATGCGGAGACTTCGAGCGGAGGTGACAGGTGAGCGAGGTAATCGTCTTTGCTGTTGCTGCGATCATCGTGTTGAGCGGCGCCGTTGGCGTGGTGATCTCTCGCAACCCCGTGCATTCGGCCCTCTTTCTGATCCAGACGCTGTTCGGCGTCGCGGTGCTGTTCGTCCTGCAAGAAGCACATTTCTTGGCGGCCGTGCAGATCGTCGTCTACGCCGGCGCGATTGTCATCCTGTTCCTCTTCGTCATCATGCTGCTCGGCGTGGACACTGCCGATGATTGGTCGGTGGAACCGATCGCGGGTCAACGCCCGTTGACGGTGATAGCCGGGGCGGCGCTTGGTGGTCTCGGCCTGGCTCTGGTGGTGGTTGCATCCGACGTACTCACCGGCAAGGTGCGAAGCGGCGGTGAACGTGCCCTCGACGAACGGGCCCTCGACAATGGGTTCACCGATATTGAACGCATCGGGCGTGTGCTGTTCTCGGACTACGCGTTGTCATTTGAGATAACTGCCGCCTTGTTGACGGTAGCGGTGATCGGTGCGGTGGTGCTGACCCGCCGACAGCTCCGCAGCGAACTCCTCGAAGACCTCGAAGCTGTCTCGATGGACCTCCCACCCGCAGCTCCGGCCACGTCCGGTTCGGAGGCTCCGACGCCGCCCGGCGAAGGCAACACCACCGCGGCTCCGGTTGCGCCCGGCGAAAGCAGAGCGCGCTGATGGAACTGACCAATGACTGGTATCTGGTGCTGTCGGTGGCCATGTTCGTCATCGGTGCTGTGGGCCTGTTGGTGCGCCGCAATCCGCTCGTGATGTTCATGTGCGTGGAGTTGATGCTCAATGCCGTCAACGTCAGCTTCGTGTCGCTAGGCACCGAGCTCAACGACGTGTCCGGACAGATAGCGGTGTTCTTCGTCCTGGTCGTGGCCGCGGTCGAAGTCGTGGTCGGACTGGCACTGGTGGTAGCCATCAACAGGCGGCGAGCGGATGCCACGGCCGACGATATTTCGGTATTGAGGGGCTGACGTGGACCAGTTGCTCGACTTGGCTTGGCTTATCGTCGCATTCCCGCTCGTCGGGTTCGCACTGATTCTGCTGTTCGGACGCCGTCTCGGAGAACCCGCGGCCGGTTGGCTCGCAACTGCCGCGATGGCCGGCTCCTTCGTTGCCTCGGTGGCAGTGTTCGTGGGCTTGCAGGATCGCCCCGAAGACGACCGCCGATTCGTTCAGACCCTGTTCGAATGGGTTCCGGCCGGCGACTTCTCAGTCGACGCGGGATTCCTGGTCGATCCGCTGTCGGTCACGATGACGCTGTTCATCACCGGTGTCGGCGCCCTGATCCACCTCTACTCGATCGGTTACATGCACGGGGACTCCGACTTCTCGAAGTTCTTCATGTACCTGAACCTGTTCGCCTTCTCGATGTTGATGCTGGTGCTCGGCGACAACATGCTCCTCACCTTCCTGGGTTGGGAGGGCGTGGGTGTCTGCTCCTACTTCCTGATCTCGTTCTGGTTCACCGACGAATACAACGCATCAGCGGGCAAAAAGGCCTTCGTAACGAACCGCATCGGTGACTGGGGCTTCATGGTCGCCATGTTCCTCACCTTCACAACGCTGGGATCGATCCAGTACATCGACGTACTCGACAACGCGGGCGGCCTGGAACAGTCGACGGCAACGGCGATCACCGTGCTGCTGCTGGTCGGCGCCGCGGGCAAATCGGCACAGATTCCGCTGTACGTGTGGCTGCCCGACGCGATGGCCGGCCCCACACCGGTGTCTGCGTTGATCCATGCGGCGACGATGGTCACGTCCGGGGTGTACCTCCTGACCCGGGTCAATCCGATAATCGCCGAATCGGCGGTGTGGGCTCCTTCGCTGATCGCCTGGGTGGGGGCCATCACCGCGCTGCTGGCGGCGACCATCGCCGTGGCTCAGAACGACATCAAGAAGGTGCTGGCCTATTCGACCATCAGCCAACTCGGCTACATGTTCCTGGCCGTAGGTTCGGGAGCGTATGTCGCCGCCATCTTCCACATGGTCACCCACGCCTTCTTCAAGGCGCTGCTGTTCCTGGGGTCGGGGTCTGTGATCCACGGCATGGACAATGACCAGGACATGCGCCACTACGGCGGTCTCCGCAAGCTGATGCCGATCACCTCGGCCACGTTCATTGTCGGCTGGTTGGCGATCGCCGGTGTACCGCCCTTCTCAGGCTTCTGGTCCAAAGACGAGATCCTGGCCTTCGCCTGGGAGGAGAACGTGCTGCTGTGGCTGATCGGATTGATCACAGCGGTACTCACGGCCTTCTACATGAGCCGCCAGGTCTTCATGACGTTCTACGGCCGCTACCGCTTCGCCGACGTGAGACCGGAGGAGATCTCTGCGGCTTGGTCAGTGCGGGTGGCCAACGCGTCGGCGGCCGTTGACGAGGCTCAAACACAACTCGCCTCAGCCGAAGAGGCGATCGCCAAAGCCAACGAGAAGCACGAATCGGCCCGTGCAAAGTTGGATTCTCGCAACGCGGAGATGTCAGAAGCCGACACAGCCGATGAACGGGCCGTAGCGAAAGCAACGAAGAATCTTGAGCGAGCAAGCGGCGCTGTCGAGACCGCAGAGGCGGCCGTTGCCGCTGCAGTTGAAGCGCACGCCGAAGCGCAGCGAGCGGTTTTAGCTGCTCAAACACAACAAGAGCAGGTGCTGAGCGCGGCTGCGGCCGTCGGCGATGGCACCGACGGTTCAATCTTCGACGAACCCGACACCGGCGACCTCGACGAGGCTGACTTCGGTGTTGAGGTGAAGGCTCGCCGCGAATATCACCCACATGAGTCACCGTGGTTGATGACGCTGCCGCTGGTCGTGCTGGCAGCCGGTGCTGTTGTCGCGGGGGTGATGAACCTTCCGTTCAGCAAGGACCTGCATTTCCTGGGCAACTGGCTCGAACCGTCTCTGTATCACAACGAAGCGCATCTGAGTTCCGGCGCGGGAGCCAAATGGGCGCTGGCAATCGTGGCCGTGATCGGCGGTGCCGTGGGCATCGCCGCCGCAGTTCGCATCTACGTACAGCGCGCTGCTGTCGCCGGCCGCAGCCGGAGCCCACAAACCGGTAGCGCCGTTGCGGGACGTGACGGAAGCCCACAAGCCGAGGCCGCGAAGCCCAAGTACTGGGCATCGCGGGTTGAGCTGCCGTTGTTCGCGCGTGGCTGGTTTGTGGACGAGTCGATCACCAACTTCATGGGCGGCCCGGGCCGCAAGAGCTTCGACGCTGTCGTTCGTTTCGACACCACGGTGGTCGACGGCACGGTCAACCGTGTCGGTCGTTGGGTCCGCTTGGCTGGCAACGCAGTGCGCCGGGTCCAGAGCGGCTTTGTCCGGTCCTATGCGCTGATGGTCGCCATAGGTGCCGTAGCCCTGTTCGCGTGGTTCCTGTCGAGAGCGAGTTGGTGATGGGAACTCTGCTGACCAATAACGTGCTGGCCAACAGCATCTTCGCCGCTGAAGCGGGCTCCGCCGGGGGCACATTCCCAGTGCTGAGCGCCATCGTGGTCACTCCGATGATCGGCGCTCTGGTGCTGCTGTTTCTGCCCAACAACCGACCCGAGTATTTCAAGCAGATCGCGTTCCTGTTCAGCGCCACGGTGGGTGCCATGTCGGTGTGGGTACTCACCGATTTCAGCACCGCCGGGGCAGCGGAGTTTCAGCTGACGGACCAACACACCTGGATCGAGAGTCTGGACATCTCCTGGTATCTGGGAGTGGACGGGATCTCGCTCTGGTTAGTGGTATTGACCGGGCTGATCTTCCCGCTGACCATCGTCGGAGTCGACGCCGAACACGGCCCCAAGGCCTACTACTCGTGGCTGCTGGTTCTTGAAGCCGGCTGCATGGGAGTTTTCCTGGCCCTCGACCTCTTCGCCTTCTTCACGTTCTTCGAGATCGTGCTGGTGCCGATGTACTTCCTCATCGGCAAGTGGGGTCACGGCGAGCGAGCATACGCGGCGACCAAGTTCTTCATCTTCACGATGTCCGGATCGGCGCTGATGCTGGTGGGGATCCTGTCGCTGGCGTTCCTCAACCAGGCCGAGACCAGCGTTCTCACCTTCGACCTGGAGACGTTGGCCAACTCCCAGGAGATAGCCACAAACACCGCACGCTGGATCTTCCTGTCGTTCGCGTTGGCCTTCGCAGTGAAAGTGCCGCTGTTCCCGCTCCACACCTGGCTGCCTGACGCCCACACCAACGCCCCGACCGCAGGGTCGGTGATCCTCGCTGCGGTGATGCTGAAACTCGGCGCCTACGGTTTCCTGCGCTTCGGTATCTACCTGTTTCCAGAAGCGGCGGTGTGGTTCGCCCCGACGCTGGTCACGTTGGGGACCATCGGCATCATCTACGGGGCGATAGCGGCAACGATGCAGCGCGACCTGAAACGCCTGGTCGCCTACTCCTCGGTGGCACATCTCGGTTTCATAATCATCGGCTCGTTCGCCTTGAACACCTACGGGCTCGAGGGCGGGTTGCTGCAGATGGTCAACCACGGCCTGTCGACGGGTGCGCTGTTCCTGCTGGTGGCGATGATCTACGACCGTCGCCACACCCGGGTGATCTCCGAGCTGGGGGGGTTGCAGAAACCGGCCCCGAAGCTGGCCGGGGTCTTCATTCTGGTGACGTTGTCCTCGGTCGGCCTCCCCGGGCTCAACGGCTTCGTGGGTGAGTTCCTCACACTGCTCGGCGCGTTCGCGGCTCACCGCTGGTGGGCCGTGGTCGCAGCCGGCGGCGTGATCCTCGCAGCTCTCTATCTTCTGTGGGCCTACCAGCGGGTGTTCCACGGCCCCGCGGAAGGCGCGAATGCCGAGATCAGCGACCTCAAGCTGCGTGAGGGGCTGCTGCTGGCGCCGTTCGTGGTCGGCATCGTCTTCATGGGGGTCTATCCCAAGCCGGTGATCGAGAGGATGGAACCGGCTGTGAAAGCTCTTATCGCGCATGTCGAGGAGCATGTACCGGACTTCTCCGAGCCGGTGGCAGACGTGATCATCTTCAACGACCACGACAGTCCGGCTGAGAGCGGGGAGGGCCACTGATGCTCGCCCAACTCACCCAGAACAGCGTTCCTGTGGAACTGCCGCAGTATTCGCTCGCCGGGTTGAGCCCGCTGATCATCTTGGCGGTCGGGGCGTTCCTGCTCATCATGGTCCGCTCGGTCGTAAAACGGCTGCCCGCAACCGCGGAACGCTTCGCGACCATCGCCGTAGGGCCGGCCACGGTCCTGGTCGCCTGGATTGTGGGTGGTCTGGTCGGCGATGAGATGCCGTTGGCGAACGTTCAATCCGACGTCGGCACGCTGTGGTTCGCGCTGCTCTTCGCCCTCGTTCTGGTGGTCGCCGGGCTCTTCGTGAGCACGATGCGCGCCGGTTTCGACGCGATCTTCACGTCCGGCACTGGTCTGGTCGCATTGGCTGCAATCGCCGAGTTATGGAACGACCATCACCGGGCGGCGTGGCCGGCGGAATTCGGTGAACGGCCCGTGGGCCTGCTTGGCAATCCGGTGACCGCCATCGACGATCAGTTCTCCTTCGATGGATTCAGCCTGGTGATGGCAGGGGTGATCTTGTCGGCGGTTGTCCTCTGCGCGCTGCTGCTCGACGAGTACCTGCGCCGTGAACGCATCGATGGACCCGAGATGTACGTGCTGATGATGCTGTCGGCGGCGGGCGGCGTGGTGATGGCCGGCGCTGGTGACCTGATCGTCTTGTTCCTCGGTTTGGAGACGCTGTCGATCTCGGTCTATATCATGGCCGCCCTGCATGTTCGCAGAAGCGAGTCGCTTGAAGCAGGTTTGAAGTACTTCGTGCTCGGGGCCTTCTCGTCGGCCTTCCTGTTGTACGGGATGGCTCTGGTCTATGGCGCGACCGGTTCATTGAACCTCCACGAGATCCGGCTCCACCTTGCTTCGGTCGTGATCCTGAAGGACGCCATGCTGTTGGCCGGACTTGCGATGATGCTGGTCGGACTAGGTTTCAAGGTCGCAGCTGTGCCGTTCCATACGTGGACGCCGGACGTGTATCAGGGCGCTCCCACCCCGGTCGTGGCTTTCATGGCCTCGGCGGTCAAGGCCGCGGGTTTCGCAGCACTCGTGCGGGTGTTCGTGGTGACCTTTGGTCCTTCATTGAACGACACCGGTTTTCTCGCGGGCGATTATCGGCTCGACTGGCAACCCGCGGTTTTTGTTCTGGCAGTGCTGACGTTGTTGGTTGGAGCGGTGCTGGCGATCGTGCAACGCGACGTCAAACGCATGTTGGCGTACTCCTCGATCTCCCACGCCGGGTTCATTCTGGTGGGGGTGCAGGCGGCCTCTGCTCGCGGTACAGCAGCGGTGGTCTTCTACGTGGCCGCCTATGCCTTCATGGTGATCGGCACCTTCGGCGTGCTCACGGTCGTTTCGGGCCCCGGCGACCGCAAGACCAGCCTCGATGATCTCGATGGTCTGGCTGCTCGCCGCCCGGCTCTGGCCCTGGCCTTGACGATCTTCCTGCTGGCCCAGGCGGGTGTGCCGTTGACGACTGGATTCGTGGCGAAGTTCGAGATCATCGGCGCGGCGGTTGAAGCGCGTTCCTTCTGGCTTGCGGTGATAGCCATGGTTTCGGCGGTGGTGTCCGCTTTCCTCTACCTGCGCATCGTGCTCTCGGTGTATCTGGGGTCGCCCGCCGATGACTCCGAGATCTCCGAAGGGCCTGCTGAGCGGGTACACCCAGCGGCCGGTCTCGCCATCGGTATTGCCCTGGCGGTCACGATCGGTTTCGGCCTCATCCCCGGCCCCATCGACCAACTGGCCACCGAAGCCATCCCGCAACTGTTCGCCAGCGGCTGACGGTGCAAACAAATAGTGGGCGTGTAGTCGGTTCAGCTGCGGGGCTTTCTCTCTCTCTCTCGGTACTGCGCATGCTTGAGGTAGTCCTCGAACCACTCCTTGGTACTCGGGTCGGCGATCGCGTCGAGCCGCCGCTGCAGGTCGGCAATCACCGCCTGCCCAGTCTCTGCGGGAATGCTGCTCTCGTTCATAGTCCGAACGCCGACCGATAGCGGGCGTGTCACCGTACCCGGCTTCTCCCGATTCCGATGGATGCACGGCGTCTCGCTGCCGAGAGGATCCATACGGACCAGTTCTTCGCAGCGACGTTTGCGAAGCGATCTATCCGTGACATAGAGAATCTGGGTGGCCTGGGACAAAACCGCCTACGCTTTGCGGACTATGGCGACGGCTCCTGGATATCTGCCTCAGTTGGACTCGCGCAAGGCGTTCGTCGACTACCTCGAGGGCTACGCCGAACCCACTGTGGAGGAATTAGAAGACGGCAAGCTGAATCGAAAACTGCTCAAGACTTACATGCTGGAGACAGCACGACACGAGAGCGCGACGCCAAGTATGGATTCGCTGTTTCCTGGGCACGTTCGGTTGCAGCGCCTCGATGACACGCTGTACCGCGTTGAAGACAGCGAGCACGAGGGTCGCGTTGTCGGTCTGCTGGAGGTGCTCGAAGAGCGCCATCCGGTCTGGTACACGACGCTCGACGCAAAAATCAGCAACAAGTGGGTTCGACAAGTTGTGGACCGCAACCCCTGGCTGGACCGGCTCTGGCTGTCGTCGCCGATCCTCTTTGAGTTGTGGAATTACGTGAAGCGCACGACTCCGGCACATCGGTACGTGCGTCTAGGTTTTGAGCACGAAGCCTGGTACGAGGCCACACATTGGTTTGCTGAAGCCGACGAGGAGGACTTCGACAATAACGAACCACAAAATGACGATTCGGTTCGGGGACTCGCAGAGCGCCGCCGGTCACGGGTGACGCTAACCGAGCAGCTTGGTGTGCTCGAGGAGAAGTTGCCCAGCTTCCGCTCTCTGTACGACCCGATGCACTCTTTGGTGAGTTTGCAGATCCCGAGTGGAAACCGCGGCGGACACTTGCTTTTCTTTGACGGCCACGCGACGAATCGGAGCGATTCGTTCGTTGAGCACCGTCGAGAGATTGCAAAGGTGCTGAAGCTGTACCGCGCCGTCACCGAATACTCCGAGGACCAGCTCTGGTTAGAAACGACCGAAGTCGGTGACGACGCTTTCACGGTCAAGGGCGCTCCAGTCACGATTCGGTTCAGCCGACCCCTCCATGAGGACACTTTCGCGCGTTTTGTCGACCTTGGCTTGAAACGTCGGACGAGCAAGCTCCGCATAGGCGGTTACGTCACAAGGCGTGGTCCCACCAAAGTTCACGTTGCAGCCATTGATCGGCATCTCTGGCAGCCCTTTCTGCTCGAGGCTACAAGTCGGCAGCTCACCGCTGTGCTGCCTCGCGGCACCTGTGGCAACACGATTCACCGTCTTGTGACCAACGTCCAGCGATTGCTTGATCCGAACGTTGAGGTCTGGCTCGGCAGTGAACTGTATGAGACCGCTGTTGCGAACTCCATGCAAACCGCCGCATGACCGACGAATCCGCTCTGCTCTCGGATCAGGTCTTCCAGCTGAACACGTTCTTGTGGGCATTGGAGGAGCTTCCCGAAAATAGCGATGCACGACCGGTGCTACGGGAAGCTGGATACTACCTCGTAGCTATCGAGAGAAACGTGCTTGTGCCTACCGATGAAACAACGCTGGCAGCGCTTGCAACCTTGGCTGAGATCACTGATCGAAGTCCTTGCCGCCCAGACCTCTGGCTCAGGCACGCGACCGATGCCTTCGAACCGCTCATTGAGCTCAAGGCTCATGGATTTTCGCCGGAATCGTCGAATCGAAGACAAGCGTTGAAGCTCATCGCATCGGTGTCTGACCTTGCCCCATCACTCGGTGAGACGGATGTACGACCGGGGCATGTGATATACGCGACCGGAGTCGACGACGCCAACGACATGGCCTCGACTCTAAGCACCTTGGCAGCGGAACTAGATTCGGAAGGAGTCAACCCTGCACCGACCGGAGCGATCGGACTAGCCATTGAAGACAAGGGAGTTGTCCTGTCAAGTCCAGACACTACCGATTTACCGGGACCACTTGGTAACGCGCTAGCGAACCGTCCAACCGTTCTCCATCGAGATGGCGAGAACGATCTTCAGCCCCTGTATTTCATTCCGTGGATTCCAGGAATCAAGGACAGCCAAGATGCAGAATTGCACTCTGCTGGACTTCGCGAACTCACCGCTCGTGTGCTAACCAATCTGCTCGCTGCTGTCGGCCAAGCGCTGCCACCGACCACGGTTGTCCTGCGCGGTGACACCCTGCTCAGGGATGCAACATTTGGCATATCCGACCGGTGGAGAGACAAAGATAGGCGGACGTTCAGCGACTCGGTTGTCAAGGTCGTGGAAAGAACCCTCAAGTCTGTCGTCGATCTGAACCGTCCCTCTACTGATTCTCGCGAGTTCGATCTTCCGGACCTCGAAACCAAAGATGCGGTAATCGACCGCATTGAGAACGCGGACCCGGCTGATCCTTCAACGAACTTGCAAGCGATCACCGAAGAACCACCAAGCTTGTTCGACGAGTTCACGGACGGGTCCAAATGACGGTTCTCGAGTCGCAGTTGGCGGTGGCCGTACCGGAGCAGGGGAACCTTGTTCGTGCCCGGGATCGGTATTGGGTGGTTGAGTCTGTGCGACAGTCGTCGCGTCCGCTGGACCCGATGAGCTCCAACGGTTTGACGCGCCATCATCTGGTCCGCCTCGTGCCGATCGATGACAAAGGCGCCCCAGACCCGCTCAGTGTCTTCTGGGAGACCGAACCCGGTACTGAGGTCCGTCCACAAGCCGAGTTGCCCGACCCCAGGGAAGGTGTCGACGACGCTGACACCTTCGCCGCTTTCCTCGACGCGGCGCGTTGGGGAGCCATAGCCTCGGCTGACCCCAGAGCGTTCCAATCGCCGTTTAGGGCTGGTATCGACATCGAGGACTATCAGCTTCTCCCGCTGGTCCGATCACTGCGTATGCCACGGGTCAGCCTGCTGATCGCGGACGATGTCGGCTTGGGCAAGACGGTCGAGGCCGGCCTGATTGCCCAGGAACTCGTGTTGCGAAACCAGGCTCAGAAGATTCTCGTGATCTGTCCGCCGAACCTGTGCCGCAAGTGGCAACGTGAGATGCGCGAACAGTTCGGTCTCGCCTTTGAGATCGTCGACACCGACTATGTGCACAGACTTCGGCGAGAGCGTGGTGTTGGGGTCAATCCGTTCCGGTCATATCCGCGGCTCATCGCGTCGATGGAGTGGATCAAGTTCGAATCGCAGATGCGCTGGTTCGACGAGTTCCTCCCACCCGATCCCAACACCTACCCGCGGGCGCTCGATTTGCTCATCGTCGACGAAGCACACCGGATCGCCCCGTCCGCCGTGGGTCGATACGCCAAGGAATCCTTGCGCACCAAGACCATGCGCCGTCTGGCACCGCACTTCGAGCATCGTTTGTTCTTGACGGCGACTCCCCACAACGGCTTCGCCGAGTCATTTCAGGCGCTACTTGAGATGCTCGATCCAAACCGCTTCACCAAAGGCGTGCAACCGAGCGAGCGGGAACGGGACGCTGTGATGGTGCGTCGCCTGAAGTCGCACCTTCGCACGATGCTGCCGGACGGCGAGCAGCGATTCCCGAAGCGCAAGATCGGGGCCATCAGGGTGGCGTTCCCATCTGAAGAATGTGAACTGTTCGACATGCTGGACCAGTATGCTTCTCTTCGCAGGAGCGCTGCGGAGACACCGGCCGAGAGGGCTGCCTCGAGGTTCATTTCGCTGCTGCTCAAGAAGCGGCTGCTGTCGTCACCGGCTGCGTTCAAGCACACACTCGACCAGCACATCTCGACGCTCAACAAGGCCTCTCAGCGGAGGACAACCGAGCGAGCGATCACGGAGGCCGTGGCCGCTCTAGAAGATGAGGCCGACGACACTGAAGCTGTGTCGGAGCAGGAGATTGAGGCTCTGGCGTTGGCCGCGGGTGCACTTCCCGACCGTGACGGCGCGCAGGAACAGATCGTTCTGGCACGGATGCGAGCGAGGACGGGCAACGTTGATTCCGCTGCAGCGATACTTGATCGATTGCGTCACCGGGCCGACGATTGCTGGCGCAGGCCAGATGCCAAGACAGAGCGGCTAATGGACTGGATCGCCGAAACCTGTTTCCCCGACGGCGAATGGAACGACGAGCGGGTCATCGTCTTCACGGAGTACCGGGCGACGCTCAACTACCTCGACGAGATTCTGACGGCGCCCCACCCCGACCGGCCCTCAATGGACGGACGAGTGGAGGTGTTCCACGGAAGTCTCGAATCTGAGGACCGAGAGCGCATCATCCGCGAGTTCAACTACAACCCTCGCAAGACCAAGGTGCGGGTGTTGCTCGCCACCGATGCCGCATCTGAAGGGATCGACCTGCACCGGCGGTGTCACCGGCTCGTGCATGCGGAAGTGCCGTTCAATCCGAATCGGATGGAGCAGCGCAACGGCCGGGTCGACCGACACGGCCAGAAGTCCGACACGGTCGACATCTTCCATTTCGCTTCGTTAACTGACGACCAGGATGACGCTCTCGGATACGACCATTCATTTCTGCTGCGACTGGCCCAGAAAGTGGACGACATCCGTGACGACCTGGGATCGGTGTCATCGGTGCTGGCTGAGCAGGTCGAGGCTCGCATGCTGCGAGAAGGGTTCCGCGACCTCGATATCGACGCGGCGATTGCCGTCCGGCGAGATCAAGCCCGCGTCGATCTCGAGCGGATCAAGCAGCAGTTTTCGTCCGACATCAGCCGGGTGCGTGATCATTACCGCACAAGCGCAGATGAACTAGCGCTGAGCCCCGAAAACGTGCAGCGGGCCGTGCAAGTGGCGCTGCGGATCGAGGGTCAGCCGATGCTGCGCGAATTGACACTGGCGCGACCCGAAGGCGACGTTCCCGTGCTCGAAGTTGACGATCTCAGCGGCACATGGGGCGAGACCCTTGTCGGATTGTACAACGAGGTCGAGGACTATCGCCTGCCAGTCACCTTCGACCCGAACGTGGCGCGTGGGCAGGACGATGTCGTGTACCTCCATGTCGGCCACCCGTTCGTGGCCCGCTGCTTGCGGACCTTGCGCGCGCAGGTCTGGGGTTCGGCAGTGGACCGCAAGATCAACCGCGTCGCAGTTCGATACGCCGACATTGCGGAGCCCGTCGCAATCGCCCACGCCCGCGTTGTCGTCAATGGGGCCGACGGTTCGACACTCGACGAGGTCATAGAACCCGCCGCGGTTCGAGTCGGTGGTCGTCAAGGGCGGCTGAATGTGGGCGAGACCCGAGCGGCCGTCACGTCCGCCACCGCGGAATCTCCGCCAGATCATGTGCGCGGTCGCTACGTCGACCAGTGGCAGCGAGTGCAGCCGGCTGTCGAAACGGCCTTGCGGGTCAGAGCCGACGAGATGCGCGAGCAGCGGAGCAGGGCAATGGACGCGAAGCGTGACGCCGAGGAACGGCGCCTGCGCGGAACCCTCGCCGATCTCCAATCCAGCATCCAGCGTCGGCTTGACGAATTGGAGCAATCCGAAGACGTCGAGCAACTCCGACTGTTCGACACCGACGAGCGCAGGCAGTTCGACGCCGACATGCAAGCTCTGCGAAATCGCATCGAACGGATCAGTGATGACGTCGACGCCGAAGTCGAGGTGCTTCGACGCCGTTACGCCGTGCGCGATGTCAATTGGTTCCCGGTCGCCGTCGAGTTCCTCGTGCCGCTCGGAGCCAAGTAGTGGCCGCCCGCCGACGCGTCGCCGAACAGCACGAAGACTGGCTCAATCTTGCCGACGCCGAGGCTCCGTGGTTCTCGTTGCCGGTACTCAAGCGGGCGTTTGCGAACGGTCTCGATCCGACCCCGCCCGAGATCCGAGCTGAGCACAAAGCCCGGTGGTACGGCGACGAGCAAGTCGAATCGGCGCGAATTGCCGAGGACCGCACCGAGTACATCGACTGGCTCCTACGGGATGTCCTGAACTGGAAGGCCGACTACCTGACGGGCACCGAGTTGCCCGAAACGCTTGCCGGCGGTGTCTCTCATCACGATGTCACCGTCACACCCACAGGCGTGTACCGACCGACGTCTGTCGCGCCCCTCGACCTATTCGACGAGCCGTCCACTGTTGAGGGGGTCGAAGCCTCCTCCGAGGACGCAGCACGCGTACTGGTCTTCTCGCTCCCCGCAGGAACAGATCCCCGCTCCCGGCCGAGTACCGACACCTGGTCGGCGACGTGGCTGCAACGGTCGGCCATGGCGTGTCGACACCACGGCGTGCCCCTCGCGCTCGTCACTGACGGGGACTTCGTCACTCTCGTCCATGCGCCGCGGGGCGGCGCTACCGGCTGGGGCACCTGGCGGGCTTCAGAATTCGCGAGCGAGTCGGTCATGTTGGACTCGCTGCGATCGATGCTCCACTGGCGGAGGTTCATCGCAACTGCCGAGACGGACACGCCGGAGGCGCTGCTCACCGAGTCCATCGCCTCACAAGCAGAGGTCACCGACCAGCTCGGCACCCAGGTGCGACGGGCCACAGAGCTCCTGGTGAATGCCATCTCGCGGGCCGACAGGAGCCGCGACGGGACGCTGTTGGCCGGTGTCGAGCCTCACGAGGTTTACGAGGCGGCGGTCACCGTGATGATGCGCACGGTGTTCCTCCTCGTGGCTGAGGAGAACGGCCTGCTTCCCATAGACAACCAGCACTACCAAGATCTGTACGCCGTTCGAACCCTGCGCGAATCGCTCCAGCAGGAGAGCTATCTGAACCCGGAGGTGCTGGAAACCCGTACGACGGCCTGGCATCGCCTTCTTGCCACCAGCCGGGCCGTGCACAGCGGAGTCCATCACGAGGATCTCTCGGTGCCCGCCTATGGCGGCAACCTCTTCGACCCCGACCGCTTCCCCTTCCTCGAAGGTCGGACTGCCGAGGGCACCTGGCGCACGGCGCCGGGCACACCCATCCCCGTCACCGATCTCGATGTGCTCGCGATCCTCGAAGCCCTCCTCGTGCTGCGTTTTCGCAGCAGCGGCGGCGTCACCGACACGCGCCGCCTCTCGTATCGCTATGTCGATGTCGAGCAGATCGGGCACATCTACGAACGGCTCCTCGACCACGATGCCGTCGTCGCTGAACATGTCGTATTGGGATTGACGGGCAAGGCTGGCGAGGAACCTGAGATCGCGCTCCCCGAACTCGAAGCCAAGCTGATCGACGGCAGAGACGCCGTTGTTGCGTGGCTCAGCGACAAGGACGCCGTGGCCGCGGGCCGGCGAGTCGGCACGAAGAAGCAGGTTGAGACGCTCCTGTCCGAATCGGTCGACCGGCATCGCCGATCCGGTCTGCTCCAAGCGTGTCAGGGTGATCAGAGCTTGGCGGCACGCATCGAGCCGTTCGCCAACCTGCTTCGGCTCGATCTGCGCGACCGCCCGCTGGTGTTCCTCGAAGATGCGGTGTATGTCACCGAGACTGGTTCACGACGAGACAGCGGTACCGCCTACACCACCCGCGAACTCGCCGAAGAAGTCGCTGAGCACACCCTGGCGCCGCTGTGCTACTCGCCGGGTCCACAGGACACTCCCGACACGAACGAATGGCGTATCCGCTCGTTGTCCGACATTCTAAACTTGAAGGTCTGCGATCCTGCCGTCGGGTCGGGGGCCATCCTCGTCGCCGCGTGCCGCTATCTCGCCGACCGGCTAGTCGATGCATGGCGAACAGAGGGCGACCCTCGAGCCGCAGAGACAGCAACCGCCGCTGACGACCCGAACCGGCGCGACGTGGTGATCGACGCGCTTCGCCTAGTGGCTGAGAACTGCTGCTACGGGGTGGACCGCAACCCGATGGCTGTGGAGATGGCCAAGCTATCGATGTGGCTGACCACGATGGCCAGGAACCGACCGTTCACCTTTCTCGATCACGCGATCAAGTCCGGCGACAGTCTGCTCGGCATCTGGGACCTCGACCAACTCCGGCACCTGCACTTCGACGTGGCTGTCGGGCGGTCTCGGGAAACACCCATCCCCGGCTTCTCGGCAGGCGGAGACGCCGTGGCGGCTGTCGAGCGACTCGTTGATGAAGCCGTCAATATTCGACGGGAGATGCACAGCATCGAGACCATCCGCCCGGCCGATGTCGAACAAAAGCAGAAACTTCACTGTGAGAGCGAGGCACGGCTTACAATCCTTGCGACCATCGCAGACGTCCTTGCCGGCGCAGCCTTGAGCACGGCTGGCGAGAGCGATCCGAGCACAGCACTGACAACCCGAATGGAGGCTGATGCTGGAGTTGTCGTGCATCTCGTCGATGCCCTCGAAACTTCCGACGAGGCCGAAGCTTTGCGTGAGGCCCGCGAGCGTGCTCATGCTCGCCTTGATGCCGGACGGCCAAGTGGCGCTCCACTCAGACAGCCACTGCACTGGCCCGTCGCCTTTCCCGAGGTCTTCGATGCAACGGGGTCTCGCGAATGCGGATTTGACGCCATAGTGGGCAATCCACCCTTCATGGGTGGCCAGAAGATCACGGGCACAGCAGGGACGGATTACAGGAGCCATCTCATCGCCTGGCTCGCGAACGGCGCAAGAGGGTCGGCAGACCTTGTCGCGTACTTCTTTTTGGGCGCCACCAGGGCTTCGAGGTCGTTCGGCTATCTGGCCACCAACACCATCGCCCAAGGTGATACCAGCGAAGTCGGCCTCACCCAGATCATCGATGAAGGATGGACGGTCTATCGAGCCGTCTCGTCGACAACCTGGCCCGGCGAAGCGACGCTGGAGATCGCCAAGGTGTGTGCAACTTCTGACCAATGGCATGGTGAGCACCTATTGGACGGCCGATCAGTCGCTGGCATCGACGAGATGCTCTACCCGCTCTCGCGGTCGGGGTGGCGCAAGCAGCGCCTCGCTGCCAACGCTGACAAGTCCTTCCAAGGCTCGATCGTGCTGGGCATGGGTTTCACCATGAGTCCCGAGGAAGCGCGAGAACTGATGGACACGGACCCGAAGAACGCCGATGTGCTGTTCCCTTACCTCGGTGGCGAAGATCTCAATCAGTCGCCAACGCAGACAGCTCCTCGGTGGGTCATCAACTTCTTTGACTGGTCCGAATCAAAGGCCCGTTCCTACCCTGAGTGCTTCGCAATCGTGGAGGGCCTAGTCAAACCGAGTCGCTCCAAGCTCAAGGGAAACGCTGTTGGTCGCAGACGTGCGGAGTATTGGTGGCAGTACGGCTCGACTGCCAAGGAGCTATACCGAACCATGAGCCGCTGGAACGAGTGCTGGCGTTGTCACGGGTCAGCAGGACCATTCAGCCTGTCCGAGTACCCACGCGGCAAGTTCTGTCGGACGCTACTGTTGTGTTTGCCTACGACGATTTCTTTCACTTCGGTGTCCTCACCAGTGGCTTCCACGTGCGTTGGGCGGTGCGTTTCGCCTCCTCGATGCGGACAGACACCCGCTACACCCCCTCGGATGTCTTCGAGACCTTTCCAATGCCGCCAAGCAACGAGGCTGTGTCCGCGGGCGGGCAACATCTCGACGTACACCGCTCCTCCTTGATGTTTGAACGCGATATCGGACTGACGACTGTCTACAACGAGATTCACGACCCGAGCGTTCGCACGGATCAAGGCATTCGCGAACTCCGCAACCTGCACGTTGATCTCGACGTGGCGGTACTAGACGCCTACGGGTGGTCCGATCTCGAACTCGGGCATGGCTTCCACGGGGTCCGCGGCCAAGGCGTTAGGTTCACTTTCTCCCCCGAAGCTGCCGACGAGGTGCTGGATCGGTTGCTGGAACTGAACAAGACGCGCTACGAGGCCGAAGTTGCGGCCGGGATGCACCAGTTGAAGCGAAAGCCGAAGGCTGCAAGGGCAAGGCCCGTCGGCCAAGGGTCGTTGTTGGAAGGCACCCAATGACCGCACCCGTTGATTCGCCCTCGGTGCCAAGCCCTTGGGATCTGCGGGCAGATCTCGTCAACCGGGTCACCGCTGACCTGCTGGGGCCACTTGACGGGGAGCACGAGGTCATTCGCGGTTATCAGCTGGAGAGCGGCAAATGGTCGTCACCGGGCCGAGTACGAGACCGCTACCTCGTCGGAATGCTGGCAACTCGAGGGACCGTTGCAGCCGATCCCGAGCGCGATGACGAGGCCGGACCCGAAGAAGGCGACGACGGTGGCAACGGCATACAGGACGACCGCAGCCCGAGGCTGGTCATGGCCCAATCGTCGATGGGGCTGTCGGTGGTCGTGGATGGCTCGGTTGATCGTCTGATTGCTCGGTGCCGTTGGGGCCAATACTTGCGGGAGTTTCACGATCAGGACGACGGCTCCCGGGCGTCGGTGTGGGTTCGGCATCCACAAGACGTTTCGGTCGTCGTGCCGCTTACGGGTGGCGACTTCGGGCCGCTGCCAGTGAACACCGAAGGCGTCGTGCTGCGGGGCAGGGTGACTCCTTCGGATGCCGGTCCGTGGCTGGTCACCGTGTTCCTGTCGAATGAACAGGAGCAAGTCGAGATCAACAAGGACAGCCGGTGGTTGTTCCAACCCCGCCTTGACCTGACCGCACCCGACGGTGCGGCCGTGTTTCTCGGCCGGGGGGAGGTCATCGCCGAATCCTCGATCGGCTCGGATTCGGAGCGGTTGGAGGTCGCGCATCTCGACATGCAGTACCGCAATGTCGTGGAGTTCGCAGTCGGCCACGGGGTCGGCACTGAGGTTGATGTCTCGGCCGATGACCCTCGCCGCGCTGTTCGAGCCGGTACTGCTGTGATTCCCAAGCACGAGGTGTGGCGAACCGACACACCTAGGCCTGATGATGTGCCACAGCTCGCGGGCCTCGTCACCGACATGAAGGTCCTTTCGGAATTGGAGCCCGACGATCTTCGGGCTGCGCTGTCGCCATTGGCCGACGGCTACCGGTCGTGGCTGAGCGATGAGAGGGGGCGCATCGCCGATCCGACAGCACGGCTCGAAGGGCATGAGGCAACGGCGCAAGCAGTGCTCACTCAGGCAGATGAAGTCGCTGACGCGATCGCTGCCGGGATCGAGCTGGTCTGCACCGATGCCGATGCGCTTGATGCCTTCCGATTCGCCAATCAAGCCATGTGGCGCCAGCGGGTTCACACCGTGGCCATCGAAGCACGGCGGCGCGATGCCGGCTTGAGCCTGCGCGAGGCAATCGGCGACGCTGACGATCCCAGCAATCGATCATGGCGGTTGTTCCAGTTGGCGTTTGTGCTGCTGTGCATTCCGTCCCTCACCGATCCAGCTCACGCCGAGCGCGGACGCGGCGGTGCACTCGCTGACCTGCTGTTCTTCCCGGCTGGCGGCGGCAAGACCGAGGCCTACTTGGGTCTTGTTGCATACACGCTGGCCACGCGCCGCTTGCAGGGCGTTGTTGGCGAAGGAGACGACGCTGTCGATGGACGCGACGGCGTAGCAGTGCTGATGCGCTACACGCTTCGCCTGCTGACGACCCAGCAGTTCCAACGTGCTGCGACGCTGATGTGCGCTGCGGAACTGCTGCGCCAACGTCGAGCCAAATCCGATGAGCGCTACGCCGGTGCGCCCTTCCGACTCGGCATGTGGGTGGGGGGCTCGGTGTCGCCGAACCAAGCCCGCGACGCGGAGAAATTCGCTGAGGACGCCAAGCTCGGCGGCTACGGGAGCGGTCCAGCGACACCGCTGCAGCTCACCGACTGTCCCTGGTGCGGGCGAGAGCTCGACGTCACAGCCGATGTCAGCTACGACGCCGGCCTCGCTCGCTTCTTGGTGTACTGCGGTGACGCACAGGAGTGCTCGTTCACCCAGCGGCATGCCCCGGGCGAGGGAATCCCCGTCATCACCGTGGACGAGGAGATCTACCGGCTGGTGCCGTCATTTGTGATTGCCACGATCGACAAGTTCGCCCAGCTTCCCTGGAATGGGGCAACCTCCACGTTGTTCGGCCGAGTGGAGTCGCGTTGCGAGCGGCACGGCTATCGGAACCCTGATCTCGACAGGTTCCACCGGTCGCACTGGGAGGAACGCGACTCCCACCAACCGATCGGTCTGCATCTTGCCGCCAAGACCGTCGAGTCGATGCGGCTTCGGCCACCCGATCTGATCATCCAAGACGAGATGCACTTGGTGACCGGCCCCTTGGGAACGATGGCCGGTCTCTACGAGACTGCGATCGACCGGCTGGCCGCATGGCGCTACCAGGGGCAGCCCGTGCGGCCAAAGGTGGTCGCCTCGACCGCCACGATCCGCCGGGCCCGGCAGCAGACATGGTCAGTGTTCTGGCGGGAGTTGCGGGTCTTCCCACCACCCCTGCTCGAGGCCCGCCGGTCGTTCTTCGCTGAACAGGTACCTCCAACGCCCCGAACTCCCGGCCGGCTGTATCTTGGCGTCTGCGCCCACGGCGAGAGGCTCAAGCAAGTCGAGCTGCGGGTCTTTGCCGCAGTCATGGCCGCGGCCAAGGCCATCTGGGACGAACTCGGCGACAACGCATTGGCAGCCGACCCGTGGATGACCACCGTCGGATACTTCAACGCTGTGCGGGAGCTGGCCGGGATGCGGCGCATGGCCGAGGACGAATTGCGGGCCAAGCTCCGCCGAACGCGTTTCACGACGGGGCTCGTGAATCGGACCGGAATCGACCTCAAGGAGCTGACCTCACGGGTGTCGTCGGAGGATATCAAGTCGATCTTGCGCCGGCTGTTCATTCGCCATCGCCCCGAACAGGACCCAGGCGACGAACGGCCAGTCGATTTGTTGCTGGCGACGAACATGATCTCTGTCGGTGTCGATGTGCCTCGCTTGGGCTCGATGATCGTGGTCGGTCAGCCCAAAGCCACTGCTGAGTACATCCAGGCCACGTCCCGAGTCGGTCGCGACCCGAGCGGGCCCGGGCTGGTGATCACGCTCTACAACTGGGCTCGGCCGCGCGATCTGTCGCACTACGAGACGTTCGATCACTACCACGCGACCTTCTACCGCCACGTCGAACCGCTGTCGGTCACCCCATTCTCAGAGCGGGCACTCGACAAGGGGCTGACCGGCGTCTTGGTTTCGGCGGTGCGCCACGGTGACGAGGACTGGAACCCGAATCCGTCAGCTCGATCCTTCGCTCGCCCCGATCAGCGAATCGCCGACCATGTGGAGGCAATCGCTGAACGAGCTGAATCGGTTACCGGCATGTCTTCGGTCGCTGGACTGGTGACCGAGATGGTTGACAAGCGCCTCGACGCCTGGGAACGCGAGGCTGCTGTTCGGCCCGACCTGTCATACGCCAAGCGGACCGCAGAGGACGTTGCGCTGCTGTGGAAGCCCGAAGCTGGCGACTGGGACATATGGACCTGCCCGAACTCGCTCCGCGATGCCGAGGTGCAGGCCAATCTGCAGATCATCGAGGAGGACCCCACCTACGAGTCGGGCAGTCAGCCACCGATCACGCTGGGCGTGGCGCCTGGTCACGGACGTCCGGACCTGACCGATCACGACCGCCCGACAGTCGCGGGCGATGAGGAAATCGACGACGCCATCGAAGCCGACGAGGCCGAAGGCCGCGTCGCCGAGGGTGCATCGAGATGAGTCCGCCGCGGTCAAGGCGGGGTGCGTACCAATCCCGGCGAGTCGGCGGGGTTCGCCCGTCGCAGATGATCCACACCTACGGCCCCGGTGCCGTCGTGGACCTGCCGGGATTGTCCGTCGTGCTGGCCGGAACCGACCTGTGGGACATCAACCACAGCGAACGCGTCCTCGAGCCTCGACTGCTCGGCGCTGTGCGGGCGCTGCCCGGCTGCCACCTGGTCGCCGAGTTCCGGACGCCGCCTTGGGAAGACGAGACTGCGAGCCCGTTCGATGAATGGGCCCGCATCGGCGTGCCCGTGCACCCGTTCCCGCGTTGGCTCCGGTGTACCGGTTGTGACCTGCTGTCCCCGGTTGATCGCAAGCGGTTCCAACTCGACGTTCCCGTCTACCGGCCCGATCGGGCCCGCTACTTCCACGACCGTTGCAAGGGCCGTCGGCCATCTGCGGTACCTGCACGGTTCTTCGTGGCGTGTCCGGCTGGCCACTTGGACGACTTCCCGTGGGAGGAGTTCGTGCATCGTGACTGCCGGTGTTCCGGCGGAAGCCCGATTCTGGAGCTCAAGGAGGCGGGCAAGGCGAGCCGCGCCACAGATGTCCGGGTGGTCTGCAAGACCTGCGGCGCGAACCGGCTGGTACAGGACGCCTTCGGTGCCGATGCCGAAGCGCACTTGCCGCGATGCCGTGGCCGGCACCCGCATCTTCAGCGCTTCGATGCCGAGTGCACCCAGCCAACACGGGCCCTGCTGCTCGGCGCGTCCAACGCATGGTTCGCCGTGTATCGCTCGGCGCTCACCATTCCCACCGTCACCGGCGATATCGAACAGAAGGTGGCCGAGCACTGGGACGACCTCAGTGACATCGACGACCGCGCCGAATTCGACTTCATCGTCAGGCGACTGCAGAAGGGAACCGGAGAAAAGGCGCTGCGATGGGCGCTGCGATGGGACGCCGACGACGTCTGGACGGCAATCGACGATCACCGGGGCGGCAACGAGGGCGACATCGGTACCGGCGACCTGCGAGGGCCGGAGTGGGAGGCCTTCACGGCAGCGGTGCCGCCGAAGTCGGACGACTTCAAAGTGCGGGCCTTGGAGGCGCCGGCCGGATTCCGGAAGACGATCGACCATCCCATCGCTGTGGATCGCCTGCGAGAAGTGCAGGCATTGTGCGGCTTCACGCGAATCGACGGACCTGACGCTGAGGATTCGAACCGGATCGCGCCGATCTGGAAGGGAGAGCAGTCGTGGCTGCCTGCCGCAGAGGTCCGGGGCGAGGGGATCCTCATCCGACTGCCCGAGGCGCGAGTCGAGCAGTGGGAGAAGGACTACCGGGCCAGCAGTCGCTATCGAGACCTCGAACAGGCGACTCGCAACTGGCGGAGTCGCCGCGGACTCGATCCTGACGGCGGAATGCCGCCGGCACGCTTCGTGCTGCTGCACACGCTGTCGCACCTGCTGGTGCATCAGGTTGCTCTCGACTGCGGCTACTCGACGGCTTCGATACGGGAGCGTCTCTACTGCCGCGAGTCCGGCGACCCCGAGGGCCCACCGATGGCGGGTGTGCTGCTGTACACGGCTTCTCCCGATTCGGAGGGGACACTCGGCGGACTCGTGGCTCTGTCCGAGCCAGATCGGTTGGCTGGTGTGCTGCGAGATGCAGTGAGCCGCGCCAGGCTCTGCTCGACTGATCCCATGTGCGCCGACCACCATGCCGGCGACCTTGGGGACTCATTGCACAACGCGGCTTGCCACGCCTGCCTCTTTGCGCCCGAGACGTCCTGCGAGGTCGGCAATCGCTATCTGGACAGAGGAGCGATCGTCCCGATCCTCGGTCACGCCGTCGACGCCTACTTCATATGAGCGGCGACACATTCGGCGCAGTCACTGCTGGTCATACTTGGTATGATAGATGTGTGAAAGTTACGGTTTCCATCCCCGATCCGCTGTTCGCTGAAGCCGAACGGCTTGTTCAGCGGCGCAGATGGTCAAGGTCGCATCTTTACGCTCAGGCTTTGGCGATGCTCATGGAGCATGAAGATGACGGAGAGACCACAGAACGGCTTGACGCCGTGTACAGGGATCAAAAGCCGCGGGTAGACACGGGTTTGCTGAACGCGCAGGCCCATGCCGTACGCGAAGAATGGTGACGGAGAGCACCAGGCCGCGTCGGGGTGGGATCTACTGGGTCGATCTTGGCGAACCCACAGGATCGGCGCCTGCGTACCGTCGTCCGGTCTTGGTTGTCTCCGCCGACTCGTTCAACCGCAGCAGGATCAACACGGTTGTCGCTGTGGCGATCTCATCCAACGCACGCTTGGCAGAAGCACCGGGAAACGTGGAACTCCCTGCGGATGTTTCTGGGCTGAATCGCGATTCCGTGGTGAACGTTTCGCAGGTTTTGACCCTGGACAAGACTCAGGTGAGCGACCGAGTCGGAACTGTCGACTTCCCCACGATGAGCCGCGTCGAGGATGGCCTGAAACTTGTTCTTCAGCTTGCCGAGTAGTCCGAACACGCCGTCGACAGCACCCTGGTGCAGGCCGCGATTTCGCATCGGCGCCTGAAAGAGGATGGCCCGCCTGGAACATCGGGGTTGAGCATTTTTGCGGCTGAGCGCTCAACAGTGCTGTACTACACGGCGTGACAGACATTCCTGCATCCCTATCTGCGTTGACGCCTGAGTGGGTCAACGAACGGTTGGCCGCTGCTGGGCACGACTCCGAGGTCACGAGCATCAAAGTGAGACCCTTGGAGGGGTTCACCGGGATCATGGGCGAGGTGGCCAACCTCGACATGACCTACGCGGGCGACACTGATCTGCCGAAGACGATGTTCGGCAAATGCCCCCGCGACGACGAAACAGCCCGGCTCTACAACAAGGTGATGAACGCGTACAAGCGCGAGCACGGGTTCTACCGGGACCTGGCCGACCGGGTGCCGATGACCATCGCACGCTCGTTCGTCAACGAGTACGACGACGAGTCGGGCCGGGCCGTCCTGTTGATCGAGAAGATCGAAGGCGCCGCCGGCGACGTCCTCGACGGACCCGACGTCGAAATGTTCAACGAGTTGATTCACCAACTCGGCACCATGCACGGCCAGTACTGGGGCAGCGACGCCTTCGGCTCACGCGACTGGGCCATCGACTGGAGCGCGCCGTCTCTGCTTGCCGGCATTCCGATCCTGCGCGGGGACTGGCCCCCCATGCGCGAGAAGTTCCCTGACATGGCCCCTGTTGAAATACTCGACTTCTTCGAAAGAACCTGGGTGTACGACACTGAAACATGGCTTGAACGAATCGCCGAACGGCCCTGGACCATGGTCCATGGCGATTACGAGTTCGACAACATCTTCTTCGCGGACGAGGGCCCGGTGATACTCGACTGGCAAACCACCATCAAGAGCAACCCCGGCCAGGATGTGGCCTGGTTCCTGGGTGTCGGGGCCACCGAAGAGTCCGTCGCGGAAGAGGACGCGCTGCTCGACACGTACCGGGCGGCGCTGGCCGCCGCGGGAGGACCCGACTGGTCCAGAGACGAGCTCCTCAACGACATGGCGGCCAGCCTTCAGTTCCACTGCACCGGTTCGGTCGCCACCCTCCACGGCGTCATCTCCCAGGGAGCGGCCCCGCAGCACCGCAGCTACCGGCGGTTCGACAAGATGGTGAACGGCATGATGGCCTGCGCGGTTCGCTGGAACGTCCTGGATCGAGTGGCACAGGATTAGGCCGATCCCGACCGCCCAAGCAAGACTCGGCCCATGCCTCTGAGCCGCGCCGACGACTATCTGATCCACCAATACCCCGAGCCGATCGACACGGTCTTCACAGGGGACCGCCACTTCTACGATCGCTACTACTTCAACATGCACGCCTCCGACGACACTCTGTTCGCGGTGATGGGCATGGGCCAGTACCCCAACCTGGGCGTCACCGACGCTTTCGTGAGCGTCAACCACCGCCAACAACAGACCACGGTCCGTGCCTCGCGCGAGCTCGGCTCGGATCGTCTCGACACCAAGGTCGGCCCGATCCGGGTCGAAGTGGTCGAAGGGCTCCGCTCGCTGCGGGTCATCTGCGAGCCGAACGAATGGGGACTCGCTCTCGACGTGACCTTCCAGGGCACGACCGAAGCCTTGGCGGAACCCAAAAGCTGGACTCGGGTGGGCACCCGAGTAACCCAGGAGACCTACCGTCTGGCCCAGGTCGGCTCGTATGAGGGCTTCATCGAGATCGACGGCCAACGCTACGAGGTCACCGCCGACCGTTGGGGAGGAGCCCGGGACCACAGCTGGGGGGTGCGCCACGGCATCGGCGAACCCGAACCCAGAGGAATCCGTTCCAAGGTCTCGCCCGAGATGGCCATGGGGTTCTTCCACAACTGGCTGCCCATCCAGTTCGACGACCACATGATCAAGATCACCATCGACAACGACCATGCCGGGCGGAGACTTCTCGAAGAAGCTGTGCGGCTCTACAACCTGGGCGACCCGCGAGAACCAGAGCATCTGGGACGCCCCGAGATCGACATCGGCTATCACCCCGGAACACGGGAAGTCGCCAGTGCGGAAGTCTGGTTCAGCGGCCCGGGAGCATCAGATTTGCGCATCAGGACGACCCCGCTCAAAACGGTCTATCTCAAGGCCGGGTCGGGTTACATGTACGACGGCTACTGGGGCCACGGCGTGTGGCAGGGAGACGACGAGAAGGTGGAGGGTGTGATCACTCCCATCGGCGAGCCGACGCAACGATTGGACGTCTCGTTCCTCAACGAAACGCTGAGCCGCCACGAGACCAACGACGGACGCGTCGGCTACGGCATGCACGAAAATCTGATCTCCGGTTTGTATCTGCCCGACGGATTCGACAGCCCCACCGCGGTAGCGCCTCAGAGCGCCGCGCAATAGCCCTATCGGAGGGGGCTCCGGGTGGTCTGTTGGCCCACGACGCTCGCTAAGCTAACCGTTCGTGTCGGATTTTCTCCGTAGTTATCTCACCGTCGGAATCTTCGGTCTCGCAGGGGTCGCGCTTGTTGCCGTCTTCTTGGGCCTGGGCCGGATCTTCAGGCCCTCGAATCCGACCGAGCAGAAGCTCACTTCGTATGAGTCCGGAGTCGATCCGACCGGCGACATGTGGTCACAGGCCAACATCCGCTACTACGTCTTCGCGCTGCTCTTCGTGATGTTCGATGTGGAGGCAGTCTTCATCTTCCCGTGGGCCACGCGTCTCGAGTTCTACAAGATGTTCGGGCTGATCGAGATGGCGATCTTCATCTACATCCTGTTGCTGGGCCTTCTCTACGCCTGGCGGAAGGGGATGCTCCGATGGGTCTAGTCGAATCGGGGAAAGTCCCCAAGCCGGTCACATCGCTGCTCAACATGAGCCGCAAGTACAGCCTGTGGGCCTACCAATGGGGACTCGCCTGCTGCGCCATCGAGATGGGCGCCGCTTTCGGTTCGCCCCGGTACGACGTGATGCGGCTCGGCGTCATCCCGCTGCCGGCCAGCCCCCGCCAGTCCGATCTGCTGATCGTGTCGGGCACCGTCACCGACAAGATGGCACCGTCGGTTCTGCGTCTCTACGAACAGATTCCCGAACCCAAATACGTCATCTCGATGGGTTCGTGCGCCAATTGCGGCGGACCCTATTGGGACTCGTATTCGGTGACCAAAGGCGTGGACCAGATCATCCCGGTGGACGTCTACGTACCCGGCTGTCCACCCCGACCCGAGGCGCTGCTCGAGGGCATCGTCCTGCTCCAGGAGCGGATCCAGAACGAAGACATGACTCAGCGCTGGCGAGGTGATCCGATTGTCGTCCAATGACGCCGTCGCCGCCGCCGCTTTTGGAGCGGACGAAACGGATGCCGAGGCAGCTAACGGATCAGCAACCGACGAAGTCCGCGAAGCGATGCTGTCCGAACTCCAAGAAGAGCTGGGGGAGGCGGTGGTCGGTTCCCACATCGCCGCGGGCGTCGACATCACCGTTCGTGTCACCTCGGAGGCCTGGGCCGCAACCGCCGAGTTCTTGAAGCGCGAGATGGGGTTCGCCTACTTCAATTTCCTGAGCGCAATCGACTGGCTGCCCTCGCCGTTCGGCCGCGATATGGACAGCCAGGTCGATCTGGCGCTTGATCCGGACGCGGAGCCCGTCGAGCCCGAGGCAATGGAACAGGGACTCGCCGGTGGAGACGCCCGCTTCCAGGTCCTCGCCCGGGTGAACGACATTGCCGGCCATCGCGCCGTCACCCTCAAAGCCGACGTGGACGACGCCGCTATGTCGGTGCCCAGCTGGGTACCGGTGTATGCGGGCGCCAACTGGCATGAGCGTGAGACCTGGGAGATGTTCGGCATCGATTTCGTCGGCCATCCCGGCCTGCGCCACATCTACCTGCCCGGCGCGTTCGAAGGCAACCCGCTCCGCAAGGACTATCCGCTGCTGGCCCGGCGTGTGAAACCCTGGCCGGGCATCGTCGATGTCGAGTTGATGCCGACCGACGAGACCGACGCCGAAGTACCAGAGACACCCGCCACCGACACCGCGGCCCCGGCTGCGCCCGTCGAAAGCGCAGCCACCGCGTCCGGCGCGGCTTCGGCTGCGCCCGGCGAAGGCACCGCGCCCGTCGAAAGCGCAGCCACCGCGCCCGTCGAAAGCACCGACGCATGACCGCAGTCTCGAGCCGCCGGCAACTCAACTACATCGCCGCGCAGGCCGCGGATGCCCGGGTCAACCTCGAGATCGAAACCGAGGGCATGACCCTCAACATCGGCCCGCAGCACCCGGCCACCCACGGCACGCTGCGCATCGTCGCCAAGCTCGACGGCGAGCAGGTCATCGCCGCCGACCCGGTCATGGGCTACATGCACCGCGGCTACGAGAAACTCAGCGAAGTTCGCACCTATCCGCAGGTCACGACGCTCATCAACCGCATCGATTGGCTCGGAAGTTTCGCCAATGAGGTGCCGTTCATCCTGGCGGCAGAACAGCTGATGGAGGTCGAAGCGCCGCCACGCTCCCAGTGGATCCGCACGGTTCTGTTCGAGATGAGCCGAATCGCCAACATCGTGCTGTTCCTGGGCGACATGGCAGTGCAGGTGGGGGCAGTCACGCCGGTCTTCTTCGCCTTCCGCGACCGGGAGCACATTCTCAACCAGATCGAAGCGGCCACCGGAGGGCGCTTCCACCCCAACTTCGACCGGATCGGCGGCCTCAAAGACGACCTTCCCAAGGGCTGGATCGTCGAGACCAAGCAGGTCATGAAAAAGATGCGCTCGTTCTGCAACGAGATCGAAGAGTTGGTGATGGGCAACGAGATCTTCCAAGCCCGCACCCGCGGAATCGGTGTGGTTCCTGCAGACATCGGCCTGTCCTACGGACTCTCGGGCGCCAACATCCGCGGATCCGGGGTGGACTGGGATGTGCGACGCGACGGCACCACCGGCGCAGGAGGCCTGGTACACAACGAGCTCGACTGGCGGGTCTGGACCCATCCCGACGGTGATTCGTTCAGTCGATTCTGGGTCCGCCTTCAAGAGGTCCGGGAGTCCACCAGGATGGTCGACCAGCTTCTCGACGGCCTTCCCAGCGGTCCGATCATGGCCAAAGTCCCCCGCATCATCAAGGTTCCCGCAGGCGAGGCCTACGTCGAGACCGAGAATCCGCTCGGGGTGATGGGCTACTACGTGGTCTCCAAGGGTGGCCTGGCGCCGTTCCGGGTCAAGATCCGCTCGGCCTCGTTCAACAACATGTCGATAACCCCGTGGTTGCTGACCGGTGTGTACGTCCCCGACATCATCACGATCCTGGGCAGTCTCTACTTCATCCTGGGAGACATTGACCGGTGAGCACGACCCAGGTGTTCGCTGAGCTCGCCTACTGGCAGCAGACCGGCATCCGTGTCGGCGCCGCACTGGCAGCGGTCCTGCTGGTCGCGGGCGCGCTCGTCTACATGCATCTGTTCAAGGCCGTGTCTTTCATGCAGAGCCGCCTCGGCCCGATGGAGGCCGGTCCCTACGGTTCGCTCCAGCTGCTGGCTGAAGTAGGCAAACACATCCAGAAAGAGGACATCTTCCCCGCCAAAGCCGACAGGTTCGTGTTCGGAGCGGCGCCGTTCGTGGTGCTCGCCTCCACGTTCCTGTTGGTTGTGGTGGTCCCGGCGGGTCCCGACGCCTGGTTCATCGATCACCACAACAGCGATCTGGGGATCTACCTGGGCCTCGCGGTCTCGTCGGTCTCGGTGCTCGGCATTCTCATGGCGGGTTGGGGATCGTCCAACAAATACTCGCTGCTCGGCGGCCTGCGCGCGACCGGGCAGCTCATCGCCTATGAACTGCCGCTGATCCTCGCGGTGGTCGGCGTGGTGATCCAAGCGGGCACGATGAACATGGCCGACATCGTCTATGCCCAGGCGAACGGCGAGATTTTCGGCTTGGGCATCGTCGGGAACCCGTACATCCTCACCCAGGGCGTGGCGTTCATCATCTTCTTGATCGCGATGCAGGCCGAGCTGGCCCAGGCGCCGTTCGACATGCCCGTGGCCGAGTCCGAACTGGTGACCGGCTACATGACCGAGTACTCGGGGATGCGGTTCCTGTTGTTCTTCATCGGCGAATTCGCGACCGCCGGGGTGTTCGCAGCGGTGGCTTCGGTGCTGTTCCTGGGCGGCTGGTACATCCCGGGGATCGATCCCGGCGCCGACGTCATGAACTTGCTGGGCCCGTTGGTGATGCTCGTGAAGATCGTCGGCCTGACTTTCCTGGTGTTCTGGACCCGGTTCACGATGCCCCGCTTCCGTGAAGACCAGCTGCAGCGTCTCGCATGGAAATTCCTCATCCCCATTGCTCTCGCCAACATCGTGGTGACGGGCATTCTCAAGGTCGCCTTCTAGGCCGGCAGGTACTTATGGCACTCATACCAGGACTCATCAAAGGACTCGGAGTCACCGGGTCGACCATGATGCGCACGATCTTCCCCGGCGGGGTCAAGAAACCGATCCCTTCGCCGGTGAAGGGCGCCGAGACGGTGCAGTACCCCCACGAGAAGGAGGCGCCGCCGACCCGTGCCCGCGGGGTGATCGCGCTTCACGAGGAGAACTGCACAGCATGCATGCTGTGCGCCCGTGAATGCCCGGACTGGTGCATTTACATCGAGGGCCACAAGGAGAAGGCGCCACCGAGGCGGGCGGGTGGAAAGCCGCGTCAGCGCAACATACTCGACCGTTTCGACATCGATTATGCACTGTGCATGTTCTGCGGGATCTGCGTCGAGGTCTGCCCCTTCGAGGCGCTGTTCTGGAGCCCCGAGTACGAGTTCTCCGAACCCCGGATCGCGGATCTGCTGCACGACATGTCGCGTCTGTCGGAGTGGATGGAGACGGTCCCCGACTTTGAGGACTATGAGGCCGGTTCGCAGCAGAAGAAGCTGAAGGTGCCGCCTACATGAGCCTGCTCGCCGCACTGTCCGCCGACGCCGACCTCTATGTGGCGCAGAACGTCTTCTTCGCGGTCATCGCCGCGGCGATGGTCTTCTCGGCGGTGCGTGTCGTCACGACCGGCAACGTCGTGCATGCGGCGCTCTGGCTCGTGGTGGTTCTGGCCGGGGTGGCCGCGCAGTTCATCCTGCTCGGCTCGGATTTCGTGGCGGTCACCCAGGTGCTGGTCTACATCGGCGCGGTGGTGGTGCTGTTCCTGTTCGGGGTGATGTTGACGCGTGCGTCGCTCGGTGACGACGAGTCGGTGGGCGACGAGAAGAGGGTCATGGCCGCGGTGGTGGGAGTGCTGCTTTTCGCGGTGATGGCGACTGGTTTGATCCACACTTATGAAGACGGCCGTCTGGTCATCGAAAACCCCCAATCGGTCAACGTCGTGTCGGACGCCATCTTCTCGCAGTACATCGTGGCGTTCGAAGCGGTCTCCGTGTTGTTGTTGGCAGCGCTGATCGGCGCCATCGTCGTGGCGCGGAAGGACTGAGTTGATGCGCGGATTGGAAAATTCTTCGCGTCGTGGGCCGTCGTTTTCCCGCTCTTGTCCGCTTCGCTCACGGGCCGCTCGGGCCACGGCCTCGCGATCGGAGCTGTTGGAGCGCGGAGGTTGTCCGGCGATCCGCTCGGCCTCTGGGGAGCGCAGCCGATGTTGTTGAATCAGTTCCTGCTGCTGTCTGCGGTGTTGTTCTGCATAGGCGTGTACGGGGTTCTGGCGCGCAAGAACGGCGTGCTGGTGCTGATGTCGATCGAACTGATCCTGAACGCAGTGAACATAAACCTCGTCGCCTTCGGCGCCCTCACCGCGGATGTGGGCGGCGAGGTGTTCGCCCTGTTCACCATCGCTGTGGCCGCTGCTGAAGTCGGTATCGGCCTGGCCATTGTCCTGCTCATCTACCGCAACCGTCGCAGCATCGACCTCTCCGAGATCGATCTCATGAAGGGCTGACCTGTGTCGTTTCTTTTCGGGTTTGCTGAACCTAGCTCGGTGCCGACCTCGTCGACTGTGGCCCACAGCGCGAACTGGTTCCTCGAGTACGCGTGGCTCGTTCCCCTGCTGCCTGCGTTGTCGTTCGTGGGGATCCTCTTCTTCGGCAAACGCATGCGCTACAGGGGCGCCGAACTGGGCATCGCTGCGGTTTCGCTCTCGTTCCTGTTGGCCGTATGCGCCGGTTTCGCCTGGATCCAGCATCGCGACAATTTCGTTCTCCCCGACGCCGCTTCCGGGGCTCCGGCTACGCCCGGCGAAAGCTACGTTGCGGTCCAAAACTCCACGCAATGGCTGCAATCAGGTGGAGTCGAGTTCGGCGCGGGGGTTCTCGTCGACGGGCTGTCGGTGATGATGCTGTTGGTGGTGACGATCGTGTCGCTGCTGGTGCACGTCTACAGCACCGACTACGTGGGCGACGACAAGCGCTACACCCACTTCTTCGCGTTCCTTTCGTTGTTCACCGCGGCAATGCTGTTCTTCGTCCTCAGCGACAACATCCTGCAGATGATCGTCGGCTGGGAGCTCGTCGGCGTCTGCTCGTTCGTGCTGATCGGGCATTGGTGGGAGGAGAAACCCAACTCCGACGCCGCCCTGAAAGCGTTCCTCACCAACCGGGTCGGCGACGTCGGCCTGATCATCGGCACGATCACGCTGTTCTTCGCTGCCGGCGGCGGCCACACCTTCGACACGATCAAGATCAACGAAGCGATCGTGCAAGGAGAGGTCGGACACACCGCGCTGGTCGTGGCGTCGCTGTGCCTGATGGCCGCCGTGATGTCGAAATCGGGTCAGTTCATACTGCACACCTGGCTGCCCGACGCCATGGCCGGCCCCACCCCGGTCTCAGCGTTGATCCACGCAGCCACCATGGTCGTCGCCGGGGTCTTCATGATCGCCCGGCTCTACCCGGTCTTCTTCGAGGGGATGCAGATCGGCGGGTCGAGCATCAACCTGATGGCCACCATCGGCGCCGTCACCCTGGTCTTCGGCGGGCTGCTCGCGTTCGTGCAGGACGACATCAAGAAGGTGCTGGCCTATTCGACCGTCTCTCAGCTCGGCTACATGGTGATGGCGCTCGGTGTTGGGGCGTGGACCGCGGCGGTCTTCCATCTCTTCACCCACGCCTTCTTCAAAGCCAACCTCTTCTTGGGCTCGGGGTCGGTCGCCCATGCCGTGCATTCGTTCGACATGAAGAAGGACATGGGCGGAATGCGCAAGTTCATGCCCAAGACCTACATCACGTTCATCATCGGTTCGCTGGCTCTGGCCGGGTTGTTCCCGCTGGCCGGGTTCTGGTCCAAGGACGAGATCCTCGTCGGCACCGGAGGCTGGGGGCTCTTCGGCGGCACCGGCGGCAACGGCGCCTACACCTTCCATCTGTTGATGGGCGTGTTCGGGGCCGCGCTCACCGCCGCCTACATGACCCGTTGCGTTTATCTGACCTTCCACGGGGAGTTCCGCGGCGGCCATGCCCACGGCGGTCATGCCCACGGCGGCCATGCCCACGGCGGCCATGAACACGGCGGCCATGCCCACGGCGGCCATGCCCACGGCGACCCCCACGAGTCGGGACCGCGCATCCTGGTGCCGCTCTACATTCTGTCGGGGCTGGCTGTCGTTGCCGGTTTCGCCAACCTTCCCGCCGGTTTCCAGCTCGTCGGCGACTCGTGGACGGAACGATTCGGCCACTACGTGGAACCGTACAAATCGTCGTATTTCCCGGCGATCGACCACGCGACCCCATCTTGGTCGTTGGCCGTGGTGGCGAGTGTCGTGGCTCTGGCGGGCGCCGGGGCAGCGATCTACTACTACTTCGTGAAGGTGGATCGATTGGCCGACCAAACGCAGCAGTCGCTCACCGAGCTGCCCGACGGCCTGTCCAAGTCCAATGCCCTGGCCGGGGCCGGCCACAGAGTACTCGTCAACAAGTACTACCTCGACCATCTCTACGAGGGAGTCATCGTCGCCTTCACCAAGGGTCCGCTGGCGCGAGCCGCTTACTGGGTCAACCAGAAAGTAATCGACCGCACGGTCGACAAAGCCGGCGAAACCGCGGTGCTGGTGGGCCGCCATGTCTACGACGTGGTGGACCAGAGCGTCATCGACGGTTTCGTCGACGGTTCAGGCCGAGTGTCGGACGCAACCGGTGAGGAACTCCGCCAGATCAACTCCGGCAAAGTCCAGAACTACGCCGCAATCCTGTTCGCAATGGCGGCCGTGCTCGCCGGAACCTTCTTAATCATCTTCGCTCTCTAACCCAGGAATCTTCTCGACATGGAAACAATCACCGACAACAACTGGTTGCTCACAGTCCTGGTCTTCGCTCCGCTCGTCGGGGCGCTGATCATGGTCTTGATCCCCCAACAAGATGAGCAGTCCCACAAGCAGGTGGCCCTGCTCACCTCTCTGGTCACCTTGGGACTCGCCGCCTTCTTGTTGATCGACTTCAACTATGGCAAAGCCGGGGTGTTGCAGTACTTCGCGGACGCCGAATGGATCGAGGTGATCGGGGCGGGTTACACTATCGGCGTCGACGGCATGTCACTGCCGCTGATCGCGCTCACCGCCCTGATCATGCCGCTGGTGTTCGTCTACTCCTGGAATCACATACCCGAACCCGGCAATGCCAAAGCGTTCCTGATCCTGTCCTTGATCCTGGAGACGGGGATGATCGGCACGTTCGTGGCTCAGGACTTGGTGCTGTTCTTCGTGTTCTTCGAGGTCGTGCTGCTGCCGATGTTCTTCATGATCGCGGTCTGGGGCGGCGAGAACCGGCGTTACGCCTCGTTGAAGTTCTTCCTGTTCACACTGTTCGGCTCGGCGCTGATGCTGTTGTCGTTCCTGGCTCTGTACTTCCTCACAGAGGCGGACACGTTCTCCATGCTGGTGCTGACTGAGAACGCCGGCGAGGGGATCGCCAGGGGCACGCAATTGCTGGTCTTCGCGGGCATGTTCCTCGGTTTCGGGGTGAAAGTCCCGATGTTCCCGTTCCACACCTGGCTGCCCGACGCCCACACCGAAGCACCGACCCAGGGTTCGGTCATCCTGGCTGCGGTGCTGCTGAAGCTCGGCACGTACGGTTTCATCCGTATCGCCATCCCGATGCTGCCCGAGGCAGCGGAGGCTTGGGCGCCGTGGATCGGCCTGCTGGCGGTGATCGGGATCATCTACGGCGCTCTCGGCTGTCTGGCCCAGACCGACATGAAACGCCTCATCGCCTTCTCATCGGTTGCCCATATGGGCTTTGTGATGCTCGGCATTGCCACATTGACCGATTTCGGCATCAACGCGGCGATCTTCGGAATGGTGGCGCACGGGCTGATCACCGGGATGCTCTTCTTCATTGCGGGTTCGGTCAAGGAGCGCTATCACACCCTGGAGATCAAACGGCTCGGCGGGATGCTTGCTCAGGCCCCGCGCCTGGGCTGGATTCTGGGATTCGTGTCGATGGCCTCGCTCGGCCTGCCCGGCCTTGCCGGGTTCTGGGGAGAGTTCCCCGCGATCCTTGCGGCGTACGAACCCGCCGTGGGGCTCTCGGAGAAGACCTTCCATGTCTACATGGTCGTGGCGGCCATCGGCACGGTGCTCGCTGCCGGATATCTGCTGTGGCTGCTGCAGCGCACCGCGATGGGGGAGCCGCCCGCAGAATTCGCAGACGACCCTAATATCACCGACGTCTCAACGACCGAGTGGATCGCCTGGGCGCCGCTGCTCTTCGGGATCGTGCTGTTCGGAGTCGCACCTGGCTTGATCTTCGAGGTGACAGACCCGGCGGTGGGCCAGTCGCTCAACAACTGCATTACCCTCACAGGATGCGAGGTCGCTGAGGCGGCCGCCTCTTCAGGGTCGGGTGGGGGCTGACAGTGCTCGCCGGTATCGCGCCGATGTTCGGAGCGGCCGAGTTTGTTCGGCCGGCGATCGACTGGCACGCGGCCGCGCCCGAACTCACCCTGCTCGGTTTCGGTGCTCTGATCACGATGATCGACATCGGCTGGCTCGAGCGGGCTCGACGGATCGCCGCGCCGCTCGCCTCTCTGGCCCTGCTGGCGACGTTGGTGCCGATCATCACCCTGGCTCTGGCCGGCGACGACCGGTCGATGTTCAACGGCGGATTCGTGGTCGACGACTACAGCCTGATCATGAAGGCCACATTCGTGCTGGCGGGCTATGTGGTCGTGTTGATGTCGACCGACTACATCGCCGAGGGCGACTACTGGGAGAACGAGTACTACGGCCTGCTGTTGAGCTCGATCCTCGGCATGATCCTGATGGCCTCAGCCCGCGACCTCATCTCGATCTTCGTCGCCCTCGAACTGTTGTCGATCCCGGCGTACATGCTGGTCACCTGGCGCAAACGCGACCTCAAGAGCAACGAGGCGGGTCTCAAGTACTACCTGATGGGGGTGTTCGCCTCAGCGGTGATGCTCTACGGCATGTCCCTGCTGTACGGAGCCTCGGGATCGACTCTGCTGGTTGACGTCAACGACGCCGTCAGTGAGCCGGCCAGTCCGTCTGCGGTGGTGGTGCTGGGGATCATCTTCGTGGTGGTCGGGTTCGCTTTCAAGGTGTCGGCGTTCCCGTTCCACACTTGGGCGCCCGACACCTACGAGGGCTCGCCCACGCCGGTCACAGCGTTCATTTCGGTGGCCTCCAAAGCAGCAGGTTTCGTGGCGTTGATGAACTTGCTGTTCGTCGGCTTCCTCGGACGCGACGACGTCTTCGAACCGCTGATGTGGGCTTTGGCGGCAGCTTCGATGACGGCTGGGAACTTGATGGCGTTGCGTCAGACCAACATCGTGCGCCTGCTCGCGTACTCGGGGGTTGCCCAGGCGGGATACATGCTGGCACCGCTCGCTGTGGCCGGAACCGTGCCGCCAGACAAGGCCCTCACCGCCTCTGTCACATATCTGGTGATCTACGCGGCGATGAACCTCGGTGCTTTCGCGGTGGTGATTGCGGTCGCTCGCAAGACCCGGTCCGCTGAGATCTCCGACTACCGGGGTCTGTTCCACTACGCCCCCGGACTCACCGTCGCCATGACGATCTTCCTGTTCTCCCTGGCCGGCATCCCGCCATTGGGAGGCTGGCTGGCCAAGTTTAGGGTGATGGAGGCGCTCATTGAGGCAGACACAGCATCTGGCCTGGTGTTGGGGATATTCGTAGCGGTCAACTCGGTGATCGCCCTTTACTATTACGCCCGAATCGGATTCGGCATGTGGGCTGAGGATGCCCCGGACGGCGATCTGACTCCCGTGAATGTCCCAATGTCATTGGGTGTGGCGCTCACCCTCACGGCGGTGATCACTGTTGCCATGGGTGTGATTCCGGGTGATGTGGTCGGCCGCTTCACTGAGGTGAGCCTGCTGGCCGGAGGCTGATCGAAGTTCTTGAGCGCTACGATGACTCGGTCAGGAGGAGAAGACATGACCTACAGAACAGCCGTTGAACGCAAGGACCAACGACGCAGGGGACGGATTGTTCGTGCCGTCCTCATTGCTGTCGTAGTGCTGGCCGCGGTGTCATGCGGTGACGACGACTCTGCATCCGAGGCGGTTCAAACGACCACCACAGCCGCAGCTTCGACCACTACGACCACGGCGGCGCCGACCACTACTGCGGCGCCGACCACTACGACCACGGTGGCGCCGACCACTACTGCGGCGCCGACCACTACGACGACCGAGGAGCCGGCTGTCGAGATGTTGGATCTGTACCGTGCGACTGCTGAGATACAGCCCCAGGACGACGGTTCACTGCTCGTCTACAGCGACGTCGTCATCGAAGCGACGCCCGAGCAGGTGTGGGAGGTGCTCACCGATTTCGACACGATGCCCGAATGGAGCACCACGTTCCAAGGTCTGGTCGGCGACTTGGAAGACGGCGGTGCGGTGACAGCGTTCTTCTTGACTGGAGGTGAGTCGCTTCCGTTCCCGCACGATTCCATATCCTGGGTGGAGGGTCGCTCGTTCGGCTGGTCTGATGAGATCTGGTTCGCTCCCGGCATCGTCGACGACCACCACTACATCATCGAGACCACCGACGGTGTGGCGACCCTGTTCGTGCAGACCGACCGGCTCATGGGCAATAGTGAGGCTTTCTCAGCCGAGGCGCTCGCGGAGGTGCTCCGCTCGGGCTACGACAGCTTCAACAAAGAGCTCAAGGCTGAGGTCGAAAGCCGCTTCTGAGCGAATCCGTCAGTCGTGGCGAGTCTCGCGGATCGGTTGCGTCGACAGATCACTGAACAGGGGCCGATCCCGGTGTCGGAGTTCGTGGACGCGGCGCTCTACGACGAAGGCGAGGGCTTCTATCAGACAGGTGGCCGAGCCGGGCGACGGGGGGACTTCCTTACCGCGCCTGAGGTCGGCCCCCTGTTCGGCGCTGTGCTGGCTCGGGCAATCGACGCCTGGTGGCGAGACTTCGGATACCCGGAGCAGTTTCCTGTCTATGAATGGGGCGCCGGACCAGGCACGCTGGCGCGGTCGGTTCTTGCCGCTGAACCCGACGCGCTTCGCCGTGGCGCGCTCATATGGCATGCAATAGAGCGGTCGGCTGCGCAGCGGGCTCAACACCCCGAGCATCCGTCGGTGGCGTCGGCCGCGACGGGTCCCAGCGAGCCCGCTCCGGTCGGGATCGTGTTGGCGAACGAGCTGCTGGACAACCTGGGGTTCGACCTTTATGAGCGCTGTGGTGGCCACTGGTATGAGTTGCGGATCATTGAAGGGCCTGATCTCAACCAATTCGCCACGGTTGCGCTTCCGGTACCTGAGTCGTCCGTGGTTGTCGAAGAACTCAGCGCTCTGGTCGGTGCGCACGGTTCTGAGGGGTTGCAGGTCGTGAGACAGACGGCCGCGCGGGACTGGCTCACCGAAGCGCTCGGGTCGTTGCACGCAGGCCGTGTGGTGGTGCTCGACTATGGCGGCGCCACAGCGGAGCTCTCAGCGAGGGGTTCTTGGATGCGCACTCACACGCGGCACGGTGCGGGCGATTCGAATCGCTGGCTCGAAGATCCTGGAACCTGTGACGTCACCGCCGACGTCGCCACCGATCAACTCGAGCTGGTTCGCCGAGCCGACTCGAACCGCACCCAAGCGGACTTCCTGCGAGCGCACGGCATTGATGAACTCGTGGCCGAGGGCAAACGCCAGTGGCAGGAGTCGGCCCATATCGGTGGCCTGGCCGCCCTGCGGGCCCGCAGCCGCATCAGCGAAGCCGAAGCCCTCTGCGACCCGCGCGGCATGGGCGCATTCCGCGCCCTCGAATGGCTGGTCTAGTTCAAGCAGGTTTGCATTTCTTGCTCTATAGGGGAAGCGCGGGCGCTTTGGCTGTCACAAGGCCTGGGTACGTTGCGGGTTCAACTCGGCGCGGGAATGCGTCCCAAATACCCAAGGAGACGTAACACAGGTGTTACGTTGGTCTCAGATGGAAACGAACACGCTATTGAAAGAACTAGACAATGCTCGCCGGAAGGCGGGACTCTCCAAAGCGGAGCTGGCCCGGTTGGCCGATACTCAACCGGCGTCGCTTAGGCGGTTGTTCTCAGGAAATGACCGCAATCCGCAGATTTCCACGCTCGCTTCGTTGGCCGAAGTTCTTGGGCACGAAATCCGAGTCGTGCCCAAGTCCAGAGAAGAACTTGCGGTGGCAGCACCTCGCGGAGCAGGAGTTCAATCCGCTTCCGAGGATCTCCGGACTGTGGAAGGAGGACCATTCTCGACAATCTTGGCTGATCCACCTTGGCGGTTCATGAATCGTACGGGCAAGGTGGCACCGGAGCATCGGCGGTTGTCACGGTACGACACAATGACGACGGCTGAGATTCGGGCACTCCCCATCCCGGAAGTGCTGACCGACAACGCGCATCTTTATCTGTGGGTACCGAACGCACTCATCGCTGACGGGCTACAGGTCATGGAGTCCTGGGGGTTTACCTACAAGTCCAATATCGTGTGGGCCAAGCGCCGCAAAGACGGCGGACCTGACGGGAGAGGTGTGGGATTCTACTTTCGGAATGTGACCGAATTGATCCTGTTTGGTGTGAGAGGCAGCATGCGAACGCTTGCGCCCGGCCGTCGGCAGGTCAACATGATCGAAACGAGAAAGCGCGAGCATTCACGCAAACCTGACGAACAGTACGATGTCATTGAAGATTGTTCGCCCGGGCCGTATCTTGAATTGTTCGCTCGGTATTCGAGGCCCGGTTGGGTCTCTTGGGGTAACGAAGCGGATGATCAGGTGACACCACGAGGCCAACTGTATGCAGCCTATGGTTGAACCTCATGGACTCCGCGGACTATATGTTCGACACAGGAGGAAGGAGTTCGAGGGCGTCGTTTCGGAGTTTGTCAAAAACCGGTTTAGCTTCGTTCCAGCTCTTGTAAGTGTCGCGCCAAGTCTCCCTGAGAAGGTCTGCATCATTTAGTTTCTCACGGACAACGTGTGCAAGATCGATACCGTCGATTCTGTCGGGGCGGATCCCAATGAGAAGTAGAGGGCATTCACCCCCGCCGCCCAGATTGACTCTCGGTACCAGCTTGTCCCAGTGCGTAGTCGAGGTTCCGTACTTGAAACCTCCGTACTTGCTCCGGATCACTGTAGATATGAGATTCTGGAGGTCCGCTCCCCGCGTGATGATGACTCCTACCGCGATCGCCCCTTCATGGTGAAGTGCCTGGAAGTTGATTAGGTCGCGGTCGAAGAACGGGTCCTTGTTGTTCCACTCCATCTCAACGGCGACTCCGGGAAGGGGCTGTGCTGCCGAACCCAGACCAAACATGTCTATCTCATGCCCGCGGACCTTTGAAACAGGCGTCACCGTCCCATCAAATCCAATCCCTTTTTCAATGGTGATGTTCTGTTTACCCCAGATGGTTCGTTCGTCTTCGAGTCGGTTCGCTAGAGACTCGTCGAACCGCTTGACGAAAACGGTCCTCCCACCTCCTCCTGATCGGAGTTCATCCAGAGTAGGTCTGAACGAGTCAAGTGCTGACTGCAGGTCAGCGAAGCGATTGGGGAAAGCTTCTTTGAGGATGACGTCTGCATAACGGGTTGCCTTGTAGTCGTATCCTTGGGGGAGTCCGCTCACAGTGATATCACGGACCTGGCCAGAGAGGCCGTCAACAGTCTCCTGCTCAAGGTCCGAATCGTTGTCGTTGCTCACTGTTGGGATAGTAGCGACCGTGAGGACGTATGGAGAATCGAACTCGCCGCCCGGGGGTCCTGGTTGCGCACCCACACGCGGCACGGTGCGGGCGATTCGAATCGCTGGCTCGAAGATCCTGGAACCTGTGACGTCACCGCCGACGTCGCCACCGATCAACTCGAGCTGGTTCGCCGAGCCGACTCGAACCGCACCCAAGCGGACTTCCTGCGAGCGCACGGCATTGATGAACTCGTGGCCGAGGGCAAACGCCAGTGGCAGGAGTCGGCCCATATCGGTGGCCTGGCCGCCCTGCGGGCCCGCAGCCGCATCAGCGAAGCCGAAGCCCTCTGCGACCCGCGCGGCATGGGCGCATTCCGCGCCCTCGAATGGCTGGTCTAGTTCAAGCAGGTTTGCATTTCTTGCTCTATAGGGGAAGCGCGGGCGCTTTGGCTGTCACAAGGCCTGGGTACGTTGCGGGTTCAACTCGGCGCGGGAATGCGTCCCAAATACCCAAGGAGACGTAACACAGGTGCCTACGGTTGAACATCTCATTCGTTTCAAGCGGGGAGTATCGCGAGCCTTGTCGCTGGTGTTGAATGGAGGCAGATCATGGGAGATCCGTTGATCGCTGAAGTGCTTGACCGGCTTGGTCGCGCCCGAATCGACGACGATGTGCTCGCGCCGCCATTGGGGGTGTTGTCGGCTGGACTGGTGTTGTGGTGATCCGGTGTGGACCGGTGTCGCTGTTGTGGTGGTGGTTGTCTTCTAGTTGTTGTTGCATTCTTGGATGCGGTCGAGTTCGATG